>JBKCNS010000027.1:0-6726 GCA_046297095.1 Kapaibacterium sp. (SeqCode) | reverse complement strand
GTATCCAGAGAGCGGTACAGACCATAGAACACACTTCCCGATGCATTAGAACACAGCGCGTACACGATGCGGGGATTGTGCGGTGTTACAGCAAGCGAAACACGATTCACCGCAGAGGTTGTATAACCCATAGTCATGGCTGTCCATGTGTCGCCGTTGTTCGTGGAGCGCACCACATTACCCGATGCAGATGCATACATATAGTTCGGATTGCCGGGCATGGAAACCATGTCGTGCGTGAACGAGGTGGTGCGTTGCGACCACGATGTACCACCGTTCGTGGATTTCCAAATTCCGTTGCTTGCAGCCGCGATAATGATGTTGGTCTGCGTGGGATGGATAATCAAGCGGCACACGCGCACTTGGTTTTGCACTGTGTAGGTGAAGCCCGTGGTGTTCCATGTGGAGCCGCCATCGGTGGACTTGTAAATACCCGTGCCGTACGAATCCACATGGTCGCGATCGCCTGTGCCAATGTACATCACGTTGGGATTCGAAGGGTCGATAGCAATAGCACTCACTCCAAGAGTGGGAAACTGGTCGGTATTGGTTGTCCACGATGCGCCGTTCGTGGTGGTCTTCCAAAGTCCGCCCGCCGGTGCACCCACAAACATGATGTTGGAGTTCGTGGGATGAAAAGCAATGTTATTCAAGCGTCCGCAACCGCCGTTCGTGGGGATGTTGTTCATGGGACCCATGAGCGTGAAATTCGCCGTAGCGTTTTGCTTGCGATTAGATTTACTCGATTGGCGCTTTGCTGCTCGCTCAGCCAGCTTCTTCTGCACAGCGTCCACAATCTCTTTGCTCGATGGAAACGAACCATCGGGCAATACACGGCGCTCCCAGAAATACTCCCAGCGCTTGAAGGCTTTCCAGCCATCGCCCTTTGCTCGTTCGTGGCGCGACCAATACTCGTTGAACTCGCGCTGAATAGTAAAGAAATTTGCGTTGGGCTCGCACATCATCTGCACCCAACGCTGCTCGTCGGGATTGGACGCTTGCGCGCCGGCTTTTGATGTTGGCAAGAGAGCAAGAACACTAAGAACAACCAGCGGAAACATGAGACTCCGTCTCACAGAAATTCTGTTCATAATCGGATAATAACGTCTAATAAAATATGCTGCTTAGCAAATTAGCACATGGCCTGTTTCACACACAACGACGGCAAAGTCCGCGGGATGTTTTTCTACCATGCAGTGTGGCAAAACAATGCGCTACCACGATGAAGGGAGTTATCGGCTACTGCGATACAATCACAAACTCCGTGCGGCGGTTTTTTGCGCGATTTTCTTCGGAAGTATTGGGCACTAATGGCTGCGAAGAACCAAAGCCGCGGGTGCGAAGGCGCGAGGACGGCACGCCGCGTTGCTGCAGGGCACGTGCCACCGCATCGGCGCGCAGCAGCGAGAGTTTCTCATTCGTTTGGGCGCTGCCTTTGTCGTCGGTATGCCCGCGAATTTCCATTACGGTGTTCGGGTGTGCCAGCAGAGACACCGCCATTTCGTCCAGGTCGCGGGCGGAGGCCGGCTGAATATCCGCACTGCCGGTAGCGAACTCGATGTTCAGGAAGGTAACGGAGCCCACGGTGTCCAGCTCGGTAAACAGAGATTTATCATAACTGCCCTGCACGCTAAGCCGCTTAATACCTATCTCCGGAAGGCGTAGCTCGGCGCGAACGCTATGAATGCCTGCACACGGCGGCGGCGCATAACGAATACGGTAGTAGTTCTTGAGCGAGCGATAGATGTCTTGAAACACCATCGGGAACTCGCGCGTAGAATAAATGCGATAGAACTGTCCGCCGGTTTTTGTGGCCAGCGCGTAGAGCGGTTCTTCGTTGGTAAGGCCGTAAGCAATAGTGTACACGGCCACACCGCTGTCTCGGGCGCTGCGAATAGCATCGTTGAGCTTGGCTTTAGAACTGCCGTCCTCGCCATCGGTGAACATCAGTATAGCTTTCTTTTTGTCTTTGGGCGCAGCCCCAAGCTCTCGCACTGCATGCAGAGTGGCGTCGTAGATAGCAGTGCCCGGTTTAATAGAGGCATGGTTTTCAATATCCATCCCACTGCGCATCACAGAGGTGTCGGACGTCAGCGCGATGTCCACACCGCTGGAGCCGGCAAAGGGCATCACGGTGATCATGTCGTTCGTGCCGATGATATTCAGTGTGGACCTCACTGCCTCGCGCAGCTTACGAATACGCACTTTGCCCATGGAGCCCGAGTGATCGATCACGAAGGCAAGGGCGTAGGGATCGGTGGCCGACTCCCGAACTTCCTCCACGCTAAAGGCATCGATAGCGGTGGCAGTGCCGTTGCACGAGTCGCGCAGAGCAAACCAATAGCGCTTGTCGCTTGCGCCCTTAGGCAGGAAGGGTGGCGCGCAGCCCAGAATGGCTCTGCCCGTGGAGTCTACAAGGGTAATCTGAAGTTCTATATCGCGCGGATAGTTTTTGTCGATCAGGGAACGTATGTGTACACGCGCCGGCGCTTCGCGCGGCGCAGCTCGTCGAGAGGTGGCATCTACCGCCGAACCGGCAACTGCGGCTGAACCGGCAACTGCGGCTGAACCGGTACCTATTGCTGAACCAACTGAAACACCGCCGGCTGTCTTCCCATCCGCGTCGCTGCGCATTTGCGAGAGCATGGCCGAAAGCGCGCTGCGGGTGGAATCGGGCAAACCTTCCAGCAAGCGCTCCGCGCGATCGCGCATAGCATTGATGCGCACAGAGTCGGTGCTTGAAACGTTGGCGCGAGTGGAATCGTAACGAACACTCTTGCCATTCATCATAGCAAACATCACCAGCGCTCTGGCGCTATCCTGCTTGTCTTTAGGAAGCGTAGCCAGTATCTCGTTGAAGCGGCGCATCGCCGCAGCCGGTGGCATTGCCATTCCGCCCTCTACTGCAGACCGCTTTGCTGCAGAGCGCATGTCTGCTTGTTTGCCGGCATCACCTCTCTGAGCCTCATTTGATACAACGTTATTCTGTTCCGCACTGCTACCGGTAGTTGCGGAATCTCTCGCAAGACCCACTGCTCTTGCAGCATCCTTTGCCGCATCAACATCTGTCGCATCTACACTATCCACACTATTCAATACCCGCGAGTCCCCTGCCGGAGGCGGCATGGAATCGTCGAACCACAGTGAGGAATCTACCTTCCCGCTTTGCAGGGCCTGTTCGTAGCGCCACGCAAGTGAATCCAATGACACGCTCGAGGTATTAAACCGCGGCTTGTATCCCGGTGGCGGCAGAAGTTTTTCCACGCGCTCTATAAGAGCGTGCGGGCAACCCGTGAGGGCAAGGCAGAGAGGGAGGAGAAAAAGCATCAAACCACGAACGCCAACAGCGCTTCGCCGCTTAGGTTGTGATGATATGTGCACAGAAGATTGCATGGAGAAACGGTGGTGATGGAGGGAAAATACGCAAGGAGGGATACTTCGAGCCAAGAGGTTTGCACATACACGACTTCCTGGTGTTGTAACACAAATGTGCGCAGATAGCCCTCGCGTTGATACTTCCGCTTCATCGGGCGGCGCAATGGTCGCGTAGACGATAAGGATATTTGATTCAATACGAAAGCGAGTGATTAGATTGGCACAACCTCAATGCGCAACTACCTGACCAATCATTTTTACCATGATCTCATCATCAAACCCTGTTGTGTATTTCGAAATCCCGGTTTTGGACATGGACAGAGCTGTGGAGTTTTATACGCGGGTATTTCATTGCGAGTTTCAAAAAGCAATTATAGATAACAATGAAATGGCAATATTTCCTTTTGACGCTAAATACGCAGGTATTACCGGAGCTTTAGCAAAAGGAGCAATATATATTCCCACATCGGCCGGCGTTGTTATTTATTTCGCTACAGATAATATAAGACAAACACTTCGGCTGGCTGTGGACAACGGAGGGAAACTTTTATATCCGGAAACGGACAATGGGATTGGTCTTGTGGCAGAGTTTGAGGATACCGAAGGAAACAGAATCGCATTGTACCAAGCACATTGATACCGAGAATTCCGCAGTGTGAATACGCACAATAAAATACGTCGCTTTACATTCCACGTTGATACTTGGATATACCTACACCCTTCACCGCACCCCACCCGCCGGCAATACCACATGGTCCCAATCGTTACCAAGCAAATGAAGATTTTCCCGGCCACAAATGGTATCTATTGTTTCATTCTTCTGCTCGCACACGGGATATGGTACACAACTACCGCACAATGTTGGGCGCAAACCACAACGACTATGGAAACAACAACAAATCCTTTGATATGTGATACCGCACAAGGAGTGTGCGGACTTCCCACAAGTAACGAGGTGAAGAGCGCTTCGCCCAAGACCTTGAAGAAGCCGGTAAAGCTGGTGTACTTCACGGATCCAATCTGCAGTTCATGTTGGGGCATCGAACCACAGCTTCGAAAATTGAAGCTAGAGTATGGAGAAGCAATTGATATAGAGTACAGAATGGGAGGTCTGCTCCCGGACTGGAGCTATAACAGCGGCGGCATCAGCAAACCCTCGGACGTAGCAGTGCATTGGGACGAGGTGAGCGGTCACTACGACATGCCTATAGACGGCGATGTTTGGCTGGAAGACCCATTGCACTCTTCATATCCTCCGTCCATTGCCTTCAAAGCAGCGCAGATGCAGGACAACACCAAAGCGCTGAAGTTTCTTCGTGAACTGCGCGAGATGGTGTTTCTCAAAAAACGAAACATCACCAAGTGGGAATATATCGAAGCCGCTGCCGCCGCGGCAGGACTCAATACCACACAGCTCAAAACCGATTACGAGGGTACGGCTAAACAACACTTCAACGACGACCTCCGCCTTGCCAAAGAGTACGGCGTACGCGGCTTCCCTACCATCTTCTTCATAAGTGAAAAAGGTCAACAGGAATTAGTCTATGGTGCTAGCCCATACAACCGCTACGTTGAGAAAATTCTTGCCCTGCATTCCACCGCAAACAAACACGACTATGATAAAAGTTGGGAAGCGCTGTTCAACGCATATCCTACTCTCACCGCACGTGAATACAGTGAATTATCGTCCACACCCCGTGCCCATAGCGAAGCCGCGCTGGATGCACTAGTAGCCCAAGGACATCTGGAAAAGCTAACAACCAAGAACGGCGCCCTGTGGCGGATGAGAGAAGGGAATAAGCAATAGTCCAGATGGCATAGGTACGAAGCAGTACAGATGCACGTAGGATGAGTATAATTAAAATCAGTAATAGTTGGATGGGCGCTCCGGATTGCACAACTATCTTGAAACTATTACATCATTTACCATCGGCGAGAATATTGATTGTCACGTACGTGGGTCTACAATAATCACGGCGATCCACCGTAAAGAAAATAGCCCGCGCGTATTTCTTTACCCTGGTAACTGAAAGAAATCATGGATAAGTCCACGATCACAAAACTGAACACATCTTTCGAGCAGTCTGCTTACGAGCAGGATGGTGTAGATTATTGGCTTGCAAGGGACCTTCAAGAGCTTCTTGGATACACTGATTGGCGAAACTTTCTCAACGCTGTAGACAAAGCCAAAGAGAGCTGCAAAACCACAGGGGAAGCGGTTTCGGATCATTTCGTTGACGTCAACAAAATGATCCCCATAGGAAAAGGTGGACAGCGCGAAGTTGAAGATATCATGCTTACTCGGTATGCTTGTTATCTCATCGCACAGAATGGCGCCCTGTAGCGCAAAAGATAAAGCCGCACTGCCGCCCCCCCCACAACCCCACAGCACCACAACTACCCCATAATGTGTATCGTTGTATGTGATTCTTTAACCATTGTTGAAGCGAGTTTACTTCTCTAACAACCACGCGCACACACACTTCCCCTATCCACCAACCCACTCCAACAACCCATAACCCTTTCTCTTTAGCTGTATGAAAATATTACTGACCGGCGCCACCGGCTACATAGCCCAACGACTGTTACCTGTATTGCTAAACAACGGACACGAGGTGGTATGCTGTGTGCGAGAGAAAAGTCGCCTGGACATAAGCAGATATGCGGGTTCCAAGGTCTCGGTGATTGAAGCGAATTTCCTGAACAACGACAGCTTGCAGAGCATTCCAAACGACATCGACGTGGCCTACTACATGATTCACTCCATGTCCACGCAAAACGGTGACTTTGGAGAATTGGAAGCAATCTGCGCCGCGAATTTTCGGGAGCGCCTGGAAGCCACTTCTGCCAAGCAGGTGATCTATCTTAGCGGCATAAGCAATGCCGATCATCTATCAAAGCACCTCTCATCCCGAAAGAATGTAGAGTCCCTGCTTACAAGCCGGCAGTATGGGCTCACTATTCTTCGAGCCGGCATCATCATTGGCTCGGGAAGCGCCTCGTTCGAGATTATACGGGACCTGGTAGAGAAACTGCCCATGATGATCACTCCCTATTGGTTGCAAACAAAAAGTCAACCCATTGCCATTCGCAACGTGATACAGTTCCTCACCGGAGTGATTGGCAGGCAGGAGACGTTTAACAACAGTTACGACATCGGCGGCCCGGATATTCTTACCTACAAGCAAATGCTGCTTCGCTTTGCTCATGTTCGCGGGCTGAAGCGACGAATCTTTATCGTGCCCGTGATGACACCCCGATTGTCGTCGTATTGGCTGTACTTTGTGACGTCCACATCCTATTCACTGGCAAAGAACCTGGTGAACAGCATGAAAGTGGAAATAATCTGCA
>JBKCNS010000026.1:0-30215 GCA_046297095.1 Kapaibacterium sp. (SeqCode) | reverse complement strand
TATCGCGTATCAGCAATTCTTGATTGCGGCGATTATACACGACGTTCGATACCGGCTCTGCCGGCCATTCACTGTGCTCCACGCTTACAATCTCCGTAACGCTAAAGGCTGCGCTTAACGCAGGGCAGTCGTGATATAGTGCAGAGCGAGTGCGAACGCGATAATCACCGGTCTCGGTAACCGCACACCACCGATCTGTGCGCCCGGGAAGAATAACTCCATTCTTTAACCACGTGTAGCTGTCTGCAATGGAACTCCATAGCGTGTCTGCGCGGCGTGTGATTGTTGGCTCCGGCGGTAGCACATCGCGAATAGTGATGCGCAGAGTATCGGTATACCCCACACACCCCAGGCCCGCGCGGGGCTGTAATTCTCCGAACAATGTATATGTTCCCGAACGCTTCAACAGCAGTGTTGATGCGCTCTCGCCGGTATTCCACTTGATACTTCCAAAACGCGTGGTGTCGAACGCGCAGCTTACACTGACAAGTCCTATACCATCGCAAAACAATGTGTCACCACTGTGCTGCAGGGGTATAGGTGTGATCGAGGAATACTGCACGCGAAGTGAGTCTGTGGCTGTGCCACATGAAGAGCTTACACTTGCCGAATACACTCCGGGCGTGCGAACAACAATGCTGTCTGATGTTTCGCCGGTGGACCACCGCAGCGTGGATCCCTCAGAACTCTTGGCACGCAGAATCACCGAGTCTCCACGGCACAGACTTGTTGAGCCCTGCATGGTGATGGCCGGTGGGGCTATGGATTGCACCACGTGAGTGAGTCGGGTTTGCCCGAAGCATTGAGTAGAGACAAGTGTGACGGTGGTGGTGCCTCGGCGCACGGGCATACGAATCTCTTGGCCGCGCAAACTATCCGGTAGCCAGAGTAAATGCGAGTTTGGAACGGTGCATCGAAGTGTAATGGTGTCTCCTTGGCAGGCGCGCGTTGTATCGGACGGTAACTCGCTGCCGCTAAAGAAACTCATGGTGGTTTGAATTTGTGTATTGTCTATTGCTCTTGCTACGCTGTCTTTGCGGAGCACAAACAACGACACATATCTGTGAGTCAGGGATTGCTGTGCAGCGCGGCTGACGGTGGCCCGGCAATTAAACTCTCCAAGTGAGCACACAAACGATGTATCCGCAAATTGACAGTGGCTTGCTCCGGGTAGCACTGCAAGCACCTTACACGCCGACGCCACGGCGTTGTATATGGGCTGCACCGTGGATTGCAAGGGAGTTACGCAATCTTGAGAACCTGCCAGGATCAGCGTGGGAGCGGTAACTGAGGCGGCGGCCGCAGTGGAGCTAGGATTTGTTTCGGCAGGTGCCATGGCAATGACGCCACGAAGGTTTATCACACGAGCTTGAGCCACTTCTTTGGCTGCCAGCATAGCACATCCTCCGCCCATAGAGTGGCCGGCAATGATATTGTCGTTACGAATATGTCCGTTCCAAATAGAGCCGGCTCTGCTGCCTTCGCGCTGCATATAGTTCAGACATTCCACCATATCCAGAGCGAAGTCTGCATGATTGGGAAACAGCTCGCCACCGGTTTCGGGAAGAATCACAATAGTGCTTGGCGACGTACGGCAGATATTCGATGCCCACGACCTATAAACCGTAACCGGCAACTGAAATCCATGACCCATCACCACTACGGAGAATACAGGAATGGTATTCGTTGATGTTCCCACCAACGGCTTGTTGTCACCACTTTCAAGGTCGCTGGCGTAGATGATCGTTGCGGGGATATTTTTTGCGCGAACCGTGTCGCGAATGGTTACGCGCATGCGCCCTTCGAACGCCGCATGCAGGCTACTCGACGTCATTACCAGAAGCATAGCCGCAACTACATGCGCACCACAAATACCCGACAGAATTTTTTGAAGATATGCCATGGCTTGGTTCAAACGTGGTTAAGGATTTATCACGCCGCACGCGAGGAACACCGGGCGAAAAAGCCCACGGATCCTACTTCTCCGGCATTAAGCGCCGAGCGCGTACTCGCGCTGAGTCCAGTACCGATTTATAGGATTTAGGATCGTGCATCAAGTTCTCGAAGTTCTTGCGAAAACTCTCTCTGCTGTACCCGTGCACATTCAGCACGCTGTCCACCTTGTGCCGCGCTGCAAGCGAATCAAGCGGGAGCGAGCGCACCACAAGTATCTCCGCATAGGTATCCGCAAAGCGATCAATACTCTCGGTGTCGGAACATGCTGCCACAAGGATGATTAAGGGCAGGAGTGCAAGGCGCATAACGTGGCGCTGTACCGATCGTTGTGTAGGACGATTACGATTACCCCGCAGCTGATCACCACCACGCTGCGAAGCGCATTCATCACCATGAAGACCACGCATAGGAAGCCCGGCAAAGAGTGTAACGAGATTATTCATGGGGCAAAATACGGAACGAACGAGCTGCTGGCAGTACTGCGAATGGGCGATGATTTATCTCTTGCCCGAAAAAGCAGTGGTGCTGCGAAAGGCATGTGGAAGAGCTTCATCTATGTTCTTCACAAACACAATACGCAGGCCTTCCTTCACGCCCGGGTTCACGTCGTCGACGTCTTTGCGGTTCTCGTCCGGCACGAGCACCATGGTGGCGCCATGACGTTTTGCTGCAAGGAGTTTCTCATTCAGACCGCCAATAGCCAGAACGTTACCGCGCAGGGTAATCTCTCCGGTCATGGCTACATCTCCGCGCACAGCCACACCGCGAGCCGCAGATATCAGTGCTATGCACATGGTGATACCTGCGCTGGGACCATCCTTGGGAATAGCTCCCTCCGGCACGTGAATGTGTATCTCCTTGTTTTTAGCAAAGTCGTCGGCAAGGCCGAAGTGTGCAGCGTTGGCGCGTACATACGAGAGTGCCGCTTGGGCAGATTCTTTCATCACATCGCCAAGCTTACCGGTGAGCGTCAGCTTCTCGGTGCCCGGCATAATTGTTACTTCCACCGGAAGGGTGTCGCCGCCCACACTTGTCCAGGCAAGTCCGGTAGCCACTCCTACAACATCCGTGTCTGCGCCTTTTTTTGTTTTGAACTTTGGCGCCTTGAGCAGCTTTTCCACCATGCGGGCATCCACGGTGAAATGCTTCTTGGCAATAAAGCGTTTGAACTCGGTTGTCTCTCGAAGGGACGCCGGAAGCTTGGATTCATCCTCGCTGCGGCCCGAGATCTTGCGGCCCACATCGTGCACAATTTCCTTCGCGAATTTTCGGAGGATGCCGGCAAGCTCGCGCTCCAGCTGGCGCACACCGGCTTCGCGGGTATACTCGTGAATAATTTTCAGCAGAGCATCATCGGTAAAGGAAATGTGTACATCGCTCATGCCCAACTGCTCCCGTTGCTTCGGAAGAATATGGCGCTTGGCGATTTCCATTTTCTCGATGTCCAGGTACGACTGCAAATCAATCACCTCCATGCGATCCAGCAGCGGCAAGGGGATGTCGTATTTCACATTCGCGGTTGCGATAAACAACACCTGCGAAAGATCCACATCCACTTCAATGAAGTGGTCGTTGAAGGCCTTGTTTTGTTCGGGGTCCAATACCTCTAGTAATGCGGACGAAGGATCACCGCGGAAGTCGTGGCTCATCTTGTCTATCTCGTCCAGAAGAATCACCGGGTTCACACTGCCGGCACGCTTCAAGCTTTGAATAATCTTTCCGGGAAGAGATCCTATGTAAGTTCTGCGATGGCCGCGAATCTCGGCTTCATCACGAACGCCACCCAGCGAGATGCGCACAAACGAGCGGCCCAGTGCTCGCGCAATAGACGCGGCAAGCGATGTTTTACCCACGCCCGGAGGGCCGGTAAGGCATAGAATCTGTCCGCGTACCGAGTTCGTCAGGTTCAACACAGAGATGTATTCCAGAATACGTTCTTTGGGTTTCTCCATATCGTAGTGGTCGGTATCGAGCACCGCGCGTACATTCTCGATGTCCAGATTGTCGCGAGTGCGATGCGTCCACGGAAGTACGGTGAGCCATTCCAAGTACGATCGGGTTACGCCATATTCCGGAGACATAGGCGATGTTTTTTTCAAATGATCGAACTCCTCCATGGCTTTGGCAAGCACCGCCTCGGGCATGCCCGCTTTCTCGATGGCCTCTTGGATTTTCATCAACTCCGGCGACGACATATACTCTTCGTCTTCGCCCAGCTCCTTTTGCAACGCGCGAATCTGTTCCTGAATAAAATACTTGCGCTGATGTTTCTGAATGGAGTCACTCACTTTTACATCGATCTCTTCTTCCAGCTTCAATAGTTCGATTTCACCGGCTATGAGTTGGCCCAGTTCCAACACCTGCGCGCGAATATCATCGGCATTAAGTATGGCCTGCTTCTTCTCTACCTGCGCATCCACCATGGCTGCCATGGTATAGAGTTTTTGATACTCGTCAGACATTTCGTCTATGGATGTTTGGGCATCGCTTGGAACGCTCTTCGAGGCCTGCGCATAGCGAGCAAACAAATCGCGGGTGCGGCTCATGAGCGTGGTAAACTCGCGATCGTCCGGAACCACGTCTTCCTTGAGTATCTCTATCTCGGCTTCCAGGCACGATGAATTATCTACAACGTTCACTACCCGAGCTCTGTACAGACCCTCCACCATTACCTTGAGAAGCTTGTTCGGCAAGCGCAAACTTTGCACAACACGCGCCACCGTTCCCGTGGTGTACAAGTCGTCCATTCCCGGGTCGTCCACTTCGTCATTCTTTTGCGCAGAGATAAAAATGAGCTTGTCGCGCTCCATTGCTAAGTCTACGGCACGGACGGATCGCTCGCGGCCTATGATCAGCGGCACCACTAAATGCGGTAGCATCACGATATCACGCAGTGGCAATACGGAGTATGTCTTGTTTGCTGTCTCAACTGTTTTTTTCGACTGTCGTTTCATCAGAGTATAGCTATTCAGTTTCGGAGTGTGTGTTTGAAATCCGGAGACGTGTTCGCGTATCAATGCGAACGTCTTATTCGCGATTAGACCATGTGATACCGCCGGCGCACCGGACGCCGACGCAGCAACGGCGGTGGGCCATCGATGGTATGTATTACCGGAGGACGGCTTCTGAACGCAGCCCCACTATCAGCCACCGATATCGCCATGGTGAAGGAGATAACGAGCGAGAGCAGAAACTTGACGATCCCGCCGTGAATGAAAGAGACGATGTACAAGGCTCTTTGTTGAGAATAGTGAGTTTCTGTTATACAGTCTTCAATAAACGCTTACCGTGTAGTGGGAAGCAACCTGCTACTGCCAAGCTCTATTCCTTGACGGTATTTCTAAGCTTCGCCCAGCCAAGCATTTCCGCGTAATACCTACTCATCGGTTGATTCTTATCCTTTTGGTAAAGGTGGATCAGCGTTTTGGTAAAATCCTTGAACGCAATGAATCCTCGTGACTCCATTTGTTTAACCATTTTGGGAAGAAACTCATCTAAAGTGATCTCTCCATAATTATCAAGAATATACAATGAGTACACAGCAAAGGTCATATACTCATTAAATACCATATACGGGTTTCTGTACCACGATGCTTGCTGCCCGCGTGCCCATATATCCCGGTTTGAAAATGCAGAGTCAATTGCACTGCGAAAGGTGTCGGAAACCGGGTTTACGTAATTATGATCAATCTCGGTAAACACCACTCTGCTTTCCAACAACTCATTCATGGTTGTGGATTCAGCGCTGTTCATTTCGGCACGTGCAACAAACATGATGGTTTGTTCAAAACCGTTATCGGAGAATTTCTGTGTGGAATGAGCTCCGTACACCAGAGGCGAGAAGTACACTTTATACGAGCCATAGCTGAATCCGAACTTGGCATCCAACCAACTCTGCATTTTTTGGAGTGGGTTTAGTCTGCTATACATCTCCAAGAGACTATCGTAGTATGGCTTGTTGTCTCTGTAGAACGCGCGGAAGTTCGACCTCTGGGCAAAATCCTGTATCAATTCAAGGTCTTTCATCGGATCCGCCGGGCACCATCCTTTTGCCATCTCTTGTATAGCGCCCGTGTTGCGAATCATTCCTTTGTCGTCGAATGAATAGGCACAGGCATTCATTTTCATTGCGTAATAATACCGGTAGCTGCTATCGGAAAAGAGCCATACGTTGAGGTCTTTCATCAAATGAAGACCGGAGATATAGCGCTGAATAGTATCTATCATCGCATGATGTTTATACGGCTCAAAAAACGAACATATTCTTTTGTAGTATTCGGTTTTTGTGTCGAACATGTTCTCGTCTTTTTCGGCGTCTTTATGCAACACCATAATGATATTCACCAACTCGCTTACTTCGGGAATATCTACTATCCACTTGCCCTTGTTTTGGGCGATGTAGGTATCTGTAAACACCACGTTCGGTTTAACACCGATGATACGTTGATTGGCCCGGCGTCCCTTATTGTCGATGATGGAAAAATCGATAGTCTGACCTACTTCCAGCATAAACGAAATGGTATTGAGGCTGTCGCGATACTCCACACGTGAGCGGTGTTTTCTGATCTCTGCCTCAAAAATGTCGGGGTCGTTATCCGGATCTATTAACCACTCATTCACGTAGATGCTGTCTACGTAGATCTTAACCGAGGGACTTTTGATCGTGAAAACGTCCTGAGCTTGTACTGTGGCGCACAGTACTGTAAACAGCGCCAGGCATAGCGCCTCCGCCATGGTTCCACTAAAGAGGTAGGATGGGCAAGGAATAAACGATCGCATTAGCGCACACTTGTAAGTAAGGAACGAACAATATCACCGGGCGTTACGTTCTCGGCTTCGGCGTTGAAGTTGGTTACTATGCGATGACGCAGCACCGATACGGCTACCGATTCCACATCGCGAATCTCGGGCGTGAAACGTCCGTCTATTGCGGCGCGCGTCTTTGCGCCAAGGATCAGATACTGCGATGCGCGCGGGCCCGCGCCGTAGCTGATGTACTTCTTTACCATATCGTTTGTGCTCGAGGCAGGGCGCGTAGCGTGAACCAGCTGCACTGCATATCGCACCACGTTGTCTGCCACAGGTACACGGCGCACCACATCCTGAAAAGCTATGATATCGTTTGCATGCAACTGACGAGTGAGCGCTTCTTGAGCACCTGCGGTGGTGCGGGTTACAATGCTCATCTCTTCTTCGAATGATGGGTAGTCCAGATTGAGCATGAACATAAAGCGGTCCAGCTGAGCTTCAGGCAGGGGATAGGTACCTTCTTGCTCAATGGGGTTTTGTGTTGCCAATACAAAGAAGGGCTCGGGCATGGTATAGGTAGTTCCGCCCGCTGTTACCGAATGCTCTTGCATGGCTTCCAGTAGTGCTGCTTGTGTTTTGGGAGGTGTACGATTGATCTCGTCTGCCAGCACAATGTTGGCAAAAATCGGACCCTTCACAAAGCGAAACTCTTTGGCTCCGGTAGTAACATTTTCTTCGATCACCTCTGTGCCGGTGATATCACTGGGCATAAGGTCCGGTGTGAATTGCACTCTGCTAAAGCGCAGGTCCAACGCTTCGCTCAGCGTGCGAATCAGCAATGTTTTTGCAAGACCGGGAACTCCCACCAGCAAGCTATGCCCACGAGCAAAGAGCGCGATGAGCAGTTGGTCCACAACATCTTGCTGACCCACTATTACCTTCGCTATTTCGCTACGTACTGCGGCTACTGCTTTTTGTAAACGTTGAATGTCTTCTATATCCTGAGCCATGTTTGTTCCGATGATTGTTCTGATGATTGCTTCGCGTTGGTGACTGTGCGAGTATTGCCGCGCAAAATACGGAGCTTCGATGTGCAAGCCTTCAGCCGGCACTCAAATGGTGCTGCAAGCAACGATTAGGAGGTTGTTTGAGTGTATTCCTGCTGATGCAGCTATTACCGTTGAGGTGGTGAGAGGCAGTGTCCGACACTACTCGCCACTGCTCGCCATGTACCAAAATCCTCCTACCGCTCGGTTAACAACCGCTCGGATTATCAACTGCTCGGTGTATTGAATACTAATATCAATACCTCTCTAGGCCTTTATCTCACGATATAATGTTCGGGCGGTTCGGGCGCAACCCGGGTTGCATTCGTTGCCGCAGCAAAAGCTTCAAGAGGGGCAATAATTTCCTGTTCCTTGCCGGCAGCAACTACCACCAGAGAATCCGGCAGTATCACTCTGTGTTGCGCTTCATGAAGTTCGTGCAGAGGCATGTGCGCAATGCGTCGGGCCATTGCCTCGTGTTCATGCGGGTCTATGCCGTATTCATCTGCGCTCATAATGTATTGCGCTACCTGTTGGGGTGTCTCGATGCTGGTTGCCAGAATTCCGCTAAGGTAGCGGCGGCAAAGCAGAAACTCTGCTTCGGGTATGGGCTCGTCCCGCAGGCGGCGCCATTCCTTGTGCACTATGTGCAAAGACTCTTCAAGATTCTCGCTGCGCACGCTGGACCACGCCAAGAACATCGAGCCATGCCGCCTGAACGACAACGACGAGTTCACGCCATAGGTATATCCTTTTTCCTCCCGCAGCACCGAGTTCAAGCGGGAAAGAAAATATTCGCCAAAGAGTGTATTCAGCACCGTCAGTGCAGCGTAGTCCGGATCTAAACGACCAATGCAGTGATGTCCCACCTGAAACACCGCTTGGTGAGCGCTTTCCACGCACGTGTAGGCGGTGGTTATGTGCGCTGAATTCGAAGCTGTGTACACTGCTCGCATAGCAGGCAGGGGGCGAAGTTCGGTCAGCGCTTCTTCCAGCCGGCGGAGAATACTCTCTGTGTTGCATGCACCGGCCACCACTACTGTCCATGCAGATCGTTCCCGCATCTCGGTGTAGAATGCTTTGCAATCCTTGGGAGTAATACTCAACAAATCCTCTCGTGTGCCGTTCAGCGCGTTTCCATAAGGATGGTTCTTGTACATCATCGCGCCAAAGGCCTGCGAGGCGCAATACCCGGGATAGGCCAGCGAGAGCTCGTGGTCGCTTAGGTATAAACTTCTTAGTCGCTCGAATTCTTCCGCATCGAACACGGGGTGAAGAATGCAATCAACCGCAACACGCAGCATGGTGTCAGTGTGTTTGGCTAAGCCCGATACGCTTAGAGACACGGTGTCTCTGGTGCCGGACGCGCGAATGGACGCGCCAACGGCGTCGATGATATCGGCAATCTGCGGAGCTGTGTGTGTATGGGTGCCGCGAGTGAGCATGGCCCCGGTCATCACCGCCTGCGAAGCGCGAGTTTGTTCCGTGGCGCCGCGCGCGCACACGAACGAAATGGTGAGCAGTTCCTGCGTTGTATCGGGAATGCAGTGAACGCGAATGCCACCGGCAAGTGTACTTGTAGTCCACGGCGGAAGCGTAAACGGTGCAATTGTTTGGCTGCTTTGTGGTTCGGGCAGAGGCATGCGGGTAATTTTCCGGAATGAAGCAAATCAATACTCAACCGACACTCATCACAAACGGAGGTGATGATGATCTTCAAACAAAAATAGGGTGTTTACGTCTTGGGCGGCGGCTGTGTATGACAAAATGGCAGATTTGCGGATGTCGGCGTAATGGCGAACTACCCTTTTTTGTTATTTTTCGGGGCGTTTTAGCGGCTTTTTTCGTCGAGTGCGATTCGCAATCTGACAACATTTCTCCCTGAAATATTGTCAGAGACCGTAGCAGTAGGGCACGAGGGTTCGGCACAGGTGTAGGCCGATTTTCTTACAACGTAACTACCGTTTACTCCATGTTTCCAACTTCACTTTCGTCTTCCATTGTGTTCATTAGCGGCGCCTCTGCGGGAATTGGCGAGGCCTGCGCGCAGGTGTTTTCCGAAGCGGGCGCCAAGTGTATTCTTATGGCTCGTCGCACCGATCGCTTACACGAACTTGCGGCGAAGTTACCCACACCGTCGCGCGTGCTTAGCTGCGACGTTCGCGACCGCTCTGCTGTGCACCGCGCTGTGGAATCGCTGGAACCCGAATGGAAGAATATTGATGTGCTGATAAATAATGCCGGGCTCTCGCGCGGGCTGGCCACTCTTCAGGATGGGCTGGAAGATGATTGGGACGAAATGATCGATACCAACGTGAAGGGGTTACTCTATGTAACGAAGTCCATACTTCCGGATATGATTCAACGCGGCAACGGCATGATCATCAACATTGCCTCGGTGGCCGGACGTCAGGTGTATCCTAAAGGAAATGTGTATTGCGCTTCCAAGCATGCAGTGCGGGCTTTAAGCGAAGGCCTTCAAACCGATGTGCTGGGCACGGGCGTGCGCGTGAGTAACATCGACCCCGGTATGGTGGAAACAGAGTTTTCTCTAGTACGGTTCAAGGGAGACGAAGAACGCGCGAAGCAAACCTACAAGGGCTTGCGTCCGCTCACCGCAATGGATGTGGCACACACGGCCTTGTTCTGCGCTACGCGTCCTGCGCACGTGAGCATTCAGGACATTCTGCTGATGCCTACGGATCAGGCCAGTACACATCACGCTCACAGAGTATAACAGATATCATGGGAATTTTTGATCGCATCAAACGCATTGTGCGTGCTAATCTTGGCGATAGCGACTATTCCGCAGACGAGGTTTTTCACGACAGCGATGCGGAGCTACGCAGGATTATCGACGAGTTGCGCCGGCCATCGCAGCAGCAACGTGCGCGTGCATCTGCGCGCCCCGGAGCATCGCAGGCGCGGGGGCAGTCCGGCAGCCGGCAGAGCACGGGAGGTAGTGCAGGTACGGCAAAAGACCTTGCGCTGAAGAATGCGTATGCAGTGCTAGGCTGTACACCGGCTTCTACCAACGATGCGATTAAATCGGCCTACAGAAAATTGATGCGCGATCATCACCCCGATACCGTGGCCAGAGCATCCGCGGCAGAACAAGAACGCGCTAAACGTAAAGCGCAGGAAATCAATACAGCCTATGATATCATCAGCGAACATCGCGGTATCAGATAATCATTAGTATTACCATTGCCATTGCCATGGCCATGGCCATTGTATCGACGATAAAAGAAGTACACGGGACTTTTCAAGCACATTCACATTTACACTCACATTACCAACACGGAGATTTACTCATGAGTGAGCAGGAATACAGCGGTACGGAATCGAACGCCACGTTGCCTAATGCTACGGAGGCATCCGGATTGGCGGAAACAGCTCGGATGAAGTTTGGCGATGCATTGAGTGGCTCCGTGCTGCGCGAGGCCGCTGTGATCGTTGTGATCTCTGCTATCCTTGCCTTTGTGGTGAATACCTGGTATCATCCATCGCCGTTGCCCTATGTGTACGAGAGCCGAAAAGTGGCAGCCGCGGGCGATGATCTGTTTAACTCTCTTGTGAATAGCGAGGGTAATACATCTACCTCAACAGCAACACCGATATCTACAACAACAACATCATCAACTTCACCTTCCACCGCAGTGGCCGGCAAAGCATTGCTACCCGGAGCTGATGCAGGCAACGCGCAGTCTGCATCCGCTGCACATACCACGCAGGCTCAGCCCGCAACAAGTGCGGTTGATGGAACGAAAAAAACACCGGCATCCACGGCGAGTTCAGCGAGTGCAGAGAGTGATAAAACCAAACACGCTGATCAGAGCTCGGCGTCTGCTTCGGCCGCGCAAGAACCTTTGAAACTTCCTATAGCAATCAGCTATGAGCAGGTGATGAAACTACTGGCGCGTCCCGGCACGGCCACGTTTATCGATGCACGAAAAAAAGAAGAGCATGAAAAAGGGGCCTTCGCCAATTCGTTGAATGTAGATGTGCTGCAGTTTCAAGCCAATCCTCAATATCGCGATGAGTGTATGCGCTTGTTGTATTCCTTGCCCAAGGACAAGATTCTCGTGGCCTATTGCGGGGGCGGGAATTGTGAGTTAAGCCATGAGCTGTGCGATATCATGATTCCCATGGGATTCACGAAGGTGTTTATTTATCTGGGCGGATGGAACGAGTACAAAGAAAAGCAGGGAATGAAGTAATCGCATGTACCTGCTGTTCGCGTCGTTTGTTGAAGAATCATTATTCAGACTATCGCTACTCAGGCCATCACTACTCAGACCATTACTACGTAAACCATCACCACATCAATCATCGCCACCTGAACAATCAATGATGTATGTCTAAATCTCATTCCATACGTACGCTACTTCAGAATCGCTACGGCATTATAGGGTCGTCACCGGGAATGCTCGAGGCCAAGGAGCAGCTGGCGCAGGTGGCCCCGACCAATCTTACGGTGTTGATTACCGGAGAAACCGGAACGGGTAAGGAAGTGTTTGCGCATGCCTTGCACGGACTGAGCGATCGCAAGAAATCGCCCTTTGTGAGCGTGAACTGCGGCGCTATCCCCGAAACATTGTTGGAGTCGGAATTGTTTGGTCACGAAAAAGGTGCATTCACCGGCGCCACCGAGCAACGCAAAGGTTTTTTCGAAGTGGCAAATCACGGAACGATTTTTCTGGACGAGATTGGCGAAATGCCCTTTGGCACTCAAGTGAAACTTCTGCGCGTACTGGAGAGCGGTGAGTTTACCCGCCTTGGCAGCACCGCAGTTCAGAAGGTTGATGTGCGTGTAGTTGGTGCTACGAATCGCGACTTGGAATACGAGGTTCGTCGCGGAAATTTTCGTCAGGACTTGTTCTTTCGTTTGAACACCGTGCAGATACATCTGCCGCCGCTTCGGCATCATCCGGAGGACCTGCCCGAGCTTGTTGAGTACTTCGCCGCGAAGGTATGCGAACGGCTTCACTTTCATTTTGAAGGCATAGACCACGATGCCATGCGCCTGCTGGAGCAACATTCGTGGCGCGGCAATGTGCGGGAGTTGCGAAACCTTATTGAAACCGTTGTGACCATTGGTCAGGGTACACGCATCACTGCAGACTATGTGCGGCGATATATCACCCCGCAACGATACGAGGACACACCGGAAACACGAACCGCTATTGTGCATGTGCCACAGCCGGAACCGGCGCAGTCCTTACCAAATGCGGATGCGGCAACCGGCTTGGTGTATCAATCACTACTTCGCTTGCAGCACGACGTTAGTGCCATCAAGCAGGCATTCAGCGCCTTGGTGGAGCGATTGTCCGAGATTACCCTGCCGCAACAGCGCGAGGTTCCATCCGAACCCGCCTTCGATCCCGCGCACATGCGCCTGGATGAAATGGAAAAAATGATGATTGCCGCCGCTCTCAAACACTACCACGGCAGCCGGCGCCAGGCCGCGCGCTCACTGGGCTTGAGCGAACGTACGCTGTATAGAAAGATGCAGCAATATGATATAGCCGATGACATGAATTGATGACAGGCTAAGCTCAGGTGATGAGCTATCTACTTCCTTTGCATCGGCGCATCTTTTGGGGATAAACCATCACGTTTTTTATTGCCACACCTGCGTATACTTGCATCGATTTGTGCGGCGCGTTGAGGCACATTTCAGCAGGGGAAAACGCTAGGGGATTACAATCCGGAATGTTACCGTCGTTGGCAGGATAAATGCTCAAAACAAGTGGCAGACATTCGGGAAGAAATCGGGGAGTACGTGGGAAGAAATCGGGAGATACGCAGGAAGTAGTGCAGTTGCTTTGATGCTTGTGTTGAGATTGATGTTCCTACTACATTGAAGGGAACTCAAATGCTGTGTATCAATACAAACGTGCTCACTGACGTAAGCTCATTTCTATGCTCATTTGTATGCTCATTCGCCGTGATACTCACATTCGGTTGTTAGATACGTTGGTACATAAAGTTGATTCAAAATCAATACGCTCGTCACTCGATAATTTTTTACGGACTTTCATCAATACGCAATGAAGATTCTTCGCATTGTTCTGCTTTTGATAATTGCTAGTACTGTTCCGGGCATCGTTTCAAGTACTATGCTTCGCGCCCAAACACCCATTTACCGTACATCCACCATGTACGACGAGCCCGGCTCGGAGGGCCGCGAGCATCCTTTGGATTTTGAGCGCTTGCGTTTGACCATCAAGTTCGACGCTAACGCGGGCAAGGTTTTCGGTGATGTAACCGAGATTTTTACCCCCGTGCGTGCACGCGTAGACAGTATTGTACTGGATGCAATAAACATGACATTCAGCGAGGTGTACCTGGGTGGAAAACAAGTGCGGTACAGTGTTACTGATTCCACCATTACCCTGTATCCCGCTCCGGCGCTGAACTACGGTGTTCGCGATTCGCTGCGCTTTGTATACACCTGCACTCCCAAAAAAGGATTGTACTTCACCGGATGGCAGGACGCTACGAACCGTACGCGCAAGCAGATATGGTCGCAGGGAGAGGATAGCGACAATCGCTACTGGATACCGATGTACGATTATCCCAACGACAAGATGATCACGGAAACGATTATCACTTTCGATTCCAAATACAAAGTGTTGTCGAACGGCAATCTTCTCTCTTCGGCGAAGAACACCGACGGTACCACCACGTGGCATTATGCCATGACGAAGCCGCACGTTACCTACCTGATTATGATCGCCATAGGCAACTATGCAATAGAGGAGCGCGTTACCAAACGCGGCATTCCGGTGCACCTGTGGTATTATCCCGAATACCCGGAACGCATTGCTCCTACCTATCAGTACTCCACCGAGATGATCGACTTTATGGAGGAGCTTCTAGGCGTGCAGTATCCTTGGGAAACATACGCGCAAGTGCCCGTGCAGGATTTCATCTTTGGTGCCATGGAGAATACAACCGCAACCATCTTTGGTGACTTCTCTCTGCAAGATGCGCGTGGCGTGTTGGACAGACGCTACCTCAACACCAACGTCCACGAGCTTACGCACCAGTGGTTTGGCGATCTTATCACCGAGCGCAATTGGAAGAACATCTGGCTGCATGAGTCCTTTGCCACATTCTATCCCAAGCTCTTCTCGCGGAAGTTTTTTGGTGAAGACATGTACGAGTGGATGCGACGCGGTGAGCAGAACCAAGCTCTCGCTGCCGGTGCCAACGATCGTCTGCCCATCGTCCACGATGCCTCGGGCACCACTCGCCGCTACCCCAAGGGATCGGCCGTGCTTGATATGTTGCGCTATGTGATCGGTGATGAAGACTTTGACCGCACTGTGGCCTATTACCTGAAAAAGCACGCCTATGATATTGTTCATACCGACGAGTTCTATCTGGCCTTTCATGATGCCTGCGGTTACACCCTCGATTGGTTTTTCCGCGAGTGGTTGTACCATGGCGGTGAGCCCAAGTACAAGGTGAGCTACAGCGATATCAGCGATATGAAGACCTCCGAGCGTTCTACGGTGTTCACCGTGGAGCAAACACAATATGTGGACGAGCTCACACCGTTGTTCACCATGCCTATTGTGTTCGAGGTGTATTACAAAGACGGATCCAAGCAGAGCGTTCGCCAAACAATATCGAAGCAAACAGAGATCGTCCGTGTGCCCAATCCCGGCAAGAAAGAGATTGCCTTTACCCTGTTCGATCCGGGTTCCTACATTCTCAAGGCGCTGGACTTTAGCAAGAGTACGTCGGAGCTCATGGAGCAAGCGCAAAAGGCGGAACATATGATCGACCGCTACGATGCCATCAGCCGCTTGCGCGACGACTCCACTACAAGCGACGATGAAATTGAAAAGGTGATGGCAACGGTCTATGCCAAGGAAAAGTTCCATGCGGTAAAGGGAAAGATACTGGAGCGCATGGCAGGTCGTAGCTCCGAGACCGCTCTGGCACTAATGCGCAAGGGCATGAAGGATGCGGATGTTGACGTTCGCAAAGCAGCGATCAATGCACTACGCCGAGTACCCGAGGCGCTTCGCCGCGATGTAGAGGAACTGCTGCGCGATTCATCCTACTCGGTGATCGAGAGCGCGTTTACAAAACTCTGTGAGTCGTTCCCCGACAAGAGTTTGAGCTATTGCTCGGAGATTGAAGACGTCACCGGTCCTGCAATGCGGGTGTCTATTGCCATGCTGGAGCATCGCATTTCCAAGAAGAACTCTGCCAAAGACATCGATAAACTGGTGGACTATGCATCGAACGGCTTTGAGTTTCAAACACGGCAGGGAGCAATGAATGCCCTGAAACGATTGAACATTGTTGATGAGCGGATAGTTGGGCATGCCGTGCAAGCATTGCTCTCCACCAACAATCGTCTTGCCGATGTGGCTCGTGGTATATGCGAATACTGGATGCAGCAAACCAAGGCACGGCGCATGTTCCGAGAGTTCGTTAATTCTAAGTCGTGGGAGCCGGGTCAGCGCGAGGTGCTCATGCGATTGGTGGGAGACAGAGCCGAGCCGCGCCGTCGGCGATAAAAGTTGGAGGAAATCAGAAATTGTTTTTGGCAGTCAAACCTTTTTCGGGTGAAGTATAGTCATAGTTCGAAGCTCATGTATTTTATCCACCGCTTGGAGGTGCACATCATGAACGTAGATCGTATTCCTCGAGCAGACGCGGACCAAAGCAGTGTGGCAATTCACGCCGACAGTGTGTGTGCAAAGCGAACGGACCCTACAACAAATAGTAATTCACTCATTGCGCTTCGCAACATCAAAGCCGGTGAGTGTATTACCCGCTTTGCGGCTGCTGCCATTCATGAACACCCCACCTACCTTACTGTGCAGGTGGGTGACGGTCAGCACATAGAGCTGTGGCCCGAGCAATTGCAGTACACAAATCACTCGTGTGCTCCCGTGGCTTTTTTTGACACGGAGAGTTTCGAAATGCAAGCCATTCAAGATATACGGTCCGGAGACGAGATCACCTTTTTCTATCCTTCAACAGAGTGGCACATGCAGCAACCCTTTGCCTGTGCCTGCGGCCGTCCCGAATGTGTGGGCATGATATCGGGCGCCGACTCAATGCCATCTGATGTACTCGCCAAGTACAAGCTTAGCGCGTACATACGGCAAAAACGTAACGAGCAGGCGGCATGAAAGAATCGAACTTCCTTAGCGACTATGCTGTGTGGGTGTTGCTGCCCACACTACGCACCGACGATCCCAATCTGAAGTACTACTACGACTTCGAGCCGGCACTGGCGGAATACACCGCGGCCTTTGCTGAATTGGGAGTTACTTGGCAGTGGACTGCTGTGAGCATAGACGAGATTGAGAAAGTTGCGAGTACCATCGAGAGCATGTCCGGTAGCCGCACCCCATGCGTGATAAACCTTTGCGACGGTGATGAAACCAATGGCGTGCCCGGCATCAGTGTGGTGCGTGAATTAGAGAAACGCAATTGGGTGTACACCGGAGCTCGCGAACATTTCTACCATGTTACTACCTCGAAGATTCCCATGAAGCAGGCATTCGATGCGCATCATGTGTCTACTGCTGCGTGGTGCCAAGTAGAAGAATCCACGCCTCCGCAGCAGATCTTCGATGTGTGCGGTCGTCCCGCTATTCTTAAGCCTGCTGTATCGGGTGGAAGCTTGGGCTTGAGCATTCGTAATGTGGTAAGCACCGCCGAGGAAGCGCGGCTTTGTGTTTCGGAATTGCTTGCAGGGTATCATGGTTGGGATTTGCGCTCGGGCGGGATTATCGCCGAGACTTTTATCAATGGTCGGGAGTTTACCACCTTCATCATAGGTTCCGGCGATAACCTGTATGTATATCCGCCGGTGGAACGCGTGTTTCATGAATCGCTTCCCGGCAACGAGCGATTTCTTTCCTTCGACAGACTCTGGGAAACCTACGATACCGAGGCAGCCATGCCGAACAACGAGGATGTGTATCGCTATGCTGTTCCCGAAGAACCATTACATGCGGCTTTGGAGCAATTAAGCAAAGAGGCGTATCATGCAGTACGCGGCACCGGCTATGGTCGCTTGGACATTCGAAGTGATGCCGCAACCGGCAAGTTGTATGTGCTGGAGGTTAACGCGCAGTGCGGTTTGAGTGAAGATGAGAACTATACCTCTATTGGCGCTATTCTGCGATTTGCGGAGGAGTCGTTTGCTACCATGACCAAGCGTGTGATTGAAGACGCGCTGCGTGCGCATGCGGAGAAAGGAGAGTGGCAGGGCCGCTCCGATGATAATGACAGGGAGAAATCAGTATGAGACTCTGCGTATTGCTTCCGGACTATTCCACAAGCACCGTCGATTACCGTCACTACGATCCGCCTCGGGATCTATCCCGATGGCTGCCCGAGCACGAGGTGTGCACGGTGTTTCTTCACAAGCTTCACACCTACGCGCAGCTGCGCGCGCTGAAAGATGAGGAGTTCGATTGCTTTATCAATCTTTGCGAGGGATACCTGGAATGGGACGTGCCGTCCATCGATGTGATTACCACGCTGGAGATGCTGAATCTTCCCTTTACCGGACCAACCTCCGAGCTGTACGATCCGCCTAAAGCATTGATGAAGTACGTGGCGTATTGCAACGATGTAGCAGTGCCCGAAGGTGTTGTGATTATGCCGGGCGATGATATTTCGGCAGCTACAAAGGAGCTTCGAGCTGTGGCCCCGTATCCATTGTTCGTAAAGCCCGCAAAGGCAGGTGATTCCTTGGGTATAGACGAAGCATCCCGCGTGCATACAGACGATGAGCTATGCGCCGTCGTGACGCGTTTGCGCGCCGAGTATCCGGAGATTCTTGTGGAGCGCTATGTGGACGGGCGTGAGTTCACGGTGCTTGTTTCCGCCGATGCAAATGCGGATAGCTGCACAGTGTATAGGCCACTCGAGTATGTGTTTCATGGCAACGATGCATTTAAAACCTATGCCTTAAAAACGCGTGAGCTTCACGCCGAGTGCAATGTACCTTGTAGCGATCCGGAACTTGATGCACAATTGCGCCGGGCGGCAGCGAATATCTTCCGGGGCTTTGGCGGCAAAGGATATGCACGCATGGATTTTCGCGTGGAGCCGAATGGCAACGTGGTCTTTCTTGAAGTGAACTTTACCTGCTCGGTATTCTACACCGACGGGTACGAAGGCAGCGCCGATTACATTCTGAAAAACGACGAGCATGGCCACCGTGGATTTCTCTTGAACATTATCGCCGAGGGTATAGCTCGGCATCGTGCGCGCCAAGTGTGCTTCCGCATTTTACCGGTGGGCCTTCACGGTTACGGCATGTTCGCCGCGCGGGAACTTCGCAAAGGTGAAATTGTGTTTCGCGGTGAAGAAATGGCGCAGCGCATTGTTACCAAGCGTTGGGTGGATGAGCATTGGGACGATCGTGCCACGATGGATTTCAAGCGTTATGCCTATCCCATAAGCAGTGAGGTATATGTGCTGTGGGATGCGCGGCCGGAAAAATGGGCGCCGCAGAATCACAGCTGCCGGCCCACCACCGCATACGATGGACTCAACGTGATAGCTCTGCGCGATGTTGCCTGCGGCGAGGAACTCACCCTGGATTATGCCGAACTGCTGGATCACACGGCACAGCCCTTCAGCTGTAACTGTGGCGCCCCAGGATGCCGCGGGTTGATTAGTGGCGCTAAGGGTAACAACATAACATCCCGAGAAGAGAAGCGAAGGAAGAAGTGAGTGCGAAGCATAGAGGATGTGCTGAGGATGTGGCGCGGATATGGCGAGATCAGCATAAGATCAGCATCCACGAAGCTACACTCTAAGCACCGCAGGCCGGCGCTTAGTTCACACGTGATCGGTACTATTGAGGGATCAAGACGGCAGATACAACGACGGGAAACTCACGAATCATAAGGAAGAGAAGCGAGGCATGAGTGTAGTACATTTGGCAAAGTATGTATTGGGTCCGCACAAGAGACGGCTGGCCGTTACCTACACGCTCTTTTCACTGGAGATGTTCGGCTCGCTGTTGCGCCCGTACTTTTTGGGTGAAGCGGTAAACGATCTGCAGGAGGGATCATTCAGTGGTTTGATTCTGCTTTTAAGTGTGCATGCTGCGTGGATGATTATCGGCACCGTGCGGCAGATGTACGACACCCGCACCTATACAGAGATTTACAAGGATATAGTGTTGCGCTTTATGCGCACCCACGGCAGCAGCAAAGAGCTGTCGGTGCTCAGCGCCCGATCCACGCTTGCCCGCGAGTTCACCGAGTTTTTGGAATTCGACATCGTGTATATAGTGGAGGCCGGATATAATATTCTTGGCTCGCTGTTCATGTTGTATTTTTATGAGCCCGGTGTGCTCATGATATGCGCTGCGGTGCTTGTTCCGGTGCTGTTCATCAGCCGTAGATACGGAAGTAAAATGGGCAGAATCACTCGACATCGCAACGACGAGTTGGAGAAGCAGGTGGATGTGATTTCATCGCGTGATGAAAAGCAAATCGAAGAGCATTATTCCAAGCTGCGGTCGTGGCAGATACGCCTTTCCGACATGCAGGCATGGAACTTCGGATTTATGGAAGTCACTGTGATGATTGTGCTGGGTGCTTCCTTGGTGTTGTCGAATCAACAAACCGGTGGAGAGGGATTGTGGGCCGGTGATATTGTTGGTATCTACAGTTACATTTTGAAGTTTCTCTCGGGCCTGGACACCATTCCCTATGCGGTGGAGAAGACCGCAACCCTCCGCGATATAGTTCGCCGATTAGATGTGGAGATCGAGCAGGTAGGGTGAAGTGCGAGTGAAGTGCAATGTAGTTCTCTTGTCTCGTGACCTACAGCCGCACGTACTAACCCGGACATTTTCTTCCATGCTCACGACACTAGCACTACCCGTTTGGAACTCATAAACTACCGTTCGTCCTGATTCAACGACCGCTCACCTTCTTTCATATCAATGTGCCGTTCGGCGCCCCGCATTTTCGCATAGAACAAAACGGCGGAATTAGGCGGAACATGGCTACGACGCGTGCTTCCTATAGCCTACCGCCTAGACATCGATCACTCAACGGAGAAAATGTATGAATAGGAATCTTGCACGGTCAACCGCAAGAAGAATAAACGGTAGCATTGGCGTGCTACTGACAGTGTTCGTGTTAGCGATTCACCAAGGTTGGGCCGCGCCTGCGGACAATGGTGGCGCGCAAGGAAGTAACGACAATCAAGCCGGATCCCAAACGGTGCGAGGCCGTGTTGTAGATGCGGAGTCCAATGCACCGGTAAGTGGCGTGAGAATCACAGTAATCGGTGATAGTGTCAAGAGAGGCGCAATCAGCGATAAGAATGGAGTGTATAAGATCCGCAATGTTCCCGTGGGGCGTAAGACCTTGAAGGTTAGCGCAATCGCATACCAAGAACAAACAATACCGGATGTGATGGTAGCAGCAGGCAAGGAGATGATTCTTGATATACGAGTGACAGAGAAAGTTACGAAAACAAACGACGTAGTGGTGAGCGCCGATCGAAGCGCGATCAATTCCGTTACCAACAATGAGTTCGCAACCGGTAGCGTGCGTGCATTCAATATTGAAGACACAAAGAAGTATGCAGGTGCACTTGGTGATCCCTCTCGCATGGTGCAGAATTTTGCCGGTGTGATCGGAGCAAACGATTCACGAAATGATATTGTGGTTCGAGGTAACTCGCCTACGGGAATGTTGTGGCAGATTGAGGGTATGAACATTCCCAATCCGAATCACTTCGGAGCTATTGGCAGCACCGGAGGTCCGGTGAGTATGATTAACAACAACACTCTGGAAAAGTCTGACTTTTTTACCGGAGCATTTCCGGCTCAGTATGGCAATGCAAGCGCCGGAGTGTTCGATTTGCGCTTGCGAAACGGTAACACCGAAAAGCATGAGTATTTGATTCAGATGGGTTTCAATGGCGTGGAGGCCGGAGCAGAAGGACCGCTTCCGCTAGGCGCCGGTTCGTCGTACCTGTTTAATTATCGCTATTCCACGTTGAGCTTATTCAAGGATCTGGGATTGGACTTCGGCACCGGCGGCGCTGTGCCCGATTATCAGGATGCCACTCTGAAAATTAATCTTCAGGTGGACGATGCCACGCGCATTGTGCTTTTTGGATTGGGAGGAAAGAGCGACGTGAGCTTCCTTGGAAACGATCAAGACACTACTGACGGTAATCTTTACGCCAATGAAAACGAGAATACGATTGTGGATTACGGTACCGGAATCGTTGGTGCTTCTCTAGAACACAATTTCAATGAGCAGACCTTTCTCAAGATGACTGTGGGTGTAAGCGCTACGGATGAATCGTTTATTGGTGACTCTATTGATGTAGCCACGCGTGTGGCGCATAGGCGCGGCGAGGCTACATTCACCACTACAAAGCTCTCGGCAACGGCAACTCTTAAACACAAAATTGATGTTCGTAATTCACTGGTGTTTGGTGCCTCGGCAGACCGCACGAACTTTGCTTTGTTGAACAAAGAGTATCGCATGGGTGTAGGCTTCGATTTGGTAAACTCGGATGATGACGCTCTGCTGTCGCAATCGTGGTTGCAATGGAAGCATCGCCTAAGCGATAACATTTCCTTCATTACCGGCGTTCACGCGCAGCACTTCAGTTTGGGTAAAGCTACTGCGGTAGAGCCGCGCGCAAGTGTGCAATACAATAGCGACAACGGCCACTCCCTGAGTTTGGCCTATGGCTTGAACAATCAAACACAGAATCTCTACAGCTATGTGGTGCAACAGCTCGATACCATTGGCGGCGCGCCCACGGTGGTGTACCCAAACGAGTCGATGGGCTTCACCAAAGCTCACCACCTGGTGCTTGGCGACGATTGGACATTTGCCGCCGATTGGCGCCTCAAAGCCGAAGTATATGCGCAGTGGTTGAGCAACGTTCCTATCAGCAGAACAAATCCCTCGTTTAGTATGTTGAACTCAGGAGCCTCATTTGCACCCGTAAACGAAGTGGGATTGATCAACGAGGGGGAAGGGCGCAATGTGGGTGCCGAGTTCACATTGGAACGCTTCTTTTCCAATGGATGGTACATGCTTGCCACAGCGTCGTTGTTCGAGAGTACATACAAAGGTTACGATGGTGTTGAGCGGAATACCGCCTTCAACACAGGATATGTTGGAAATATATTGGCAGGAAAAGAAATTGAAGTGGGCGCAGGAGTGCTGACCATCAGTGCGCGGGTAACAACCACAGGCGGCAGATATCTCACGCCGCTGGATTCCGCAAAGAGTGTGCAGTTTGGTGTGCCGGTGTATAGAGAGGACGAAGCCTATTCACTGCGGCAGACGCCGTACTTCAGAGCCGATCTGAAGCTGGGGTATCGTTTGGAGAGCGGACGTAGCACCATGGAGTTCTCCGTGGATTTGCAAAATGTGAGCAATCACGAAAACATTTTTCAGCAGACCTTCAACCGCAGAACAGGACGCATCGTGAATGTTTATCAACAAGGTTTCTTGCCTATCCCAACGTTCCGCTATACATTTTCGCTGTAGGATTGAGATATGATTAATGATGAATGATGAATATAGGCCGCTTGTGCTCATGAATACTACTGTCGTGCTGTATGTCTAATCCCCTAACCATCCGTTCTCATGACGATCATCGTCCCGCCGCATTCACGTTTAGTGAACTAGGCGGGACTGTTCTTTTGATTGTGCTCTTTGCTCTCTTCGCCACCACAATCATGCATTACGCGAAGGTTGCTTCCGATATTCCTTCGTCACTATGGGACCCCCGGCGTTTTCTTTCGTCACTATGGTTTTCTGCCGTCATTTTTAGCTGTCAGATAGCAAGCAGCACTCTGGCGCATCGTTTTGTGCCATTACGCACATTTATGTCGGGTGTTGCTCATGTTGTTATTCAAACGATCAGCGCATTGATTGCGTTTTGGCTGGCTCAAAATGTTGAGACCATAGTAACCGGGTATTGCCAGATACCGTCGAATCTCATTGCCATCATGTATGTGGTGACCTTTGCCCTCTCGCTGATCGGCAATGCTATTTTTTATGTGGTGTATTATAGGGACTTGGCAACCCGGGCCCGCCAGTCTGCACTTCAGTCTGAACTTAGCATGCTGCGCGCGCAAATAAATCCTCACTTCTTATTTAATACGCTTAATTCAATTGCCGCACTGGTGCGAATAAATCCGGACGAAGCGGAAACCATGATCGAGAGATTGGCCGAGCTGTTTCGTTATAGTTTGCGATCGTCGTCAATGCCACTTGTGGCGCTTGAAGACGAGGTAATGTCTGCAGAGCTATATATGGGAATTGAAAAGGCGCGCTTCGGCGAACAGATTCGATTCAGCGTATCGGTTCCGAGCGTGGTGCGAAGTGCTGCCGTACCAAGCCTCATTCTTCAGCCATTAGTAGAAAACGCTGTGAAGCACGGAGTATTTCCGTCGCCTGCCACGTTGTCTGTTCGCATCGCCGCAACCGTGGAACAGAGCACTGTAGTAGTTCGTGTGGAAGACAATGGAAAGGGCTTCCCGACGCTAGAGCAGAATCATATTTTTGGCAGTGGAACGGGACTGACTAATGTTCGCAGTCGTTTGTTTTTGTTGTTTCCCGGCAGAGCTGAGATAGGCTTAGAAAAAAATGCCGTAGTCCTTCGATTTCCATTTCTGGATATCAATGAGGTTGCGCGAAATCCAAAAGTTGTGATATGAGCGACGAAGTTCAGCAAACACGCTTTATTGTGGTTGATGACGAGCGTTTGGCGCGGGCACGCATGCTTCAGCTTATTGAAGCAATTAATACTCGGCGCGTCGGACGTCACTGGCAGTGTGTGGCTGAAGCCGAGAATGGCGAGGAAGCATTAGCGCGTATTCGAAATAAAAAACCCGACGTCGTTTTTCTTGACGTGCAGATGCCCGGAATGCAGGGAATTGATGTAGCCGACATTCTCCCGCAGCCGTCGCCGCTCGTTGTGTTTGTGACCGCGCACGAAGAATATGCTGTTCGTGCATTCGATGTACACGCTACCGATTATTTGCTGAAGCCTGTTCGATCGGAGCGATTGCAACGAACCATGGAACGCTTGGAAAGCATGATAGCCGAGCGTACAACATCCTTGCATGCAGTGACGGATGCTTCCACCGTCTCCGTCGTGCCGCATCTGCGCCGTATTACCGTTCAGGTTAATGGCGCAATGAGAGTGTTGTCGGTTGAAGAAATTGTGCGCTTCGAAGCGATGGATAAAGGTGTGATAGCCGTTCACAACGGCAGCGAATACCTTTGCAAGCATACGCTCGATGAGTTGGAAAAAAGTTTGCACCCGGAAGTCTTCCTCCGTGCCCATCGCTCGCATATTGTTCGCATCGATACCGTACGCGAAGTATTGCCCTGGTTCTCCGGTACCTATAGTTTGAAACTATCGGACGGCGCGCTCATCCCCATTGCAAGGCGCCGCGCAGCCGAGGTAAAGAAGCTGTTGGGGTAGGGTTCACGGAGCAGGGCAGCGACGAACGTGTCATCAGCCTACGCATATACCTACCCTCCTTCCATCATATCCCATACGCTTTACGAATTGCCGTAAAGAAAGCACTGTCGGAAAGTAGTTTCCGTAGCCCAAGAAGCATTGGAGCGGGAGTACCGACAGGATAGCGCAAGCGTTTTTTACCATCGGTGGATGCTGCAAAAATTGTCTGCGCCACGAAGGCCGGCTCCACAGCATCTTTCAAGGCCTTTGATGCGGCTGCTTGAAACTTCTGAACGAAGGAATCGTAGGCGCTGCCGTGGTTTGGCAACACCATCTCTGCGCTGCGGCCCGCGAAATCGGTTTTAATCAAACCGGGTTCAACAAGCTTAAGCTTAATGTTCAGGTCCGTGAGTTCATAGTGCAGCGACTCGCTGAACCCTTCAACAGCCCACTTGGTGGCGTGATAGGGAGAGTAGAGAGGAAAGGTAATACGTCCGCCCATACTCGATATCTGAACAATGGTCCCACCGCCGCGCTCACGCATGTGGCTAATGGCCTCGCGTGTAACACGCATCAAGCCGAAGACGTTGGTGGAAAATTGTCGCTCAATAGACTCTTGAGAAATCTCCTCAAACACTCCCGAAAGTCCATACCCCGCGTTGTTCACCACAACATCAATTCTTCCGAAATGTTTGGTAACGGCGTCAAATGTTCTTGTGATCGATGCATGATCCGTAACGTCCAAAGCATACAAACGTACACCCGGTAGAGTGCTGAGATCCTTGCCTGTTTCAAGTGAACGCATGGTAGCCGCTACATTCCAACCCTTCTCCGAAAAGAGAGTTACCGCGGCCTTACCTATTCCGCTGTTGGATCCCGTGATGAGCACTGTTTTCTTTGTCATAGATAGACCTCTGAAGAGTTATACGATGAATGTGAATCTCGTTGTTGCGAATGAGATTGTGATCGAATGAGACTGTGAAGATGTTATTTGGTGTGAAGCAAAACTACCACCATATTGCGCTATCAGCCAACCATAGAGCATAGTCTATGGTTTGTATTTAGTTTTCCACAAGCTTATCAGCGTATGCTTATCAACGAATTGGCGAAGCGGGCAGGAGTGAGTGTTCATACGATTCGGTTCTATGAACGCTACGGATTGGTGCGGGGAGCACGAAGGCCTGAAGTGCGGTCGAATAATTACTTCCATTACGACGAAGAATCCGTTGCGCGACTGGAACTTATCCTGGACGCCAAGTCTGCCGGCTTCACTCTGCAAGAGATCAGCGAGATCATCGACGCGTGGTTTACCGATGCCTATTCCAGAAACGAGAAGTGTGCAATTCTTGAACGAAAGATTGCGGCGCTGGACGAGAAGATGAAAGAGCTGCGCCGAATGAAGAAAGTGATAAAGGATTGTTTGAAGGAGATGTAGGATGCGGGGGGCGGGGCTGAGAGCGTGCGTTCATTCTCCGCATTCGCGAATAGTTGCACTGCAGCGATAGATTCAGGAATTGGCGCTTGCTTCGTGCGGAAGGGAGAATACCAAAAACCGGCGAAGTTTCGAACTCAAAAACCAAAAGTGCGATCTACAGGATTCGAACCAGTGACCTTTACGATGTCAACGTAACGCTCTAACCAACTGAGCTAAGATCGCAGCGGGCGGCCAAAATAGCCAAAAAAACCCGCCTCTCAAGTCTTTTTCGCACGTTTTCGTATATTTGCCGCGCGCCGGCCACGGGGAGGCGCAGGGGACCATTCCTTTCGATCAATTACAGAATTCGTGTTTGTTTCACATTGTGTTTCATGCTATGCTTATACCCATAATTATCGGGTTAGGAGTTCTTTCGCTGGCGGTGGCTTTTATCTTCTCACGTCAGGTTCGATCCATCGCTATCAGCGAGGGTGCGTCCGGAGAGGCTGAGGCGAATCGTCTGCAAGAAATTTCTTCTGCTATTGCGGAAGGCGCCATGGCGTTCTTAGGTCGCGAGTATCGCATCCTTGCCTTGTTCATGGGCATTTTCGGATTGGTCGTGTTCCTCGCCGTCGACCACGGCTTCCACACCATGCTTGCCTTTTTCAGCGGTGCGGGTATTTCCATGCTTAGTGGTTACCTGGGTATGCGCATAGCAACCGTTGGCAATGTGCGTACCGCGGCAGCAGCGCGGGTTTCCCTTGAAAAATCATTCTCCATTGCGTTTCGCTCCGGCGCGGTAATGGGCTTCGGTCTTACCGGCTTTGCCGTGATCGGCCTTGTGCTCGTGTACCTGGGCTTGGATGCTATGCTTCCCGGAATTGAAAGCCATGTGCTTATGGAGATTCTCTCCGGCTTTGGTTTGGGTGGTTCGTCGGTGGCGTTGTTCTCCCGCGTAGGCGGTGGTATCTATACCAAAGCTGCAGACGTTGGCGCCGACCTTGTGGGTAAAGTTGAGGCAGGTATTCCCGAGGATGATCCTCGCAACCCTGCAGTAATTGCCGACAATGTGGGCGATAATGTGGGTGATATTGCCGGCATGGGCGCCGACTTGTTCGGATCGGTAGCGGAATCTACCTGTGCTGCCTTGGTGATTGGCGCGGTGGCTTTCAACACCGTTCCCGCCGACATGAAAATGAATGCAATGTTGTTCCCCATGTTGGCCGGAGCTTCCGGCATTGTGGCCAGCATCATTTCGTTGTTCTTCGCTCGTCCCAAAACCGAAGATGCAGTGGAAGGATCGTTGAAGCTTACGTTGATTGTGTCCACCGTGCTCATGGCAATAATGCTGTGGCCTCTTACCATGATGATGATTCCTGCAGACTTCATGCTGGAAGGAAACTCTACCGTGTATCACAACACCGGTGTGTATTGGTCTTTGGCTGCCGGTTTGATTTCCGGTATGCTTATCGGTTTGGTTACCGAGTATTACACATCGCATCGTTATGGTCCGGTACGCGAAGTAGCCGACGCCTCGCAGACAGGTTCGGCCACGAACATTATTTATGGTCTTTCGCTGGGATATAACTCTTCCGTACTCCCCATGATTCTTATCGCCATCACCGTAGTGATAGGTGTGTCATTTGCGGGCATGTACGGTATAGCAATGGCTGCAATCGGTATGCTTGGTACAATTGCCGTTGGATTGACCATTGATGCATACGGCCCGGTATCCGACAATGCAGGCGGTATTGCGGAAATGGCAGAGATGGGTAAAGATATTCGTAAGCGCACCGATGCACTCGATGCTGCCGGCAATACAACTGCCGCTATCGGTAAGGGCTTCGCAATAGGATCGGCTGCACTCACATCGTTGGCCTTGACCTCTGCGTTCCTTACACGCGCGCACATCACCCCCGAGCAAATCGGATTGACAAACCCCACCGTGCTTGCAGGATTACTTGTGGGTGCTGCATTACCCTTTGCTTTCTCGGCCATGACCATGCGCTCGGTAGGTAAAGCTGCTTTTGATATGATCGCCGAAGTACGTCGTCAGTTCCGCGAGATCCCCGGATTGCTGGAAGGTAAGCCGGGTGTGAAAGCAGACTATCGCGCCTGCGTTGATATCTCTACCGCTGCATCACTTCGCCAAATGGTTGCTCCCGGAGCATTGGTAATTCTTACGCCTCTGGTTATAGGATTTCTCTTCGGTGTGCAGATGCTCGCCGGAGTTTTAATTGGATCGTTGATCGTTGGTGTGATGCTTGCAGTATCAATGGCAAACAGCGGTGGTGCATGGGACAATGCAAAGAAGTATATCGAGACAGGTAAGCTTGGTGGCAAGGGTTCCGAAACACACAAAGCTGCTGTAGTGGGCGACACCGTGGGCGATCCCTTCAAGGATACATCCGGTCCCGCGCTGAATATTCTTATTAAACTTATGGCAATTATCTCGCTGGTATTCGTGCCCTTCTTCGTTTCGAACGGAGGATGGTTGCTGAAGATTGGTCAATAAAAGTCTGCCATAAAAAAGCGTTAACGAAAATTATCATTTCGCTTCTGTAACGAACGCGCTCTTCCTGTGTCTTTAGGGGGAGCGCGTTTGTTTTTGTGTGCACCGAAAACATTGAACCCGCATCACACCACAGATGTACCATTCGATTTTCTCGGAGGATTTATGAAGAACATACAAATAGCAGCTCCTGAGTTGCGCTTTCCGTCGATGCTTGCACTTGCAGCGCTCGTTCTCTTTGTTTTGACACTTTCCAGCTGTAAGGATATGTCGCTGTTCGGACCCGATCACGACGATCGCGACAGCGATCCCATTTATGCGCTCACCTTGCCCGATGCCGAAGCGTTGCCGGGCGAAGTAAGTGATGCCACTCCTATGGGGCATTGCCGCTCTCGCGGCCCTGAGAGCGACCGCCGCCGCATTGGAGACTTCGGCGCACGTTTTCTTCGACGCATTCCTAATCTCACGGACTCACAAAAGACCATTATCAAGCAATTGCATGCTCAACACGAAGAGTGTTTCCGAGCTGCCGTTGCGAACCTGCGCGCTTCGGATAGCACTATCGTTGCCGGATTTGCTCCGCAGTTCGATAGCATTAAAGCTGAGCTTGCATTAGGCACCATCGACTCCGCCGCAGCTCGTACGGCTTTGCGTGAACTCTCTGCCGCCGTGCGCACCGCAGTGCGTAACAACCCGGATCGCGTGGTTGCCGCAGATGCCTTAAAAGCATGTCGCGATGCGTTCCTTGCGGCTGTGCGAGAGATCCTGACCGATGAACAAAAAGCTGCATTCGATGCGTGGGCTGCAAGTCACCGCAGATAATGTTGAGAGATCATGTACCGTCGCTGAAAAGAAGCTAGCGCTCGTACCTTCATTGAGAAGAGTACGTACAGTTCGTGCCGACATTATTGATGCACCTGCTCCTTCGTTCTTGCCGCCACCACCACAACGCAGTGTCTTCGAGCGAAGTAACGTTTGCGAGGATTCTTCCCGCGAGGTCTTCGACGTAGTAACGTCAGCGAGACATTTTTCCCGCGAGGTCTTCGAGCGAAGTCGAGAAGCAAGCGGG
>JBKCNS010000025.1:0-8659 GCA_046297095.1 Kapaibacterium sp. (SeqCode) | reverse complement strand
CAATCCGGCCGGAAACAACACTTGTCCGAACTTATTAATCACCGGCTCGGCTAAAACTCCGCCGCCGTCTTCAATTTCTGCTACCACAACTTTCTTCGGCATTGCTGATACTCGCGGTATTCTGGAAAATCATCGGTACTGCAGCCCTTATGCAAAACGCGAACGTAGTGTTCGCCGTATGGGCTGCTCGAAAAACGAATACAATATTAAGGCAATAATGTTCATGAACGCATAGCTAATTCCCGCAGCCGCCGGCCATGGCAAGCCCGAGCTTTCCAGCCATGCCTGCACATCCATACCCGCATTGATGCTGCTGCCGATGGGCATGAACTGTATGATGTACAAAGCAAATGAACATTCGCCTAATCGTTGCCACAAAGGGCTGGACAACCCGCGGGAAAACACCCCGCCGGCATGCAGGCCGATCATGGCAAGGGCCCCAATGGCCGCATAACTTTTTAGCGCCACCATACCAAGCTTATGCTGCCCTACCATCATCTCTCCGCCTTGGCCTTCGATAAACCAACTGACGAGCACAAACAGAGCAATTGCCATTACCACAAATGCATCGCCGGTCCATTTGCTTCGCGGCATGGCTTTACGCACGAACAATGCCGCGCACATTCCCGCCACGAACTCGCTGATACGGCCGAAGATGGTAAACGTAGTGACGTCGCTATCCCATACCTTGGTGGTTGCATAGAGCAAATCCTGATAGGTGGACGACATTCCTCGAGAGAGCATGGCAGATAGCCACCACACTGCCACAAGGCCCAGCACCCACCACACAGCGTTCTTGGCGGACTCTCTCCATGTGCCGTAGCGGCGCACGCAGGCCTGATGCAAAATGGCAAACAGGAAAATCAGAAAGGGCGCAATAAGGTAATAACTTTCCTCGATGGTGAGCGACCACATAGGGCCGTTCAAACGAAGCCGGTATTCCGTGAACCATCCATGCAGAAGTGTTATGTGCAGGGCAATATTATCCCAAGTAAGATATTCCCAGCGCGACAGGCTAGACACCACTACCACCAATGTTGTGATTGGATAAATGCGAATAAGACGGCGGCGTAAATACACTGACCACGAGAACACTCCCTTGAGCAAAGCGTCGGCATATTGGTACGTGAACAGATAGCCCGAGAGCGCAAAGAAAATATCCACCCCTGTAAAGCCATAGTGCACCAGCCACGATGCCTGCCCTCTGTGCGGTTCCATCACATGACCAAAAAACACCAATGCTGCTGCAATAGCCCGCAAGCCTGTCAACGCAGGTATCATGCCCGCTGCAGACACCGCGTGTTCTACCACGTTATGTACAGGCGTAGGAGGTTCATGCGCATGTGCTTCATTCGCATGTGCATGCGCATGAGTACCGGTGTGTTTGTAGTGTGACTGCTGCATATGGCGCACAAATTACCCCTGCGCCCGCGAAAATCCACGGCTGTTATCGCCACGCCTTTAGGCAGTGCTTCGGCTGCGCGAGTGTAGGGCCGGAAAATAGATTCGGAAATGCTACTGAAGTGCTACTGAAATGCTCCGCAAATGCCACCGAATTCTTCGTAGTTCGTAGTTTTCACGGCGAGACTTTAGCAGCCTAAACAACCTGACCATCACTTCGCGCAACCACACCATGAACCAATCGCCTAACCAGGATCCCGGCAGTTCATCGCCCTTGGCAAACGTGCATTCGGTGTTGAACATCGCTGTGCTTGCCAGCGGCCTGGGATTCTTCATCGATGCCTTCGACCTGTTCCTGTTCAATGTGTACAGAGTGCCAAGCTTAAAAGAACTTGGCTTGAGCGGTGCAGCTCTTACCGCCGCAAGCGAGCAGTTACTTGGCCTGCAGATGCTGGGAATGATGATCGGCGGCGTTCTTAGCGGCGTGGTGGGCGATAAACGCGGCCGCGTGTCCGTACTCTTTGCTTCCATTGCGCTCTACTCCCTTGCCAACATTGCCAATGCTTTTGTGAGCGATGTGCAGGTGTATGCTATAGTGCGATTACTCGCCGGCATCGGCTTGGCCGGTGAGCTGGGCGCGGGCATCACATTGGTTAGCGAAACCATGAGCAGTGAGCGTCGTGGCTACGGCACCATACTCGTGGCGTCATTAGGTGCGGCGGGCGCGGTGAGCGCCGGGCTTGTGGCAGATATTGTTCCGTGGCGCATTGCCTTTGGCGCAGCCGGCGTGGTGGGCCTGGGCCTGCTCTTGCTACGCATGAAAAGTTTGGAATCCGGAATGTTTCATCGTGCCTCGCAAAGCTCTGCTGCCCTGGGTTCCTTTGCCACCATCTTTGCAACGGGCGAGCGCACTATGCGCTACATAGCATGTATTCTGCTTGGTGTGCCTATATGGTACAGCGTGGGTTTGCTGATCACGTTTACGCCCGAAATCACCTCGGTGTACGGCAACAACGGCACGGTACTCTCCACCTGCTTTGTGTTGTTTCAAGTGGGAATCACGCTGGGCGATATCAGCAGTGGTTTGCTGAGTCAGCGCCTGCGATCTCGTTCTAAAGCGCTCATCGCGTACATGAGCTTTGCACTTGTTGCAACAATATTCCACTTCGTGCTGATAACAAGCGGAAAGAACCTGCATATAAGCTCACTGCTCATCGGTTGCGGATGCGGTTATCTCTCGGTGTTTGTTACCACTACAGCCGAGCTGTTCGGAACGAATATTCGCGTGTTGGTGACTTCTACCGTCACAAACTTTATGCGCGGCGCTGTGACTATTCTGATACCCTTACGCCTTTGGATACAGCACACTCTGGGAAACACCATGTTGGAGTCTTTGGCTATCACGGGCGCACTTGTGTGGGTAGCGGCCTTTGCAGCCGTGATGTATTTACCCGATCCTTTTGGCAAGGATCTCAATTACTCTGAATAAACACTTCAGCCTGACTTCTCACAGCAGTTGCCATCAGCCTTCGATAAACACTGCGTTGTCCGTCTTCCTCTCCTTTGCCATAGGAATCTCTGCAGCATAGCCGAACACCAATGCTAGGTGCACGTGATGACCGGAAGGCAGTTTGAGCAGGTCCACATCTTTAACATGTTCTACATAGGTGGCAAGACCAATGGGACAGCTGTTTATTCCCATTGCCTGGGCGGTGAGCATCATATTCTGCGCGCACATTCCTATGTCCAAGGCGGCCCACTCGTTCGAGCGAGGAGCGCTTAGAAAAATCACTGCAGGCGCTCCGTGAAAAATCACGTCTTCATCACGAATGTAATCGTAATCGTGAGGCGCATGAATAAAGTCTGCTATCTGATGAAACAAGGTCTTCCAGCCCATCGTTACAATTCCCTTCACCGATGCAGTTTTTATTTGCGAGGACAGCCGGATAATCGCGTCTTTGTCTGTGAGTACCGTGAAGTGCCATGACTGTTGGTTGATAGCAGAGGGAGCCCATCGTCCGGCATCGATGATGGTTTCTAGATCCTGCCGGGAAACAGCAATGGTACTGAAGCGGCGCACTGCACGCCGGTGATGAATCACGTCATGAACGTCCTGCATCAAAGCGGGAGCCGAATGCTGCGGTACCGGCTTTGGAGTATCGCTCTCGGCAGAATGGGTAGCAACGGAATAATCCATTGTGAGTTTGTCCGGGGTTTTCATGGCGGCTCCTGTATAGTGGTGGGTGGTTGACTCTCGGTCAGTGCATTGTAGCGTGTTTATTCCGGGGCAAACATGCTAAACACTCGGCGATATTTGTATGATTGTGGTCATGTAGAGATTGCTTTGCAACAGAACACTATGGATGCAACACAGGAAACACGTACTTCTTCCTTTCCCGTTATCATTTTCGATGGCATGTGCGTGTTGTGTTCAGGTGCGGCGGAGTTTATTATTCGTTATGATAAACGAGCCATGTTTCGCCTTACCACTCTGCAGTCAGAGTGGACTAAAGACTTTGCTGTAACACACCCTGAAGTGGTTCATCGGGACACGATTATACTTGTGATCAACACAGGCATATATACTGAATCACAAGCGGTCCTTCGCATTGCTCGTCTTCTGGGCTTTCCCTTCAGCTCGCTGACGCTCCTTTACATTATTCCCTCCTTCATCCGCAACGCCGCGTACAGAGCGGTTGCGCGGAGGCGCTATGCATGGTTCGGCAAGCGCGACACCTGCTTTGTGGCACGCCCCGAAGTGCGTGAGCGCATTCTTCCCTAAAGTGAATCCGACGCTTTCTCCGCGAAACCACAGTTTTCAAACGTTCTTTCTTCCTTCCTTTCCTTCTACCTGCTTTTCCCTATTTTCGTCCTGCTCCGTTAGAGGTGCTCGCGCAAATGCCGCGGGCTGAGATAACACTCTTGGAACCTGATCCGGGTAATGCCGGCGAAGGAAAACGGCCTGCAATACGCTCACGTATTGCCCTCTCCAAACCCTCGGAGCTTCTTGTATCACTTTATTCAAGATGCTCTATGTTTCGCTCTCTCTTTCGTTCTCTCTTTCGTTCTCTCTTTCGCTCTCTCTTCTCGACCTTCTCTTCTCCGGTTTGGTTGCTGATTGCCGGAGCCATGCTCTGCGCTGTGAGTGTTCATGCCAAGGCACTTCCCTCCGACACCGCCAAGTATACTGTTCCGGAGCTCACCGTTACTGCCACGCGCGCCAATGCTATTACCTCGCCGGTGCCCTTCACGGAATTTTCCCGAAAGGAAATCGCCGAGAAGCACACGGCGTTTGATTTGCCCACACTGCTGCGTGAGTCGCCGTCGATGATCATGTATTCGGACAACGGAAACAACATCGGCTACTCGTATCTCACCATGCGTGGCTTTGACCAGCGCCGCATTGCTGTGATGGTAAACGGTATTCCGCAGAACGATCCTGAAGACCACAATGTGTATTGGATCAACTTTCCCGATCTGGCTGCCTCTGCAGAGAATATTCAAGTGCAGCGCGGTGCCGGACTCACCACCTATGGCGCAGCAGCTATTGGCGGCTCGGTGAATATCACCACGCTCAACATTGCTCAAAAGCCCATTGCCCGCGTAAGCGCCGGCATTGGATTTCAGGAATATGCCGGAGTAAAAAACGAAGTGCCTTCCGATGTTTCTTCGCTTGCTGTGTCTAAACTCTCTGCCGAGTACGGTACAGGGTTGCTGGCAAACTCGCTTGCTTTTTATGGTCGTGTTTCTTCCATTGAATCCCGCGGCTATCGCGATAACTCCTGGGCTTCATTGCAGAGCTATTTTTTCAGTGCGGGATCGTTTACGGACAATCTTTCGGTGCAGCTGAATGTATTTGGCGGACCCATCACCGACGGCCTGGCCTACACGGGTGCGCCGCGCGAGTATATCAGTGACCCTCTTCTGCGCCGCACGAACTACAACTTTTGGATGTACGATAGTTCCAGTCCGGGTGGTATTTATTCCACTCCACGCCGCGCCCAAGAGCGCGAGCGCTTCTCTCAACCACATGCGGAAATACACGTTAACGCCACGCTCTCGCCTACTCTCACGCTTCGCTCCAGTCTGTTTTATTATACCGGCGACGGGTACTTCGACTACGACGGATCGTGGGCAGATGCGCGCACCCTGCGCTTAACCAAAGAGTTTGGCGGATCAGATTCCGCAATTGCGCCCACGAACGCCATTATTCGCGCCTCTGTGGCAAACGCACAAATGGGATGGATTCCCACCCTTGCATATATGCACGACAACGGACAATTAACCGTGGGCGCGGAAGTGCGCTTTCACCGTTCCGAGCGATGGGGAACAATTTCCACAGCCGATGATTATCCTCAAGGATTTGATCCGAACTTTAGGATTTATTCTATAAATGGACGTCGCTCTATCTTCTCTGTGTTTGCTCGCGAAGAATATTATTTGCGCAAGAATGTTGTTCTCAATCTGGAAATACAGGGGGTGTCTAGCACGTATGAACTTCGCAACGAAAAAGCAGGTCGTATCACCACAAGCTATACCACAACGGCGGGCACAGTGGTAGGAAATGGCGGCACGCTCTTTTCGGTTCCGTATTTCTTTATGAACCCGCGTGTAGGGTTCACCTGGAATATCTCCGGCGAGCAGAGTGCGTTCATTTCGCTGGCGCACACCACGCGCGAGCCGCGCATGGCAAATCTCTATGCGTCGGAAGAGAGTTTTTATACCGGGGCAGGTCCGCTCTTTGCAAGTGATACCACCGGCGGTGTGACGCGATATGATTTCTCCTCTCCGCTCATCAAGCCGGAGTCTATGTTGGATATTGAACTTGGCTGGCGCTTCAACAACGAGGTATGGAGTACCGAGCTCACCGCGTATTGGATGGACTTCAAAGATGAGCTTGTGAAGAACGGACGCCGCGACATCTTCGGCAATCCCATGGTGGGTAATGCGCCGCGCACTTTGCATCGTGGTGTGGAATTGCAATTGTCGCGATTACTCTACAGCTTAGACGCCATGCGGTGTACAGCCGGTTTCCATGCCACACTGAGCGATAATCGCATTATGGACTACAGCTATCAAAGCGCTAGCGGCGTGTTTGATTTGCGTGATAATCCTATCGCAGGTTTTCCCTCGACCCTTGCGCAAGTGTTTGCCACGCTTCAAAGCGGCGGTTTCACGGCTCGACTCAATGTGGTTCACGTAGGCAAAATGTACTCGGATAATTTTGGCGACAAGATCGCTGCGTATCACGCGCAGTCGTCGCTCGAATTTCCCTACAGCAACAACGTGGTGGACGCAAGCACGGTGGTTCACTTGACGATGCAATACACCACAGGCCGCGTGCTTGGATTATCCTCGACGCGCTTCAGGCTTCAATGCAATAACCTTGGCAACACGTTGTACGCTGCTGCTGCCAACGGCCAAGAATTCTTCCCCGCAGCGGAGAGAAACTGGTTCTTTGGAGTGGAGATTACGCCGTAGGGGGTTAGTGTTACTTCTAGTACCTAAGCGGCTTTAATTACTTTATATTCGGATCTTGAATATGATATATTCGAAAAAGACCGGAAATGGCTTGAGGTTAATAACTTTCATTCTCTAGGATAGAGCGAACGCGCACGCCTCAATTTGAAATGACGTTCTTGATTTATCTTTCGAAATAGCCGAAGGGCCGGTTCGTTAAAAAGCTCGGATCGCGCGCACAACAATCGGGTCGTTCTTGCTTGTGGGTTTTGCGTAACCGTAGTAGAAGTAGAAGAACCAAGCATTATTTGCATCTAACTCCGAACTACTCCAAAAGTCAGCATTGGAAACAAGCACTGTGGCTGATCCACCAAGTCCGAAAAGTGTTTTGTTTACGTTAAAACGATTGTGCCAAAGCAAACTAAGTTCGTCAATAGATGGTAAGTACCACCCTGTTACCCCGCCTACGTTGAGATCATCGCACAATTTTGCTGCACTGGAGGAGTGGCCGGACTGACCTATTATCGCTGTACTATTAGAAGGGCCGTCCCAGCTCGACTGCGCAGTTGATCCAATTTCTGTCGAGGGAACATCACTCCAAGCTTGCGATGCACTTTGGTTATTTAAGTTAACTACTAACCCGTGCTCGTTACCTGCGTTGTCTTTCCACAGGTGAAAAACGACGCCTCCAAGATACTCCTCGCCAATGTAGTGGGTAAAGCCACCCGAGGACCCACCCGATAAAGACTCGGCGGTTTTTGCCCTAAGGGCAAAAGGAACACTTAGCATCTGCGTGGTGTTCGATAGCCCAAAGTTGCTACCTCCGGCAATATCTACTTCAGTTTTGATGTAGTACGGTCCTGCAGACCAATCAATAGTCCCATACGTACCCGAAACCACCGTACCGGCTCCTACATTAATTCTAGCTAAAGCGTTAGCATTCGTTGTAGGTGCATGGGTTTCTACATACACCGCAGTTCCGCTCGGACTTCCTTGAAGTATGCTGGCACGAACCGCGATTGTACGACTTGCTACCGGTGTTCCGGTAGAGTTATTCACCATGAATTCGTGACTCATAGTAGTAGGCGCCTGGGCACGAAGTCCTGTGGTGGCCAATACAACAGCAAGGATGATGGTCAGTAGTTTCATCATTCAATCTGAATAGTTAGTATAAGATTAATAACATGTTTTCGACAAGATAACAATTGCCGTCGAAACAAAGTGTGCCGAAAACTTTCTCACCTTATCTCGCGCACTTGGCTAGCCTATTGACGTAACGCGACTATCATAGCTGCCAACGGCCAAGAATTCTTCCCCGCAGCGGAGAGAAACTGGTTCTTTGGAGTGGAGATTACGCCGTAAGGGGGTTAGAATAGCTTTCCCTGATAACAGAAGCGAATGTTCATAGGTATTGCCACAGGGCGCTCCGGAGGCTGCGGTCCCACTTGATCTACACCCAGCACAAATGCGACGCCGCCATCAATGAGCAGTACCGACGATGCTGTAGAGCCGAACGGTATGGCGTATCCTATTTCTATGCCTAGGGTTTTGTAGCCGGCCGTTTCCCAGGCAAGAGAATAACCTGCCTTTGTGCCTACGTACCAATGTTTGGTGAGAAAGGTACCCGCGCCTGCGCGCAGCTCGCTAAGAAATCCCACATCTGCTTCGGCATCGGCGTACCACGACGGTATTGTTTCCGTAGAGTTGATGTAGCGTATGCGTGCACCCACAGATAGCAGCACACCTGCTTGAATGCCGAAACATATGTTTCCGTAGAGAGGACGTGTAATGGCGGTGT
>JBKCNS010000024.1:0-21973 GCA_046297095.1 Kapaibacterium sp. (SeqCode) | reverse complement strand
CTTCGTGCCGGAACTCCGCATTCGCCATCTTCTGCTTACTCTTCGAAATTTATTGGCATGTGCAAGATCCAGTTGCAGTTGAAATAACAGTTGCCGTCCGTTTTTGGTTTCACCAACTCATAACATACGCTTCACCGGCGTGCGCAATTAAATCAAAATAAAAAAAGGGCACCGCACATGCGATGCCCTGAATATTTATCTCCATCAGTTTCAGCAACAGCTCTTACTGCTGCGCGCATCGCAACACCATGCTGCGTGTGCCGTTGGTTATGCGGAGCAGATATATTCCTTCTGAAGAAGTTTGCGGTAGCAGTATGCTATGAGGAACGCCGGCAGAGAGTTCAACGTGACGTTCGGAAAGTAATTCTCTACCAAAAATGTCTGTTAGAACAAGCGTAGCATCACTCAAAGAAATTGCAGACAATATTCGTAGAGTGCCGGTAAATGGATTCGGCGCTACGCGCACATTGGCTTGAAGCTCATCATCTACCGTGCTAGCCACTACGCTTATTGCAGCGGAGCGGGATATACAGCCATATTCATTAGTAACGGACACGGTGTAATCGCCGGATTCCTTGGGCTCGTAGGTCTGCAACGTTGCGCCATCAATCAGGGTGTTGTTTCTGTACCATTGATTACCGGCCGTCGCACTCGAGTTTAATACACCCTTTATATACGCAACTGTTGGTACCGGCGGCAAGGGACGCACCACAAACTGCAGCTTTGCCGATTGCACTACAGATGGCTGCGCGCAGGGAGCGGTAGATCGGAGAATAAGAAAGAGTTCATCGCTTTGCACCAGAGTGTTCAGAGCGAGCGTCGGCGCGGAGCCAACCTGTTTGCCGTTCAGCATCCACTGAATGGCGCCGGCCGTTCCGGCATTTGCAATCGTGGCGTTAACTGTCACGCCGGTGCCTTCGCAGAATTCCGAAGGAGTGGAGGTGATGGAGGCCGCAGGAACCACGCGCGGTGTCACGGACACCACAATGGGCTTGGAATCTACCGTTGCGGGCGTGGCGCCCGCTTCACTGCTTGTCATACGGCACAGGATGGTATCCTTGTTCTTAAGAGTAGAATCCACATAACTCGACGTATTGCCACCCACATTTTTTCCGTTCTTGAGCCACTGATAGGTGGGAGTACTGCCGCCGTTTTGCGGGGTGGCTGTAAAGGTGAGCGGGGTGCCTTCGCAAACAGCGGCGTTTACGGAGGCGCTAATGCTCACGGAAGGGACCGTGGTGGACACTTTATATTCCACGGCATTTGCAGGCACAGTGTTGCGACCACTGCCGGGTCCGGTATTACCCGCCTGAACCACTCCATAAAAGGTGGGACCGGGAGAATACGGATACACGGGCTTACGCTGCTCGTTTATCGTTACGAAATACGCATAGGTGCCATTGGGATACTCGGGAGTAACACACAGACGACCGTTATGATCGTCAAGATCGCCGGAACCTGCCACGTAACTGAAGTCTTCAATAAAACAACCGGCAGGATACTGTGCAGACATAGCGGGGCCATTGGCGCGAGTGGTTGCGGTGGTTACCACAAAGGAAGTACGCATACGTTTAATGCCGCCGGTTCCGTCGGCATTTGCATAGCCATAAGCACCGTAAATGGGAAAGCCATCGAATGCGTAGCCGATAATCGGCGAATGATGCGTGCTATCGGTGTCGTCGTAAAGGCAGCGGGGATTTACATGGTGATGATATTCACCGCCGGGCGCGGGATGGCCCAAGCAATTATCAAAACTAATTCCCTCCCAAAACAACGCGTCGCGGTTCCACTTGCCCTGGTTCATGTAGGTCATGCCGTCTTTGGCATTAAAAATAGACACTCCATTGCTCCAAACGCCGGTGTGCCCTAGCGGGGTATTGACCGGAGTACCATTGTTCTTTTGGGGTGAGCGAGTAATCTTAAAAGTAAAATTCTGCTGCGCGGGAGTATTGGGGTTGCTTTGCCACGGGCCAATGGTATAATCGGGCACGGACGTGCACTTCACATACACATCGGTGCCGGTGTACCATACCGATTGAACATTGGTTAGATATCCGTTGTATCCCGTTGCTCCGGTAGTGTTTAGCTTCCAGGATCGTAACTCCGGAGCTTGAGCTGTGCCTGTAAACGGAACGAGTACCGCTACTATAGCGAAAAGAAACAAGAAATTTTTCATACGTTCTGAAATGTTGTCTGAATTATTGTCTGAATTATTATCTGAATTATTATGTAGCCTGAACTTCAGCCGGCGTTTGCAAAGTTTGGGAATCAAGCTTAACGAGGTTCGCCATGAGGCGGCGGTGGAGGCGGTGGCGGTGCTCCGCCCATCATCTTCGGCAACTCACCTATAACCTCGTCAAATTTGCTCTGCTGATCGGGACGTAGCAGCGCGCGTACTTTTCGAAAGTGAAGTACCGTAATGCTGTCTATGCTCCGCTGTGCCATGCCTGCGGCCAGCAAATCAGCTTGCAGTGTGGCTTCGCCGGCATCGGGCACATGGCTGAACATAGCGCGCCGGGCATCGCGCAGAGCAGAGCGCAAGGGTTGCATTGCCTCGCGGTGCGCATCACGGAGTTCACGAAACTTCTGTTGCTGCGCCTCGTCCATACCAAGAGTGCGAACCAAAAATGCAAAGGGTTCTGCGCCACCCGGGGGCTGACGTCCATCGGGGGGCGGAGGACCATCCGGACGTTGAGGCGGCGGGCACTCGCCCGGATGCGGCGGTCGCATAAAGGGCATGGGCCCCCACATCATTATAGCCATGCCAACATTAATTATTCCCAGTATAATTATGGCAATCCAAATACCACGATTAGTGGAGTTGGAATTATGTGCGTTATTCATAGGTACATCCTCACTCATACCACGCCTCCGCAGTAGCATCAACAGCGCCGTTTATACCGTAGTACTGTTCTCCCCACTGCATTTCCGCACCTGCAGTTGATGAAGTTGTTACTGCTGTACTCGTTTGTGAAGCCACCTTGGAACCTAATTGTAATGACTGCACTGCGGCGCTCGGTACTGTATCACCGGTAGAGAATTGTGCGTTGATGGCTGCAGTGTTCGCCGTGGATGTGGTAAATAAAAGAACCATATTAACCATACAGACCAAAGCCAGCGCGGCCACAGCAAAACGCGGTTCCGCGGCGAATACACCGAGAAGCGAGTGGCCACCAGGCCGGCGGCTATGTGCGTGGCTGCTGTTGTTGTTTTTGTTATTAACTCCGTGATTGTCTCCGTGATTGTCTCCGAGATTAACTCCGTGATTGCTTGCTCGTTGCTCTGCAGCGGCGTGTGCCGCTACGCGCTGCATTACTGACGAAACAAAACCGTCCGATGGCTCCACCGGGCGCAAACGCGAACCCACCGCAAGAGTAGCGTCGGTTTTAGGCGTTTGTGATAGTTCCTGACTATTCATGTGGATGAGCGGTGTGTAATAGCTGAATTGTGATTTCTGAGTTGTGATAGCGGAATTCTGATTGTGATTGCCGAATTCTGAACAGAGGGTTAGACGTCAGGCAATGCAAAATCCTTCGGTGCGAGCGCGGCATAGCTCTTTGCGGGGACCGGGAGCGCTTGGGCCTCGTGATTGCCGTTGCTTCGCATTCTCCGGTAGATTTTCGGATAGTTTTTCAGGTAGCTCCTCAGGTACTTCTTCAAACACTTCTTCAGATACTTCCTCACATACTTCCTCAGACACTTCCTCATTTATGTTCATCATAATACCCCTTCAGCATGGTGCGCAAGCGCCCGCGCGCCCGCGAAAGCAACGATTCTACGGCTTTAGCCGAGGTATTCATGAGTTCTGCAGCTTCTTTCATCGAGCAGCCGTCGATCTCGCAAAGCACAAACGCCACACGCTGCTGCTCGGCCAAGGAGTTGATGGCTGCATACAAAACGCGTGAACGTTCCTGATCCTCCAGCAACGTGCCGGGATGAACGGGATCGGCCGGATCTACCACCAGGCCTCCAAGCCGGTCGAACAGCGGCACCCGTATGGCGAAACGTTTGTGGCGGCTTTTTGCCCGAAGAAAATCCAGCGAAGCATTTACCGCAATGCGGTGCAGCCATGTGCTCAACACCGACGCCCCATAAAACGAAGGCAAAGCTTTGTAGGCCTCCAGGAATACTTCCTGCGCTATATCCTCGCTGTCTTCGGTGTTGCCCACGAAACTCATTACCAAGCGAAGCACCCTTCGGTGATGTTCCTCCACGAATTCCCTGAAGGCCGCTTGATCGCCTTCACGTAAACGTTGTAGAGAAGAATCACTCATGCTGAATGCCGTTTGTGCAGTTCGAATGTTGTTCGAATGCAGATTGATGCGCTGAACTTGATTACGGAGAAGTACTTGAGCACACGTAGTTAGGCAGACATTGGCAAGCATAGGCCTTGCTGCAGCTCAGACCTACCTCGAAGATCTGCCCTATACAGTAACCGCCGTATCGGCGGAAAGATACACCACTACTGCTGAATGGGGGTTGGCAGCGCATGTGAGCGCCCGTGAGTGATGGTTGCGGAATGCCACATGTACGAACAAGTCAAAATCGTGTACACGGGTTCTTGGGCGCCGGCATAGTTTTGATCTGTGATTGGCCCTCCGGCAGCATGCACACTACATTCCCGAGCACGTGGAACGATACGCAATGCGTGGTTTGGTTCGCGCATTGTTGTAGTTTGCCGGCGGCGGCAGAAGGCCGTGTTTGCAATAGGTTGAAGCCTATGATAATCACATTGATATTCACATTGATAATCACGTTGATAATCACATTGATAATCACATTTCCCGGATCAAGAGTTTATGAAAAATCGCATACAAATTGGTGTACGAAACACACTACTCATGCTTGTTGCACTATGTGCTGCAAACTTTGCTCTAAGCAGCATAGCGCTGGCACAGGTTGCGCCGAACTTCAGCATCAAAGATTGCAGCGATGCACCGCACGACCTTTACCAAGATCTCGATGCCGGCAAGGCAGTGATTATCGTGTGGGTGATGCCGTGCACCGAGTGCGCATTGCCACTAATTACCACTAATGGTGTAGCGAAGGAATTGAGTAATTCATATCCCGGACGCGTAAAGATGTATGTGCTGGACGACTTCGGCGAGACCGATTGCGCTGCCTTGCGCGGATGGCTCAAAACGTACTCTATCAACGCGACCGGCAGCTATGTAACAGTAGCTTCCACTCCCACTGTGCCTATGACAGACTACGGCGAGATTGGCATGCCGAAGATTATCGCAGTACATGGCTCTAATAGAGAGATCATTTATCGTTCGGAAAACAACGTGGATGGTTTTGCTCTGCGCGACAGCATCAAAGCGCGCCTTGCCACTGCGTCGGTACCCGACCAAAGCAGCGCAGCAATCATCGCTCCCAATCCCGTTCGCGGCGACATGCTTACCCTGCGTCTACCCGAGGGAGTTGCTACTCTGCCCGGAAGCGGCGCGGGCAATCTGCCGGGTGTATCGCCAAGCATCATGATCAGCACAGTAACAGGCGACGATGCAACGCCGCATGATGCCGCCGAAGTAAACGGCACGTCTATTCGCGTGAGCACTGCGCATTTGGCCGCCGGCGCATATATGCTACGAATGATTAGCGGCGGCACAGTGTATGCCCTGCCCTTTACCGTGATTCGCTAACGAATTCAACGCAGGTTATGAACGCACAACGAAGTAGATCAACCGGTATGTATAGCCAAGCATTGCGGCATGCGGCACACTTCGCGGTGGCATCGGTGCTTGCGCTGTGGCTGGGTGCATCGAGTGTGTATGCTCAATGCTGCGCCGGCGGTAATGCTAATCCTATTGCCGGAGGCGCGTCGCAAAGCGTGTTGCAGGAAGGTCAAATGGAAGTGGGAATGAGTTTGCAAGCGGTTAGTACCCGTACTTTTCTTAACGGAAACGAACCGGCTAAAGGATTCATGGACGAGTTTAGATCGCAGTATTTGTATACGCGCATCGGTTATGGTGTAACAGATCGAGTAACGTTTTCGGCGGAATGCGGATCGTGGCCCGGCAAGAGCCAAGTGGGTTTCAACGCTCGCGATACAACAACAGCATCCGGTATAGGCGATGTGATACTAATGCCTCGGGTGTGTTTGTACCGTTCGGGTGTGGGCGAAACTCAATCGGAGTTTACTCTGGGAATGGGAATGAAAATTCCCGTGGGCTCGCACGATGATTCCGTTGGCAGATACGAACCCTTCTCCGGTACCACCTACTATTTGCGCAAACCCTTGTCTGTTCAGCTCTCTTCGGGAGCGCAGGATTTGATTTTTTCTGCCTTCTACTTTCATGGCAATACTGTTTCGAACATGAGTGTGTTTGCCAATGCCGTGTACATACGCAAGGGTTGGAATGCTTCCGGAGAAAAACTCGGAGACTTCTTCAGCACAAGCGTGTTCGGCTCCGCGCCGCTCTTCAGCTCGTGCACAGGCATTCTGCAAGTGCGCGGCGAGTTTGTAGGAATGATGCAGATCAATCCTGTGATAGTAGAGAATAAGAATCCCGGCTATGAACCGAAATGGACGGGCTCGAAGAAACTTTTCCTTAGCCCGCAGATCACGTATATGATCACATCTTCTGTGGCGGGCTTTGCACTGGCAGACATTCCTGTGTATCAGTATGTTAACGGAACGCAGGTAGCATCGGGCTTCCAGGGCGCCATAGGCTTCAACTGGCGCTGGCAAGCAGAGGATTAATACGCATCTCAAGCAGAGGATTAATACGCATAATTCAACCACCACTGATTCTATGCTGTAGTATCACCATCTAGAACGAACGATAATGAATATTCGAACGGGACTTTTAGTAAATCTCACATTCGCACTTAGCATGTTTGTGTTCTCTACACATGCTATTGCTGCCGGCACTGACCTGCGCGGCACCGTGCGCGGGCGCGAGGCCGGCTCGAAGGCAATTACACCTCTTGGAGGAGCGTATGTACGGTGGATCTCGAGCACGGGTGAAATTGTACGTGGTACGCGCACTGCCAACGACGGCAGCTTTACAATCGAGCGCGGCAACGAGAAGCTGCTGGTGGTGAGTTACATTGGATACAAAAGCGATACGCTCACGGTGGCAGCTACTGCAGAGAGTGTTTCGGTGATGCTTAGTCCCGAGCTGCAAACAGCAGCGGTGCGGGTGGAAGCAGCTGCCACGACTATCTCTGCCGCGCCTATTCGCACCGAAGTAATTCGCAAAGCGCAGTTGGAGAAGTCGGCCTGCTGCTCGCTGGCGGAGTCTTTTGAAAAAAGTCCGTCGGTAGAGGTAACATTCTCCGATGCAGCCACGGGTGCCAAGCAAATTCAGCTGTTGGGTCTGCGCGGATTGTACTCACAAACCACCACCGATGTAGTGCCGCTGATGCGCGGACTTGCCATTCCGTTTGGTCTGGAGTACATACCCGGGCCGTTCATCGAGGGTATATGTATCTCTAAAGGTGCGGGCTCGGTGCTCAATGGCTACGAGGGCATCACCGGACTGATCAATATCGATTACAAGCGTCCGCAAGAAGACGTTCCCTTTTATCTGAACATCTATGGCAATACAAACGGACGCGGTGATATCAATGTGACCACAGCGCATCATGTGAACGACAACTGGAGTGTAAGCGCCATGGCGCACGGCCGGTGGATGCAAACGGAGATCGATCAGAACAACGACGGCTTTAATGATATGCCCATGATGAAAACCTTTACCGGCGTGGGCAGAGCAATGTATCAAAACGACGAAGGCAGAGAGTTTCAGGTATTCGGCAAGTATGTGTCGGACGATTTGATGGGCGGCACAACGAGCGGCAGCGATCAATCGCACAATGGTCATGACTTTGAGATTCACACCAAAGTACAGCGCTGGGAGAGCTACGCTAAGTATGCGGTAAATCCGCTGTTCGACAGCCCCGAAACCTTGATGGGTTTTCAGATTGCAACATCCGGTCAAACAACGCTTACCCACATCGACCGCCGCACGTACAATGGTGCGGAAAACATGTTGTTTGCAAAATTGATATTTACCACTGCGGCATCAGACAACATCAATCTGTCGTACGGACTTAGTTATATGTACAACACCCTCGATGAACGATTCGATGCCACTGTGCCACGCGATTCCCTGCAAACATTCTATCGCAAGGAGTCCGTACCGGGCGTATTTGCAGAGCTCACATACAAACCCACCGAGCAGCTTGTAGTGGTGGCAGGTGCGCGGGTGGATGCACACAATTTGTTCGGCACCTTTGGCACACCCCGCGTGAATGTTAAGTATGATGTCAACGATAACATCACCCTTCGCGCCTCGGCGGGAAGCGGCCTGCGGGTGGCCAACGCACTCAGTGATAATTTATCCTCGCTCGTAAATCAGCGGCAGATCAACATCCGCGGGGGTTTACAGCCGGAGAAAGCATGGAACTACGGCGGTAGCTTCACCGCTACGTGGAGTATAGGCGCAACGCCGTTTACCTTCGATGCCGAGCTATATCGCACAGTGTTTTCCGAACAAGTGGTGGCGGATATGGATCGTTCTCTTCGTGCAGTGGACATTCGCAACCTGGAAGGCGGTAGGTCTTTTTCGAATAGCGCACTTGCACAGCTGAAGGCCACACCGGCCGAACGCTTGGATGTATCGCTGGCCTACAGACTGATTGATGCGCAAACCACCACCGGCGGACTTTTACAGCAGCGGCCGCTTATCTCGCCGCATCGCGTGCTGGCCACACTGGGGTATTCCACCCCGGACAACGCGTGGCAGTTCGATGCTACCTTCGTGTGGAACAGCTCCGGACGTATCCCTTCCACGTTGGCAAATCCGGACAGTCTGCGCATGCCCGACAGCTTTACATCGTACGAGCGCATCAGCGGGCAGATCACTCGCCGCTTTACCGGCTTTGATGTATATGTAGGAATTGAAAACGCCACGAACTTTATTCAACAACAAGCCATCATATCCTCCCGCGATCCGCATGCAGAGGCCTTCGATGCCTCGCTGGTGTGGGGCCCGCTGGACCAACGCTTTGTGTATGTGGGTGTGCGCTACACGCTAGAGTAAAGGCGGAGAGCCGGCGGAGTAGTGGGGAGAGAAGATAGAGCTGAGCGCGCCGGACGAAGTTTAAATAAGGCAACAAAAAAGGCCACCGAATGGTGGCCTTTTTTATATCTGAACTTTTCTTGATCGGCTGTATTAGCGAATCTCTTTGTGCACGGTGTGACGACGCATGAAGGGGTTGTACTTCTTCAGCTCGATACGCTCCGTGGTATTTTGTCTGTTCTTCATCGTTGTGTAACGTGAAGCGGTTTTGCCTTCCTTTGCAGCTTCTGTGCATTCAAGGGTAATGATGACGCGCGCGCCTTTCTTTGCCATGGTCGTACCTTCGGGGTTAGTTCCGGGTTAATTGACGTAATAGGACTGCAAAGATAGGGCGCGGAGCCAAACCCGCAAGAGGTTTTCCACAATCCTTGGAGCTCAGTGCTCAAAAACGCTGAAAAACGGGGAAAATATGTTTTGAGTGTATGTTTAACCGAGCTGTTTTCGCCATGCAACGAAGCGAAAAGTACTTGGCGTTGCATTGGTTTAGAATTGCTCCAGAACACGAATGTCGTTCTCGTACAGCAAGCGAATATCCTGAATGCCGGTGCGTAGCATGGTAACTCTCTCGATACCAAAGCCAAAAGCATAGCCGCTGTATTCCTCCGGGTCCAGCCCGCTCTCGCGCAATACGTTGGGGTGAATCATGCCGCAGCCAACCACCTCTAACCAACCCGATTGCTTGCACACACGGCAGCCCTCGCCTTTGCACAAAAAGCAAGTGATATCCATCTCGGCGCTTGGCTCGGTGAAGGGAAAGAACGAAGCACGAAATCGATACTTAATATCCTGTCCGTACATCTGCCGGGCAAAGCTGAGCATGGTGCCCTTGAGCTCGGCAAAGCTTACGTTCTTGTTCACATAAATTCCATCGAGCTGATGAAACTCCGCAAGTGCGCGCGCGCTGATTGCCTCGTTTCTGTACACGCGCCCCGGCATGATAGCACGAATAGGCGGCTTCATGCTTTGCAGTAATCGCACTTGCACGGGAGTGGTATGCGTGCGCAGCAACACATCCGCACGGTCTTTTACAAAGAAGGTATCCTGCATGTCGCGCGCGGGATGATCCGGCGCAAAGTTCAGCGCTTCAAAATTGTGATAGTCATCTTCGATATCGGGCCCCAGCGCCACGCGGAAACCCATGCCTTCGAATATCTCCGTCATGCGATCCATAGTCTGACGAATAGGATGCAGCGTACCAATAGGGCTATACCGTCCGGGTAATGTAGTATCAACAGTTTTGGCCGACGATGCTGTAGCGGCAAACTCCTCGGAGAGGCGCTGGTACTCAGCTTCGGCAAACGACACAAGTGTGTTGAGCTCTTTGCCCACCGCGGGCTTTTCTTCTTTGGGAACTTCCCGCAACCTATCGCGCAGAGCTTTGAGCGTGCCCTTCTGCACCAAGTGGCGCATGCGAAACTCTTCAAGCTGCTCCCTCGATGTTATGCCGGCCAGCATGGTTTCTACCTCTTGGCGCGTACGTCGTATTTCGTCTATCATGGTTCGCTGTTTATGTAATCGTTCGGCAGTGCTGCTCGCAAAATAACTACACCGGTGCTTTGCACTGCTTCCAAGCAGCGGCGCAGGCAATTGCACGTTCGTTGCCGAAGTCTGTTACCGGATTTCTATGGAAGTCATTAACTAAGATTCTATCGAAGTCACTAACCAAATCTCTACTGCAATCCATAGCTCCATCTATGGCTAAGTTGCGCCATGACTCACTCGACTACAGCTTCACCCTTGATGCGCGCGCCTGCAAAGGAAGCATGGTGGCTGCTCGTGGTGCTGCTTGGTATTCTTGGTAGCCGGCTGCTCTTTGTGGAATCATCGCCGTCGTCCTGGGATGCCTCCTCGTTCTATTTGGCCGCCACCGATTTTAACATCGCCGCAGACAGGCCGCACCTACCAGGATACTACCTGCATGTAGAGCTCATTCGTTTCTTTCGCGTGTTTCTTCAACCCATGGCGGCAAACGTGGCGCCATCGCTGATGTGGTCTACACTCTGCGGCGTGCCGCTGTTCGCGCTTGTACGCCGCCGGCTTTCTCTTGGCGATGCTTTGCTGTGCGTGATATTTCTTGCAGCAAACCCCATGCTGTGGTTCTACGGCTGTGTGTCCGAGATCTACGCTTTCGATGCATTCTTCTCGCTAAGCATTCTGTACCTGGCCCTTAGGCCTCGGCTCACTCCCGTCCTGTTTGTGGCGATGGCACTGGGTGCCGGTGTCCGTCAAAGCTCGGCAGTGCTTCTGATGCCGGTGGTGATATGGTGTGTGGCAGGGCATGTTCGTAGCCACGCGCTTCCCTACTCACGGCTTGTGCTTTCTCTGCTACTTGGAATGATAAGCTTAGCGCTTTGGGGCGTGCCGTTTATTGCGGCATGCGGTGGCATTAGGGGCTACCTGGAGTTATACACCACGCATCCTCCGGGAGCAGTGGTATCGGCAGCATCGAACGCGGTAAGCATGATGCAGTATGGTGTGTATGCTTTTGCCGTATCGTGCGCGCTCCTGCTGTGGCAGCGCCGTGCAGACAACGGCAGTCGTGGTGATTCGCCCGTGTCGCGCCCGGTAATTCTGCTTTGGGTGCTGCCCGCTCTTGCGATGTTTCTTTTTACCACGTACACCAAAGGGTATTTTCTGCTCATCGTTGCCGCGCCGGTACTTGCTATGGCGCATTCGAATTCTTCGCAACCGCGTAAAACATCTTCGCTAACGCAGCACTCATCCTCACAAGCGCAGAAATCATTATCTCAAACAGGACGCCTATTTGGTATGGGAATACTCGCTCATGCCGCGGTGTTTCTTGTTGTTCCGCACTTGATGCCCGGCTTGGATCTGGTGCTTGCGCCCAAGCATGGTGTTTCGAAGTGGCAAAAGGCCGCACAAAGAGTAACAAGTGTATTCTCCATGACACGCTCGCGCTTGCTTCACGAGCGCACGTATATGGACGACACAGACTCGCTGCTGACTCGCTATGCGGCTACCGCCGGCGGTGCAGCTGCATCGGTGTTTGTAGATCCTGCCTATCCGCTCACGGCGCGCGCTTTGCAGCCGCGGCATCCCGGCACAGAACTATGCATGCTGTACACTCATGCTACGAACGCTCTGCTGGTGCACCATGATATCAGCCAGAAACAAGAACAAGGTGTGGCTGCCCGTTTGAAGCGCAGCGTGATTCTTAGTACCGAATCGGTGTGTGCCTTGCAACCGATGCTCAAGGTTCTGGAGCAGAGAAACGGATTGGTGCTTGCGGTGGTGAATAGCGATTCCGCGGATTCTACCTCAGCAAACTCTACTGCTACAGCCCTGGCCACGTGGTATGCCGAGCTGTTCGAGCGATAGCCCGCAAGTACCGCGTGCGTGGGGAGCACGTGTACTGCCGGATTAGCACGCGCACTACATCGCTCTTCGTCCGTAAATTCGCCGTAGTAAAAACACGCAACGCCAACGCGCAAGTACAAGACACAAGTACAACACACAAGTACTATACACAAGAACAGCACACAGGTACTACGTACAACTTCTACGCACAACTTCTACACACAACTTCAACACGCAACTATTTCATACTATGAGTCACAACACCGAAGATTATAACTCCTTCAGCTTTGAACTTTCCGACGATCATCAGGCAATTCGCGCGGCTATTCGTGAGTTCGCCGAGAACGAGATTCGTCCGCACGTTTCTCATTTGGATGAAACACAAACATTCCCCACTGAGATTTTTCAGAAGCTGGGCAATCTTGGCTTTCTTGGTGTGGTGATTCCCACCGAGTACAACGGCTCCGGCCTGGGGTACATGGAATATGCTATCATCGTAGAGGAAGTGGCGCGTGTATGCCCCTCTATTGCTCTGGGTGTGGCAGCGCACAACGGTTTATGTATGAATCATATTTATCGATTCGGAAGCCAAATGCTTCGCGATAAATATGTACGCGATTTAGCCACAGGCCGCGAGCTGGGCGGATGGGGCCTTACCGAACCCAATGCGGGCTCGGATGCGGGCGGCACGCAAACCACGGCACGGCGCGAGGGCGATCATTACATACTTACCGGCTCGAAGAATTTTATTACGCACGGTAATGTTGGAAATGTTGCGGTGGTGATGGCCATGACCGATGCATCGAAGGGTAAAAAAGGTATTAGTGCTTTTGCTATCGATAAAAGCATGGAAGGTTTTTATGCTTCGAAAAAGGAAAGCAAGCTTGGTATGCGAAGCAGTGATACTGCCTCTCTTACCTTCGACAACGTGCGCGTGCCGGCAGATCACTTGATCGGTAACGAAGGCGAAGGATTTACCCAGGCGTTGCAAATTCTGGATGGCGGCCGTATCTCTATTGCGGCTCTTAGTGTGGGCTGCGCCCAAGGTGCCTTCGAAGCGGCCATGAAGTATTCGCGCGAGCGCGTGCAGTTTGGCAAGCCCATTGGCGATCAGCAAGGTATTATGATGAAGCTTGCGCGTATGAGCATGAATATCGATGCTGCTCGCGCACTCACCTACAAGTCTGCATGGCTGCGCGATACAGGAAAGCCTTTTGGCAAAGAAGCATCGCAAGCAAAATTGTTTGCCAGCGAAGTGGCAGTGAATGTAAGCGAAGAGGCAATTCAGATACACGGCGGGTACGGGTATATAAAGGAATTCCCCGTAGAAAAATTCTGGCGCGACTCAAAGCTTCTAACCATTGGCGAAGGAACAAGCGAAGTTCAAAAGCTGGTTATTGCTCGCCAGGAATTGGCGGCGATACGCTCGTAATTGTCATTGCAGCGGCAAACTCACTATTCGGAAGTGTTGAAATCTTAGGCACATAGGAAGTTTTCCACTATTCTGACCGGTCTTTAATTTTTTTGTTGTTTATTGATGCTCGCGGTGTAAGTTACCGGCGCTGCAGAGGGGAACTCACTCCACCTCACTCCAACGTGACGGAGAGATTTTTTTACTACCTGATGGGAGCCGACTATGTCGCGCAGTTTAAATAAAGTAATGCTCATTGGAAACGTCGGAAAAGATCCGGACGTAAACTTCACCGCCAGCGGTATTCCTGTTGCACAATTCCGCCTTGCAACAACCGAATCGCGGAAGGACAAGGATGGCCAGTACCAAGAGCACACGGAATGGCACACGATCATTGCATGGCGTGGTCTTGCAGAGATCATTCAGCGTCTGGTGCATCGCGGATCGCGTATCTATGTGGAAGGGCGTTTACAAACACGCATCTTCGAAGACCAAAGCGGAACGAAAAAGTATTTCACCGAAGTAGTTGCCGACAACATCCTACTGCTGGACGGACGTCGCAGTGAAGAGAGCAGTTCGCAAGGCGAGTCTGCTGCTGCTTCCATCGACGACGACATTCCGTTCTAACAGTGGCGGGAAGTGACGCAGTAAAGAGTCCATGGCAAAGCCCTGAAATTTCTCAGGGCTTTTTTTGTGCGCGGTCGTAGTTTCGAAGCGCACTTCACTATCAACAACCACTCACCATGGCTTCGAACGAAGTAATACGTCAAACGGAAATTCGCGTTGGCGCTGTTGTCCTTGTAGGTATCATACTGCTTATTCTTGGCGTCACATTTGGGCGCGGAGTGTCGGTGTCTGCAAACATGAGCACCTTGCATATACATTTTCCCAGCGCTTCCGGAATAGAGAGCAGCGCGCCCGTGTATGTGCGCGGCGTGAAGCGCGGTTCCGTAAGCAAGGTATCTCCCGATGCGTCCGGAGTGATGATAGACATCAACATGGATGATGTGTCTGACCTGCGCAGCGACGTCACTGCGCGCATCACCATTTTGGAACTCACCGGCGGAAAGAAAATCGAACTGCTTCCCGGCACTGCCGCACAGCCATGGGCCGGTGCGGTGATTCAGGGATCATCGGCTCCCGACTTCGGCGACTTGATGAGCTTTGTGGGTGATGTAAGCGGCTCGGCGCGTAATGTGCTTCAACGCCTGGACACCATGAGCGCTTCGCTCAATAAACTTGTGGGCGATAGTTCCTTTGTCAACAACGTCAAGCAAACCGCAGAGAACGCCAACGAAGCTGTGGCAGCATTGAAAACAGTGCTCGTGAACAATCGCGAGAACCTTCAGGTCTCCCTTCAGAATCTTCGCTCGCTCAGCCAAGACCTTCAACGCATGGTCAAGGAAAACGACACCACGGTTACCGCCTTGCTGCGTAAAGTGAATGCAGCTGCGTCCAGTACGCAGAAGATCCTGGTGTCCGCCGATTCTACCATTGTTCGCGTCGATCACTTCATGAACGATATGAACGAGGTTGTACAAGAGATTCGCAAAGGCGATGGCACCATCGGCAAACTCATCTACGATAAAAACATGGCCGCCCGCCTGGACACTGCCCTCACCACCTTGGGCACCTTTGTGGATGCTATTTCCAAACACGGCGTGAACGTCAACGTGCGCCTCGGCACCAGACCCTAAACTGATGGCAGAAGGGTTTTGGAGAGATACGTTTCAGGTACGTGGGCTGATACGCGTGCGGGGGTACGTGGGCTGACGTGCGTGCTGATGTATATGCTGATGTATATGAGATGTGCGGAGTTGTTTATCATCCACAGTGACACGACAACGTTGTCCGAACCAAATACCTTTGCATCCCATTTTATGTGACACTCTTTACCGGCCTCGATGGTCTCACCCCCATCCGGATAGATGTCCGCCTTGCAAAGCACAGATGTCAGCACAATGATTAAGAAGAACACCTTATAAAAACCATCCATCCGAGTAAACATGACAAACCCCTAGATGAACATCCATATCCTCAGAAAATCTATCTGTAGTAGCGTTCGGTTGCTGCTTAGTGCTACCGTTGCACAACGAAAGTTCTTGAATAGTTCTGCCCTTGTATAGTTGTTGCTCGTACCACATACATCCCTACGCCTAATGAACGTGTATCGACGCGATACTCGCCTCCAAACCCGTCAAGCACAGGCGTTAGATCCTCGCCGATCAGTGAGTAAATGCGGATGTTCTGTATCTGCACACCGGGAGAACCCGTTATCACTGCTTGCTCGTTGACGGGTTGCGGGAAAACCTCTAGACCGGCGTGTTCATGCGTGTCAACGGAAGTCTCCTGTTCTTCTGCATTCGCGATAGGCCCTGTCATTCGCGCCACCACATATCGCCTGCGGAATCCGCGGTAAGCTGCGAATGGTTCATTATCTGTAGATAGGGAAATCGTCTCCGCGCGGTTGACTAGGTGGTTCATTGGCAATGGGTCCAGTTCCAATAGTGGCTTACGTGCCTTCCAATCCCAAATACGAACACTGCCATTCATATATGCGGTAGCCATACGCGTAGTTCCACACATTGTGCTGAAGCAGAATCTACTGGTATCCACCGCAATGGAATCTACTACCGAAAAACTTTGCTTGATGTAATCGTAAGTACTAAGCCTCTCCAAATAATTGCGACTTGTTAGACGCAAATCCATGTTCGCTCCCAACAACACACTTTCATTGGGGGCTTTTATCATTCCCCAAAAGTAGGGACCGGAGGCCAGGGACGGTAAATAGCCGCTGGAATAGCCGATATTCAATCGTATAGGTGTGTTGGAGTGCCCCAACACGGGTAAGCCGTCTAGCGTCGTCACCGCTATCCCGAACGAGTACAACAAGATGATACGCGAGGCGTCCTCGTCGACTACTGCCCCGTACAGGTATTCTCCTCGAGTACCATAAAGCGGTTCTCTATCGAATGAGCGAACTTGCCGAGTACGCAGATCCACAAGGACGAATTTCTTGGCTGAGTCTGTGGCCATGATCACATGATTCCCTTTGGTTGACACTCGCAGAAGCATCATATTTCCTGCACCCGGTAACTCTTTATCTACGTCCACATAAAGCGTACTGTCTGCTTCCGGATATACCAGAGTAAAGTTCAAGGAGGACTCCGGACCCTCTGCTCGCTGTACGAACATGGCGCTCGGTTCGTAGTAATCATACCGCATGTCGTACTTCTTAGTGAGCGCGCATTTGAGCAATTTCACGTTATCATTAAGCAGGTCTACATAAAGAAAGCAAGAACCTGCGGTGCCTGATGCGCGTGCCAGCATTCGTGTACCTTTTCGTACCACCCTGCTTTCGCGAATCTCCGGTAAACTCAAAACATTGGTGTAGTTGCGCAATCGAGTGTTATAAATCTCACAAAGCTCGTCTCGAAGTATTACTAATGATTCGGAATCAGACAGCCACGAAATCTCCATGTCTTCGACTTTGTCTGCCGTCCATGCTTCTTCTGAAAAGTTTAATGTATCTACAATCTGCCTCCTTTGCATATCATAGATTAATACGCGAAACGTACCGTTTTCCTTTTCCGGAAAAGCACAATATCGGCTATCCGAAGATATAGCTACATCAGGCACAACTCCAAGCCCCACAAGCCTTATAGAGTCGATAAGCTGATGTGACTTCCAATCTACGATGCTGTAGGTCCATTCGAACAAGCCACTGGGCCCGAGATGACCGAGTGTAACCATAAAGGCGCCATTCGGTGAAATAGTTGATAAGTTAACCTGAGACGATTTTCCGTGCTCTCGAAGTTGTTCTTTAGCAATGACAACATTCGTACTCTTGTCAAGAGTGTATAGCATGTTGCTAAATGAGACATACCAATTAGGCGCATCATCTCTGTAAACAATCCTTCCTCCCACTTCGAATGGATGTGAACCGTCGATGCTTATCGTTGCAGAGTCAAGAACCTTCTTCGTAGCGGTAGACATAAAGTAAAACATGTTCAACGCAGGCGCCTTCATATGATAAATAAAGGTATTGCCGTCTTGTGATAGAAAGGACTTGTACGCAGTGAAATTATATATCTCCTGACCCGATTCGATATCAAACACATGTATATTGGCATCATCTGTATACTCTTCACGCGCCCAGAATTCCTTTCCGTCATTCGCGAAACCCAATCCCTGTAACGTATATGTAAGCAACGTTGAGCCGGTATCACCAACTAGCGAAAGGTATATCTTGGACCCTGTTTCAAGATTGGTAATCGTGATCGGGCAACCGTATCCCGTAAGGGCAACTAGAGGCTTTGTCTGACACGAAAATGTATTTTTAGCCGACTGATTCGACATTAATGGTTGTGCATATTCATGGGTTGTAAACCAACTCTGAGCCAGGATGTTATTGCAGTATGCAAAGGCAACGAGCAACCACAATAGTATTTTCATATAATGGTTATAGGTTGTTTCTGTTTTCATATGTGACAATAGATAAAATACCGGTCCTCGTTCTTGCTTATGACCGATCCTGTTCTAGTCGGCATTAAGTATTATTTTATAGCGCATTCTATAAGTACCTGCTCGCACCTCGTTCGTTCTTTTGTCCCAGGGCTGTCCTTCCGATTGTCCTTAACTTTTCCGCGGAAGATCTCTAAGCACGCATTAGATGGAAGATACTCGGTTCGGATTATTTGCGCTTGTAGATTCTACCATCACCTCGGCACTTAGCAAGAGCTCATCGTTGATAAGCAGAATAGAGATTCTCGGCGCGCATCACGCTGTGGCTTAAACTCCTACCCCCTACTCTTCAACCACCATTACGGGTATACTTTGCGTGCGCCCTGCGTGACGGTAGGTGACAAGATGATAGCCGTCGCGACATTGAGAAAGGCGCACTGTGGAGTTCTCCATACTCCATGCTACCTCCCGCCCAAGCACATCGATCACGCGCATGGAACCGGGATCTGGAGCGGCCTGCAACGCAAGCTGCGATATACCGTTGCGACACGGAATACTGATCGCGTATGAAGAGCCACCGGAGGTGTCCCGGAAAGTGGTGTTGTCTATAGAGGTAATAGAGGAAGTGAGGGGATACCAGATGTAGAGGGTGCCTATACTGTTCCTGAGCGCGATGGCATCGGCATTAGGATTTAGTGTAAAGCTCCCCGGTATGTAAACGTCCTGTCTAACATACTCGGAAAACGAAACACCATTTGGAATTGTAAAAAGTGATCGTTCCTTCCAGTCCGACGTGCTCATATAGTGAACGTTATTCGCCGTATCAATGCTGTATGCAGTCCCTCGTTTTTCATTAAGATACACTTTGCCACCCACAGTCTTGTAGGAACTCCGATCGTTATTCTGTATGTCAAGCATGTAGACGCCGAAGTCCTTTGTTGAGCGGGCAAAGATGCTGTCGTTGTAAAGAAACGCACCGAATTCTGCGGGAACATCGTAGTCACCCCCGTTAAGATAGACGCTGCGCCACGTCTTGGTATCAATAATATCTTCAGCCATAAGAAGGTAACGACCGGTTGGACTAAAGCGAATCACGGCGTTCTCAAACCCCACCGACTTGCCATACAACAACGAATCAAAGGAGGCATCGTAAACCATGAGTTCTTGCGAGGTATTCATGTCTACTACCAGAGCGGTCTCTTTATTTACTCCTTTCATCGTCATCGACATTAGATTTCCGGGTAGTTTAATCATACGGAGTTTTTTGAAGGGCTCAACTGTGTACACATAGCAGTTTCCTTTATTGTCACCAACAGCCAGCATTTCATCGTCCGCACTCAAACACGCGAACCGCAATCTGGCGCCCTGGAAGTCTTCTAGGCGTATGAGGTTTTCCATAGAGTCGGCATCTGCATAAAACAACGCAGAATCCCCAAACAAAAACACCTTGTTCCACTTGCTCGGATACAACATTTTCCAAATACTTTGTCCAAGATCCAACTTGAGACTCAGAAATGAAGTTACTTTCTGAGATTTCCTCTCATACTGCGCCACATGTCCTTCACGGTAGCGACCCACATCGGATATAATTAATCTGTCTTTATCTACAGGCCATTGTACATTCCAAGGGTCAGCCATAACTGGCGGAACTGAGACTATAGGAGTTTGGAAATCCGATACAGAGACTTTCGTTATAATGCCACTCAACTTTGCTACTCGCAACACCCACTTCGGTGAATCTTCGTTTGGTAGGTATATACGCTGCTCCCAGAAAATGGGTTCTTTGTTGCCCAAGGTGTCATAGCGTTTTTCCTCTACTTTGGCAGGCGTAGCAGAATAACCAAAGCTCAATCCACGGTCATCTATCACCATCCCAATCACCCCACGGAACGTGGGAATATGTGTAGCCAGAATACGACGACGTCCGGCAATAGAATAATAAAAGACGGTGTCTCGGCAGTAGTAAGCAAGGAAATAGAGTTTGCCGTCGCCCACCGTATACTCACCACGATCTGTTAACGTAAGCGAATCTTCCGTATCAGAATTCACAAAATTCTTGGTAATTGTATCAATAGCGTTGTTGGAGGTGTTCCATGAAAGGAGCACGTCAGTAGAATCAACGAAGATGACATAACCACCCGCACCGGATACAATTGCTGAAATAATTGGTGTACGGTACGACACATGATGCTCTTGACCGGTTTGAGTGTTTGTCATATCGATGCCGCCATACGCATAACGCAAAAGCATGTTCCTATTAGGTTGGCAGCCAATTCGGGCTCGTACCACTTTTCGTAGTGAGCGATCACGAAAACGTCGTATCTCGAACACAACAGTATCCCCCAATGTATCTGTTGGAACACAATACTCGAAGCCGGGTTTTGTTCTGTCTCCCAAGTTGATCCAGCCGGTTGGAAAATCTGAAGTTATATCTGTACCCTTACGAAGATCGAAAGCGTACCAGTCGCTCAAATAGGCAGGAAGCTTACGCCAAAACATGATAGTCTTGCTGGCGTCAACGTACGCACATACCTTTTGGCGCATATTGATGTTATACTGCTTCGTTGTACCGGTACGGATGTTCATCGAATGAAGATATCCTTCACGATTCACGAATGCTACATTCAGATCTGCCGAATCGCCCCACAAAACAGCACCCGTGCCCAGACAGGCATCGCCCAATTCATATGTATCAATACATCTTTCCAATATCATCGCTTGCCGTGGAAGGTCCCACACTCGTACAATGTAGCGCCGGAGGTACCATGCAGAGTCCACTTCATTATCGGTGCTAAACGAAGCATACAACATCGTAACAGTGTTACCATCCGGCGAAGCAATCAATCCTGAAGGATTGAAATACCCTATGCTTGTCGAGGGAAAATTCTCAAGCGAATCGACGCTGCGGGCCATCGCCGGTACCTGCACTGTCAGTAGGTACAACAGAACAGCACATGTTAGTTTTCTCATGATAATCTCCATATTAATATCAAATACTTTCACACCTACCGGACGGGCAAAATACGTTCTCGGATGAACTGCAACTACCTTGGCTGGCACTCGTCTTGCGCTTCTTCTAAAATATGTTGTTGGTAAAACCAGGGCTATGCAACGCAGGGATTTATTGTGTCGCGATTCGTTGTTCTCTACGCATAACCGTATTTTTTTCGGTGCTAAAAACAAGAAGATAGTACGGAGAGCCTCTACAGTCCGATCATTCGCCCCGGAAACTCGCATGCGCGCGTAGATTCTACCGTCACCTGGGCAGTTAGCAAGAGCTCATCGTTCATAGTTGGAATGGTATTATCGGCGCCCACTACCGTCATGGTCTCGCTGCATTTGTTCAACGCTTCTCCGACGCAACAGGAATTCTAATTGGTGACGATGGAATTCGTTTAGAGCTTTTTCTTGCGCTCTGGCCCGGTTAGATAGGAGTGTAAATAGCAGGCACGATTGCGCCGCGCCCCGTCACAGGGTCTTGCAAAAAGGATTCCCCCCCTCCTGCCTCTACTCTTCAGTCGAGTACTTATTCGCGCCAAGTTCAATTTGTACGGGATAATTACCGGTAAAGCAGGCGGTGCAGTAATTGATACCGGGATCGGAAGGGACGGATTTCATGAGCCCTTCCACGGAGAGATAATGAAGAGAGTCGGCGCCAAGTTCTTTGCCGATAGCGTCTTGGTCCGGGAAG
>JBKCNS010000023.1:0-22467 GCA_046297095.1 Kapaibacterium sp. (SeqCode) | reverse complement strand
GGTATAATTACGCACAAGCCGCGACCTGCGCAAGTACGCCGTGCCTACGCGAGCACCTTGCTATTTACCCCCAAGAAAGCACATCGTTCTGCCATGCCGCGGGAGTATTTTTGTACTCCGATTTCGGGACACTTCTCACTTGCCAAAATCATTGCCATGAACTCACGGACACCCTATGCCGTCCTGCTGTTGCTTGCCGTCTTTGCGACGTTTCACGCATATGCCTACACGCCGTTCTCCGGCGAGCAGCAAAAAGCTTTGATGATGTCTTCCACTCGTGTCGTGACATCGCTGGCGGGAGCATGGGAGCGATCTACGGACGACACAGAATGGACCGCAACGTATTTGCCCCGCAGTGAATCGGTGGATGGCCGCATTTCCTACCGACGTTCGTTTGTCGTGGAGGAACGTTCGGCTCGTTCGCTTAGTTGGAATATCTCGTTTCTTGGCTTAGCGGATGCAGCAGAGGTCACCATCAATGATAAATATGTTGGGAAGTTCTTTGGCGGAATGGTGCCCTTCATGGCTCATGTGCCGGACAAGGTGATTCGCGGCGGCACGAATGTGATTCGCATCGTTGTGTATCCTGCATCGGACAACTCCGTGCGAGCACGCAAGCAACAATTGTTCGGACAGCGCATCGCAACCGGTGTGGTTCGCGAACTTTTTCTGGTGGGGACGCCGCAGATATCACTGGGCGATGTGAGCACGAGCATAGAAGCGGCCGCCGCCGGAGTGCGGGTGCGCGCGCGCACCTCGGCATTGATCGGCAGTCCCGATCGCATGATTGCCGATTCCATGCAGACCGCAAATGCAGGCGGAAGTGTAAGCGTTACCGCCCTGCTTCGCTCGCCTACGGACAATATCGTGGTAGGCAACGCACAGCAAGTAGTGCGAGTGGTAAAGGATCGCGTGGTGGATGTGCAATTCGATCTGCCTGTTACTTCACCGCGTATGTGGTCGCCGGCGGACCCCGCGCTGTACACACTCGATCTGCGTATTGAATCGAATGGCCGAGTGATCGACGAGCTTAGTGTGCCCGTAGGTCTGGCTATCTATGCTGCGGGCTCTACCACCTCGCCGAGTTTTCTTTCGCTGAACGGCCAGCCCACCTTTGTAAAAGCTGTGGACTATGTAGAAGAAGTGGCCGGTGACGGTGCAACTGTTAGCTGCAATCAGTTCGAACGCGACGTGCAGTTACTGCGCACGCTTGGTGTGAATTGTATTCACACGCTGTTCACTGCACCTCATCCCTATTTGGCTTATCTGTGTGCGAAGAACGGCATAATGATCGTCGCGGATTTTCCGGTATACGATATCCCCTCCGATCTGCTTTTGGCCGACGAGATTCGCGCGCGATTACTCAACACCGCCGAACGCATGACAGCAGCGTACGAACGTATGCCTTCACTTGCCATGTGGAATGTTGCCAGCGGTCTGGAGCAGCACATTCCCGCCACCGCGGATTTTCTGCGCTTCATGAGCACCAACGTGCACCGCCTGTCCCGGCGCCCTGTATCGCAACTGGTGCGTTTCCGTTCTAAGAGCGTAGTAAATACAGACATCGATGCCATTATCTATCATCTTGATCGTTTCGATGAATCTCAAGAAGCTATACAATCGGAACTGCAGCGTTGCGCCAAGCTTGGCGAGCGGCCCTTTGCCTTGTGCTTTGGCAAGCCCGTGCAGCCGGAGAATCGCAACGGCTATGCGGATCCTATTTCGGCCGAGGCGCAGGCCCGTTACATTCTGATGTGCTACCGGGCATTGCGAGCATCTCAGAGTGGCGGCAGCTTCGTGTGGACACTCACCGATTATTCGTTGAATCATTCCACCATGCTTACCAATACTGCGGGTGAGCTGATGTGCACTAGCGGTTTGGCCAGCGAGTCCCGCGAACCGCGCATTGCTTTTGCCATGTACAAGGCATGGCTAAACGACGAGAAAGATCCTACGCTTCAAGCGGGATTATACACCGAATCCAATCACGCCATCTTTGTGGCTACGGGCTTGCTGCTCATTATCATTATGGCATTGATGCTGAATCGCTCACGTCGATTCCGTGAGTATGCATTCCGAGCGGTTTTTCATGCTCACAACTTTGCTTCGGACATTCGCGATCAACGAATTCTATCTCGGGCTCAAACCGTGGCCTTAGCTTTTGTGATTGCGGGTACTATTGCCGTGTTGCTTACCACCCTGCTCTATCATGCACGGCGCAGCACCGAAGCCGAGTATTTGCTCATGCTGTTGTTCCCTCAGGAAGGATTGAAAACCGTACTCAGCACGCTTGCGTGGAGACCGGATTTAGGAATTGTCTATACCGTGCTACTCGTATTGCTCAAGCAACTGGCCATTGCCGGACTGCTTCGTTTGGTAGCTCTGTTTGTACGCGGTCGTATCACCTTCGCAGATACCTATATCATCACGGTGTGGTCCTGCATTCCGGTGTTGTTCTTCCTGCCCTTTGCCACTATTCTGGTGCGCGCTTTGGATGTAAGCTCGGTGTCTCTGTGGCTTGTGCTTGCACTTATTACGGCGGTGTGGGTGTTTATTCGCATTCTGCGATCCACCGTTGTGGTATTCGATGTTAAGCCTTTACCTCTGTATGCCGGAGCTGTGGTGTTCGTGGGAGTAATACTGCTGGCACTTAGCACCACGTATAATTCGTCGTACGCCTTTTTCCCGTATCTGTGGTACTACTTCTCTGCAGTGGTGTAGGCTTGGTACCTTGTGTGCGCATCTAATGATTAGTTCATTAGTTCATTAGTTGGTTAGTTGATCGAGTAATCGCTTTGGTGTAGATATCCATTTCTTGTTTTTGCTTTGTTTCATGGACTCGTCTGTTGTTCGCATACATCACTCGCTGCAGCCGCATCGCACCGACGCAGCTGCAGCGCACAGTTTAAGTGAGCGCGAGGAGCTTATACTTCGTGCCATTGTGCAGTCGTATGTGTTGTCTGCAAATCCGGTGAGCTCGGCGGCGTTGATGAAACAACTCGAGAGCGACTTAAAAGTTTCCTCTGCCACCATCCGAAATGTAATGGCACATCTGGAGGAACAAGGATACATCAATCACCCTCATGTGTCGGCCGGGCGGGTTCCCACCGATTTAGGATATCGCTATTATGTTGATTCGCTAATGGCGCCTGAGTCTCTTACCACATCGGAAGCAAAGGCGCTGCAAACAAATCTAAGCTCGGGTACCACGGAGAATTTACTTCGTGATGCGTCGCGACTGCTCGGTGTGGTGTCTCGCTTGCTTGGTGTGGTGCAGCTGCCCACTGTGGGCGACCTCACTATTCGTCGTATTGAGTTAGTAGCGCTATCGTCCACGCGGTTGCTTGTGGTGCTTGCCTTCGACTCCGACGTACTGCGAACAGTAACTCTGGAAACCGATACCACCTTTGCCGCGGAATCTCTGGACGCAGTGAGCCGCGTGATGAACGAGCGCGTAAGCGGCAAGCCATTACGATTTGTGCGCGAGAATTTTCCCCACATGTTGGAGGATCATAGTTCTAACCCGGTAGTGCGCTTGTTTGTTGATTCGCTGGACCGGTTACTTCACGATCAATCAGACCGTGTACATTTGGCCGGCGCGCAAAACCTGGTGCAGCAGCCGGAGTTCGATACACCCGATCGCCTGCGCGGAGTGGTAGAGCTTATGGAAAACGAAGACGTAATTGTGCACCTGATGGAGCGCTCGGGCATTGATGCCGCCAAGGGTGGAGTGCATGTGATGATAGGCTCGGAGATTCAAAGTGATTTACTGCGCGATTTCAGTTTTGTAAGTGCGCAATATCGAATTGGACGACGCTCGTATTCCGTGGGGCTTATTGGACCCAAGCGCATGAACTATGCAAAATTGATGTCACTCGTGGGATCGGTGGCGCATCTCATCACCAGCTCGGCACGCCACGATTAACTCACACTGTCTCCCTTGCTCATGCACGCACCGCTACATTTGGAATTACGCTCAATCGTCAAGCGCTACGACACACAATCGGAAGCAGTAAAGGACGTTTCGCTTCAGGTACAACCGGGCGAGTTTCTTGTGCTCGTGGGCCCTTCGGGTTGCGGTAAGTCTACTTTACTGCGCATGATTGCCGGCCTGGAGACCATCACCGCCGGAGACTTGCTGTTCGATTCCGTACGCATGAACGATGTGTCTGCCAGAGACCGCGATATTGGAATGGTGTTTCAGAACTATGCGTTGTACCCGCACTTAAATGTGTTCGAGAATATTGCGTTTCCCTTGCGTGTGAGAAAGCAAACTGAACCGGTTGTGCGCGCCCGTGTCAACGAAGTTGCGGAGATGTTGTCCTTGGGTTCCCTGCTGGAGCGTTTGCCGAAGCAGTTGAGCGGCGGTCAGCGTCAGCGCGTAGCAGTAGGGCGCGCTATTGCCCGCAAGCCGCGTCTGTTCTTGTTCGACGAGCCGCTCTCGAACTTGGATGCTCAGCTTCGTATTGCTATGCGATCGGAGCTCACCTATCTGCAGCGGCAAGTGGGCACCACCGCTGTGTATGTAACTCACGATCACACCGAAGCCATGACCATGGGCAGCCGCATCGCCGTTCTGCGGGATGGGACGCTGCAGCAGGTGGGTACACCGCAGGAGCTGTATTACAACCCTTGTAACTCATTTGTGGCATCGTTTCTGGGCACACCTTCTATGAACATGATTCCGGGCCGCATTGTGCGGCAGGATGGTTTGCATTTTCGCAGTAATGATTACGGCTGGATGATGAGTCTCAACAGTCCTGTCTCGGCGTCCGCATCTTCTCTTGCGGAGGGCGCAACATGCACTCTTGGAATACGCGCCGAAGATTTACTGCCGGACACAAGCGGTGAGATTTCTCTGCCTGTTCGGGCTGTAGAGTTCGTGGGCCACGAAACCTTGATGTTTCTTGGCGAGCCGGGCAAGTTCATAACTGCTCGCACTCATGCATCGGCTGTGCCCGTCACCGATACTGTCGCCGGCTTCCGCATTCGGCGTGAGCGAGCGCACCTATTCAACGACAACGGCGAGCGCATGTAAACTGCATGTAATCACGATGTAATCATAACATGCAGCTGCGGTCTTATTACTTTCTTCGAACTCTATGACACACGACGATATCATGCAATGGTGCGCCAACGCCGCCCCCACTCATCAAGTCTTTGATTTTCCTGAAGAGTTGTTTCATTCGCTGAACACAGAAACTGCACTGGAGATTTCCCGCATCTATGGTGCTCGCCATCTGATGGTATTACCCCGCCGAGAACAGGAGTTTTTTGCGTGGGTAAAGGAACACGATGCCGACGTGTGGACCGACTTATGGTCCGGCACTGAAGAGGCGCCGTATGTAGTGTCTCTTGCCTTTCTCCCGGCGTTGCTGGATCCCTCACGCGGCTTTCCTATTTGCGATCTGGAGAATGTTGAGAACTATTTCTTTGTGCCGGGCTTAGTGCAGGGCGAGAACGCGCAAGATTTTGTGGAAGCAGTGAGAGAGAGATTTCTTGCCAAAGACAAATTGACCGTGGAGCAAGTATTGGCGCTGGAGTGCAGTTTGTCTCCGGTTGATATTTGGCACTTCGCTTGGCATCACGGCATTGCGTTATCAAGGGCAAAGCAGGCCGTGCAGCAACTGGTGGAAGAGAAGATTCTTCTACACCTTCGAACATCGGCAGAGCTGGCCGATTACATCGAGTAAGGTGCACGTTGAGTGGGGTTTAGTCCAGCAAGTTTGGCGAGAGGATTAGGCATGTCTGCGTCGCAGCTTCGCAGCAATACTTCCCAATGCGCCAATTCGCAAACTGCCGTAGTGCACGCGCAGTGTAAGCAGTATTCCCACTGCCCCAATCACTACATTAGCAAGCCACATTGCGAGTGGTGACGCGATCTGTCGGTCGGCAAGTTTTTCCCCGCCAATAAGGAATGCCCAGTACACAACGTAGAAGGCAAGAGAGATTGCAGCACTCATGCCAAAGTTTCCTCCACGTGTCATTATTCCCAACGGGCAGCCAACAAACACAAACACCAGGCAGGCAAAAGGCAAGGCATATTTTTTATATACCTCCACCAAATACTGCCGCTCTCGTTTATCACCATCGGCCATTTGCTGCACCAACGACTCTGTGTGGCTTTGCAGAACATTCACTCTGTCGATCGCATCATTTTCCGGCGGAGTGCCCATAGTGTAGCCGGCATCGGTAGCAGAGTTGTCATACAAGTAGTGCACATGGGCCGAAAGCATGGTATCAAGCGCGCTGCCCGCCACCTGCTGCTGACGCCGTGCTTCGTTGACAATAGTCATCATATCGGAGATATGCATTTCGCGGTCGCCGCGAGCGAACACACCCTCGCCGGATTGCTGCAAGGTGAAGCCCGCTGCAGGTATAATAATTCTGTGCGCGGAAAAACGAATGTGACGGAACTCCGCCGGCTGATCGGCAAAAAGCTGATGTATCTCGCCGTGCTGCAGGAACACCACCACGTTGCGGTCGTCTTGAGAGAAACGAATAGTACCGGTGTCGGCGCTTACCACGTTCGTTCTGTTTGGAGTAGTGCGGTCGTAGATCGTTACACCAAGCAAGAGACCGCGAGCAGAATCCAACGACCTTGACAAAATAGTGTAGCCCTCCAGCTGCATGCTAAATTGACCTGCTTCAATATCAAATGTGGGCTTCTTCTTTTTGATATCCCACAGCATGATCTTGGCTTTGTGATTGGTGTCCGGCAGTATAGCATCATTGAACCAAAACATAGCGGCTGTTGCCACTATGCCGGCTGCAATCACCGGCATCATCAGGCGCAGAAGCCCGGCTCCACTGGCTTTGAGCACGGTGATCTCGTGTGAGGCCGAGAGCGATCCGAACACCATCAGAGTAGAGAATAGCACGCCCATCGGTACCGCAAGAACCACCATCCACGACAAGTTCAGCGCCACAAGTTTCATGATTACCCATGTGCCCAAGCCCTTGCCTATAAGCTCGTCGATGTACTTGAGTATAAACTGCATGAGAAACAAGAACATCACCACCGAGGTGCCGAAAAGGAAGGGAGCAATGTGTGCCCGAAGTATGTATCGCGGAATTATGAGCATGTATGAAAGGGCATCAATCAGAGCGCAAAAATCAGAGTGCAGATCAGAGAGCACACGTTTTGCAACCCGGGCCGGTAGCGGCGACTCAAACAAAGTATCTGTAGGAACCTACGATTACTCTTTGTTGTCCGTAGTTCGTTGCAATTCATCAATACGCAGCTCGAACTCTTCCCTACGCTCGGGCTTCGAGCGCGCCAATTGGCGATATGCTTTTATAGCCTGATCGGTCAATCCTTGCTGCGCATAAATCTTTGCCATGGTCTCCGTCACTAATGTGGGCTCAACGCCTTCGCTCACGCCTCGGGGTGTTACACCATCGGGCTCTTCAGTGATAGGCGTACGCACTTTTTCAAGGCGAAGTGCAAGTTCCTCAAGTTGCGTTTTAGGAGCATCTCCCGAACGCGAGGAACGATCAGCCCTGGAGGACTTCTTCGACGCTTTTGCAGGTGCGGACGGCGCAAGCGCCGGAGACACATTCATCTCTGAGCCGCGTATCACCGGGAATGGCGGAAGCTCCGGAAGATGCGAAGTTGATCGGCGCGCCTTCGGCGAAGACTGAACGCGCAAGGGCGTAAACTCGAGCCCGGGAATCAGACGCATTGCGGAACTGCGAAACGCGCGCCGTGAGCCGGCTGAAGGCGAACTTATCAAGCGTAATCCCTGGAGCTCCATGCGCTCCATGAGATCCCGCATGATCACCTTGTCCACCACAACATTTCCGCCTACCACGTTGATCTTTTGCAATACTTCTTCCGTGCTGATGCCGGCAGCGTGGGCATGACGGCTGTCTCCGGAATGGTGTGCGATTTCATCATCACCTGCGGCATCGAGCCGGTCTTGCGCTACATCCTCTACGACCGCTGCTTCTTCTTCATCCGGCAACTCCACCTCTGCAGCTTGTTCCTCTGCAGCTTGATCGGCCTCAGCTCGAACTTCCGACCATTCGTCGTTGTCGTCGTCTACATTCGATAACGCATCGTCGGTAAGAGTATCGGCTGCGCTCTGCATGGATGGTATTGACTCGGCAGCGGGCTGAGTGGTCTCCGGTTCCATCTCCCGTTCCGTCTCCGATTCCGTCTCCGGTTCCGGTACATCTACATGATGTTCATCCACAAGCTCTGTGGCTTTGTTCCAATCGTTGTTGTCGTCGTCTACATTCGATAATGCTTCATCCAGCAATACTTCATGCTCGTTTGCTTCCGGATAATGTGCCTGAAGATTGGGCGGGGCCGATGGAGTATGTGCTATGGGCTCTTCAGGAACCGAAGGCGGAGGCGGAGGAGGTTCGTGTGAATGCTCAGCCACAGAATCCTCCACAGGATCCTGCTGCACGGAGTTCGACTCCGTTGTGGTTCCGCTAAATGTCTGGCGGCGCAGTTCCTGCTCCAGGATGACCAACGCACGGTGCGTTGGAGCCTGTTTAAGACCTCGCTTCACCCACTCATACGCAGACTCCGCGTCTCGCATTTGCATAAAGGCACGAGCCATTACCGCATACGCAGTGGTGTATTCGGGAAAAACCTCTATGCCCTGCTCTAACAGCTGCACCGCACCGGAAGCATCGCCGGCACCAAGCAGCTTTTGCGCGTCGATTGCAAACAGCGGAGAAATTTCCATAGGAAAATCACAATTAAACTACGGACCAATTAGCGTCGGGCACTACACGTTTTGTACCGCTACATCAACGCTCTAAATGCCACTCTTACTGTATCTCCTATATACCTCCTACATGCTTCCTACATGCTTCCTACATGCTTCCTACATGCAGTACACTCGGTGCATACGAAGGGCTTGTGCTACTTACTTGCGGCGACCAAGCAGTCGCAACAGGAACAAGAACAGGTTGATAAAATCCAGATACAACGTGAGTGCCGCGAGCACAGAGATGTTCGCAGCTATTGCGCCCTCGCCGCGTTCCACGGTATACATTTCTTTGATCTTCTGATTGTCGTACGCCGTAAGGCCCACGAACACCAAAACGCCCACAAGCGAAATGGCAAAGTTCAACGCCGAGCTTGCAAGAAAGATATTTACAACCGAAGCACCGATCAAGCCAAACAAACCCATGGTAAAGAAGCTTCCCATGCTGCTGAGATCCTTTTTTGTCACTAATCCATAAACACTTGTAGCACCGAACATCACGGCGCACGAGAGGAACACATTCATCACAGACTCGCCCGTGTACATAGCCACAATAGGCGCAAGCGTTAGTCCGTTTAGCGCAGCGTATGCGGTAAACAACAGTTTCGCCGTGATGGGGCTAAGCCTGTGGATGGCAGCAGAGAGCCACATTACTATACCAAGCTCGGCAATCACCAGAAACATCAGAGAGCCTGCCACCATCGAGAATAGCGCATCATTGCTGAGTACAAGAAAGGACAATGCTCCGGTTACCAGCATGCCGCCCATCATCCACGCATACACGCGCTGCATGAAGTTCGTTGCATCCTGTTGGAGCGATGACTTCTGCCCCGCAAGAATTGCGTCAATATCCGTACTCATACTAAACCTCTTTGAAGAATTGAATGTTCTGTTTTGCAATCGTATGCTCTACTGAGCACGCGGCTGCTTTGCTTTGTGCTTCTACCGTTCTCGCTCCACTACGTACGCTGCAAACGTACGCAACGCATCCTTATACACCGAGGGCGCACAAGCATCGAGCAAGGAAAGAGCTTGATTGGAAAGATCCACGGCCTTGGCCTGCGCTTCGGCAATACCGCGATGTGCGTTCACAAAGTCCTGAACAATCCGCACTTCCTTGTCCGACGCACCTTTACGTTTCACCAATGCAGTGATATGCTTTGCCTGCGTTTTCTCTGCCGAGCGCAAAGCAATCAGTAGCGGCAACGTAATCTTCCCTTCCTTGATATCATTACCCACCGGCTTACCTAAGATTGCGGTTTTACCCGTGTAATCAAGCACATCATCGCGAATCTGAAAAGCGAGTCCCAGTAACTCACCGAACTGTCGCAAACGCGCATGCACCTGCGGATCGGCGCTGGCAGACATTGCCCCAATCTCGCAGCAAGCCGAAAGCAACGAAGCAGTTTTATCGCTGATGATAGAAAAGTATGTGGCTTCGTCCAAGGTTTTCTGCCTGGACTTTTGAATCTGTAGTAACTCACCTTCGCTCATGCGTTGCACCGTTCTGCTGGTAACGCCCAAGAATCCGCCTTCGCCGTGTTCCACTGCCACGAGCAGTCCGCGAGAGAGCAGAAAATCGCCAACGAGCACTGCAACTTTATTTTTCCAAACCGCATTGATACTTGCAAGGCCGCGACGTTCAGCAGCATTATCTACCACATCATCGTGCACCAAGGTGGCGGTGTGGAGCAGTTCCATCATGGCGGCGCCCACGTAGGTGCGATTGGTGATTTCGCCTGTTAGGCCTGCACATAGAAACACCAGCATTGGCCGCACCTGCTTGCCGCGAGTGCGATGCATGTAACGCACCACTAAGTCCAGAAGAGCCACATCGGTCTTCATTTGCCGGCGGAAGAAATCTTTGTTGAACACTTCCAGATGCTCGCGCACCGGCTCGGCTACCAATTGAGGAATATTCTTCAGAGCAGTACTCATGCGTTTGCCGGTTTCCTTTCTTTCTTTCTGGCCACGCGCGCCACGATAATACTGATCTCGTAGAGCACAAAAAGCGGAGCCGCAAAGGTGAGTTGATTCACGGGATCAGGGCTGGGCGTAAGCACTGCTGCCACGATCAGTATCACCACAAACGCGTGGCGACGGTATTTACGCATCAAGGCTGCAGAGACAATTCCAAACCGGGCTAACACGTAGGTCATCATGGGAAGTTCAAAGATCAATCCCGCGCCCAAAAGTGTGGTAGTTACAAAGCCGAAGTACTCGTTTACATCGTAGTTGTTCTCGATATTCTTCGATCCGAACGACACCGAGAATTGCATCATGCCCGGCAGCATCACATAGTAGGCAAATGCCACTCCTGCAAAAAAACAGAAGGTGGTATAGAAGGTTATGCGGCGCGCCCAGTTACGTTCGTTCTCGTATAATCCGGGTGCTATGAACTTCCACAGGTTCCACAATATCCACGGCGATGCAATGATAATGCCGGTGGCAAAGACTACCTTGAAATACAAAAACGCTTGACCAAAGGGCCGGAGATTTTGCAGTTTCATCCCCACGTTCGTTGCCGGTGCAAGCAGTATGGCATCCATGATCTGATTGATGAACACACCACTGATAAGGCAACCTGCAATCAAACCCGCCAAAGCCCACATAATGCGCACCCTCAGATCATCTAGATGATCGAAGAAACTCATTTCGCGGTTTTCGCCCTGCTCTGCCATGATAGGATTACTGTTCAGTATGGTTTGTGGTGAATGCCTGCTCCGCAGGTCATTTTCACGAGTTGCAAAATACGGAGAATGCTCTGCCTTGCGCCGTTTCGCACCACTGGGAGCGAAGGTGTATTTTCGCTTTGACGAACACACACTGTATTTACTGTTTGCAGGGGTGTGCATGAACGTAGTTGATAGGCTTATACTCTAACTCACAACCCCGAATCTTCCGGCTCTATGCTCTTCAGCGAACTTCTTCGATACGTTCCGCATACCTCTTCGGTAGATACCGGCGTTACTATCAGCGGCATTACCATCGACTCCCGTGAAGCGGGGCCGGGCGTGCTGTTCGTGGCGCGGCGCGGGTCTTCATCAGACGGCCATGCCTTTATCGACGATGCCATTCGGCGCGGCTGCACGGCAGTGCTGTGCGAGAGCGCTCCTGAACTTTTGCTTGAGGCCGAAAACCTGAGCTTCGCCGTTGTTGACAACGCCCACATAGCAGTGGCGCAGGCCGCGCACGCGTTGTATGATTTCCCGGCGCGGTCTATGCGTATCATCGGCGTGACGGGCACCAACGGCAAAACATCTTGTACCACTATTCTTAAACAGCTTCTGGAAGCGCACGGCCAAGCTGTGGGTATGATAGGAACGGTGGGTAATTTCATTGGCAACGAGTTCATTCCCTCGGCCTTCACCACTCCCGAAGCCCCGGAACTGTGCGCGCTTCTGCAGCGCATGAAATCTGCGGGTGTGGACACAGTGGTGATGGAGGTAAGCAGTCACTCGCTGGCTTTGGAACGGGTGCACGGTATAGACTTTGCTGCCGCGCTCTTTACCAATCTTACTCAAGATCATTTGGATTTTCACGGAACCATGGACGCCTATGCCCTGGCCAAGAAGAAACTGTTCGATGGATTGACTAATACTGCCGTGGCCTGCGTATGGAGCGATGATCCCTATGCTCAATTGATGGTTAGCGACTGCAGCGCTCATGTGCATAGTGTAGGCACGCAGGTAATGCAGGCAGTGCAGATAGTGAACGGTGAGGCTGCGAAGTTGTCAGCACCAACAACATCATCATCAACATCTTCAACAGCATCATCATCAGAAACCCCATCACTTTCAACATGGGCGCCACGAGCGGCTTCAAGAACACATCATCACGTGCAGGTGCAGTACATCACTGCTCGCGGCATAGAATACACTCTGGATACAGCCACACTGCGGGCGCCACTGTTCGGTGAATTTCACGTGGCGAATACCGCGCTGGCATGGCAGTGCCTGGCAGCATTGGGATTCGATGCATCAATGACCACAGACGCGCTGAGCCGCGTGCATGGCGCAGCAGGACGTATGCAGGTGGTGGAGCTTGGCGGCTTCAATGGTATCGTGGACTACGCTCATACTCCCGATGCGCTGGAAAAAACACTGCAATCGGTTCGCATGGTAATTGAACCCGGGCAGCGCATACTCTGCGTGGTGGGCTGCGGCGGCGACAGGGACAAAACCAAACGTCCGCTCATGGGGGCTATTGCCTGCCGCCTTAGCGATACAGTGTGGTTTACTTCCGATAATCCCAGAACGGAAGATCCGGTATCCATAATTGAAGATATGCTGCGGGGTGTTGAATCGCTCGAACCCCGGCATCGCAACGCTCCGGTTCACGTGGACGCCGATCGACGGCGTGCTATACAATCTGCTGTGTCACAAGCTGAACCCGGAGACCTAATTCTGGTAGCGGGTAAAGGGCACGAAGATTATCAGATACTGGGGACAACGAAACATCCATTCTCGGACGTCGAGGAACTACGCGCCGCTGCAGGTGTGTGAGTGCGCGGTGTGTGTACGATTCCCGAAACAACCCAACGCTTGCTTCTTAGTCACGTGACAGAAATGGCAACGGAGTGGAAGCAGTGAACCCGGAGCAGCAACTACAGCATTTGGACCATTGGTTGAGTTCACGCTACGGGCATATAATACACTACAGACCGTATCGTGATTTTGTAGCGTTGAAATATTGCAACACTTCTGTGGAATTAAGAGCACGATTGTACAACTGAATCACACCAATGCGCCCGTTAAAAACGCTTTGATACCCACGAGGTATGTCTCTGGCAATTCCGACGGGACTCGCGTTCACGGCCAAGGGTACCGTCGACGGTCCCCTAGATAAGGTATATGATGAATTTACATTTACGCCGTTTCTGTATACAATTGGCAGGCTGCCTGAGACGTGCGTAACGGTAATATTGTACCATGTATTTGCTGCGATTACTCCTACATCCGGCGAGAACATACTTCTACCCGACGAGCCGGTCCAAGAATACGAACCATTAACCATTAGGAATGGATTGTAGGCGTCTACATCCGTTCTGCCCTTTAAATAAATCGCATCCAATTCTGTACCCAGATTGCTTCCCGTAAAGTACCATACAGAGAGTGTAAGCTCGCCGGTCATTCCTAGTGTTGATGCGTTATTGATTTGCGCATATGCCGTGGTACCGTTGAAATCTATAGTTCCACTATTACCGGAATTATAGCTGGTATTAACAAGGGTAGCATTGTTACCGTTACCGGTTAAATCAGTCCATGTGGTACCTGTGCCGGGATAACTTGCGCTGTTTGCGGCATCTAGATGCAACACCATACCATCCGCACAGGACACCTCTGTGATCGTACCCGTGGCATCGATCTTTATAGCTCCACCACCTCGAATATTATACCAATCGGTGGCGTTACCCGCTGTGTACGCGGTTGTGAGTGTTTTATTTGTGTAGCATTTGGTAAGGCCAACAGTCAGGCGATCTCTGTCTAACCACAACAACTGCGGATAGGTACCCTGCGTTACGCAGGCCGTCTGGCCGGCAGCGGTTGAAATGGAAATACTGCGAAAGTCGCCTTTGATTAACAACTGATTTCCGGGCTTTGCCAGTCCGGCGCTCAGTAGTCCCGCATGAGCAGGATAAACTCCATATGTAGCCAGCACAGTTTTGTTAATGGTAAGCAAACCGGCCGGTGGACTACTGCCTACTGAGAATACGGTATCTGCCACCGCTTGCAAGAAACGGCTACGTGTCATGACACGGTTGTTCTCGCCGGCAGTCCAATCGACAAAAGAGACCAGGCCTATGCTTAACGATGTGGCAACATCTCCACGTCCGTTACCGCCTTTGTACATATCAGTGGCGGTGATGCCGGATAGCTCAATGGAGCTTACGGTTGTTAGGGCATCACCACGGCCCGATCCACCCGAGAACTGGGCGCGAAGCGATACAGTGCTAAAGCCAACAAGGGCGACGAAGCAAAGAATGAATACTATGTGTGCTTTATACCTGATCATTGACAAATCTTAAGTTGAGAAACCGACGCTTTCTGCACTATTACAAACCATAACGGCTTTTATGAGCCAAAAAGTTCTGCATTACTTCGTCGGCAGTCAGAGCGCGTGAATACATCTGAAACTGAGCAATACGACCGTTAAGAAACCTGCTTGGTCCGGACTGCCAGCAGCCAAGGGTGATAAGGGCCTGCACATTTGGCATACCCGCTTGAGCTACTTGCGCGTGCAATACACCGTCTATATACACCTTTGAATTTGTTTGGTCGTTGGTGCCGACCACATGGTGCCAGGTACCGTCGCCTACCTGATAGGTGGAATTGGCACCGTTGAATCCTACAATCTTTGGGGTAAGATCCGGTCTATCTTGAATAACGAAACCTTGAGATCCTGTGTGGTTATTATCCACGATCGCCTGTATGGTCGCGATAGAAGTTCCTGTGGTTGTCCATCGAACCCACACCGATACAGTAATTGCTCCACCGGTCACAATAGCAGAGGGACGGGTCAGTGAAGCATAGTCGTTTGTTCCGTCGAACACTATACAGCCACCATTGGATGCATCGAAGGTTGGTCCGTTCACCAGTGTGGCATTGGTACCGTTGCCGCTTAAGTCCGTCCATGTTGTACCGGAGCCGGGGTAGCTGGCGGTGTTGCCGGCGTCGTAATTAACAAGCAGGCCAGAGGTGACGACATCCGGAGGAGCCGTGCGTACACCGCGCCCGTTCCATTCCAGAACCCTGCTTGTTCTAGGATCTAGGGAACGTGTTCGGTCTGAAGTCATAAGAAATGTTGTGTTAGAATATCTGCCACCCCGTAAACCATACCCTGCTGTAGATCCGCCTCCGGGCCATCCGCTAACATTGTGATTGCCGTCTGACCCTATGCTGCCGTTGCCATGCTGGCCTGTATATGCACGACCTGTAGCATCGGATACGGGAATCACCCGCTCCCAAACATTGCCGGTTAGATCCAAGATTCCGTAATACGATGCCCCGGCACTCTGTCTGTTTGTGCCAGTTGCTGCAAACGAACCTACACGCAATGGTCCCGCTATGCTAGCATTAGCGCTGCTATTGGCTGTACTTGTGCTCGATACCTCTGTTGTGGTTCCGCTGTTCGACGGACCGGTTGCCGCGGTAATGGACGTCGTCCCCCAGGCATATTCATTGGCTACCGGTGTTACCGGTCCCCGTGCCGACTTCTCATATTCAAATTCAGACATGGGGCGTAATCCGGCCCAATCCATAAAGGCAGTGACATCACCAAAATTGAGATAGCCGCATGCTATCCATTCACCATCGGCGCTTTCGTTGTATGTGCTATTGCCATTAAGATTGCACCCATACACGGCAGGGTCTACCGCCGATGCAGCAGAGGAGGCAATCACCAATGCGGTACGTTGACTGCTAGGATTTACTAACACGGAAGTTCCGGCAGCACTGGTAGGCGGAAATGCCGCAAGGGTTCGCAGTGCCTGTTGGGTATAGGTTAGTGTGTTGAGAAAATTCCTATACATTCCCTGCGTTAACTCGTGCTTCATGCAATAGAACGCTGCGTACCCTTTGGGGTAGGCAGCCGGTACGTTTTGCGAAGTAGCGTCGCTGAAATCCTCATTCAGCCCGTTATCACGGCCTGCCGGCGCGGTATTAATTCGAAGATTACCGGCAGTGGTGCCTCCTACCGTCAGTTGAGACTCACGTGCCACCTGATAGGGGGTGGTAAGTGACGTGGCGGTACTAAACTGAGCAAGTGCCGTGGCTGAACCGTCGCCAAGGTAAAAACTTCCTTGTGGCACATACACCATTTCTATTGCAAACACTTGTATGCTCACAGCCATGATGTCGCGCAGACCGTTTATGCCGTAATTCCACCGCAGTTGGGCATTGGTAAAACTGTTTGAGCCGGTACCCGCACTGCTGCGATACATGAATACGCCAACACCGGGATTTGTTGTGGAATTATATATACTTCCCGGACTTGCTAAGCCCACGTCGAGAGTGCTTCCGGTGGGAGCGGTGTGGCCCGTATTATTCAGAGAGGCGTGCTCCCAGATACGCACACAGCGAACTGTTGCGGCACTTAAGGGAGTAGTAGGCGACGCGCTCACCACAAACTGTGTACTATTCGTTATGCTGCTAATTACTGTTCCTGCAGCGAAGGCACCGGTTCCGGTAGTCACCGTAACAGGCATACCGGCACGAAGATTCGACGTGCTGGACACCGTTACCGTCGTACCGCTGCTGGAAGCACCCCCTAAAACAGGATCGCTATCGCCAACGCGGAATTTGATAAACACCCAGGCGGCATCCCACCAGCTTTGAACATACGCGTCTGCTGAAGCACCGGTACCGGTGCCGTCGGTAATAGTGACAGTGGGAATGGAGGTATAACCGCTTCCGGCATTGGTAATGGTAAAGCCGGTAATCACACCGCTAGTCACCGTGGCAGTGGCAGCAGCGCCGCTTCCTCCCCCACCACCGCTAAAGCTCACCGTCGGAGTGGCAGAATACCCTGTACCGCCGGTTTTTACACTGATATATGACAGACTTCCGTTGCTACTGTTGTATCGCCAAGAATTATCCCAACTGCAATCGAATTTCACATTCACAAAATTCGCAGCATTATTGGTGCCTGCGGATGTATTGCGCCCGGTCACCGTGGCATTACTCACAGCAATGTTGTTTGCTTCCGCTGCGCGCGGCAGCAGCAACACAATCATCATTCCAACATATAGCGCAATTCTATTCATGAATCTATCTGTGTTTGCTCTACGCTTTTTCGTGTTTTTTAAACTTGCTTAATATCCAAAACGAGCGCGCTGTGCATTGAAGTTCGCGTACACCTCGTCGGCACTAAGAGCGCGATTGTAAATCTGTGTATCGGCAATGGTAGCATTAATGGACGAAGACGGAAGATTTAATACTCTGGCACCTATCACCAAACTTGTAAGACCAATTGTGGTTGATGCATTATTCAGACGAGCGGTACTGCCTTCCGGCTGTCCGTTCAAATAAAATTGAACAGTAGTAGGAGAAACTGTATAGCAGATATTTACCCAAGTGCCGAAGGATACCGTCGATGTCATCAGGTCGGTTCCATTAGTAATCTGCAAAAATCCGCCCTCAATGTTACATGTATTAAACGATGCGCCGGAGCTTTGTCCCAAATCGATATTAAACCCGGAATCAAAGTCTAGGCTGGCGCCCTTGGCTGCGGCAAAGCCCTTGGAATTGCCGGCGTTAGAATTTACTTTCACCCACATCTGCACCGTAAGATTATTTACTGTTGCGAGATTTCCCACTGATATATAGTCGTTGGTACCGTCAAACGAAATCGCTCCGCCACCGTCCGTCGAGGCGGTTGGTCCATTAGTCAAGGTGCCGTTGTTTGCATTGGGACTAAGGTCGGTAATGGTGGTTCCGCTTCCGGGATACGATGTGCTGTTGCCGGCATCGTACCATACCAACAAACCATTGGTTACTATAGGCGGAGGCATTGTACGCACGCCGCGGAAACCGAAATGACTATAACGAATGGAATTCGAATCGGCTGCAAAATTGCGGTCTGATACACGCATAAGAGACGCACCACCGTAACAATCGCCCCCCCGAAAGCCCGACCCGGAGGATATCGTAACTTCGCCACTTGTAAGGCCGGGCCATGCAGTAGTAATAGCATGGCCTGCTGTACTTAGTGAGCCGCTGCCATGCAGCCCTGTAAATGCCCTGCCTGTGGCATTGCCTATGGTTACAGCGCGTTCCCACAGGTTGCCGGTCATTTCCATAATGCCATAGAAGGTGGCACCGGACTGGGCCCGCGTTGTGGCTGCACCGGCAAAAGCGCCCACACGCAATGGGCCTTGCACTCCACCTGAGTTAAAATAGACGGCATTGGCACCGGCATTACTAAAGGTTTCGGCATTGGTGCCCCCACTGTTGATGCCTGTGGCACCGGTTATTGTGGCATTACCCCAGGCATACTCGCCGCTCACCGCTGTCAGGTTGCCTCGGCAGGCTTTTTCGTATTCCAATTCGGTCATAGGCCTTAAGCCACTCCATTGCATATAGGCACAGCCATCCATCCAGTTTAGCCGGCTCATGGCTATCCATTCTCCGTCATCGCTTTGGTCTACGCCTGTAGGTAAGGTGGCTGAAGTGTTCAAATCGCAGGCATAGGTGCGCGGACTTATGCCACCGGGGTCGGCTATTAAGCGTAATCCATTGCGGTTGGCCGTTGAGGTAAGGTTGCTTACTTCGCTTGCACTCCATGCACTACCGTTCCAGGTTAATCCGCCTGCATAGCGGCCCACCGTGCCATCCATAGTTACACGGTTAGCCTGCTGGGTGCGGGTCAGCGTATTTAAGAAGTCGCGGTATTGGCCTTGGCTTATTTCGTACTTCATACAATAAAAGGGGTAAAACCCGTTGGGGTAGGCACTGCTCGATGGCGCAACTTGACCGGTGGGATACCCTCCGGCTTGCCCTCCCATACTTCCCGCTCCGGAGGGGGCAGTGGTAGCCAATGCGGTATTGATGGTCGTAGAGGTAAAGGCACTTGTGCCGCCACCACCTCCCACATTAAAATCCACACCTCCGGGAACGTACACCATCTCTACTGCATACACTTGCACTGATACAGGCGTATTGTCTCTGAGGCCGTTCGCACCGTAGTTCCAGCGCAGTGTAGTGTTATTATAGGCTACATTGCCTGTGCCAATACTACTACGATATACAAACACTCCCAGCACGGGATTGGTTGTGGAATTGAACTGTGCAAAGGGCGACGCCAATCCGTTTTCTATGGTACTACCCGTTGCAGCCGTATGGCCTGAATTGTGTAACAGAACGTGCTCCCAAATTCGAATGCACTCTATTGCCGCACCGCTCAGTGGTGTGGAAGGCGTGGCTGAAACCACAAACTGCGTGCTGTTAGTAATGCTGCTGATAACAGTATTCGACGCAAATGCACCTGTGCCGGACGTAACACGCACCGGCATGCCCGCCCTCAAAAATTCGGTACTTCTCACGGTAACAGTAGTACCGCTGCTGCTTACGTTCGTGAAGGTTGGATCGCTGGCGCCCACGCGAAACTTTGCGAACACCCATGCGGCGTCCCAGTTAGCCGGACCGGATTCAATGCGCCATGAATTCTCCCACGAGATATTAAAACGCACCAGAATAAAATTCGATGCATTGTTCGCGCCTGCCGAGATATCGCGTCCACGGATACTAACATTCGACACCTGGATATTATTCGCGCTGCTCTGAAGCGACAACGCAATACATACACAGAGTGCAAAACAGATCTTCATTGCGCGAAAGGCCACCACGCCGGATTCCGCGAAGTAATTATGTAGCAAAGCCGCACGAAACGCAGACACCCTAGTGCGTAAGGGAGATATAGAGGTACGTTCCATTACTTATCACCGGAGCCGTTTAATTTCTTTTCCAATTCTTCAACACGTTTTTCTAAGGTGCGCAGTTTAGCTACCAGCACCTCGATATAATTCACCGACATCATTCCCTGTTCATCGGTTTTTACCTGCTCAGGCAATTTCTCTTTTACTTCTTGAGCCAAATAACCGATGTGCAGACGCTCGTCTCGCTTGTCTTTCCAACGGAAATACACTACGTCCCCGTCGCGAAGCACTACGTCCTTCAAGCGAGCATCCGACGACTCGAAGAATGCGGTAGCTGTTACGTTTCCGCCGATGGTGATATCACCGCCGGCAGCGACACGCATACGCTCGGTGTTGTTGGTGCTCACAATTAAGTCCAGGTTCTCGCGCTGATTTATGATGGTGTTGCCACTGGCATCAATACCAAAGATGGAGCCGTCAGTTGATGTTTGAGCTGTTGTGGTACCGGCTGTAAACTGCGCGTACGATGCTGTGGCATTACCACGATCGATATGGAGTGAGTTCGTGGCAGCTGAAATTCCTATTCCCACATTACCGTTAAGGCGTGTGATGGTGGTATTGGTATTTCCAAGCACAGCAGTATTCGATCCTAATCCACGCGCCATGTAGCCAATAACGATTTCGTTGTCATTACCGTTTGAAGCGGCGCGCGTATCATAGCCCAAATACACCGAATTGGTGGATGTTTGATTATCACTGCCGCTGGTAATGTACTGCCCGGCACCGTACCCCATCGCAGTATTATTAGAGCCGGTTGTGAGATTATTGAGTGCAGATGAACCAACCGAGGTATTGTAGTTTCCGGTAGTCACTACACCCATGCTACCTGCACCAACTGCGGCATTATCAATGCCGGATGTTGCTTGTTGAAGAGCATAAGCGCCAACTGCAGTATTTCTTCCTCCACCTGTTCCGGAACCGGTACTTTTTTGGAGTGCATAGAATCCTACGGCTGTATTATCACCACCTGTGGTTACACTTTCCAGCGTGCGGATACCTATAGCAGTATTGTTTGGACTGGCAGTTCCTGTACCTACCTTGCCCTTTCCTATAGTTAAGGTATTTACAAGCATGTCATTATTCAAGCTCAACACTCCCGCGCTCGACATAATCGCCTGAACCACGTTGTTCATCGAGATCTGTAGCGCTTGAGTATTGCCTGTTGTGGTTCCAATAAAAGGCCCGCTAGGCGCACTGCCAAGTGTGGCAGTTACCGTGGCAAGGTTGTTACCGGAAAGGGCCCATGCGTTACTTCCCACCAACGATGCCTGTGTGATTTTCTTGACCACATTCGTACCGTCAATCACCAATACTTGATCGGAGGAGGAGCCGGTGGCTGTGGTGCTGAGGGTAAGCGCACCGCCTATAGTTGTAGCACCGGAAGGCCCGATGCTGAACTGCGCCGTACCGGCATTGTCCTGTGCTTCGAAGAGATTCGCTGCTTGCGAAGTAGCGCCTTTCGACAACAGAACGATCGTTCCTGCTGCAGGCGAGTTTACCTGCAGCGCAGCGCCGGGTGCCGTGGGCGTGGCGCCTGCGTTGATGGCAAGGCGGCCGGTACTAAAGTCACCGTAGATCAGGTTGCTGAATCCGTTGGCGATGTAGAGCTTGTCGGAGCCGGTCTCGTTTTGGCCCGCCAGATAGCCCAGCGCCACATTGCGCACTCCGGTGAGGTTGTTTTCCAAAGCGGAAACGCCGATCCCCGTATTGCCCCACCCCGTGGTCGAGGTCCGCATCGCATTGGTACCGATCGTCGTGTTCGCGTAGCCAGTCGTGAGGGCGTTCTGCGACCAGATACCCACGGCAACGTTTTCGGAGCCGGCAGTGAGGCTGGCCAAGGTGCCGCGACCGAACGCCGAGTTGTTGTCGCCAGTGGTGAGCCCGTTGCCGAGGGCGCTGATACCGACCGCGGTGTTGTTGCCGATGTTGCTAGCGCCCTTGCCGACCGTCACGCCGTTGACCACCATATTTTTGTTTGTACTCAACACTCCGGCACTCGACATAATCGCCTGAACCACGGTGTTCATCGAGATCTGCAGCGCTTGAGTATTGCCTGTGGTGGTTCCCAAAAACGGACCGCGTGGGGCACGGCCCAGTGTGGCAGTTACCGTGGCAAGGTTGTTACCGGTGAGGGCCCATGCGTTGCTTCCCACCAACGATGCCTGTGTGATTTTCTTTACCGCATTCGAACCGTCAATTACCAATACTTGATCGGAGGAGGAGCCGGTGGCTGTGGTACTAAGAGTTAAAGCACCGCCTATAGTTGTAGCACCGGAGACTATCAACCCGTTTGCCGGCGCTGCGGTG
>JBKCNS010000022.1:0-223374 GCA_046297095.1 Kapaibacterium sp. (SeqCode) | reverse complement strand
GATGGCAATTGCACGTTTGCGTGCAATAAACGCCTCTGCCTGCTCAAGCTGTGCAAGTCCGATGGCAGCGCAAATGTTTGTCATGCGATAATTGTAGCCAACGACATCATGCCAGTACTCGCGATACTTTGCCAGTCCCTGTCCTTTAAGATGCACAGCGCGCTGAAACAAAGTTTCGTCTGCAGCCACTACCATGCCACCTTCTCCGGTAGTAATAGTTTTGTTTCCGTAGAATGAGAACACTGAAATGTCACCAAAGGTTCCCACATGTTGCGATCCGATGTAGGTACCGAATGCCTCGGCGCAATCCTCTACCAGGAACAAGCGGTGCTTTCGGCAAACTTTCTGTAGCTCTGTCATGGGCGCGGCTTGACCATACAGGTGAACCGCAATTACGGCTTTGGTTTTTGATGTAACTCTTCTCTCAACTTCAGCCGGATCTATCTGCCAAGTTTCCCGATCGCAATCAACAAACACGGGGGTAGCGCCGCAATAGATAGCAGCGTTCACCGGAGCGATATAAGTAAAGGTAGGCACGATAATTTCGTCGCCGGGGCCTATGCCCAGTGCCATCAAAGCCAGATGCAGAGCCACAGTGCCATTGCATACCGACGTAGCATTGGTGGCACCGATGTATTCCGCGAATCGATTTTCAAACTCTTGCACGTACGCGCCACGGCCGGAAATCCAGCCGCCTGTAATGCAGTCTGATACATATTCAAGTTCTTTGCCATGCAGCGAGGGTGCATACACAGGTATATCGTACTTCATACTTTCTCCCAGATTGTTTCTTGATCTGCGTTTCGTTGTGATCGATTTCCGCATCCGGGGTGAAGTCTTTCCAGCATTTCCACCAGTGATGCATCGGTTCCGTCCATAAATTTTGTGCGCTCGATATTCAGCCAGCTTGCTTTCTTCAGAACACTAAACATTTGGTCTTTGGTCATGCTATCCAGCACATCCAACTCGTAGAGCCCTTCTTGGGCATGCCACATCCGCATGTTGGTGATAATCAGTGCATCGATGTATGCTCCAAAGCTTTGGGGCTTGAGCTCACCGCTAAGGATGTTTTGTGAAGGAGTAATCATGAGTTAGCCATCCTTACGAAAACGTCCGTACATCTTGTTCTGCGGGTTGAGCAGGGCTACGCTCGCGGGATCATCAACAGCTTTAGCCATCCACGCGTCGAGTTCATCGATGAGATCGGCGCGTTGACCCAGCAACGAAGAGTTCTTTTTTTCTGTTGCTAAGCGGTCTTCTGCAGTCTGCTCTATATCGTTGAATAGTATCTCCTGGCAATGCCAGAGTTTGAGATTTACGATCGACAATCTGTCGACCAGTGCACCGAAAGTTTCCATAACGACTTCATCCGTGAATGTCCGTTGAACATGTACTATGCACACGTTACATCATGTGCCACGCACTCCTTTGCGCTGTTGTCACCACGAAGTAAGCAATCGGCGTGCCATTTGCTCGGGAGGTGGACAAATCCGCAATGATCGACCGATTTTCGCAGAATTCCGGTGAAAGTGAGCAAAAAAAAAGCCCGTCGCAACAATGTGCGACGGGCGTCAATGTAACTTTACAAATAGGCTTGATGTCACCGCGACTTCGAGCCCAAATACTACGATGTCCGTTTATCGAACGATGATCAACGGTTGAGTGATCAATCGCGTACCTTGTTCAACCAGTATTGTATACACACCGGAGCTAAGGTTCTGAACAGAGAACGAGTGCTCCATGCCGAGCTCGGCACCAAACCACGACGCGCTGTACACTCTGAGCCCCCGGGCATCCGTGACTGTGACCAATGCGGGAGATTGAGCCGCTGCTCCGTTCACCATCGGCAACGACAATCGAACAAAGTCACTTGCGGGAGTGGGAGTAGCAAAACGCTGGCTTTCAATTTCTGTAACAGACGATATAACCGACTTACCAAATGCTACCACAGCAACCGTATCGGTTCCTTGGTTCGTAACAACCGCAGCGTACATCAGTGCCCTGCCTGACTTTGTGGGATTGAAACTAAACGCTATGGGCACACACGAATCCACACCGATGCGCGTGGGCAATGTTGATGCAAGTGCAAACTCGGCTGCATCGCCCGAAAGATTTACTGCGCTGATTTGTAGTACTTCGGTCGTGGCATTACACCACTGTACAACGGTATCGCGTGTAGCTCCAACGGCTACCGAATCACCAAAGATCACAAGATCCGGCAGCACAGCCCGTAGCACACCGCTCGCCGAGCAGGATACAGACGGTTCGTTGGCAGCATTGCTCTTAATGGTAATAGATGCAGCGGCTGAACCAAGTTTCGCAAACGTGCACTGTACCGGCACCTGCACCGATCCCGCAGGAGGAATGGTGGGCATGGTCGTGTCGATTCGGAAGTCGGACGCGTCCGCACCACTAATAACCATCGACTGCACGATCACCGGCTCGGAGCCTGTGTTGGTAATAGTGAACCTGGAGGTAGCGGATGAACCTATCTTCCTGGTACCAAAAGCTAACGTTCCCTGCACCACAATCTCGGGCTTTGCAACGTCGCTCACTTTTAAAACCGCTGCTGCAGAGGTAACAGCACCACATGCATTTGTCACGGTTACAGAATACGAACCTGCATCCGAAGTAGCAACGCTATTGATTCGGTATGTTGACTCTGTTTGACCCGTGATAAGGTTTCCGTCTTTCTTCCACTGATAAGAATTGCCATTGCCTGCTGCGACGACGCTAAACTCTACTGCCGACCCCGCTACAACCGTGCGTGATTGCGGTTGCGATGAAATAAGCGGTAAGGTTTTAACAATCAGCGCAGCGGTACTTGATGATACAGTGGCAGAGCACACCGGCGAAAACGCTCGCAATTGGTATGAGCCCGCATCACCTGCTTGCAAGGAAGCAATATTCAAGGTCTGGGAATTCACTCCCGTTACTCGCGCACTTGCATTCACAACAACTCCATCTTTCAGCCACTCAAAGCTGAGTCCGCTTGCATTGGCGACGGTTGCCGCCATCGTCGCGGCAGTGCCCTCGCACTGCGAAACATCTTTAGGCTGAATGCTGAACACCGGAGTGCTCGACACAGAAACCAATGCTGCACTCGAAGTTACGGGAGTACCGCACGAGCCGGTAACGGTGCAGGTGTATGCTCCGGCATCACCGGTAGCAGACATAGGAATGCTAAAGGTAGATCGCGTTGCACCGGCAATATCGGTTCCCGCTTTTTTCCACTGATATTGCAGCGAAGACCCTGATGCAGTAACACTAAGACTGATCGGACTTCCCTCGCACACGGTTGCGGCTGAGGGCTGCGTGGTGATGGTTGTTGCGGGATCTACAGCCAAAGTAACGGCAGCAGAGGTAACCGGACTGCCACATGATGACGACACGACACAATCATAACTACCTGCCTGTGCCGATGTGATACCTGCCAAAGTGAGCAACGATGCGTTGGCGCCGGGAAGGTTGGTCCCATCCTTACGCCATTGGAAAGTAGGAGATGCGCCGGACACAACAACACTATAGGAAACAGTAGAGCCTTGACAAGCCGTTCGATTGGGCGGTGAGGGCTGCGTGACAATAGACAGGCCGCCTGTTATGGTAAAATCGGATGCCATCGCCGAAAGAAGCGTGGCATCAGAAGCGTCAACCACCCTAACTCTGTACGTTGTTCCTGCAGTTGTGGACGTTGGTATAGTGTAGTTGTAGTTGTTCGATCCGTTGGTGGAAGACGGCGAAGCTATAGTGGAATAGTTTGCTCCACCATCAGCGGAAAGCTGAATGTTCACCGTGCTCACACCATAGGATGTCCACTGAATAGGCAGCGTGCCGCCACTGCAATAGGTGGAACCTCCGACCGGAGCGGTAAGCGTCACACCCTTCACGACAATCGTTTGCGTAGTGGTACGTGCATCGCCGTTTGAACCGTTCTGTGTGGCATTTCCGGCTACTCGAAGTGTGTATACTCCGGGAGTACTGGGTGCGTTCAGAGTGAACTGCCATGTTGCCTGGTTATTACTCATAGTTTTAGCACTTGAATGCGTCATTTCATTTCCGGACATGTAAGACCCCTGGCCGCTCACCACAGCTAAACCTGAGATTTGTGTATTCGATGAATTCACGAAATCCAAATTGAAGCCGGCACGAGGGCGCGAAGAATTTTGAACCACTAATGTCAATGAGTTTGTGGAACCAGCATTGACAGTTGTGGACCCGCCGAAACTGATGGTGGTATTGGTTGATGTTCCGTTATGGCAACTGCAGCCTATTGTTGTTCGACCGGTTATCCCGCTCCCGTAGGCTTGTGCCGAAGGTGCAGCGAAAAAATTCAACAAGACTACAAGAGAACAAACACCAAAGAGTAAACGATTGGGCATATCTGCAAAGTATTGGTTAGTAAAAACTGTTTTTCGATAAGAGCGAAAATTCTCTCTCACATAAGCGAAAAGCGGCAGTCGATTTCGCTAGAAAGTCAAGGTAATTATGTTCGTGGTCGGGTTGAACGTTGATGGTATTACCGTGAGACCCCCTGTTGGCGTTGACCCACCCGGACCTTTGGTTTGCTCACCCGTTGAAAAGCTGAATTCAGCACCATGTCCGCACTTATTATTCTCGTAATAACACGTTATGGGGCCACCTTGATTCAACGGCAGTGAAACTTCACATCCTTGATGATTACATAGCGCGGATACCGCAAGAAATGACGTCGGCGAGTATCGAGTAATGATAACCGGCTTGCCTTGATTATATGGGGGGACGGTAATCTTTATAGCCCCACCCACATTCTTCAGATTACTATAGGTTGCCAAACTGAGTTCCACCGTTCCGCCCTGCGCGACGATTTTGCTTTCGTCTTTCTCGCAGGAAGAAAGTAACGATACCATGGAAGCCGCGCAGACACTAATGCCCAGCATTGCCCCTGCCTGCTGAAGAAACACTCGACGTTGCTCTTGTGTAATATTATGCATGCCTTCTCCTGAACATAGTATGTACGTGCGGATACTAATGAGACGCCGCTGTGCCAAATAGCTGAGCACTAATGGCAATGCTCTCACCCACTTTAGTTCCAACAATGTTGCCCTTACCTTTTACGCCATGCGCTTTCAAAGGAACCGAGAACTCGGCATTCACCAGAACTAAATCGCCACTGGCCACACTGCGTGTTTGCGCGGACTCACTTAGGTAGGTAATCTTCACTTTTGCTTCCATCGGCTTGGTCACACCACGCAAGCTGAACTCTCCCTTGGCAGTTCCTGTTACCACGATTCTTCCCGCAGTGGAATTGTCAGTCTTCTCTACTGCGATTGACTTCAGGTTGAATATGATATTCTTGTGATTCTCCTCGTCCAGCCAGTCGGTGTCGTACATGTGGCTGTCTCTGGAAGAACTGCCGGTTACCATACTACGCACCGGCACAGTAAACGTACCTGTTGTTGCAGCAACGTTCTGAATGTCTATGGAAAATGTACCCGATACCCGTTGGGCAGTACCATTGATTTTCTCTAAGGGGGCGTCGCTGACAAAGCGAATCTCGTTCTTGTATTTCTCGGTGTTTCCAAGAATCACCGTCTTCGGCCCGGCTAACACATTGGCGCTTACACAGCTCAATACCACCAAAGCGGTTGCGAAAAGTTGTTTCATATCAGTATGAATAATGAGATTAAGAAAGTTCAAAAAACACTTGCGGCTAAGCCACGGATGAAGAATCAACTACATCCTTACGATTTCGCACAAAACCCACTGCAACCAGGCCTATTCCGACGCCGACAATGGGAAGGGCACCGAATGGAAAGGCACTGTCCAACAACCCCAACCAGTAACCTTGCTCTGTTGAAGTTTTTTCTACCGTTGTTCCAAACAAAGCATCTACCTCTTTGCTAACGATAATCTTCGCCGTCTTTGTGTAGTACACTACTTCTCCGTATCGCTGACAATCATATCCCCAACGACACAACGCAACAACGATCAACACAATTCCGGCAATACGCATGTAGGTACTCATGGAAGGATAGAAATAATCTTACAGATTAGACGATGTGTAGCCCGACCTATTGCTAGTAATAGAAGTGCAACTGAAACATCCATCGGGTACGTAAAAACTCATCGGTTTCAATGATTCTGTACTCAGGCCGAAACTCCACACAGGGGAACAAAAGAATCTTCGAGCCTAGTACGTATTGGGTGCAGTAACTCGACTGCCTTTCGCCCTTAATGACGTTGGTGGATGTACCGTGCTCCATGCGCACGAACACGTACAGTGGATCTGCCACGCGCCCGAACAACTCCGAGGACACAGCTCGCACTTGACGCGCATCGCGATTACCCTGCATCACAGACTCCATCAGTATCCCCACCTTATCCTGCCATGCCACTCCGGCAAAACTGTTGATCATGGTGAAGTCATCGGAATGTACAATCGATGCTCCTGCATAGGAATTCACCTGATCTTCGAAGAAGCGAGGAGTAAGGCAGACACGTCCATTAAGTAATGGACTGCCTGCGCCGGAAATCAACGAGCGCGCCAGACCGGCGCTGTCTTTAGTGTACACGTCGGAAAGATTCTTCGACGAAAAAACACCGGCGGACACATCCAGCCACAATGGTGCGTTATATCTGATCTCCGCGCCCGCCTCTGCATAATACGGCGGTATAATCGGCGACGGCGTTGCGTCGGGCTCCTGCCGCACAAGCATAGTGTGATCATCATAACTGATGCCTACAGAGGGCTGGAAATATCCTACTCGCAGCGACGGCAGATCCAACGAGGGTTGAACAATCAACGACGCTGAGCCCGGCTGCTGCCCGGGATACACGCTGCGCCCTGCATTATACTGCGCCTCTACTATTAACCATGATGCTGCTTGCAGTGCAGCCATGAACGACACCTGCATGGGGAAGAGCTTTCGTTTGGGCGGTTCGGCAGTGATTGGCGACACAGCAGAGCGCGCGCTCATGAGCCTAATGTCGGAGCCAAAGGTGAGAATACCATCCAGTGCTGTGTTCTGCATGTTGGAGAACAACCCTCCAAGCGTACTCTGCTTCGACGGCTGGAACAACGACACTCCCTCGTTCGCGTAGAATCCCAAATCATTGCGCAACCCACCGCCCTGTGCCTTCACGTGACAGTTGATGCATCGATTCCCGGTTAGCAACGAATACTCAGGAATGGCGAACGTTACTACTGTACTCATGAGCAGCACAGCTATCCACATTGTTACGCCTCGAAAACGAATTGCAATAATGTTAGTCATTCAGAGCTCCTTTCACTATCCAGCTACGTACAGCTTCGATGCTACAGCTGTCCAGCCGAAGGGAGTTCTTCGGCATCTTGTAGGGACTTACATAATCGATGGTAGCAAGCAGCCGTCCTTCCAATGCGCTGCGCCGCACGTCTGCATAGGTTTCCAGAAGCACTCCCCCGCCAGATTTTGTATAACTCTGCGAGGAATGACAACCCGTGCAATGTTCCTGCATCAAGGGCTCGATTGTACCCGAATACGTAACCGCATCGGGAGTGCAGTCTGCATACTTCTTCTCCACCACGATAAGAACAGTGTCCATCAGCGATCTCTTGGCATAGGATTGAACATACAACCACACTGAATCGCTATTCGTGGCCAAGGTTGTTGGCGCTGTGTACAAGCCGCTTGCATCCACGCTTCCCAGCGCCTTGCTCAAGGTATATCGAACGGATGTACAGCTCAGTTCTTCGATAGTCGTCCAGAACTGCTGCTGCGTTCCCACTCTCACCACCACATCAGTGCGAGGCATGGTAAAGATGTACGAGTTTACTGAGGTGGTATCAACATTGTCCCCGCATGGGCCGCGATCGTAAGCTAAGGGCAGTTCTAGATTTCCGCACGAGGTAACAAAACTCACTACCACACAAAGCGTTGTTCCTGCAGCATACCTGCAAGCAACCGAGGCAGTTCCAAAACAGTTCCGCATCTGCATGAAAAAAAACCGCGATGCCTTTGTCATAACTTTATTCCATGAATAATATATCCTACACATCAACCTACTACTTTTTTCTTCAACATCCATTTAAGATTCACGAAGATTCCGGCCTTTCGAACAACACTACGGGCAGACGCCGGCTACAAACATCAACGGGATGCTCGCACAGCGAACATCCCGTTGAGGAAAAACCGATGTTGACGGATACCGTTCCCTTCTTAGCGAACAATAACTAATCGCTTCGTTGTTACGTATCCTTCCGATGTTACAAGACGCAGTGTATACACACCCGAACCAAGATTGTTTCGTGATGCGCTCAGCACTTCTGTGTGCTCGCCTGCATCAAGAACGCCATCGATAAGGGTTGCTACCACCCTACCCGACATATCACTGAGATCCAGTCGAACGGCACCGCTTAGCGGTACTCGTACCTTCAAGGATGCTACCTCGCCCATCGGGTTCGGTTCGGGAGTGCCAAGCATATAGCCGTACACTTCAGCGTCGGTGATGCTGGTGGTGGAGACACTTACTGCTGCATTGCTTGTGCTTACGGCTCCGCAATCATTGGTCACCTCGCACACATAGGTACCTTCATCGTTCTTCGATGCCGGCGACTTCGTATACGTAGCATTGGTGGCTCCCGCAATTGCGTTGCCGTTCTGCTTCCATTGATATTTAAGTGTGCCACTGCCCGTTGCTGTTGTGCTCAGGGTTAGGGTACCGCCTACCACCACTGTTTGTGTTGCAGTAGGCTGCGTGGTAATTGTGGGCTTCGTTGAAATGCTCACTGTGACCGATTGCGATGTCACCGTGCCGCAGCCGTTTCGTACGGTTACGGTGTAGGTGCCTGCATCAGCCGCACTGCTGGCCGATACGGTATAGGACGAAGCCGTAGCGCCGCCGATATCCGTACCACCCTTCTTCCACTGATACTGCAAGCTGCCACCTGCACCGGTTACGCTAAGGTTCAATGCTGAACCATCGCACACCGCCTGGTCTGCAGGCTGTGCAGTAATGGAAGGTTGAGTATTCACGGTAAGTTTCGCGATGGATGTTGTAACGCGCGAGCCGCCGGGTTGTACGGTGATCTCGCAGGTATAATCGCCGGCATCGGTTGCACTAACGTTGCTTACTGTCATGCTCGATGTTGCCGATCCCGTTACGTTGGGTCCGTCACTCAAACGCGTTGTGCCGCGGAACCATTGATACGAGAGTTGGCTAGTGGAAGGATTAGGCACTGCAACTACCGAGAACACCGTGCTTTGACCTGCACACAACTCGGCTGCTTGCGGTTGGCCGGTGATATTCACCGCCGGTACAAACAACGCGAACTGATTTGATGTTGTGTTGCCGCAAACGCCGCTCACCACTACGTAGTAATCATTACCGATATCTGAAGGCTGTACACCACGGATGGTTAGTACACTTGTACCTGTTCCGCTGAATCGCGAACCATCGGCAAGTCGTGTTGAACCCTTGAACCATGAGTACTGCAGCGTGTTGTTAACACCATAGCCCAATCCCGAAGCATCAACTTGCGCACTTACGGTAGAGCCGAACGATACTGCTACGTTCGAAGGCTGCTTGGTAATGGTTGCTGCAGTTCCTACAATCATTTCAACGGTGTTCGAAACCTGAAGTGCGGTACCGCATGCAGCGCTACCGGAAATCACACAACGATATCCACCTGATTGAGCCACGCTGGCGCCCGAGATTGTAAGTGTTGCCGAATTCTGACCCGGAATATTTACGCCGTCTTTCTGCCATTGATATCCCAAGATCGTTCCTGTTGCCGCTACCGTTGCTTGCAGAGTTGAACCTGCACAAATACGGCTGGGCTCGGGTTGCGATGTGATACTGAGCACATTCTGAACTCCCAAAGCTGCCGGCAAACTTGTAACGGTGTTACACGTACCGGAAATCACCACGTCATACAAACCTGCGTTTGATGTGGTTACTCCGCTTAGAGTGAGTCGGTTGGTTACAGCAGAGGGATTACCGTTAATCGATACACCATTATAACGCCACTGATATACTGCGCCTGTTCCCACATTCGCAACTGTGAAGACTACATCTGCACGTGAGCATACTACCTGGCTTGCAGGTTGTGAGCTAATAGAAACCGGTGTATTGATAGTCAGAATACCTGCATTCGTTGTAACGCCGGTGGTGCTACACGATCCCGTGATTACGCAATCGTACGCTCCTGCATTAGCACCCGTGATTCCCGTCACTACAAGCGTGGGAGTAGATGCCGACGCATTGCCGGTAATGGTACTGCCATTAAATCTCCAGCGATACACCAGACCGGTACCGGAAGCACCGGTACTAAAGGTAACGGTAGATCCCTGACATGCCGCGCGACCGGCAACCGGAGCTGCGGTGATACGCGGATTGGTGTTCACTACCAGCGTTGCAGCATTCGATGTGATCGGTGTAGGAGCACATGTGCCGCTTACAACCGCCGAGTAATTACCGTTATCAATGCCTACTGTGTTCGTGATAATATAGATGCTGTTTGTAGCTCCGGCTATAGGCGAGCCATCCTTGAGCCACTGATAACCCAAAGAAACTCCGCCTGCTCCGACAACAAATGTTACCGGGTTGCCTTCGCAGACCGTTGTTCCGCTCGGTTGTTGTGAAATGGATGTGTTCGGATTTACCGTCACTACCGCAGCGGCCGACACCGTGCCTAAAGGCTGACAAGGTGTAACTACGCTACATGTGTAGCTTCCTGCCTCTGTTGCTTGGATGTTATTGATCGTCAACACCGGAGTATTGGCGCTGGGGTATGCGGACAACGGCAGGTTACTGCCATTGAGCCTCCATTGATAGGTAGGCGTGGTTGCATCGGAATTAATACCCACCGACAATGTAAGATTAGATCCGCGGCAGATACTCTGCGATGAAGGCTGCGAAGTGAAGGCCGCAGGAACTGTCATCGTAAGCACTGCATTAGCTGAGGTCACCGTGCCGCATGTATTCGACGCAACAACGCTGTACGTTCCGGCATCTGCTACAACCGGGCTTGCAATGGTATACGAAGCATCGGTTGCTCCGGCAATTGCAACGCTGTTCTTGCGCCACTGATAAGCAAGACCCGATCCTAACACCTGAACGTTGAAAGTAACAGGAGTACCCACGCAACCGGTTTGTGATTGCGGCTGCAACTGCATAACCGGTGTATTAACGGTAAGTGTTGCAATGTTGGAGAACACACCGTTCGGTGAACAAGGACCGGTAACAAAGCAACGATAGGAACCGGCCATGCCGGGTGTTACGTTGGTCAACTGGAGATTAGCCGTTTGAGCCGTGGGGTTTTGTCCCACATTCATCGGAGCTCCGTTGTAGAACCACTGATACGACGGGCTGGCTCCACCTGCAGAAACACTCATCGTTACATTCGAGCCACCGCACACGGTAGCAGAACTAGGATGGCTAAGCACAAGATTTGCCGAGAGAACGACAAATGATACAGCATTGCTGTAAACGGGTGTAACGGCACAAGCGCTTGTTACCTGTACGCGATACATACCGTCGTCGCTTGTTTGAACATTGGTCTTGATATACGATGCATTGGTTGCACCGGGGATATTGGTGTAGCTGCCGGTACGTGTGGCATCCAACTGCCACTGATATGTTACGGCCTGACCGTTGGAGTTCACGGCAACACTCAATGAAAATGCACCGCCTGCGCAAACAGGTTGAGGAGTGGCCGGTTGATTGGTAACGACCGGTGGTTGACAAGTATATACAGCAACAATGTTTGTGTTTTGCGTAACCGCTCCGCACGGTCCGGATACTACACAACGATAGTTACCGGAGTCTGCCACTGATGTAATGGTAAATGAGTACACGGATGCGTTGGTACCTACATTCACCCAGTTACCCGAGCGTTGTTGATCGCGCTGCCACTGGAAGTTTGCCGAACCCGTAAACCCTACGGACATAGATACCACCGTGCCTACGTTTGTTGGTGTGGCAGGCCACGAAGGCTGAGATGTAATGTTGTAGATACTCTGAATAGTTGCAGAGGCGCTGCTCGACACCACAGGAATGGCGCTACAGTTACCGGTAACCTTCACGCGGTACAAACCTGAATCGGCGGCTGTTACACCGGATTTGGTGTACGTAGCGCTTGTTGCTCCCGGAATGGTAGTCCATGATCCGTTACGCAGTCTGTCTTGCTCCCACTGATAACCTACAACCGTACCTATGGTGGTTACCGAGTAACTGATCGATGAGCCCACACATGCTGTTTGAGGACCGGGCTGAGCATTGATCTGAACATTTTGTTGAACAGTCAACGTTGCCTGATTGGAAACCGTGGTAGGGCTGCAGGGTCCTTCAATCTGAATGCGATAACCGCCTGCATCAGCCATAGTCAATGATGCTATGGTATAGGAGTTAGAGGTAGCCCCGCTCAGATTCTGCCACGAGGAACCATCGAACTTTTGCCATTGATATGAGGTAATAGTTCCCGAGGCAGACATGCTAATTGTTGTCGACTCACCCGTACATGCATTCGGGAACGACCATGACGGCTGCGAAGTAATTGAAACAGGTGTGGTGACAACCAACACCGAATTCGACGAATTCACCGCGCCGCAAGTTCCTGTCACTACAACACGATACGTGCCGGCATCCGACGGAACGATCGATCCAATGGTAAGGGAAGATCCGGTGGCACCGGAAATAGCGTTAAAGCTGGCGCCCGATTGTTTTTGCCATTGATACGAAAGATTAGCACCCGTTGCTACCACACTGAGAGTGAGTGTAGAACCGGAACACAATGTGTTTGTTGACGCAGGCTGAGCAGTGATTACGGTGGAAGGAATCTGAACGATGGTTACTGCTTGAGAATTCACCGTACCGCAAGTTCCCGTTACCGATACCGTATAGGAAGCGAAGTCTGCCAACGTTGCCGCAGCAACTGTGAACGACGCGTTTGTGGCACCGGTGATAGCTGTTCCGTTACGCTGCCACTGATAGCCAAGCGATGCACCGGTAGCACTGACAGTAACTGTAAACGGAGCACCCAGACATACTTGAGGCGTGGTGCTCGACGGCTGCGAAGTAATTGCGGTGGCAGCCACTTGAGTTACAGCAACGTTACTCGAAACTATCACGCCGCAATCGCCCGATACCGCCACACTATATGTAGCGAAGTCGCTGAGTTGTGCATTGGTTACGGTAAAGGTCGCGTTCGTTGCTCCGGAAATCGATACACCGTTTCTTCTCCATTGATAGCCAATGTTCGATGCAGTCGCTGTTACGGACAACGTAAAGCTTCCGCCCAAGCACACACTTGACGGAGTGGCTGAAGGCTGAGCGCTAATCGATGTTGAGGTCAATTGGGTGATGGTAGCGGTGTTCGACGTTGCAGCGGGTGCACAGGTACCGGTCACGACAAATCTGTAGCTGCCGTAATCACCGGCAGTCATCGAGGGTATTGTGAACGTTGAACCGGTAGCACCGGAAACATCGGACCAACTTGCACCGTTCTGCTTTTGCCATTGATACGTAATGCCTGTACCGGTAGCCGCGCCGGACAAGGTGGTCAAGGTGCCAAGACAGCGAGACACATCCGACGGCTGTTGTGTGATATTGGGCAGCGTATTAATTGTCACAACAGCGGCGTTACTTACCACCGAGTCTATTGTCGACGAGAATATGCGTACCGTGTAGCTACCTGCATTAGCTGTTGTTGATGACGAAACCGTATAAGACGCATCCGTAGCACCTGCTATAGCACTGGATCCCTTGTACCATTGGTAACTGATGGTTGAACTTCTCGCTACGCCGTCGTCGAAGGCCACCGGAGTAGTCAGCGCGGCGGTAAGCGTAAAGGACTCGCCCTCGCACTTCGATGTTGACGAGGGTTGTTGAGAAATGTTCATAACCGGCGTTACTTCGTCGGCACCTATTAGATAGCGTGTACGCGTATAACCATCAAAATCGGTGTTGATGGTGGAGCTGACCGCGGACGAACCACGAAGCGTGGGCTCCTGCATTGTTAAGTGCAGATCCGCAGTGGCAGAGCTGTCCTTGTACATCACGGGGACTGCCATCGAGTTGGCTTCACCGCCAATTGAGGTTCTCAAGGCTGCCAACGATGTTATATCGGTACCTGCAAGGCTTGCAATCACTCCTTGGGTTGTACCAAGAGTTACATCATAGATATTGTAATCGTTAGCCGCCAGTTGACCGGTGGCTCCCAGATACAATGCGTACGACTTCGAGCCTGAGAAGCCGTACATTCTGTTCGAAAAGATGTTATTGACGAGCTCCAGGTTAGAGCAACCCGTGAGAATCATCACACAATAGCTTTGCGCAGTAGAACTCATGTTGAAGTACGGTCCGCGCAACAGGAACGAATTGTTATAAATCTTTATACCACCCGTAGAGGTAATACGCAAACCGTTCGTGACGAACGTCGTGGATGTTCCGTAATCATGAGCTATGGTCGAGATGACATTGTTCGCAATCACCACATTGGATGTTTGAACACCGGTGTTTACGTTGATTGCATAGGCATACCAGTTGCCAGTACTCCTGTAGCATAAGTTATTAATTGTATTTCGCACGAACATCGAGTTGCGAACATTGCTTCCAATGGTAATTCCAATGACATTGTAACCCGAAGACGAAAAGCCCCCTACGTTATCCAATACATTAGCTTCGAAATTCACGAATTGGCTGTTATCAAAACTCACAACCGGCACGGTGCTGGCAAGATGGGAAATGTCGCGGAACGTGTTGTTACGAACAGAAGCAACATATGCGTTAGAAACAAACAACGATGAATGAGACAGGGTATCTGCAACCGGTGTTGCCGAACCGGGCCAACTGAACTGATTTCCGGATACATTAATGCTATCGTGTGCTCCCGCACCGCTTCCCAGTATTCTCACACCATAATACGCCGAGGCGAAATGGTTATTCATGACGGCAAGCTTGTCGTTGTCATCTCCCGCCGAATTAATGGTGGTTCCACCTGATACCAGCAGATATGAGCTAGAATTTGAACGAGAACCACTTCTGATATTGCAATAGCGCACTGTATCACTCACGCAACCGAAACCGGTTCCCTGACTAATAAGCTGAATGGTTGCAACACTACCGGACGTTGCCGTGTTGATAAACGTCAACATGCGAGCGGTGCTCGATGCGTCCGGACGACCATCGATGACAACTCTATCGGCGCCATTCAAACGAATCAATCCGCCGGCATACGAACCGCTAACCGTATCCGGAGCTCCGGCAGAAGGACGAATAGTAATTGAATAATTACCACTGCCGTACTCAGCGGTTTGATTGAGGGCAACCGTACCGCTTTCCGCTGTAAGGTTTCCTGTAATGACCACGTTGATATTTCCTGTCACCACGCGCTGATTAATTACATCAAACAGACCACCTGCATTAGTAAGTGACGTAATTGTCTCTGCGGGGCCCACGTTCACCGTTCCGCTGATGGTACTGCTAATCACATACGATCTAAAGTTTCCGGCCGGGAATGCAGCATTGGTGAGGTTCACGGTAGATGGGTATGTGGTGAACGCACATGCATTAACACCCACATTGGGAGTAGCAATAACATCTTCCGCTACGACAAAGTACTGTATGGTATCGCCTACGCTCACTCCGGACTGCAACAGACCATAGTTTACCGTGAACGTGAATGGCGAAGCGGTGTTCGTTGCCTCTACCCACTTCCAACCATTATCGGTGCTGGTGTTACCTACAAACTGATTTTGATCGGTGGACTTCTTGTAGTACACACGGGGGCGGCTGCCGGAGTTGACATTTACGCCGGAATAGTCCACAACGCTGATACCCGATACGGACCGTGTGGCTTCCGTGATACCATTGGGCAACGCTGTATATGCAATCGTCGGCGGGAAAATGTCGTTGGCGTTACAGCTTGAACATTGGTCTGAACCAATATCGGTAAACACCGATGGACGTGAATCTCCGTCGTAATCTGTAGTCACTCCCGAAATAGGCACACCACCACCACGAGCGGCGGTAGTTCCGTTGATATGCAAATTCACATTTGCGCTGGTACCTATAGGATAAACGAAATTCGGTGATGCGTATCCGGATGCTCCATCGTGAGAGGAAACGCCGCTCCACGCCTGCATGCTCGTGTACCCTGTAATTCCGGCACTCAATTGTATTGCTCCGACAATACCTCCTGCACCGGAGTGATAGTAGAGATTATTGTTCAACACCAGATTCGATGCTGCAACTGCGTTCGTTGTTGCTGATGTATTGCCGATCAGAACACACACATGACCACCAGTGCCGCTTCCATTTGTGCGCGCATTGTGCATGATGTTGTTGCGAATATTATCCGAACCTGAGGCCGGTAAACCATTACGCCATAAGCAGAATGTGCTGCCGGTTCCAGTAACATTCGAGCCACCAATGTAAATACTGTTATAGGCGATGGTGGTGGGCAATGTTCCGTTTTTGTAGATACCGTACATGCTGACAGGATTCGTGACGGAGGATCCTGATGCATCAATTCCGAAACGCACATTGTTGTTGACAACAAACGCAGGTATTGTGTACGTAAGAACACCAACCATGATGTTTGAATTAGTGCTCTGGTATGCGAAGCTGTGAACGAAATTATTCTCAATCAGCACGCGCGTGCTGGCACTGGCACCCGCCACATTCATACCAACCAACCAATTGGAGGACGCTGCTGCGTTAGCGTTAAAGAGCCCGTATATTTTGTTACCACTGATAATGTGACCGTTCAACCCGGAAGGAGACGTCGACGATGCCTCGTTTACGCCCACTATACACATCGAGGTGTTGGTGGAACTTGGGTTGTTGTTTGCGCTCGTCAGGTTGTAAATATTGTTGTTTGTCACGTAGTGGATACCACTTGCGCCAAAAAAACCGAACATAAACGCACCACCAGAAGTGGTAAAGGTACTGTTGTTCCTTACGTTCGCAATTGTGTTGTTGTCCACTGTAAGCGCAAACGCGCCGGTGCTTGATGCTGCATAAATGCCCCGGAAAAGAGATGCTGCACCGGAAGTGCTCGGAAGAGTGATTGAGTTTGCTACGGATGTACTTCCAATAAGATTGTTGGAGACGGTCGACGTAGATCCTCCAATGGTAGAGCCAATCCAAACCCCATTAAATCCAAAACCTCCCGTAGAGGTGCTGGAACAGTTGATACCACCGATCACATTGTTGTTTACATTCACATTCTGATTCAAGCTCGACGCCGGATACGCGTAAATGGCATACACGGTAACCGTACCGGTTCCTGTGTATGTAAGATTTATCGCACCGGTGGCACTTGAGCTGCCAATGGTATTGTTATTTATCGTGAGGTTGGTGTTGTATACATAGATAGGATAGAACGTTGTACTACTGGTAGTCACGTTCATATTCGTGATCGTATTTCCGTTGAATGTTCTACTGCCATTACTGGAGGACGATCCTGGCGAAAAAATTGCATACCATGTGCTGGAATGAGTGGAGCTCCATGCCGATCCGCTGCAACCGGGGCCTGTACCACCAATGAAGTTGTTGTTGATGGCATTTCCAAGGCCCGACACGCCGCCGGTTTCGGACATATAAATACAAGCGAAGGTACTCGAGTATGTACGCGCAGCCGTTTGGTAAAAGCTGTTGCCCGAAATCGTCCAGTTGTTGGTGTACGAGCTAGAGCTGTATATAGCGTACACGGTGGATGTACCCGCGAAGTTTGCAATGTTGTTATTCAGCAAACTGTTGTTTGTTGAAACAGCGGATGAACTACCCGAGATGTATACGGCACAAGAAGGAGTTGAACCGCTTGTGAGCTCACGAATAGTACAATTCGCAATGGAATTGTAACTGTTTCCGTTCACTGTTGGCGAACCAAAAAAGATAGTACCCGACGTGGTTGTGGATGAGTTCGCACTTCTAATGGTACAATACCGCACGGTATCGTAAGAAGCATCGTTGGTGAATCGAATGGTTGCTGATGTGCCCACCAATGTGTTTTCAATATTCAACACGCTGGTGGTGCCCGTTCCACCCGGACGACCATCAATACGAACATACTTTGCACCATTGAACTGAATGAGTGCCGTCGAGTTTGATCCGGTAATATTCAACACCGACGAAACGTCGGATGCCGGACGGAAGGTCACTACATTGTTTGCAGACGATCCAGCTATAGAGCCAATAACCAACGGATAGGTCTCGGCAGTGCTTGTGTAACTCGAGAGCAACTCGAATGTAAGTGCACCCGCCAAGCCGTATGCGTTCAAGCTGTCGATAGCACTCTTGATTGTAGGATACGAGGAGGAAGGGATCTGGCGCACTCCGGACAATGTACCTGAAGCAGTGGACTGCGAACCGGTGAGTGCTGCGCTTGTACCCTCGGAGGATAGCGCATAAATTCTGTAGTAGTACAATGTGTTTCCGGTCAATCCCGACATATTCATGGAGTAGGTACCGGTGCCGCTCATCGGAGTAAATCCGCGGTAGGTAAACGTGTTGTTGTCCGTTGAGATAAACACTCCCGCTGCATATGCTGATGCAGCATTGTTTGTCCATGAAACAGTCATACTGCTCGATGTAACGTTTGTTGCATTAAATGCTGTAGGAGTAGAAAGTGCAGTGGAAATAGGCACCCACGACAAACGAGTACCGGAGGCGGGGCGAGCTGAAACACTTCCCGTTGCCGTTCCGCTTACTGTATTAAAGTTGTTGTCCTGAATTGCCCAGTATGAACCTGCGCCGGTACCGGCGGATGTTATACCGATGCCAACTGATTGAGTAGATGTTTGTGTGGCTTCCTGATTGTACAAGTACTCGACTGCTCCCGATGCCTCGTACAGCTTTATCTGAAACGATACAGACAATACTGCTGAGGTGTAGGTCCATTCAAGTTTATTCCACTCCAGCGTAAAGACACGGTTAGGGGCAGATCCATCGGTACGATACCCTAGGGACGATCCTCCTGTTCCACTAATCAATTGCATGTCCGACCAAAATGGCGCGAGCACCGGACGTCCGGACGACCCGGAACTACCGGAAAGATCGGGCACCCAAGAACTGCCGCTCACATTCGTACCGCCAAGCATGGCAAATCCGTTGGCACACGAAGCCATGGTAGAGTAGGAATTTCCCAAATAGCTGAAATTAAATCCGATGGGTATGCCTGTATAATAACCGTCATCATCGTCGGAGTTAACTCCGGGGTCGAAAACCAATGTGGTTCCACCTTGACCTATAATAGTCGTATACGTGGAAGACGTGGAGGAGAAAACATAACTCGACAAGCTCTGTGCTTGGCCAATCGAGACGAGTACAAACATCGCCAGGATAAAAGAACCCACTGAGATTGAGTGCTTCATAATGAAACAATAATGATGTTAAAAAAAGTAGATTTTCATTTAGGTTCATAGTTCGGCAATCGTAAGCATCAGACAAGAACGCGCGGTTCCGCGTCGATCATGTACACAACTCCAACGCACAAATGCGTCAGCACACAGCACGATGCCGTGTAACGTCCTTGTACATTCGCTGATGATCCTGATTCCGACTATGAAATGACTCTCTCCCCTAACCCATGCTATGGCCAAGTTTCCCCTCGGGCGTATAGCGGGTGTGTATGCTGAGGTCAAAATACACAGAGTTCATAATCAAACAAAGCGCAGAATTGACAAACACGTTCTTCAATGGTGTTCGCTCCATCCCTGACGCGAAGGACCACCTCAGAAAGGCATATTAGATTGGACTCGCAGTAGAGCTCGGGCCTACGTTTGCCTCAGCACACTCCAAACGCCGGTAAACAAACGCCGCCCTCAACGCCCGGTTGCCACCCGCGAAAGCCGCCTCCGCTCCGGGGAATCGTATATTTGGAAGTACGAATACACCATTTTTTCAATGAATACGTCAAGACGGCGTGGCAAAACGCCGTTTTTCACTACTAGCAATTCAATCCTGATCATGAGCCCCAAAAACCCCTCTCAACGCCCATCCGGAAACAACGACGACGACTCTCAAGTTGGCAAGGTGATACGCTCCGTACTTATATGGGTGGTTATACTGGTTGGTGTCAGTCTGGTATACATGTTCGTTCATGGAGCTTCACGACAGGAGTTCCCGGTGCGGTATACGGACTACATCGAGTTTTTGAACGGAAACCTGATCAAAAGCGCCACCATTACGAAAAGCAATCTCAACGACTTTGAGTTTCATGGTGAGCTTAAAGAGCCTTTGTCCAGAGCGATCGACGGACGCCAGCACACTATCCAGTACTTCGTGACTAAACTTGGTGTGGTGGACTCCAAAACCGAGGAAGTATGGGCAGCACAAGGAATCACATGGCAATATGAGCAAAGTGACAATCCTTGGATAGGCACGGCAGTGACAGTGCTTATGTGGGCGGGCTTGTTCTTGTTGTTCTTCGTCATGATGAGGCGTATGCAGGGCGGTGGCGGTGCGGGTGGTTCACGCAATATTTTTTCTTTCGGTAAAGCACGCACCAGAATGTCCGGCGATCAAACGAAGCGTACCACCTTTATGGACGTAGCCGGCGCTGAAGAAGCGAAGTTTGAATTGCAAGAAGTGGTAGACTTTCTGCGCGAGCCTTCGAAGTTTCAAAAGCTGGGCGGCAAGATTCCCAAAGGCGTTTTGCTCTTAGGACCTCCGGGTACCGGCAAGACCTTATTAGCAAGAGCTGTGTCCGGCGAAGCGAATGTTCCCTTCTTCTCGATCTCGGGTGCCGACTTCGTGGAAATGTTTGTTGGTGTGGGTGCCAGCCGTGTTCGCGATTTGTTCGATCAAGCCAAGCGCAATGCACCCTGTATTGTCTTCATCGATGAGATTGATGCTGTTGGTCGCCACCGCGGTGCCGGACTGGGCGGCGGTCACGACGAGCGTGAGCAAACATTGAATCAGCTTCTTGTAGAGATGGACGGCTTTGAAGTGAATAACGGTGTGATCATCATTGCAGCTACCAACCGTGCCGATGTTCTGGACCCCGCTCTTCTGCGGCCCGGCCGATTCGATCGTCACATTGTGGTGGACAGACCGGACATCAAAGGCCGCGAAGGCATTCTGAAAGTGCACACACGGAACATTCCTTTGCATCCCGATGTAGATCTCAATATCGTTGCGCGCGGCACTCCCGGCGCCTCCGGGGCAGACCTGGCGAATGTTGTGAATGAAGCCGCGTTGTTTGCAGCGCGCCGTAACAGCAACAACGTAGCCATGGAAGATTTTGAGCAAGCCAAAGACAAAATGCTGATGGGTATCGAGCGCAAAAGCATGGTGCTTTCCGATCATGAAAAGAAGACAACGGCATACCACGAGATGGGCCATGCACTGGCAGGAAAGCTACTCCCTGAAAGCGATCCGGTGCACAAGGTCAGCATTATTCCTCGTGGCCCTGCATTGGGAGTGACTGCATACTTGCCGAAGGAAGATGTGCACTCGATGTCGAAGGCCTATATAGAAACACGCGTGCGATGCTTGCTTGCAGGCCGTGCAGCCGAGAAGATTGTGTTCGATCAATACACCACCGGTGCATCAAACGATCTTGAACGTGCCACATCTTTGACACGAAAGATGGTCAAGGAGTGGGGTATGAACGACCGCATAGGACCGGTAAATTATAGCAACGGAAATCAGGAAGTATTCCTGGGCCGTGACTATGGCCACACCAGAGAATATTCTGAACAGATCGCGCAACTCATCGACGAAGAAGTGTCGCGCACGCTCAATCGCTTGGCCGATGAAACAGAACAATTGCTGCGAGACAACCTGGAGCTGTTACATCGTTTATCTGCTGCTTTGGTAGAGAGAGAGACGTTGGATTCCGAACAGCTGGACATTCTCATCAGCGGTGGCACACTGCCATCTCTGCCGGAGCCGCCTACGTCGGGTACTGTTCCGCCACAAGCAGGCGCTGCGCTGAGTACCTCCGCCAATCGCAGTAACGACAATGCACACGACATGCCTCTCAATCCGGCTCCAAGCGGAGCGTAGTTAGTCTGTGAGGCAGCGCTGCCATTGCAGTGAGGTGCGGCGTATAAGCAGTAACGCATGAAAGCAAAAAAGCCCGGCAAAGTACTTGCCGGGCTTTTTCTTTGTACGTTCCCTCAAACGTCCCAAATTTCTTTACCAGAGAGTATCAGGTTGACTGATACTAAGGCGCATTTCCAACCTACCACCGCTTCTGTATCACCTTTCTTGCGTACTACCATTAGCTATCTAGCGAGCGGCATGTATTGCTTTACCGGATGCTCTACGAATACGTACTGCATTCTTACTGCAGCTTCACACTCAGCTTACGATGCAGGTGCTCTACAGATTGTGTCACAGTCTGGTCAGTGTCGAAGTAATTCTCAATCATCTGAATAGAGTGCAGTACGGTTGTGTGATCGCGGCCGCCAAAGTACGAGCCAATGGATTTCAGTGAGAGATTCGTCAACTGCTTGGCAAGGTACATAGCCACTTGACGTGCTAGCACGATCTCGTGCTTGCGTGTCTTGCCGGCCAAAAGCTCCACAGGCAAGTTGTAGTACGAAGCAACCAAAATCTTGATATCCTCCATGTGTAAGGGCCGTTGACGCGGCTCGCCAATCACGGAGTTCACTACCTCTTGAACCAGGGGCAAACTGATGCGGCGATTATCCAGCGATACGCTGGCAAACAGGCGGATCAAACAGCCCTCTATCTGACGAATGCTCGAGGTTACGTGGCGTGCAATGTACTCGGCAATTTCGTCCGGCAGCTGCAATCCTTCGTCGGCGCTCTTTTTATTGACAATCGCAAGACGCATTTCGTAATCAGGAGACTGAATGTCGGCAGTAAGGCCCCACTGGAAGCGCGAGATCAAACGTGCATCCACATCGCGCAAGTCGCCCGGTGCTACGTCGCTGGTCAGAATAATCTGCTTGCCCGCCTGGAGCAAAGCGTTGAAGGTATGGAAGAAATTATCCTGTGTTTTCTCTTTGCCCGCAAAAAATTGGATGTCGTCGATGATCAACACATCCATGCTACGGTAATAGGCAGTGAACTCATTGAAGCGGTTGGTTTGCAGAGCGCTCACATACTCCATAGTAAATCGCTCACTGGTAGTGTACAATACCCGTGCACGCTTGTTCTTTTCCACAATGCGATTACCGATTGCCTGTACCAAGTGCGTTTTGCCAAGGCCGGTTTTTCCGTAGATCACCAGTGGGTTGTAACGAGATTTACCGGCGCTTTCCGTTACCGCTACCGATGCCGAGAACGCCAACTGATTGCTGTCTCCGCTGACGAAGTTATCAAAGGTATATCGAGGGTTCAGGAAGCTGGCGTGATTAGACGGCGCATCCGTTGAGCCGGCTGCAAAAGGAATCTTGGACTGCACTGCGCCCTGTGTGCCGTGACGCATCGCCGGAAGAATCACGGTACGCTCTTCCAAAGATTCCGTGGTGGTATCCATCACCACCTGATACTTTAAATGAACCTTCGAGCCGAAGGTCTGTGCCACGCTGCGCTGAATCAGCGTCGTGTAATGCTCTTCAAGCCATTCGTAATAAAACTGGCTGGGTACTTCAACAATAATATCTGCACCATCGAAGCTAAGAGCTCTGATGGGCTCAAACCAAGTTTTGAAAACTTGAACTGAAACATTGTCCCGGATAATTTCCAGGCACTGTTTCCAAATCCTATCTAGCTCCGTGCTCGAAGCGTTTGTTTCTTTCGCGCGACCTCCTGTCTTGCGAGGCGCGGTGATATTATTCTGAGCTGCCTGCGGAAACAGGTTAAGCGCATCGGACTTCTTGGCCAATGTTCACCTCGTTCAATTACATGTTCGGATAGTGTATGCACACACGCCGGGAACTCTCGATGGACCGTGGTCTCCCCTGTTGATAACCGATGGTCTCATTCCCAACATCACGTGCACAACGTGCAGGTATCTTTACGTCGGCGCAAAGATCATGCTCACGAAACGTCTCTCAAAGAAGAAAATTTCATCGAAATGAAATATTCCGCTTGCATATCTCATAGTTTTCCACAACGTAGTATTGATGCGCTCTGGCGGGCAGATGCCCTGGGGAAAAATTTTTTTACCATTCCGGCTTCAAGCTTTTTCAGGCGCTTTTTTTTGCTAAAAAAGTCTGCGACGGTGCACTTGTAAATGCAAGTCCCGAACAAACATGATTAGTTGTTTACCCGTCTCATCAGGACCTAAACACTTGTTTGTCATATACTCTCTCGGGCCGGCTGTGTTCGGCAGGGCTAGCGAACCCTCCTGTTTTGCTCAAGCACTGCTGTACCGACCAAAGCTCTGAGTGGCGTGCAGTGAGGTGCCTCACAACGAACTAGCATTGAGTTACGAGTAAGTACTTAAGCGAGAGGTACGTAAGCAGTGACTAAGACGTAAGCCGGATTCAAACCGGATTGGAGCAGCAGCCGAACATATCGATTCAGCAATTCTCACTGCTACGGTTGCTACGGTTCAAACACCATGCAGAAAAAAAAAGACCGCCTCTGGATAGAGACGGTCTTTTCAATGTTTGGTCTGCGTGTGTTCGAATCATGATGAAGAGCATTCGGTGATGCTCAACGATTCGCACAATAGCGACGTTACTTCGTATCCTGTGCTACGAAAGGAATCAAAGCAAGGTGACGAGCATACTTTACCGCGCGGGAGATCTCGCGCTGTTGAAACGCGGTCAATCCGGTGATACGACGAGGAAGAATCTTACCTTGATCGTTGATAAAGCGAGACAAAAACTTGTGATCAAGATAGTCAACGATACGTGACTCCTTCATCGGGCTGGTTTTCTTACGAACTACCTGCTGGCGATTTCTGAACGGCGAAGATGCCGCTGCCATCGGTGGTTGCAAAACGTCGTTTTGGTTGCGTTGCATTGCCATTGTTATGCTTCTCCTTTTTCTTTGATTGCCTTAGAGCGCTCTGCACGCTTCTTAAATCTATCTACACGGCCGGCCGTGTCTACCAACATTTGCTTGCCGGTAAAAAACGGGTGCGACTTGGAATCAATTTCCAAAACCATCTTTTCGCCCTTATAGCAGGAACGGGTAACAAACGACGTACCGTCGGTCATGTGTACCGTAACTTCTTTATACGAGGGATGTATTCCCTTTTTCATACGCTTCTACGTTATCGTGAAATATCAATCTTTTCTATCTGATTTGCGTCGTCAACCTTAACAAAGCGCTCTACAAACTTCACGGAACCTTTGTCTCCGCGATACGCCTTGATAACTCGCACGTTGACGCGCGAATCGGTCTTCATTTTCTTGAGCTTGTCCTGAAAGGTCTGCTGCTTTGCCATTGCGCTTTACTACTCTTGTGGTTGAATAAGACTGCAAATATAGACTGCACGTCGGTTTTTTCAAAGTTTTTCGGCGCTTGCACACAGAAATCGCCAAAAAATCGATTTTTTGACTGTAGCAGTCGCTCTGAGAACATCTTTACGATGTCTTTAGATTCTCTCTACTATACCGTCCACTATTCCGTATTCCACGGATTCCGCCGCATCCATCCAGTAATCGCGCTCAAAGTCTTTGAGAATGCGATCCAAACTCTGTCCGCAATTCTCCGCAAGAATTCGCGCGCCAATCTCTTTGGTTTTGAGAATCTCACGCATCTGAATTTCGATGTCGGTACTGCTGCCCTGCGCGCCGCCGCTGGGCTGGTGAATCATCACTTTGCCATGACGAAACATAAATCGGCGCCCCTTGGTACCGGCTGAAAGCAATATCGAACCCATCGAGGCGGCCAGACCCATACACACTGTCGAGATGGGCGAGCTGATACTCTTCATCACATCATACATGGCCATGCCGGAGGTTACGTACCCACCCGGGGAGTTGATATAGAAGGTAATCTCTTTGCCCGGCTCCTTGAGCTCCAGATACATGAGGCGATCGATGACGTGGCGCGCCGATGCATCGTCCACCTGCCCCCACAAAAACACCTTGCGGGATTCCAGTAGTTTCTTTCCAATGAACATCGGAGCATTTTTTTCAGCCGACTCGTTTTTCTCGGTTTCTTCTTCGAAGTGAATCATGGTGTTGTGGTTGGTGTCTTAAATCTATTGAGCGCGAGCATTGGCGTTAAAGTCATTGGCTTCAACCCTCCTGCGGACCCGTTCTGCTCGCTAGAGGACGTATACCTGCAATGTTGTAGTGTTACTGCTTCGTCACGAGATCATGCTAAGAACGCGCACACATGAGGCATCTTAGTTCAACGACATCGCCGGGAATTGCATGGCGATGTTCTCGTGAAACATCAACGGAAAGATAGTGGGAATCATCTGGTCGATAAGTGGAAACTCGTTGATCACCGATTCAACTTCACGCTCGCTGTCGGCCGCCACAAACACCCACAGTTTGCGCCTGTCCATGGACAACGCGTAGTTGGGAATTTTTCCTTCGCGCATCAAACGATGCACGGTAGCTCGCTGAGCAGGAATACGAGAAATAAAATATTCGGTGTAGGTGTCGGGTAAATCGAATTCTACCAGAAACTGATTCATGATACGACGAGAGTAAAAAGTACTGAAACGGCATCCGTTGCCATGCTGTTCCGCTGCTGATTTGAGTGCGTAATTACGGAAAAATGTTGAGAAAAACGTAGGCAGTGGGTAACTGCTTCCCGCGGCGATACAAGGTATCGAAATGTAGGTCGCAAATAATCTAGTATGCACACGACTTTCCACGACGTAAAGGCAGAGAAGTTATGGTGCTGTTATAATCTCCCACTGCTGAAGAATCTGCATCGCCTCCCCTGCTGTAGTACCACACATTTCCGGCGAGGGTGGTAGCGTGGAGCAGAAGGCCGGCCGCTCCGGCTTACCAAACAGTTTGCACCTCATGTTCGCATCCAGATGCACGCATCGCTCCCCCGCTTTCTTACCGGCGGGCATTCCATAGAACGCAGTTGTTATGGACGGTGCAATACAACACGCGCCACATCCTGATCGGCATTGCATAATTTTTTCTCTGAGTGAATAGCGAACGTTTACCGGATTTGTGTACCGCACTCATTCACTACGGAAATGTAGCGATGGAGCGAAGCATGGAAAACAAGTTTTCTTCATGACTACATGTGGGAAAATACCATGTCCGGAGCACACGGTTCACAGCCGGACATGCTCCGGATAAAAGTGGAAATCTATTCTCCGTTTGTGAAGTGCATAGCCGCATATATTCGCGGGCTTTCGAGTACACTCAACACACACGCATGATAGATCGCATCGCCGGATTTGGAGCGTCGGTTTTTTCCGAGATAACCGCCCTGGCCAATAAGCACGGAGCTGTAAATCTGGGGCAGGGATTTCCCGACTTCGACACACCGCTGCACGTGAAGAACGCTGCGTGCGAGGCTATCATGGACGGGCATAATCAATACGCGATGTCTCATGGTGAGCCGGTACTGCGCCAAGCCATAAGTGAGCACGGCATGCGCTTCTACCGTCACTCTATTGATCCGGACTCCGGAGTGTGTGTAACAGCCGGCGCTTCCGAGGCTTTGTGGTGCACAATGTTTGCTTTTGTTGAACCCGGTGACGAAGTCATAGTGTTCGAGCCCTGTTTTGATGTGTACATACCGAATATCACCATGGCAGGCGGCACTGCGGTTCCTGTTACTCTTCATGGCCCCGAGTATCGTTTCGACCCCGATGAACTTCGCCGAGCCTTCAGCCCCCGAACGAAGCTTATACTCATCAACACTCCGCACAATCCCTGTGGCACGGTGTTCAACCAAAGTGAGCTGCAGCTTATTCGCGATTTGTGTATTGAACACGCTGTAATTGCCGTATGCGACGAGGTCTACGAGCACATTGTGTTTGACGATTCACGCCATGGTCGCTTGGGTGCGATGGACGGCATGCAGAAGAGATGTGTAACCATCTCCAGCGGTGGTAAAACATTCTCCTCCACCGGTTGGAAGTGCGGATGGGCTATTGGCGATGAATCGTTGATTTCGTGTATTCGTCGTGTGCATCAGTTCACCGTGTTCGCTTCGTCCACACCCTTTCACTACGCAATTGCTCTTGGCTTGCAAAGCGATGATGCGTTCTATACCTCGCTGCGCAATGACTACACCCGTCGCCGAAATTTACTCATCGAGATTCTTCGCCAAACACCGCTCGATTTTACCGTTCCCGGCGGTTCCTATTTTATCACGGCGGATATCTCGCGGGCAACCAAGGCCGACGGCATCAGCTTTTGCAAAAAGCTTATCACGGAATATGGCATAGCCGTTATTCCATTACAGAAGTTCTATGTGAATGAGCACCTTGGGCATTCTCAGGTGCGCATTGCTTTTTGCAAACGCGAAGAAACTATAGAATCCGCTCGCGAACGTTTTGCTGCTTTCGCAGAAAGCTGTAGCGAAGGACCTGTGCACAGTAGCGTCTGACTCGTGCCTCGTGACTCGTAACTAATGGCTCGCAACTCGTTACTCGGTACACCACTTACTTGCGCATACTCCTTGATGTACCACGCCTGCATGGCAGTCTAACGGCCCTTAAGAAAACCTATCCGCTCCAATCTTTTACTCCACAGCTTTTACGCGTGTGAAGCGATGCGCCGAATGCTCTATGAGAATAGTATGCAACTATTCTCTCTAGACATTCGCCTAGCCGCACACTCTTCGCAGTAGAAACTGTGACATCTGATACTATGGAGCATGAAGCCACACCACTACGTACCGTCTTGGTCCGACAAAGACCTTCTGATTCTTCGCAGCCTTCCGCGCATGACAACCAAGCGCTTTCGTTTTGCACTCGAGCATACCTCCTGCCTGGAGCATTTCTTGAGCATCGATGCCGAACAGCCGTCTGCCACGCTTCGCATGGAATTGGGCAGCGAAATGTTTAACATCGCTCGTGTTGCCGAAGAGGCAGACCGCATACTGGAGCGATGCGCTCGCTCGCAGGTGGCGATTGTCAGCATATGCAACGATCAATATCCACGTCTGCTGCGGCATATACCGTATCCGCCGAACCTCTTGTTTGTGCGGGGCATGTTACAGCATCCCGAAGCACTCTCGTTGAGTATCGTGGGCACGCGGCAATGCACACAATATGGCCAGGCAGTTACGGAGGAATTTGCCCGTGAGTGCGGCAGAGCCGGCTTGATTATCACCAGCGGCCTTGCCGCCGGCATAGATAGCATTGCTCACAAAGCTGCGGTGGAGAGTGGCGCGGTTACCTACGCCGTGATAGCCTGCGGCATAGATATGATAGGGCCATCGTACGCGGCGCGCCTCGCATTGGCGATATCCGATAACGGCGGAGCAATCATCTCTGAGTATCCATGCGGTGTGCGCGCACTGCCCGCATATTTCCCGCAGCGCAATCGTATCATCAGCGGAATCAGTCGCGCTCTCTTAGTGGTAGAAAGCGGCAAGCGTGGCGGCTCATTGATTACGGCGCAGTTCGCGATGGACCAATCGCGCGAGGTCTATGCCGTACCGGGAATGATCAGCGCTGAGAGAAGCATGGGCACAAACGCGCTCATTGCCAACAACACAGCGATAGCGGCATTATCACCGAGTCAAATTCTTTTGGACTATGGTATTGATTCAGCAGCAGTAGCTCAGCCGGCTCCCGAGTTCGGCTCGGAGCTTGAACAGAGAGTTTTTGAAAACATCGATCACCGTAGTGTGCATCTGGACGACGTTGCCGAACAGCTGGCAGCATCATCCTCCGATGTACTCGTGTGCGCGCTCACGCTGGAGTTCAAAGGCTATGTGCGCCAACTTCCCGGGCGCATGTTTGTACGCGTGATGAAAATTCAATAGACGATGGTTGAGATCAGACTCGAACTCATGCTCAGACTCGAGCTCATGCTCATGCAACTCCTCCTGCTTAGCGCAGCTCAACCTGCGTTACTCCTGCATCGCCCTCACCCTGAGCACCAATGCGGTAGTTCGCTACCGAGGGATGATCGCGGAGAAACTCGTGCACGGCCTGGCGTAATGCTCCCGTACCCTTGCCGTGAATCACGGTGAGGTACGGAATATTGGCAACAATGGCGTCGCTGATCTGTGTGTCTAATTTGGCAATAGCCTCTCCGGCTCGCATGCCGCGGAGATCGGCAGTGGCCGAGACAGAAGCTTTGCTAAATGCAGGTGAAGACGAGGCAAAGCCGGAGCCTGACCTGAATCTTTTAGGCGCATCCTGAGTATGCACCAACTCGCTTTGCTTTACGCGAAACTGTATTCCATTGAACTCCACCAGCGCCGCATCATCCTGAACTTTTACGATAACACCGGATTGATTACTCGACTCCAAACGCACGGTATCTCCCACAGAGAATGTTCTGTTGTCCTTGCGTTGCTGCACACGCTCCTTCTCTAACTTCTTGGCAAGGTCGGCGCGCAGTTGTTCCAGATCAGCACGTATGTCCTTGGGTTCACGTGTTTGCTCGCGCGCCTCTCGCACAGCTCGCTCCACTTGTGCAGACGCACTGCGAATCACTTCGGCGGCTTCTTCGTTGGCGGCGCGCATCAGTTCGCGATACTTTTTTGCAAAGGAGGAAAACCGTTCTTCATACTCCCTATTCTTCGCAATGGCCTTTTGTTCTGCTTCACGTGCAGATGCCAGGCGCTGCTCGGTCTCGCGCACAAAATCCTGAAGCTTCGCAATGCTCTTTTCCAGATTGCCGTGTTTATCTCCCAGATACTCCATGGCTTTTTCCAAAACCGTAGCAGAAAGACTCACCGAACGGGCAAGTTCAAAGGCATAGGAGTTCCCGGGAATACCCGGCAGAAATCGGTACGTTGGAATGAGCTTTTGCGAGTCGAACTCCATAGATGCGTTGGCAATTCCCTCGCGCTGCAGCGCGTAACTCTTCAGAGAAGATTGATGCGTTGTAACAATGAAGCGGGCGTGAGTACGCAGAAATTCGTCGATGATACCGCAGGCCAAAGCACTGCCCTCTGCGGGATCGGTACCGGAACAAATTTCATCCACCAGAATCAGAGAGTGACTGTCCGCCACATCCACGATGTGCTTAAGCCGAAGTATCTGCGAAGAAAACGTTGATAGATTCGACTCTATACTTTGATGATCACCAATAGACACAAGGAAGGTGCACAGTGTAGTTACGCACTCGCCAAGGGGAAAAATCCCCGACACTGCCATGGCGATATTCAAGCCAATGCTCTTGAGCGCAACCGATTTTCCGCCGGCGTTTGGTCCCGACACTAAGTATCCAAGTGTGGTGCGGTCGAAGCGCACGCTTAGCGGCACCACGCTTGCACGCGGCAGAGAATGCGCCAGCAAGGGATGCACGGCGTTTTTCAACTCACACTCGCCATCGTCCACAATCACGGGCTCTATGCCGCGGAATGCATCTGCGTACGACGACTTCGCAAACACACAGTCCAGATGCGTGAGAACTTCTTGGTTAATGCGAATCTCGTGCGCAACACTGCCGATCTCTGCCGTAAGCGTGGTGAGAATACGCAGCACCTCGCGTTGCTCTGCGTTATGCAGCAACGACAATTCATTATTCAATTCGAATACTTCGGCGGGCTCCAGAAATACCGTGGAGCCGGATTGCGACACACCATGAATGATACCCGGAAGGGCGCGCTTGTTGGTAGTTTTCAAGGGAACCACAAAGCGACCATCGCGCTGGGTGATGTATTCATCTTGCAAGAGATCTTCGTCGTTGAGCTTTCCCAGCAACTTGGTGAGACGCTGCCGTAAGCGGGCTGAAGTGCGCACTATCTCTTGGCGAATGTCGCGCAGCTCTCGGGATGCGGTATCCCTCACGGCGCCTGTTTCGTCGATGGCATCACTTATGTGTTTCTCCAGCAAACGATGTTCGCTGATATTTTCAACCAGCAAGGCAAGCGCCGGCACGGCTTCTGCGCGCGCACGCAAATGTGATGAGCAACGGCGGGTAATCTGCAGTACATCGAGCACATCGGTGATCTGCGGTGCCGATAAAGCGGAGCCGGAAATCACGGAACGGGAAAGATGCGAGGAGATATCTTCGGTGTGCTCTAAGGGAAGAGTCTCGGCACCGCGCAGCAGGCCGAGCATGTCGCGAACGGCGCGAAGCTCCTTGCGTAACTCTTCCGCATCGGAAAATGGTAGTATCTCTGCGATGGCATCTTTAGCACGATCAGACATAGCATATCGTGCCACTACCGCGAGTACCTTCGGGTACTCAAGCTCTTGCAGAGACACTCGCTCCAGCTCGCTGAGGGATCGATGCAAGCTATTCATGGACGGAACTCCGCCGTTAACACTGCTTTCTAACTCTCCTGAATGCCCGTATTCGCTCATTGACCTACCGCCTTCTTCACTGCCGCTTGGATTACTGCGCCATCGGCTTTGCCCTTGAGTTCTTTCATGACGGCAGGCATCAACGTTTTGAAATCGCAGGGTCCCTGCTCGGAAATCTTCGCTGCAATCTCAGCCACGGTTTTTTCAACATCGTCGGCGCTTAACTGCCGAGGCATGAACTCCATGAGCACTGCCAGCTCTGCTTCTTCTTTTTGCATAAGCTCGGTGCGGCCGGCCGCTTTAAACTGCTCGATGGAATCTTTGCGCTTCTTCACGTTGCTCGAAACGATCTTCAAAAAGTCGTCGGCGCCTAAGTCTTTTCCCGTGCCGTTTTTTTCAAACTCAATGATACCGGCACGCAAGGAACGCAAGGTTTCCAAGCGCAACTTCTCGCCGCCAAGCATGGCTTTCTTGATTTCGTCGTTGATAAGCTGGGTAAAATCCATTGTGTGATTCTCCGATAAAGTGATTCAAAGCAAGGCCGTAGCACTGAGCGGCACCGCGGCAAAACTACGCCTGCCGCTGCTTGTTTCCATGATAACGACTGTAGCCCGATTGTATTTCCCTACCCTATTGCCGGTAGAGGCAAAGCGATGCGAAGACGGGTTGTTGAAGATGCCGGTAAAGAACATGGTGAACCAATATGTTGAGAACAATTTTGGCGTGGGCAAACCTTGTGTGCATAGTTCGTTCCCCTTGTCGGCATACTTGCTTTTGTATATTCGTGCGCTATAGGTACTACACAGCGCCGGTTTATGGACACCTCTCTACATACCTCTGCAGCAGTCGACGTTGAGCGTTTGAAGCGCGATTTCGCCGACTTTCTGAAGAAGAAAATGTACCGCAACACGCAGGAACGCTTCCGCGTTCTGGAGCGTATTGCTGTGGTAGACAGGCATTTCAGTGCCGATGAATTGTATGTTCACATGAACAATTTGGGCGATAGAGTTTCCAGGGCTACAATCTATTCCACCCTGGATCTCCTTACCCGATGCGGACTGGTTGTAAAGCATCGCTTTCAAGGCGGCAGTGCTACCTACGAGCTTTCCAGCAGAATGCCTCATCATGATCACTTGATTTGCCGTGATTGTGGACACATCATCGAGTTCAATGCCGTGGAAGTGGAATCTGCACAGAAAAAGATTGCATCGAAGTACGGCTTTCTCTCGGAGGAACATTCGCTGCAAATTTTTGCCCGATGCCGCAATTCCGACAGCTGCGAACACAACGCAAAATCGGGTGGTACGGCATTATTGGCGGAATCGGCACAGAGGTAGGCACAGCGTAGTTGAAAAGTTGAGGCCGATAAGATAGACGTAAAACAGAGTCTAGAGTTGAGAGTTGAGAGTTGAGATTTGAGAGTTAGGGCAGAGTACACAGGTTTCGCCGGCCCGCAATTGTGAGCCACCGAACCAACGAATACCAAAGGAAACAACGTGAAGAATCTTGTGATTGTTGAGTCGCCTGCCAAGGCCAAAACCATTGAGAAGTACCTGGGAAAGGACTTCACGGTGCGTTCGTGCCAGGGCCATATTCGAGACTTGGTTAAAGGCGATGGGGCTATCGACATTGAAAACGGGTTTATTCCTCACTACGAAGTTTCCTCCGATAAGGAACGCTTGGTAAATGAGCTCAAACGAATGGCCAAAGATGCTGAAATTGTTTGGCTTGCAAGCGACGAAGACCGTGAGGGAGAGGCAATTTCCTGGCATTTGTTCGAAGCATTGAAACTTCGCAAAGAAAACACCAAGCGCATTGTTTTCAACGAGATAACAAAAACAGCGATTCTCAAGGCCATTGCCGAGCCGCGGACCATCGACGAGCATTTGGTGGACGCACAGCAAGCACGCAGAGTGCTGGACCGACTGGTAGGATACGAGGTATCCCCCATTCTATGGCGTAAAATCAAACCCTCGCTTTCGGCCGGCAGAGTGCAGTCGGTAGCGGTGCGGCTTATTGTGGAGCGCGAGAAGGAAATTCGTGCATTCGATTCCCAAAGTTCGTTTAAAATCACGGCAGACTTCGACGCAGGTCAGGGGAAAATTCTCAACGCAGAAGCCCCCAAGCGATACGACTCGGAGCAGGATGCGCGGGCCTTTCTGGAGCGTTGCCTTGGCGCCGACTTTTCCATTGCATCCATAGAAACCAAACCCGGGAAGAAATCGCCCGGTGCGCCGTTTACTACCTCTACCTTGCAGCAGGAGGCTTCGCGCAAACTTGGCTTCTCTATTCTGCAAACGATGACCATTGCGCAAAAGTTGTACGAGGCCGGTCATATCACCTACATGCGTACCGACTCCGTGAATTTGAGCAATGAAGCGTTGAACGCCGCTCGTGCTCAGATTGTTTCTGCCTATGGCGAGCGCTATGCGCAAACCAGACAATTCACAAACAAATCGTTCAATGCGCAGGAAGCTCACGAGGCTATACGCCCCACGAACTTCGAGCTCACGGAAGTAGACGGCGATAACGGCGCACGCCGCCTGTACGATCTGATCCGCAAGCGTGCTCTTGCGTCGCAGATGAGCGATGCCCAACTGGAAAAAACCACCGCCCTTGTCTCTATATCCACTACCCCTGAGCACCTGGTGGCCAATGGCGAGGTGCTAACCTTCGACGGCTTCTTGAAGGTGTATATGGAGACACAAGACGAGGACAGCGATAGCGACGAAGCAAAGATGCTTCCGCCGTTGTCGGTGGGTCAGGCCCTGCCTTTGCGAACAATGAATGCATCGCAGAAGTTCACGAGACCGCCCGCGCGATACACCGAGGCCTCGCTGGTAAAACGCTTGGAGGAGCTCGGAATAGGGCGTCCATCTACCTATGCACCAACCATCTCTACTATTCAGCGGCGTGGCTATGTGGTGAAAGAGGACCGCGAGGGCAAGCAGCGCGATGTAATCGTGTATACGTTGAGCGGCACTTCCATTAGCAAGGAAGTACATTCTGAAACCTATGCCAGCGAAAAATCGAAACTCTTCCCCACCGACATCGGTATAATCGTTACGGATTTTCTTATTCAACATTTCGACGGCATCATGGACTACGGCTTCACCGCTGCCGTGGAAGAAAAGTTCGATGAGATTGCCCGCGGTCAGTTGCAATGGAATGAAATGTTGAAGGAATTCTACACACCATTCCATTCCGTTGTGCAAAAGACAATGGAGGGTGCGGGCCGCCAAACAGGCGAACGTCATCTGGGCACAGATCCCGCTACACAGCGCAATGTATATGTGCGTATGGGCCGCTACGGTGCGTATGTTCAGATAGGCGAAAACACCGACGAGGACAAGAAATACGCGAACCTTCGCTCCGGATTTTCCTTAGAGACGGTGAACCTTGAGCAGGCAATGGATTGCTTCCGTCTGCCGCGAATTGTTGGCGAGTACGAAGGCTTGCCTTTAAAAGTTGCCATCGGGCGCTTTGGTCCGTACGTGCAGTTGGGCTCGCTCTTTGCTTCGCTTGCTAAAGAGGACGACCCCTACTCCATTGATGCAGTTCGCGCAATCGAACTGGTTCATATTAAGCGAGAAAAAGACGCTGCCCGCATCTTGAAGAGCTTCCCCGACAACGACGAAGTGAAGATTGTGCGCGGCAGATGGGGTCCGTTTCTTGCCATCGGCAAAAACAACTATCGCATTCCCAAAGGCACGGATCCGATGGTGATGACCTTGGAAGATTGCTTACAGATAGCAGCTCAGGATGCACCGGCCGGCAAGACAGGCGCCACCGCAAAGGCAGCAGCGAAGAAGGCACCGGCAAAGAAAACAGCAGCCAAGAAAGCGCCGGCGAAGAAGACGGCTGCAAAGAAAACAGCAGCAAAGAAGGCACCGGCAAAGAAGGCACCGGCAAAAAAAGCCGCAACAAAAAAAGCAACGAAGTAGATGTCAGAGAAGGCAACGCATCAGACACTCATGCGGGTAAAATCGTAAGAAACGAAGCTATCATGTGCGCCGGATTTGCCCGCAGATCATCGCAATTCTTGCTTGCTTCTCGTTACTCTCGCTTAGTCATTTTTTGTGTTTGGTTTCTGTTAGGTACAGCCATGTATAGGGCATGAACACGAATATTGAAATAGACATATACAACACTTCATCATTGCCGCGCGTGCCCAGAGCGGCGATCAGCGAAGCGATCACCCGCACCTGCTCCCTGCACCGCTGCCGCACGGCGCGTGTGTCTGTGGTGTTGGTGAACGATCGTCGTATTCGTGCGATGAACGTGGAGTTTCTGAATCACGACTATGCTACGGACGTTATCACATTTCCTCTGGACGATGAAGCTGTTGACGGCGAGATTTACATCAGTGTAGAAACAGCGGCGCGGCAAGCAAAGGAATATAACGTGAGTTTCAAGCAGGAACTTCTTCGCCTGGTGATTCACGGAGTATTGCACTTGCTTGGCTTCGACGATGCCACTCCCGAACTTCGGGAAGGGATGCACCAAGAGGAGAACAGGGTTCTCGAAGCATTGGAGAAAGTCAGGGCACAAACGACAGCGAAGAAGAAAAGGTAGCACACGGAACAGTCATAGCAGATGTAGCAGACGTAACAAACGCAACGACAGTCAGTTTCAATGTCCCCGTAGTTCAGCTGGATAGAACACAAGTTTCCTAAACTTGGTGTCGGAGGTTCAAGTCCTCTCGGGGATACAATTCAATACGGTCATTACTTCGTTCGTGCTTGCCATGCATTCAGCTGCCCGGCTGTAATGTTGGACGCGCAGCTCTTTTTCGTATCTTGCCCGCGGTTCAACGAGACCATCCACGCAATCCTATGCAGCATAAAGGTTTGTATCGCGTCTCGCTCCGCATTGCTCTGCCCTTTCTTTGTATAGTGGCAGCGTTGTCGGTTGCGCACGCCCAAGATTCCAAGCTTACCGGTGCCCTATTGGGTTCTCCCGATCATTTGGTGCTAACCACAACCGCCGATAAGGTGAGTTTTCAATCCGTGCTCTCCGGCGATAAACGCAAGGTGATTATCACGGTAAAGAACGCTCAAGTAGGTATGGAAAATCGTGAGGTGAACAGCGCCAAAGGCTTGTTGCAGACTGCCTTCGTGCGCCAGAACGGCAAGGACGCAGTAATCATTGCCGACCTTCGCGACACGGCCGGTTTTACAGCCGTTCGCATGCCTTATTCGCAATCTATCTCCGTAGACTTCTTTAAATGGAACACCCTCAGTGCTTCAGAGAACGCCTACAGAAGCGGCTTACTTGCCTGGCAAAATGGCGCATTTGACATTGCTCGATCATACTTTCAAACAGCCGAACAATCGGGCCATCCGGACGGTACCGCGTTCTTGGGATTTCTGTACAGCTTAGCCGGTAAAACCTCGGAAGCCGCAGTAATACTGGAGCGTGCGCTTTCGCGAAAAAGTTCTTATGCGGATATCTACGGCGCGTTGGCCTCGTTGGAAAAAAGCAAGAACAACGAGATGAAGGCACGTGAGTACGAAAATGTGTTCATGAAGACTTTCAAACGATTGCCTTCCTACGGCTCGGAGAGCATCGAGCTCAGCGATGTACCAAACGTTAGCGAGGAGCCGATTTCGCTGCTGGAAATGGAGGAGCAATCTTCTAACGCGGGCGAAACAGTAGCGAACTCCGATACGGCTTTAAAATCCTCGTCGGACAGAGAAGAAGCATTGGTGCAACAATTACGCACATTACAAGGATCATCTCCGGCAACATCGCCTGCTAAAAACACAGCGCCTTCTGTGGGGCTACCCGACGGAGTGATGACATTCCTTCTTGGACTTGCTGCAGCAATTGCTTTAGTGGCCGTGTTTTTTACTCGCAGTTATCTGCGCTGGCGGAAGCAACAACGCATGGTGCACAACGCGGTCGCTTCTGGCGCCGGCTCAGAAAATATACCACCGGATTTTCAAAGCGATTTACACTCGGCTATGGCTATGCAGGAACATGTGGCTGCTGCCCGGTATAAAGCTCAGGAGATGTCGTCTGCATCAACGAAGCAACCAAATACGGAAACGGATTCGAGCACTACAACCAAAGCTGAAGAACCGCCCGATGAACTGTTTGATTTCAGCGAAGCATTTTATGCTGCCCGTGAGCGAGCAGCCGAGAAGCGTCGTGCTGAGCTTGCTGCTCTGCCGAAGGTACCTCCCGTTGCTGATAAGCCTACGTTGACCAATGCAATCTTAAACAGTGACACTCCGCCGCAGACAAGTGGTGGCACAGTGTTGAAGACAGCATCGGAGAATGTGCAAAGCGCCGAGAGCAATTCCGGCGCGTTGAATGTAGCCGCCGAGGAACAAGATCAAGGCTCTGCCAGAATATTGCCGCTTGATGATGAATCAATCAACAAGCTGGCCTTGCAGATTGGGTTGGACCCTGAAGTTATCAAGGCACAGCGTCGTGCCAAGAAAACTACAGGTGTGTAGCGAATAGGAATTGCGTTAAACCGTGTTAATCAGTGCCACAAAGCTCTTGTTGTAACACGATGCGGTCCCTGTAGCACCTATATTGCGCGTGAATCGGTCGTAAAAGATTGATCATCAATTGTATCAGCATCATGCGAATTGCCAGTCTCTCCATAACGATGTCTGTACTGTGTGTTATCTGCGCAGCGGAGACAAGCGCCCAGACATTCGAGAGAGCCACGGAGTTCGCGCGCAGGTGGACCTATGCAGCTCGAGTAGTAGGTTCGGATAATCATGGATCGCAAGCGGCGGTTAACGGCCCAACCTACGAAACGCAGCGTCGAACTGCATCACCAAGAGCTCTCTCCGACACTTCCAGAAAAGAATCAGCCATCAAAGCTTTTTCCGTTTCGGACGACTACAACTTGCTCAAGCTATGGCTGAGCCTGGCTGAAGAGCAGGTTGTCGACATTGCGGTGTATAACATCCTCGGAAAAAAAGTGAAGGACCTGGACCACGCCACCTTCAGCGAAGGCGAAATGAAAGAAGCGGTGTACACCATTCGCGACATACCCAACGGGGTGTATATTGTAGCCGCTCAGGGGAGCAATTTTCGTTCGGCCATACGAATAGTGATCTCGCGATAGAAAGCCCCAAACAGGATTTACGGAATTCGCCAACAAGGACGTTGACTCATGCACAGGAGTATTGCATCTCTGCTTCTCTTTACCTGCCTTCTGACAGTTGCAGGAGCTCAAGGCACCTCGAATGGTTACTCTACCGTTATGTTACTGCGGTCGTTTGCAGGAGCCAGAGTAGCCGGTCTCTCCGGAGCATATACGGCTGCAGTAAACGAACCCAATGCGATCTTCATTAATGCAGCTGCGTTAAGTGGTCAGGCAGAACTTCCCGTGCTAAGTACCACCCACAGCAGACTAGGTCTTTCGCGTTCCATTACTCTTCTTTCCGTCTCTCAAAATCTCTCGCAAAAAGCCGGCTTCGGAGCAGGCTTTGCAATGTTCAATGGCGGCGAGTTTGAGCGTACCGATGCCACAGGGCAATCACTTGGAATGGCCACGTACACAACGTATGTGGCACAAGCCGGTTTGGGAGTGACGGTTGCATCAACATCCATCGGAATCGCAGGAAAATATCTGCAAACTGCGGTGAGCGGAGATGGCGCAGGCGGCTCGGGTTTTGCCTTTGATGTAGGTGCGCGTATCCCTTTTGGAAAGAGCTTTCAATGCGGCATTTCTGCGCAGAACATCGGTTCTATTACGTGGAACAATAGCGCGTCCACGCGCGATGCTCTGCCGTGGAGTATTCGCGCGGGGCTCAGCACCGAAATCAGTGAATCGAAGGAACAGTATGTGGTGCGATCTACTTCTCTGGGTGCAACAGATACCATTGCCGTTCCCTCGCCTACCTATGTTCTGCTTAGTCTGGAAGCCGCGCTGGTTCGTGGCTCAGACATTCCCTCGCTTACCCTCGGCTCCGAATATTCCATCACCGACCTTCTTGCTATACGCGGTGGTATAGCATTGGTAGGCGAAGAGTCGGGCGTAGCCGTTCTTGCGCCGTCCAGGTCGTTGGCGGGCGGTGTTAGTTTCCGATTCCCCGCCGAAGAACTTCCCTTCAGAATGAGCGTGGATTATGCCGTAACATCGGGAGTGCTGTCCACCACCGGTCTAACCCATTATGTTACCTTAACTGCCGCCTTTTAATACGGTGCGGTGCAGTTCGGCCCCCTTTCTACCCAATTGCATGTCCCTCATCCATTTTGCCGTGGTAGTGTCAAGGTTTGTATAGTTTACGCCGTATCTGTATCTTTGCAATCACCCTTGGCGGTGGATACGTGCTAAAGAACTCGTGAAATTCCTCTAAAAAGTTATAATATCCGGAGACCGTAATGCATCCGAAAGTGCAGATGATTGAACAGATGACCATTGCTACCATGCAAGAGGTCCGCAAAACCAAAGACGGCGATAACGCTCGTAATATTCCTGACTTCGGTCCCGGAGATACACTTACCGTAGCTGTACGCGTTGTGGAAGGTGAAAAAGAGCGTATCCAGAACTTCACCGGTATCTGCATTGCGCGTCGCGGTGGTGGATCGAACGCAACATTCCGCGTTCGCAAGATTTCCAACGGTGTAGGCGTAGAGCGTATCTTTCCCCTGCACTCACCGAACATTCAAGGTATCAGTGTTGATCGCAACGGACATGTGCGCCGTGCCAAGCTGTATTACTTGCGCGGAATGAGCGACAAGAAGGTTCGTCAAAAATTGCGTCAGAGCTAATCATAGCCACATAGAAAAAGTGCAAAGACGGTCGGATACTCATCCGGCCGTTTTTTGTTTTCAACATAGGCCCGCGCCTGTTGCATTGCGATAACCCCGCGGTCTATTTTGCCCCTCTCTCACTTCAATATCTCAATTCCTTACAACTCGTCACATCGGAGGATTACATGGCAGACGACAAGAAAGTCGAAAAAGCTGCGGCCGCAGCTGCTCAGAAAGGCGATCCGGGAAAGCCGGATGCACAGAAACTGAAAATCGCTCTCAGTGCTATAGAACAAATTGAAAAACAGCATGGTAAAGGTAGCATTCTTCGCCTCAGCGATGCGAACCCCATGCAGGTGGAGGCTATCTCTACCGGTTGTATCTCCCTGGATGCAGCAATAGGCGTAGGCGGTTTTCCGCGAGGCCGCATCGTTGAGATTTACGGTCCGGAATCATCGGGTAAAACGACCGTCTGTTTGCAGGTTATTGCTGAAGCTCAGCGCCATGGCGGCCTGGCAGCCATTGTGGATACCGAGCATGCACTGGACATGACCTATGCTCAGCGATTGGGCGTGGATCTGGACAACTTACTTCTCTCGCAACCTGAGTTTGGTGAGCAGGCTTTGGAAATCGTAGAGACATTGGTGCGTAGCGGTGCCATCGACGTAATCGTTGTGGACTCCGTAGCAGCTCTCACGCCGCGTGTTGAGATCGAAGGCGAAATGGGCGATGCACAGATGGGCTCGCAGGCACGATTGATGTCTCAGGCGATGCGTAAGCTGCAAAGTGTGATTGGCCGCTCGAATGCTGTGGTAATTTTCACCAACCAGCTGCGTAGTAAGATCGGTGTAGTGTATGGCAATCCCGAGACAACCACGGGCGGTAACGCGCTCAAGTACTACGCATCTGTTCGTATCGATATCCGCCGCAAGGATGTTATCAAAGACGGCACCGATATTATCGGCAATCGTGTTCGCGCCAAAATTGTGAAGAACAAAGTGGCTCCTCCTTTCAAGGAGTGCGAGTTTGATATCATGTACAACGAAGGCATATCAAAGATTGGCGACATGATTGATGTAGCCGTTGAGCATGGAATAGTCAATCGCAGCGGTTCGTGGTTCGCCTACGGCGAAGATCGCGTACAGGGCCGTGATGGCTTGCGCAAGATGCTACAGGAAAGCCCCGATGTACTTGCTCGATTGGAGAAGGAAGTTCGTTCCAAACTCGGCATGGGTGCTGAAGCAAAGTAACCTTCCCCAACACTGATGACCTAAAGAAACGGCAATGAGTTGCAGAAACACTCATTGCCGTTCTTGTTACAAGAACCACTGTTCTATGGGTAAACCTCTTAGCCATACCACGCCGCCAAGCGGCATCGTTACTCAGCTTGTGGCTTCCAAGCGAAAACCTGAACGCATCAATGTGTTTGTGGATGGCGAGTTTGCCATTCAAGTTCACATCGACATTATCGCAAAGCATCGCGTTGCTAAAGGGATGCAGATCAATGAAGATCTGCACGCACTCTTGCGCGCAGATAAGAACAGCATGTACGTGCGCCAGCTTGCTTTGGCATTTGTTACCTACAAACCCAGAACCATCCGTCAGCTGCGAGAGCGCCTGCGCCGTAAGGACTTCGGCGAGAACGAAATCGATGAAGCAGTGGAGTTTTGCCTAGAGTTCGGATATCTCAACGATGCCGAGTTCGCCCGCATGTATGTGCGTGATGCTCTGACCATGCGGCAATTATCACCGGGCCGTTTGCGCGCAGACTTGAAAAAGAAAGGCGTCGATGTTGAGTATATCGACAACGCCTTGCGCGAGTATTACACCAACGATGATATCAACACGGTAGCAAGGCGGGCAGCCGAAAAGAAGTTGCGCGCAGTGGCATATCGGCCTGTAGACAAGCAGCGAAGCGCTGTGCAATCGTATCTGCAACGTCAGGGATTTTCCTGGAGCATCATTGCTCCAATCATCAGCGATTTATTCACTTCTCCCTCAGGCCACCAATCGGATGAGTATTGATCGTCGCGTTGGAATGCCGTTACCGGCTGCTTAGGCACGCAACAACTATTCACCGGCAGCTACAACTGGTGAGTTAAGAATCAGATGTCGAATCGGAAGCCGAGTTCGGACGCACCTGCTCACGCATCATAAACAGCCCGCCAAGAACCGTTACCGGCAGGTAATTCAGCATGAAGGTTAAGAAGGCAAAGGCTGCCGCATCTTCGCGCGTGCAACCAAACAGTGGCACCAGCGCACTGCCCAACAATGCGGGTATAACGATAAAGCCACCGGGTACCGGCGGTGTGAGCGTGGTTGCTACCGCCATGATCAACAGAATAACGCAGGCATCAACAAAGGTGCGCGACTGCAAGGGCTCGGTAGGAAATGCCAAACACATTACATACACCGGAAGCACATACAACAACCATATCAATAACGATTGCGCGATTATCACCGGGAACCGACCGGGCTGACGCAGTATTGCCAACCCCTGCTTAAATGATTGCAGCGTGTGGTCTATTCGTTCCCACAGTGATGGAGCAAAGGGAGAAACAGCAAATCGCACAAGTCGCTCAATCACACTTGTGCCGGCAAACACTACGAGCAGAACAAGGAGCACCAAGCTGCTCAGGGCTACGGAGTTGAGTATACGCGGCAAGTCTGCGTCCGGCAGAACCTGCTGCAGTTGCTCACCGATTACATACAATGCCACTGAAAGAAACAAGAGCAGATTCACGATGTCGATAAATCGCTCAACTATCACCGATGCAATGAGCGCCGAGAGCGGCAGCTGCTCGCGGCGATGCAATGTATAGGGCCGTAACACTTCCCCGCTACGCGGCACGATATTGTTCGCTGCATAGCCCACCATCACCGCCGAAAACAAGTTCAGCATGCGAATGGCAGGTTTAATCGGAGTTAGCAGAGATTGCCACCGCCAAGCTCGCACCAAATGTGAGAGAAGTACAAGAGGAATAGACATTAAAGCCAGTGCGTATCGGGTGCGCAAGAATCTGTCTGCAAGTAATCGCACATCCACATTCGCTAGCCAAAGGGCCAGAGCAAAGCCCCCGCCGAAGACGACCACCGTGAGCGCCACGCGAACGATTGTATTTTCCAATGCTTTCATCGGCTTCAAAATAAAAAGAGCCTGCTGCACACGTGGCAACAGACTCCTATAAAAACGTTAGCAGACTGATTAGCGCGCCACAACAAAGGGTAGCGACAAATCCGTTCCTTGCGAGCGTAACAGCAGTATGTACGCTCCGGACGCAACATTACCCAGCGGTATCGAGTGGCTTACGCTGCCGGTACCCAGATCGATAGGATACGTGCCGACCGTGCGGCCATCGCCCGAAATAATGGACACCTCGGCAAAGGCCGATGCACCACGATTATTTACCGTCACCAAGCCAAGAACATCGCTCACAGGGGCGGGATAAATACGTGCTATGCGCAAGCCGTTTACTTCGTTTGTTTCACCAACGGAGTTTACTCCCTGACAAACTCGAATCGAGAATCGTCCCGAGAGTACTACCTGGGCGGGATCAGCAAGGTTTGTAATTCTAATAATAGCACTATCACTATTGCGGTTTGTCGGGACGGTCCACACATACGACTGCGCTGCCGCATCAAAGTTTGCGACCACACTTTGTGTGATGGGGAATGTTCCGCCGTTGTTTCGGGAATATCTGATATCAACACTGCGAACAAAGTCACTTTGCCACTTTACAGTATACTTGCCGCCTGCGCAAGCGCTATCCCCGGCTACAGGTCCCACCACGCTAAGCACCGGGGTGCCTATTGCAAAAGGACCGCTCATAGCGATCACAGAGTTGTTCGCACCTCCCAATACACGCAAGCGTGCTGCAGATGCCTCGATATCCGGAACTTTCCACGCGAACTGCAGCAACGTGGTATCAGGCAGTACGGTAGTCCACGGCTCAGAACCAGTGGGCGAAAACTCCAACTTGTTTTTGGTGATAAACGTACGCTCCCAGACTATGGTCTCGGTAGTATTTCGTCCAATACGCTCGCCACCGGTGAGAGTTTTTAGCGTGATGGATGGCGAACCCAGTGAGAATGTGGCAAATGATGTATCGGCAATAGTCGCACTCGACGACGACACAATGCGAATCATAGCTTGTGTGGAATTCAAACCGGCTGCCGGGAACCACTTATAGAAACGATCCGTAGCGGGAAGATTGGTAGCCGCAGCAATGGGCACAAATGTTTTTCCTGCGTCAAGACTATATTCAATATTGACGTTTGTCACCTTGGTACTGGTCCACTCAATAGAAACACCGGTGTCACTGCGGACAATTTGGTCCGCACCACCAATGGGTTGTGTGACCTTGATGGTAGCATTTGCCGGCGGCTTCAAACAGTTGGTTCGCTCAGCTCCCGCACGAACCACAGCCGCTACGGGCTCCAAGAAGGTGTAGCGCGGCGGCGGGAAAAATAAGTGGCAATAACTCATGATACTTCCCTTGTTGGGCTTCGGTGTACCGTTCCAGCAGGCATCTCCCGTGGGAATAGAACCTGTGGTACTTACGCAAGAGTCCAACGGCGGATTCCAGTCGCATGCATGTGTGTGCTTCGCTCCAAACACGTGGCCGATTTCGTGTGCCGTTACAAAGGCATCCCACTGATACCCCTGCGTGGGCAGCACGCTATTGGTTCTGATTCCGCACGCTGCAAAGCCGCGCACCGTACACAGAGTGGACAGATAGGCAATACCGCCAACGTCGGTCACACCGGGCACCGTGAACAGCACTGCAAGATTTCTTTTAACAGTTCCGTAATTAGCGCGCCAGTAACTAGAAAATTCTCCGAGCAGCGCACCGATATCTCCATTGGCATTCTCTGTATAGGGATCGGGGTCTGCATCGGTATGGATGATCATATCGCCAAGCGCAAACGTGACGTTCACTTCTCGTTCGTAAATCCAGCTGACGGTAGCAAAGATGGTATAGAGGTAACGAATAATCTTTGCTTCATCTTTCCCCATTCTTGTCCACAGGAAGCGATCCGTTTCGATTGCCACAAGTGCCTCGCGCAAATCTGTTGCTTGCAACACGGAGCCCTTGGAGTCACGCTGAATTGATGCCTTGGGCATTGGCTCATGGGCATCCGGAAGATTCTCGAAACCGCAACGGAATGAAGAAGATTGACCGTGTGTATTATCCTGTAACACAAGGGTATTTTTCTTTGTTGTGGCGGGAGAGATTTGCAGCATTGTGCCGCTTCCCCGCTCTATAGATGCAAACATTTCGTCGCCGGTAGAGATCACAAGAACTCTTGATCCCTCTTCTCCGCGAATGGTACCTGCATAGGTACGCGACGCAGGCAGTGCTACTTCAATACGCTTGCCACCCACAACCTTATAGGCATGTGTCTCACCATCGAATACCGACGCGCGAGCTTCCAGCTGCAACGTTCCTGTCTCACCCAGACCTATAGGGAAATCTGCAACGGACATTGCCGGTGCAGGACTACGGAAAATCGCCGCAGCTTCCCGAGGGTTGTAATCAAAAGCACGAGCCGAGGCAGCGTTTGTTGCCAAGCCGGGCACAGAGCTTTTTGAGGGAAACATAAACTGTACTGCAGAGACGTATCGCATCTGCGCATTCATGCCTGCGGTGGTTAACAACGAGACCGCAACTATGAGAAAGAGTTTTTTCATAAAATCCATATCAAATAAGACTCTGTATTCAGTTCAAATCAGTTTGTAATCGAGTATAACGTCGCACCTTCCCATCAAAACGATCATGCATTGTAAATCGTGTGAAGCCCGCCGCCGTACCCGATCTCTATGCGGGCATCAAAGCCATAATTGCCTCGTTCACTACGTCTACTTCGGCATCACCATCAACACTCACAAGTTTGTTTTGGCTTCGGTAGTAATCTACCAGCGGTGAGGTTTGTTCATCGTACACATGAAGGCGATGACGAATCACCTCTTCATTGTCGTCCTGACGGCCACGCTTCATCAATCGCTCGACTATTCGGTTTTCGGGAACTTCTATATTAATAACCTTCGAAATGCTCAGATGTTTCAAAGCGAGAATTGCATCCAATTTTTCCGCTTGAACGATAGTTCTGGGAAAGCCATCGAAGATGCAGCCGTTGGCGTATGTATCACGTTCCAGTGCATCCACCACAATCTCTACCACCAGATCATCGGGCACCAGCTGTCCGGAATCTACAATTCGACGAACTCGCAAACCAAGTTCGGTCTCTCCCTGAATGTTACGGCGAAACTCATCGCCGGTAGATAGATGCGGCAATCCTGTGCGACGCGAAAGAACCTCTGCCTGTGTGCCCTTGCCCACGCCCGGGGCGCCGAAGAGAATGATATACATACGTTACAAGTGAAGATGAGGATCACAATTCTTGCTGTTCGTCCAAGAGAGCCGTCACCGACGACAATGCTGCCGAATATTTGCGCAGAACCGTCAACAATGCCTTGAAATCCTTGGGCGGATCAGATACAAAAGTACATGGTTGAAGCGAACTCGGGTGGATAAAACTGAGCGAGTGTGCATGCAAGGTGGTTCGCGCCATGATTGGCTGCTCTTCGGTATCTTTTTGCAAACGATAGCGGCGTTTGATCTGCGACAATCTGAACTCCGCCGCACGTCCATAGGTGGCATCGATAAGCAATGGATATCCAATAGCAGCGCAATGCACTCGCAACTGATGCTGCCGCCCCGTTTTGAGCAAACACTCAACATATGTTGCCACACGAAAACGCTCCAACACTCGCACGGTGGTATGAGATTCCTTCCCCCGTGCAGACGGCATCATGGTGCCGGGAACTCGCGGATTCGGCATAAGTGGAATATCAATATCAATCGATTCTTTGGGAACCGTGCCGGCGACGATGGCCAGGTATTTTTTCTCCATGGTGTGATGTTCAAACTGCATGGATAGATGGCGATGCGCAGCGGCCGTTCGAGCAAACACCATAACGCCGCTGGTATCTCTATCCAAGCGGTGTACAACGAAAATTCGACCATATTTTTCCTCCAGAATGCGGCGTACATTCGGCTCATCTTTCTTAAATCTATCCGGAATGGAAAGCAGTCCGGATGGCTTGCTGATGATCACGATGTCACTGTCTTCAAAGAGAATTGTCAGAGAATTTTTCTTCATATGGTGTCTCCGTTGGTAGCAGCCGCCAGCGTGTTTCGCAACAGCATTGCAATCGTCATTGGGCCCACCCCACCGGGCACTGGCGTAATTGCAGAGCACTTAGAAGCTACTGCGTCATAATCGACATCGCCCACCAATCTGTATCCGCTCTTGCGAGTGGGATCATCCAGTCTATTCATACCTACGTCGATCACCACAACACCTTCTTTTACATCGTCGGCACCGATAAGGTTCGGCACACCTACAGCAGCAATAAGAATGTCTGCTCTTGAAGTGTATTCACGAAGATTAGCTGCAGCGGAATGACACACGGTAACAATGGCATCGCCACCCTCTCCTTTGCGAAGCAGTACACCGGCCATTGGCTTGCCAACAATATTGCTCCTACCCACCACCACCGCATGGCGGCCTTTGGTAGGAATAGAATACCGCTTCAACAACTCCACAACACCGGCAGGAGTGCAGGGCACGAAGCCGGGCAGTCCCAACGATAGTCGTCCCACATTTTCCGGATGAAAGCCGTCCACATCTTTGCGCGGATCAATTGCCATAATCACCCGCTGCTCGTCGATATGTTTGGGTAAAGGAAGTTGCACCAGTATGCCATGAACGGCAGGATCTGCATTCCATTCAGCCAGAATATTCAGTACCTCCTGCTCGCTAGCGGTAGCGGGCAATCGAACAATAGTGGAATTCATTCCCACTTCTTTGCAGGCCTTGTCCTTGCCACCTACATACACTGCCGACGCGGCATTATCGCCCACGAGCAGTAATGCCAGGCCCGGCACGGAAAATCCGGCGTCTACGCGTTGATTGATCTCGATCTTGATTTCGTCGCGTATGCATGCGGCCGTGTATTTACCATCGATGATAGTCACAACTTATACCTTTCCGGTTTGAAGGTTTACAGTGGAACTTTCGCCGGCGCGCAAACGAGCGGTTCTTCCTAAAAAGAGGAAGCGATCGTGCGTAGCCTTTTGAATCTGTGGGTGATAATACACCAGGCTCACAACGCCCATGATTACCCAATGGTACGGAGCAATAAAATCGTCGGACGAAAGCCCGTGAACCGCTTCATTGCAACAAAGAAAGGCGGCTATTGCCATCGCAACATCCGGCACAGAGGGAGTGGAGCCGCGAACATACTCTCGGCGATTTCGCACCAATCGCCGCATCAACATCCAGCTGAGTCCAAAGGAGTAGATAACGAGTGTAACGCCTCCAATTGTACCCACACATGCCAGAACAAACAGATACATTTGATGCGCACTCACTCCCACCAGTCCATCGTTATCCGGAGCGTAGCCCAGGCATCCTAGTCCCGCACCGAACATGGGCTGATTCTTCCATATACGCACTGCCGTTTTCTGTGCATCAGCGCGTGTGGCAAAGGAATCTCCCACGGTTGCTTCCACTTTATCCTCGCCAACGATGTTGCTGGCCACCCGCCGGAAATACAAATCGAACAGATCCGCATCGCTATAGGTTTGAATCGCAACATTGGTAATTGAAAACACCACGGTCATCACGCTAAGCATGGTAACCAACTTCTTTGCCGTAGCCGATTGCGAGATAAGAATAACGGCTACTATGAATGCGCCGAGCTGAACAACAATCGTCAATGAGAACGTAAGAAACATGCCAATGAAGCATGAGTATAAAGCAGTATAAAAAACGAATCTGTTTTTTATAATTCTGTAGTCATACAGGAAGTACGGGGCGAGCAGCATAATTGCCGCCATCATGGTATACATGGCAAAGGCCGAGGGCTCGGAGAACAGCGATGTTGCTCTGAAAAATCCCTCGAACTCCAGCGACAATTGCTCGGTAAACTTTTGGGATGCGCCGGTGTATTCAATCCACGCAAACGGCCAATCGAAGGCACGAGCGGGCACCTGATAAATCCCGAAAATATTGACCGGTATTGCGCACACCACGTAGATACGGAATGCCCGAATGATGCTTTCCGAAGAGATAGTAACCGCGCAACAGAGTAGTACAAATACCCACATATACGAAAAGTGTAATGTGGACTTCATAAACTGTCGCAGATATTCCGAGTTTCCTGAAATCAAGGGAGAAACCGCGCTGAACAAACAGGCTGCCATTGTCAGAATCAACATAATCGTTGGCACATCCAATCTGAAGTGAAGGGGCTGTACACCCTTCATGGATCGCCAAAGAACGCGGAAGCAAAACGCACCCATTGCCAAATCGCATACCGCAACGGGCAAGGTATCCACACCAAAAACATTGAAGGGCGCAATGGAAAAACCAATGGGCAACAGGAACAGCAATATGATATTATCGATAAGCTCGCTAGAGCTCTCGTTGCCATACTTCGATGCTATAGAATAATCAGCTGCCGCTTGCATATCTCTTAGTAATGTGCGGTGCCAGGTATTCGGTAAAAGTGCGCGGGAAGTCGTACTCGGCATGCCAGCCCCAATCGTTGCGAGCCGCGTCGTCGTTCACATCTTCGCACCACGAGTCCACAATTGCCTGGCGATGCACGTCCGGTGCGAAACTGATATCGGCCGCAGGAAACATGAGTTGTACCTGCCGGCAAATGTCCGCAGCAGATGGTGCAAAAGCGCCGATATTATAGATATGCCGGGTGAGATTTTCTTTGGGTGCTGATCGAAGCATCAGCAGAGCTCGAACGCCATCGGGCATAGCCATAAACGGAATGCGCGCATCGGGACGCACAAAACAGGAATAGGATTTTCCTTGCGCTGCAGCATGCACCATCTCGGGTGCATAATCGCTGGTGCCACCGGTAGGCACGGTAAATGCGGAGATCAATCCGGGGAATCGCACACCGCGAAAATCAACCCAGCCATGTTCCTTGGTTGGTGAAAGCTGCATGTACAGCTCATCGAAGTACGAACCAAGATTTTCGCAATAGAGTTTGTTGATACCATACATGGTACGAGGTTGCAAGCCTTGAGTTTCGTCAATACGTCCGGCGCGTGTTTTATCACTTAGCGTGGCAAAGCCATACACGGCTATAGTACTGGGAAAGAGGAACTTTACCGGCACACCCATGCGCTTACCGGTTGCCCTACAAAACTCCAATAGCTGAAGCGTTCCCCCTACATTCACGGTTTGCGCCAGTGGCGGATTTTTCTCTGCACTTGTAGAAAGCAATGCTGCCAGATGATACACCTCAGTGATGTCGTAGGCAGACAGCTCCTTATACAAATCAGGATTGGTAATATCACCCATAGCCCCGCTAAACGTGCGCGCACAGCTCTGTGCTGCTTCAGCAGACAACGGTTGTAAATCGACGGCAATAATATGCTGGCCTTCTGCGTGCAGTGCTTCGAGCAGCGAATGGCCAATCTCGCCGTTAGCTCCGGTTACAAGGGTATACGTCTGCGCCATGATTCTGTAAAGGTGGTGTGAATGTGATCGACTGCAAAGATAGCCACGCGAGCGCAGAGCCCCATCGAGCAGACCTTAGGCCTGTAACTCGGCCGCTGTGGATTGAGCTACCTGCCGGGCCCTCTGGGCGAAGTCGCTGCCGCTTGATGCATAGAGTATGGCTCTAGAGGAATTGACAAATGCAGGGCCCCCCGCGTTTGCACGCCGTATATCAGCGGGATCTGCTCCCTGCGCTCCTACGCCCGGGATAAGAAACGGAACGTGGGCAAAACGAGAGCGCACCAGGGCAAGCTCCTGAGCATGCGTTGCACCCACAACAAATCCTTTTTCCGCAGGCCCTTCCCATTGAAGTGCTGTTTGCATCACGTGCTCGTATAGTGTTCCCGACGGCAACTGCTGTCTCTGAATATCATGCGACCCCGGATTGGAGGTAAGCGCCAGGATAAACACAAGCTTTTCGGAGTACGCCAGAAACGGCGTTACCGAATCCGCACCCATATACGGACTCACCGTTACGGAGTCGAAGGGCATATGCTCGAACACCGAGCGCGCGTAGGCTTCTGCGGTGTTGCCTATATCTCCGCGCTTTGCATCAGCAATGCGAATGTGTGTAGAGGGTAGCATGGCAACGGTTTGTTCCAATACTTGCACACCCTTGTGACCGTATTGCTCATAGAACGCAAAGTTCAGCTTATAGGCGGAGCATACATCTTTGGTAGCATCAATAATGTGCCTATTGAACTCAAGCAGGCCTTGCATGGTGCGCGGAATACCGGCGGGAAGCTTTTCCAGGCTCGAGTCCAGGCCCACACACAGCATGCTGTTCGTGGATTGCAGTGCCGTCGTTCTCTCTAGAATATTCATTGTATTATGATGTTTGAAGTTCTGGCAATAGCTCTTGAATGCAGCAAATTCTTCCGCTCGTCCATTCGTTATCTAATTCTATTTCTCATCTGAAGATATCTATCGCTGAACAACTGCGCTTCCGTAGGCGATGAAAGTTTGGCTTCTTTGATTCGCCGAGCGGTTGCATCAATTCTGTCTTGAGGCAGTGGGTGCGTAGATGTCCACCGCTCCAAAGCACCACCGCGCGAACGATTATTCACCTTCTCGAAGAAGTATGAGATAGCACCGGGATACCACACTGAATTCATGAGATACTTGAAGGACTGCTCGTCCGCCTCATCTTCATTATCTCTGCTGTTCCGTAACAATGCCAATCCGGTAAAAAGATTGGCGGCTGTTTGCGTGGCAGCCGATGCGTCGTTGCCCAAAGCCAGATCCAATACAATCTGCGCTCCCAGTGATTTCGTCATGCGCTCGGTGCTATGCCGGCACTCTGCATGAGCTATCTCGTGACCAAGTACGGCAGCCAGCGAGGCTTCATTATCCAGTGCCTTGATGAGTCCCGTATACACATAGATGTAACCACCCGGAGTGCAAAAGGCATTAAGTGTTTTGGAATCGTCGATAATAGTTACGGTGTAGGGAAACTGCTCACGATACTTGATACCGGGCAGAGCAACAATCTTCTTAACAATGTCTTGAACGTAACCGCGAACAACTTCGTCCTGGTAGATTTTGTACTCCTTCGAGTTTGTTCGAAGCTCTTTGTCAATACTGGCTCCCATGGATACATCCTGCGATACCGGATACACGTTGATATCGCGGCATGACTGAACGGCCGTAAGCACACACACCGCGAGCGCAATCAAAAGCGGAACTCGTGTTCCTTGCCGTGTGCGCTGAATCCAGACTGACACCTTAAACTTTTCTACTCTTTGCATTGCGGTACGATAATCAATTACAAAAACACTACGCCTAATTCGTCGGGATAGTAAGCGGCTTCAAACACCAAACCTTCCGCGGGGGCCAGTGGGCTGACCAAGCGCCTATCACAGGCAGCCAAACTTGTGCGAAGATTGTCGATACTTCTCTTTCCTCGTGCAGCATCTACCATTGCTCCCACTAACGAGCGGACCATTCCGTACACAAATCGATTTGCCCGAATATGCAACCGCATGGTGATATCGTCCACGTGCTCCCATCGGCACTCGCTCACCGTGCAGAGGTACGAGTGAATTTCCTCGTTATTCTTCGAGAAGGTGGTAAAGTTATGAGCACCGATAAATACGTTGGCACTATCCGTTAAAACACTACGGTCCAGAACATATCGGGTTTGCCATGCGTACAGGCGCTGCAATGGATCCTCGCGTGTTTGCAGTGTGTAACTATACTCGCGGCCAATGGCATCGAAGCGCGCATGGAATACATCGTCGGAGCGCAACTGGGCTCCGCGAACACGAATATCCTTCGGCAATCGGGAGTTTATGGCCACTTTGATTTTACCTTCCTCAATTGCCCAGTCGTCGCGAACTCGAGCGTGCACAACCATTCCGCGCGCATGCACGCCGGCATCAGTGCGACCGGCTGCAATCACGTGACAATGATAACCGATGGTCTGATGGAACGCGCGTTCTAACTCCTGCTGCACACTGGGAGCGCTGCGCTGGTTTTGCATTCCGCTGTACTGTGTGCCGTCGAAGGCTACTTGAAGAACTACTGTTTTCACATTTCCGCCACTGTAGAAATCACGTATCGCTTAATATCGAAATAGACATACTTCCCTGCCTCGTCCATAATCTTCTTCATGGCACTCGCATCGGGTACTGCCGCGATACGCCCTCCCGAGCCACCTTCACCCACAGGCAGCCTATATTTTTCGAAAACCGCGCCGGCTGCCGTGCTATCCACACTCCAGTACTGCGTTATCGCCGGTGCCGTGCCTGCTGTAGTATGTACGTGGAGGGTGTCGCTGAATCTCCATAGAGTTGATGTGCGCAGAGAATCCACCTCAGAGTCCTTGGCCAGCAATACCTGCGCAGACTGTTTCAGCAACGACTGCTCGAAATGCAAAGCACCAACCCACTCACACACGGTGACTCCTTTTTCGTCGAGCATGGCAAATCGATACGCGGGAACATAACCGGTTTTTTCGAACGCACTCCACGATCCTGTGAGCTCGCGGATCACAACAGTTTTGTAGCCCAGGCGTAGGCGCTCCTTCGTGATGTACGTAGCGGGCACCGTGAAGCCGGATGAACCACAGCCGGTACCAACCAGCGCTACTCCAACTAGGATCAATCCTATAATGCTACTATATGTTCGTGCACAAACTCTCATGACATGGAATCTACAATCAAACTATAAAAAGCTGCGCGCAGCGCTGTCGGCATTAACTCATCACCGGCAAAGGAAAATACTCGCTATGTGCAGTGGGAGTCTCTACACGTAGCACAACACCATGCATCACTTCATCCCCTACACCGCTAAGATGCATGTGCACCGTGCTGTTTACCGAATACTCACCCTTGCCCACACATACCCTGGCATAATTCGAGGCATAACCATACTGCAAACCTGTCTCCGGGTCCGGCTTCTCTAGAATCACAACGGCATCGGTTCCAACTTGAGCTTGCAGAAACTCATGGTGTTTGCGCGCAGACAGCTCTCGTAAAATCGTAGTTCGTTGCTTGCGCACGCGCTCGGGCACGGGATCGGCGAATGCAGTTGCTGCCGTATAAGCCCGCTCACTATATCTAAACACATGCAGATAACTGAACGGGAGTTTTTCCAAGAACTCTACCGTCTCGGCAAAGAGTTCATCGGTCTCGCCGGGGAATCCGCATATCACATCAATGCCTATTCCGGCATTGGGCATGGCGGCACGAATTCGATCTATCAATCCCGCGTAATATGCTGCCGTGTAGCGGCGGCGCATGGCGCGCAGAATAGTATCAGAGCCGCTTTGCAGCGGAATATGAAAGTGACGGCAAAACACCTGCGACTGTGCAACACAGTCTATAATCTCATTGCTGAGTTTATTCGGCTCTATGGAACTTATTCTCAATCGTAGGCCACGAATCGCTTGGTCTAGAGCTTGTACAATATCGGCAAAGCGCTCACCGCCCGGCGCCTTGTATTCGCCCAGGTTGATTCCCGTGAGCACTACTTCCTTGTACCCGGATTCCGCCAGTTGGCGCACACTGTTCAGCACATCGTTGGCTGCCATGCTACGGCCTGCGCCGCGGGCACGAGGAATAGTACAAAAACTGCACGAGTAATCGCATCCGTCTTGCACCTTCAGGAAGGCCCGTGTTCTGGCATGAGCATCGGTAACTAAGGCAGGAACAAAGGTAAGATCATCAAGATCATCGCTGTCGTCTGTGAAAATCAACGGAATGTTTCGCTTGGAAAAATCCGTTATCAGCGAGGTAATAGAGAACTTATATCGGGCTCCGAACACCGCATCCACGCCGTCTATAGAAGCAATCTCTTCGGGCTGTAACTGCGCGTAGCAACCGGTAATGGCCACAAAGGCATCGGGACATTGGCGCAACGCGCGCCGCACAATTTTACGGCACTCTGCATCGGCGCGTTCGGTTACCGAACATGTGTTAACGAGCAATACATCGAACTGCCCGTCGAAGCCAACCAGTTCATGGCCGGCGGAGCGGAACTGATCGCGCAGATACGAGGATTCCGCATAGTTCTGTTTGCAGCCCAGTGTATGTATGCACACATTCATTGGGCAAAAATACGGGTTCGAGGAACGTGCGCACTCTGCCGGTATTCGCAGCAACAGTAGCAGGCTTCGGATATGCGCGCGGGAACTATAGTCAATCCGTTAGCTTTTCCTATTTTCATCGTGTCTGATGAGTTGTGTTTCACGATTGTTCCGAGTTATGAAGTCTCTTCTTACCGTGCTTGTTCTGTTTTTGGTGGCAACGTGTGTAGATGTTCGCGCGCAATTTGATTTTACGCCGGACTCGCTGATCACCACCACCATGACCTTTCAAAAACCCTTTGCAACGGTATACAAAACCGTACTGAGTTGCATTAAGAATAAAGGTTGTGCCATTGAAAGCAAACCTTCGTCTGTAGACGACAACGGCTTAAACAAAGCAAACATTCGCTCGGAAGCATGTGTGATCGTTGTGGGCGAGGATTCAACGCGGGACGTCATGTTGAAATACGGCAAGGTGCCCATGATTCGCGGCGGCGTGTGGGAAGCAGGCCGTGTACAATACAATTTTGCTCTTCGTGAATTACCGGAGAAGCAGGGTATTCAAGTAGTGATGACGGTGGAACTCAGCGGCAACGAATCGTACATTACCCACGAGGTTCATTTCTGGAATTCCAACGGAATTCTCGACGCAGAAATGGAGCAGATGATCAAAGACGCCATTGCCAACCCACCGCAGAAGGCTAAATAACAATCTCACCACGGTAGAAGTTCATCTGATGATACGCCGGGCCGGAGTTTAACCGCTACGAGCCGCATACTGCTATGCGCCGATTACCGCTGCGGGCCGAGCACGTACTGCTATGCTCCCAGCGCCATTGCGTATTGTGACTGCTGCTATCTTACGTTTTCTGCTTTTTCTTTTTCGCTGCCGGGAAGAGGACGTTGTTCAGAATCAATCGGTACCCGGGTGAATTCTTGTGTAGCGCTAAATCGGTAGGAGGATCTCCCACCGCATGCTGATAATCCTCGGGGTCGTGCCCGCCGTACCAGGTGAATGTGCCGCGGCCATAGTTTCCGTGAATGTACTTTGCCCAGCCCTTACCGTCCATCTCTGCCAGCACGGTGACCGACTTTTTCAAGAACTCTTTTTTGAACAATGTTGTTTGCCCAAGAAAGCCGCGCACCAGATTCACGTGGCACTGAGTAAGCATTGTGGGCACGGGATCGTACTTTGCCGAGAAATCAAAGAGAGTAAAATAGTCCGTGGATTGCTGCGGAATAAGCAACGAAGGGTCCACATCGATGTCCGAGTATTCCACAATGAAGGGACTCGTTATCACATGAAAATTCTCGAAGGCAAAGGTTCGCGTAAAGTCCAGTTTGTCCTGCGCCGAGGGGTCTGAGGGGTCGCCATCCAGAATGCTCTCTACTATGTCGGTATTCTTTGCCGCTTGAGCAATATCGTAGGTGTCTGTAGCCGTACACATTGCAAACATGAAGCCGCCTTCGGCTATGTAGCTGCGTATCTTCTCCACCACCGCTTTCTTTAGTTCCGGAACTTTGGCAAATCCGAGTTTGCGCGCGGTATTCTCCAACAGTTGCACCTGAGCGATGTACCAGGGTGCATTAGCATAATTATTAAAGAACTTTCCGTGCTGGCCGGTAAAGTCCTCGTGATGAAGGTGCAGCCAGTCGTACTCAGACAACTTCCCTTTCATCACCTCTTCGTCCCAAATCTTGTCGTACTTAATCTCGGCGTACTCCATTGCCAAGGTTACGGCGTCGTCCCAGGGTCGAAAACCCGGCGGTTGATACACGGCCACACGCGGAGCTTTCTCCAGTTTAACCACATCCATATTGCTTTTGTCGCTCTGCACTTCAGCCAACACAGAGGCCACAGACGAACCATCAAGTGTCTCGAAGCTAACGCCGCGCACCCTGCATTCAGCCGCAATAGCCGGCGTCGACGTGCACATAAATGAACCCCCGCGGTAATTAAGCAACCAGTCTACCGGCTGATTATTCGTGAGAATCCAGTATACAATCCCGTATGCTTTAAGATGATCTGTCTGCGAGCGGGCGTCCATCGGTATAAGTAAGGTCTGCGCGTGCAACTTCCCACCCATTGCGACGATCACTAGAGCCAGAGTTATACTTGCCAATAACTGTTGTATGGGTTTCATACCGGTGCGACGTGAATCTCCGTGCATTGTTTTACGCATGCTGTGCATCGATTCCTTGGGCATACTGCACCAAATTCAAATCCTGAGGAAATGGCACCAAAGCGTTGCTTGGAGAAACTCGAATATTCACTCCCTGACTGCCGCTATTTGTGCACTCGTACTCACCTGTATAGGTACATATACTTGAGCCTTGCGTCAACTGCAGGTGCATGGTATGATAAGATGGATTTGTGATTCTTCCGTGTGCATCCAAGGTGCCGTGACACAACTCCACATGCAGGTATTGAGCATCAATGCCTGAAGTTTCAACTACAGCTTGTACCCGAAGTGTCTTTCCGACGTGCACATCGCCGGCATCATCAATAACAACGTCACGAACATGTACACCCTGCCATCGCCGTGATATCTCTTGCCGCCAAGCATACAGTGCCACTGCATTCTCGGCATTGTTGCCCAGCAGTGACTGCACTAATTGAGCAGAAGGAACATAACAGAAGTTCACATAATCATCCAGCATGCGGGCCGATGAGAATCTACCGGCATTGGTGGCGATGGAATTTTTCACCCATTCCATCCAGCGCCGCGGCACTCCACGATCGTCGCGTTCGTAGAACGCAGGCACGATCATCGTTTCGAGCATGTGATAGAGAAGTTCGGACTCGATCATATCCTGTTCGTCCGCGCTGGGATACTCCTCTCCCCTACCAATAGAAAAGCCGTTAGATCCATCATAAGCCTCAGCCCACCAGCCATCCGGAACACTGCAGTGCAACACACCATTCAGTGCTGCTTTCATTCCGCTGGTGCCTGAAGCTTCATAGGGGCGGCGCGGTGTGTTCAACCATATATCTACACCCTTTACCAATGCCTTGGCAATGTCCATATCATAATCTTCCAGGAACACTACTCTTCGTTCCAAATCATGCTTCTTCAGTAATGTGATAATGCGATGCATAATCTCTTTGCCGGCGATATCCCTAGGGTGCGCCTTTCCCGCAATAAGTATCTGCACCGGACGCTGCTCGGAACACAGCAGACGCATGAGCCGTTCCATGTTTCTAAACATGAGATCCGACCGCTTATAGGTGGCAAATCGCCGGGCAAAACCTATGGTAAAAGTGTGGGGATGAAGCAATTCAAAGGCAGTCGATTTATCTTTTTCGCTGATGTGTAACGGATCCTTGCGGCGTACGTGCTCGCGCACTCTATCTACCAGAATTCTGCGACGGCGCTCGTGAGTTCTCCACAAAACTTCATCCGGAATATCCCGTACTTTGTTCCACATGGAGTTGTCTGTAAGGGTCTCGTGCCACGCCTCTCCCAGTGTTTGTGCATAGACGTCAGCAAACTCTTTGGAAACCCAGGTCATCACGTGCACCCCGTTCGTCACCCCGCGAATGGGCACTTCGTCCACTCGCATATGCGGCCATAACTCTTTCCACATGTCTCTGGCCACGGCACCGTGAAGCTCGCTCACACCATTTCTGAACACAGAGGTTTTAAGGCCCAGTACCGTCATGGAGAAACCGTCTTCGTCCGAACCACCGGGTAAACGACCAAGGTCCAGCAGTTCCTGCTCGCTTATACCAAGGGTAGGATAGTAACGAGAGAAATAGTGCTTCATGAGATCCACGGTAAAAATCTCATTACCGGCAGGAACGGGCGTATGGGTGGTAAAGCAACCGCCGGAACGTGTAGCTTCCAGTGCTTCAGCAAAGCCAATTCCGAATTCGTTCTTCAGCATGCGGGTTCTCTCTAACGAGCAGAATGCAGCATGACCCTCGTTTACATGCAATACATCGGGCGAGATTCCCATTGCTGCCAGCGCGCGCATACCTCCAATTCCCAATATCATTTCTTGCATGATTCGAGTCTCGGTGGTGCCGCCGTACAATTGATCGGTGATGTCGCGGTACTCGGGCACGGCGTCATTCATTGAGATATTTGTGTCTAGCAAATACAAAGGAATGCTGCCAACGCGTGCACACCATATCTGCGCATATGCCGGCCCCTTAGGTAGCTCTACATTCACAACAAGCGGCGCTCCCGCACCATCATTGATGAGCTCCAATGGAAGATTCGAAAAGTCGACGTCGGCATATTTCTCGCTCTGCCAGCCGTTCTCGGAAAGGTATTGATGGAAATACCCTTGCTGATACAACAGCCCAACGCCTACCAACGGCAACATGCGGTCCGACGCCGTTTTGAGATGATCCCCTGCCAATACGCCAAGCCCGCCCGAGTAGTTTTGAAAGCACTCCGTGATTCCAAACTCTGCACAGAAATATGCAACGGTTCCGTTAAGTGCAGATGCGGAAGAATGCGCATGCGGCCTGCGCATGTAGGAATCAAATGCGGATAGCACCGCATCCAGGCGCTCACAAAAGCCGGGGTCTGCTGCCAGTTGCATTAGATCAGTTTGCGGAACGCTCTTGAGTAACATCACCGGATTGTGATGGGTCTGCTGCCATAACTCGGGGTGAATACTTTCGAACAGAGATTTAGCCTTTGCATTCCACGTCCACCAAAAGTTCATGGACAACTCTTTAAGGCGAGCTATTCGCTCCGGCAGACGCGGAGCGACGGTATATGTGAGAAGCGGTTTCATATGTAGGTGGTGATGATCTGTCAATTCCGAAGTGTGTCAAAATTACGATGCAGAAATGTTGAGAATCGATGCACTTTTCAACCATGGAGCTCTTGCGACCTTTGCATGGAAAAAGAAAAGCCGATTCCGGTTAAGGAATCGGCTTTTCATGCCAATAGTGCAATCAAGGTAACGCTACTCGCGTACCATGGGAATTACTTGATAATGCGCAGTGTTTGAGCGCGAACGGTTCCCTGCTGCTTTACAACAACAGAGTAGGTTCCTGATGCAAGCGAATCAACATTCACAGTGAAGCGCTGCATGCCGCTCATTTCGCCCTGTGCAATGGTCTGAACAGTACGGCCCTGAACATCAACCAAAGCAACTTCTGCTGCACCTGTTCCCTCAAGGCGAACCTCGACGGTCATTACATCATTTGCAGGGTTCGGTGTAACCACCACTGCGTCGCTTGCGCCGTCGCCAGCAACAAGAACTTCCTGAGAGTACTTGCTTGTGCCATCCAGGTCTACCATTTTCAGGCGGTACGACCATGCAGACACCGTGCTCACATTTGCATCGAGCACCGAGTATTCCTTAGAAACTGTGCTTGTGCCTTGCGCGGCTACCGACTGAACCAGGGTGTATGCTTCCATACCCTTAGCAGTTACGGCTGCACGCTCAACATCAAAGTGCGACGAATTCTTCTCGCTTGCTGTCTCCCATGCAACGTTCACGTTTGCACCTGCACGTTGTGCATTGAAGCTAACAAGTTCAACAGGTACAACTGTACCGTTGGAACGCTCAATGAACTCAATGATACCACGAAGAACACGCTCGCTACCGCTATTCACTGCAGAACGAGGCATGTGGCGCCAATCAACACCCAAGAATACAACGTTGTAATTCAATGAGTTGTTGGCAACGCCCATCAAACTGTCGGTAACACCTGCATCGCGTGTAACATAGTAGTATGCGCCGCGAGCTAATCCGTTTGTTTGATTGTCCGAGTAGATGCGCATCAAGCTGGGACGCGGAAGAGCACCATCATACATGTTTGTTGTGCTGGCAACTCCTTCACGTACACCGAGAGCAATGGTCAAACCTTGAACCAAATTGCCATTGTATCCGGCAGAACGCGGGGTGCGATCTGTGGGGGCCGAGCCCTTCAACGCACCGGTGGTAGCATTGGTAGCACGGAACACGTTACGCACGAACTGCTCATCGTTGGTAGCATCAACACCGATGTGCTTACCAAGGATTTCCTGAGAAGCAGCAATGAGATTGCGCTTGTCAGATGCAGTACCGGTGGCAAGGAACATACGGAGGTCTGTACGCTGCTGACGTGTAAGTCTGTTAGTATCGCCGGACCAGAACAATGTGCGCCATCCGCCGTAGTTAACAGCGCGCGGTTCCCAGCCGTTACGATCGAAGAGATCGTATGCTGTACCGGTCATACCGATATAGGTAAGTGCCTTAGCAAGTGTATCTGCATTGAGACGACCTACGATATCGTTGAACGGAGTAGCTGAGTTGTTAGGATCTATGGTTGTTCCCACTACGCTGTTCATCATTCTGATCGGTGAGCGCATCAGGTAGAAACGAACAGGCTTCGCAGCTGCGTTGTTGGCGACATTCTCATCAATAGGGGTTGACACATTAATGGTATACACCGGTGTGATGTTACGACCCATAGTCGTGAACGGAGCCGGGGCACTTTGACCCATATCCGAGTAGGTCATCGGCGTGTAGTTGAAATCAAAGTTGATGTCAGCACTCTCGCCGGATGCGATCGTTACCTGCTTGGAATTTGTAGCCACTACTGCATTGTTTTGGTCGCGAATCTCAGCTACGATAGTAACACCGGACTGATTTGCGGAACCATTATTACGCATACGAGCAGTTACATTGATAGGAGCCTTGGTCATCACGTACTCTGCATCGGCAAAGTTGCCGCTGCCGGCACGATATGATACCGGATCGATGATCTCGATTGCTTCTACATCATTTACATACAAGCGACCAATGAACTCATCAGCACCAATGGTGAACCGTGCACCATTTAGACCACGAGGTTGACCGTCAAGATCGTAGATGTTAGCACCGATGCGCTCGCCGCGACGATCAAGCACGGAACCAATAGGAACGGGGTTGGTGCTGATGCGAAGACGTGACGGAGATGAAGTACTTGCTACGTGATCATTAACGAAGTTTCCAACAACGCTATTGATATCCTGAGCTGTCCAGCCCTTCCACTGACCCAAGGTCATGTAGTCGCTCTGCGAGCCCAAGGTGAGAATAGAATTGTTTGCATCGGTTTCGATGTAGCGGACCACAGCCGCGTTCGGAGCAAAAAACGCATTGCGATTGGATGTCAAACCACCGCTAACGGCAGGAAGCAATCCGGCAACACCCGACGAAGCCTTCGGCGATGTACCTTGATAGAACAAGCATGCCAACACGTTTCCGGCAGCGGTATTAACACTGCTTGCGCTTGCACTTACTGCAATGGCATTGTTGATCATTACAGCATTTGTTGCTTGCTGGATTCCGATACCTACCAGGCTATTACCATTAGAAACGGCATCACCGGTAACAAGAACGGTATTGTTCACCACCGAGTCGCCACGCGTATTGTACGCAGCAATCTGGGGAGTAATCAGTTTGTTCAAACCGGTAGCTGTTAAGCTTCTTGTGGTGAGCAAATGAATACCTGCAGTTACTGCATTTTGTGTGGTGCGAGCAAGAGCGTAAACCATGTTGCCGGATACAACCGAAGCTTCGTTCACGTTGGGGAACGAAACATTACCGCCGGCAGGGTTGACAAACGAGTTCAACGTCTGCTCTACGTAAATACCTTGAGCAGCAACATCCGAAGAGATGTTTGAAACTTCGTTGCGAGTAATGGTAGCCTTGATGCTATTGTAACACAATTGGTTTGTGCGAGCTTCACCGCCAACCATAATACCTGCAGCCTGACCGGTGATGCCGGTAGCACCTTGGCCTACATTGAGAATGCGGTTATTGCTGATGGTTTCGCTTTCACCATAACCGGTGAAGATACCGGCTCTGCGAACGCTGGAGATAATGTTACCGCTGATCACGGTTCCCTTGTTGTAATAACGTTGGAAGCGAGGGTTACCGTTGGTAGCAATGTCGTTGTAGAACAACGGACCTACACCCAACGAAACGATACCGTAGCCGAAGCCGCTGATTTCGTTATTAACAAACTGGTTGTAGTTGTTGGTCAGCGTATCCAAGCCAAGAGAGTTGTTACCCTGGTTGCTGGGAGCAACGGAACGCGCAACGATACCTGCAGCATAGCTGTCGGGGCCGCTGGACAACTGACGAACATCGGTTTCGAATGTAAAGTTCGGAGCCAAGTAACGAACAACCGGCAACGACGAAGCATAGCTGGCTGTGGATTGCGGGAAGTTCTCGATCAAGCAATTCTTTACTGTGACATTCGAGGTTCCGTTACCCAAATAGAATACAGCGCGATGAGGCAACTGTGTAGGCGTAGCGGCACCAACGTCCAACATAAAGCGGAATGACTTCTGAGAACCACCATCAAACACTACATATCCTGCAGGGTTGGCATTTGATGCCAACGGCTGTGTGTTTTGAATGGCGTTAGCATTGGTCGGGAAGTAGTTTTGACCAAACAAGAAGCCCACTCCGTTACCGGAGCGAAGACGAATGGAAATCGATGAACGGGTCAAACTTTGAAGCAGTGAAGGACGGAACGTTACCGTGTTCGACGCGCTTGCGCCTGCAACACGTGATGTCATATCCACCGCCGGGAATCCGGCAGCTCCACTACCAACTGTATAGCTGGCATCGGTAAGTTCAAAGATGGTAGGACCGGAGAGTCCTGCGCCATACAAAGCGTTCACAGCATCTTGAATGGTTGTGAAGTTGCGGGCTTGGCCTTGATTCAACGTACCAATGGTATATGTACCGTTAAGAGCGTCGCCAACATTTACATTGATACACAAGGTATCGTTGGTCTTGATAGCATCCTCTGTAAGTGAGGTGTAGAAGCAGAGTTGATATGCACCAACGGCATTCGGTGTCCAGAACGGGAATGTTGCACCGGTGGTCAAGCCTCGTGAACAATCAGGAATGGTAATGGACTGTGTATATACCGTCTGGCCGTCTTTCTTGATCACCAAGGTCGCGGGGATATCGGATGCATCAGCAAGACCATTGTTGCGAATGCGGATAGCCGGACGTAACGGACGACCTACGAACATCGACGATGAACTTGTTGGGTTGAGGAAAGCCTCGGCCGAAAGTTCGATATCGTATTGCACTTCGAAGGTATGGCAACCTGAGCTGGGCTGAACGTTATTCGACAACTGCTGATCGGTTACTCCGATCAATTCCGTGCGGAAGGTAACGCAATAAACACCTGTGGTTGTGGTTGTGAAGTTCGGGAAGCCGCCATTAACAGCATCCGATCCTACTTCTTGACCTGTAGACAATCCAACAGCGTTGTTGTATGTCAACGTATCGGTACGGATTATAGTTCCGTTCTGGTCACGAATCTCGTCGATGATGCGAAGTGCATTCACCGTGTTCTGACCTACGTTCTGCACACGGCAAGAAATTGCGATAGGCACGCCACGGGGATACTTGTAGTATTGAGGTGCTGCATTCGTGGCCGGAGCAATAATCTTGGAAACACTAATATCCCACGGGAGAGGAATGTAGAAGTTTTGCGCTACAAAGGATGAGCACCCGCTTGATTTTACAAATGATGCCTCCAAGCGATATGCGCCGGGAACAACGTTTGAACCGGTCAGGTCAATAGCTCCGCCGGCTCCGGCGTACGGACCCTTTGCGCTGGAGAAGAACTGATTGTAGTTGCCGGTTCCTGTGCAAGGCACGGTCGTGTCATTGGGGTTAGCAGGATTCAGCGCTGTGTATACGGCATTGGTTGAAGGAAGAGGACCAACAATACGATAGGTAACGTATGCCGACTGACCCGCAACTGTCGTAACATTCACATAACCACCGTTGGTACCGGAGTAGATACTTCCGGGAACAAGAATGTTATTCGGTGATGTCTGATTCGGGAAGGTTACGCCCATGTCGCCAAGTACGTTGAGGGTATAATCTTCTGCTTCGCCGTAGAAGTAGTTGCCACAAGGATCATTTGCCTGGAATCCAAGTGCACCGGTGTTGTAATCATAATAGTACAGACCCATAACACGCATTTTCAGCTGACCGGATGCAGCCGAACACGGGAGGGTAAAGGAACCTGTCGCCGTAGGATAGAAGTACTGACCAGCACTATTTACAGCAACACGCTCGCCGGCGTTGGTCTCGAAGTTACCGTTGCCGTTCAAGTCGATCCAGATAGCATAGCAGAAGCTGTACGAATTGGTTGTACCACTCGTCGGCCATGACAAGCCGGAAATCGAAAAATTATACACTTTACCGAGCTGAACGTTACCCGTTACACCGGTCTGCCAAACACCGTTAGGTGTGGCAACGCCACCGGCCGTGTTGATATCACAACCCGATGAACGGTTGATAACAGGCGAGCCGGCCTGGGTAAGAGTAAAATTCGTTATGCCCATCGCCCCATATTGCCAGGCGCACTGGCACTGAGCATACAAAGACTGACCGGACTGCGCGGCAAATGCCAACAGAACCGCGGCAACAACAAGGCTTAAACGCCGATGTACACCGTGTAGAAAAGAATGCATGGATCACCCGTAGAATAAGTGAATGAATAGATAAGCTTGTCTTCTAAAGAATTGTCCCGCCCCCTGACGGAAATATAGCAGTCCAAAAAGAAATGGCAAAGATTTTTTCACCCTCAGTACACCAAGCCTAAAATTCCCCCAAAAAGGCCTATTTGATGGGCGTTTCGATGACAATCTGCACCGTGCGGCAATATGCTCGTCCCTCCGGCGTAGAGTTGTCGTACAACAAGATGTCGCTGCCGATAGGGCTGATCAACGGCTTCACGGATTTTACCGCTATCACCTTTTCAACCTCCATGCATCGGCGTCGCGCCAGATCGCGGTTGTACTCCGCATCGCCGGACTTGTCTGCATAGCCGGCAATGGTTACCACCGAGTTTGGCTCGATGCGCGATTGCACTTCCTCAAGAATCCTTTTGTTGTCTGCGTTTAAGTCGGCCTTGTTGAAATCGAACACTATGAGTGAAAATCGATCGATACGCTTGTCATCTTTCTGCTCAAAACGCTTGCGGCGAATCGACATCTGCTTTACATCCACAGACACCGCATTCGATTTGCGCTGGCCCGTACGATCTACCGCTTCATAACTGATTGTTACCGGCTTTTCTAACTTCGGATACGGATCACCGGTCACGTTCCACACATACTTTTCGGGAGTGGACTCGCCGGAGAACGATCGTAACTCTCTTCCCTCTTGGGTGATCCTGGCAGACCACGACGCAAGCCCGGCTTCGCTATACACTGAGGGCACAACATCAATAACGCGCGGTGACGAACGTACCGTAGCATTCTTGATTGCAACAGCTCGGAGCAACGAGGGATTAGCGGGGACAATTTCCACACGTCTATTCTCTGCTTGACCATCTTCACTCATATTATTCGACGGCGACGCCGGCAAGTTCATGGCCTTGATGTTTATGCGTGAGGCATCAATACCCCATACCTCTTGCAAATATCTTCGCACTCCTTCCGCACGAGCCTTTGACAAATCAAGATTGTTGCGTTCATCCCCCACGTTACTATTGCATCCTACCAGCGTAATGGTCTCCGCAGAATTCTCTCGCATGCGTTGACCAATGATATTCAAAAGGTCGTGATACACCTCGATGGTATTCTTCGAAAGAGTAGATTCCGAAAAGCCTTCGGTTCGGCTTTTGTCGATCAACGACATCCCGGTTCGTTGAAGTCTTGCCTCCCCCTCCGGAAAGAAAATCTGCGGCAGCAAGGAATAGTTTTCCTCGATCTCTGTTTCCTCCACGACAAACTCTTTCAGCTGTGCCCGCTCACCATTTGGAGCAAGAGTATAGGCTTCCACATTTACATTCAGCTGCGCAAGGCGCGGCACCACCAGTGAGTATTTCTCTGTTACCGTATAGAGTTCGTTCACAAACAACTGGTCGTCTACTCTTGACTGTTGCTCTTTCTTGGTAATGGACGTTTCGATCAAAGTACACTTCTGTTGCGAAGCGTCCACGCGAGCGATTACCGTTGTGTCTCTCACCAGCATGGTATCTCGATTATACACCGGCGGTGGCGAGCTATACAAAGGCGACCGCACACCGATGCCGAATTGAATAGTAGATACCGACCAATCAACATCAGACAACGCATTGAGCGCAAGCTGATAGCGAATCTCCGGCGCAATAATGATCTTCGAGGAAACAGGTATATCTACCGCAACGCTGCCGGTAGCAGCAGTTTGAAGAGCCTGAACATTAGGAATCAAGCCGCTTCGTTCCGAACGAACTCTTGTAGAGTCGGGCAGAAAGAAGGCGTAATCGGGGCGTATGAGTCGTTCACTCTCCGAATAGGTAGAGCTTAGTAAAAAAGCTGCTCTTAAGCCTGCACTTACCCGGACCTTACCGAACAAGGTCATGTTCATCATGGGCTCGAAGCTAAGCGCGCCGATACTGGCTTCTAATGCGTATTGAGTTTCAACCTGATCGGGCGTTTGTTGATTCGACCCTACGGATGCGCTGTAACCAATAATAGAATTCGTGGTGAGAGTTCCGCCTAATGTTGCGTACCCAAGACGAGCACCGGCAGAAAAGACGGGTGTAAACGGGTAGTCGGCAAGAAGACCGATGGCAACACCGTGGCCGGTTCCGTTTTTATAGGATTGATTGCAACTGACTTGATTGGGGAAGTACGGAAAGTTGGCCTTGAAGACATTACGGTTGTAGTCCAGGTATCCACCCACGTACAACCATGGAGTTTTCTCCTTTGGTGTAACCTTCAGGGCAGCTGTGTCTTGAGCAATACCACACAGAGGAACAACAAGGAAAAATAGAAGTCTGATGACTAACCGCATACTCTCTCCAATAGCGATGAACGCCTGTCGCGCAAAGATTAAGCATGCACGATCGTGGCAATCGCAAATATAGAGGATGGGCGTGAACTCAGAGGCAGCAACCGAAACAGGTGCGTACATGGCTAGCGACCGTTAGGCGCTACTTCTCAATAACAAATCGTTTGGACTCGCTGCGATCGAAGGAACGAACAACCAAGATGTACTGCCCGTTCTCAAAACCGTTCAATGAAATGCGGCGATTGTTCTTGCCGGCACCAAGGTGCATATCCTGTTGCATGCGCATGCGGCCATCCAACGAAAACATTTCCATAACTACCGTCTGCGAGGTTCCGCATTCCACGGAAAGCTCCACAAAATCCCGGGCAGGCGTAGGCGTAACCGTAAACGACGTCAAACTCAATGGATCAAGCTCGAACTCGAAGGGAAAACAAAACGACGAAACCGTGAGTATACCATCGCGCAAGCGCACTATAGGCTTTTTCAGCAACACCGCACCTTGAGTCCATACCACCGATCCGCGATCCACCGACATCGTGTCTTGCAAGAGCATAGAAGCTAGTGTAAGAACACGAAGACTGGTCAGCTTAAAAGGTTTATCGTACTTCACGGTAAGATGTTCAAACTCGAAGCTAATGCGACGCATTCCGTTGCCGATGTCTTCGATTTTTCGAATAGCTCTCTTTGTATCGTCAAGCACGCTCACAAGATGGCCATTGAGTGTCATGCTGAAGGTCAACGTTGCATCCTCAATGGAATCCAGCTCTGAATCGAACTGCATCTGTATAGGAATGTACACTATCTGGTTCGGACGAGCAGTAGTGTTCTCTATGCTCACCGCACCGCGTATAGTTTTATCGTAAGAACGAACACTACCGAGTATGGCAAAGGTATCCGGACACGGCTTCGTAACAGCAACGGTAATGCGATAGTCGTTGGTGTCGATATACGTAGGATCGAACTTCAAATCGAAGAGAATTTTTTGCTGTGGCTTTACGCTCAATCCACGCACACTGTCCGGTGATCGTTTCGTTCCGTTCACTGTTACCGAGGCGATAAACAGGTCGCGATTAGCTGTACGCAGCGCAATGGTATCAAGAACAATATCCACTTCTGTTTCGTTCGTATACTCTACTCGCGAGTCGGGATATTGGAAAAGTATCTCGCGGCCGGGCACATCAATATCGCCCGCCGCCGATCCCTTCACAGGTATTGTACGCACAGAGAACTCGGCAGACTCACCCTGGCAGCCATTCGTATCCACAACGAATACTTTAAACTTACCAGGTGCCGTTACGGTGATAAACGGCACAGTCTCGCCGGACACCCAAGTGTAGGAAACATGACCCGCCGATGCGGTGAGCTGTATTGTTTGGTTACTGCAAATAGTTGAGGGGCCGAAGATCAATGGTAAGGGAGCAGGCCGAATAACCACCGATACCGGCAAAGAGGTTCCTTTGCAGCCGTTACTGTCTTGAACTTCGCATGTGTAGTTGCCGCCTTGATCCACATTGATTCGGCGTGTGGTAAGTCCGTTGGACCAGCGATACCGCACGAAGCCGGCTTCAGCTTCTAAGGTCGTCGTTGAGCCCGGACAGAGAATGCTCAGTCCGCGATTCACCACCTTAGGTTCGGGAAGCGGAAGTACAGTAGTGTTGTTCTGACCACTCTTTGCGCAGCCGGTGGCAGGGTCATACACATTGAGTTTAATAACACCGGTTCCACTCTTGTTCCAATACACCTTAATATTCTGCGATCCTTGTCCGCTCACGATGATACCGCCATCCACTATCCAGTCGTAAACAAACGAGCTGTCGCCGCTTACGCCATAGGGATAGGTTTCGTTCATGCACAATTTGGGCACCGAAGCAAATGATGCTCCGGGAGATCCCGTCATGTTTACGTAGATGCTATCAAGTATCGAACATCCTTGAGCATCGGTTACACGTACTGTGTAGAGCAAGCGTCCGTTTCCGTATGCAATGATTGTTGGGCTCGGAACAGCTTGATCCGTCATTGTTTGTCCCGTCGGCGGAGTCCATTTATATATGTACGGGCCTACCCCGCCGCTCACGAAGGCCGAGTCTGCCAACTTCAATTCCTTACCGGGGCACACCGTGTATTCACGCTTCAACGCAAATCTCATGCGCGGGCGCACGTTGATTCGCACGCTGTCGTCTATTGTACACCCCTGCTCATCCGTTACCGTAAGGTAATACGTTACCGATGTGTCCGGGAAGGCAACCGGATTTGGAATCGAGGTAGCACTAAGACCTAGTGATGGCGACCACTGATAGGTGTAGGAAGATGCACCGCCGCTCACAAGACCGGTACCGCCAAGCGTACGTTGCTCATAAGCACAGGTTTGAAAAGCACGCTGCGGCATTGATACAGTCATTGATTGACGAATCGTAATGACGGCGGTATCCAAAGACTCGCATCCAAGCGCGTCTGTTACTTTCAAGATATGTCTGTACACTCCTGCTTTCTTTGCCAAATATGAAGGGTTTGCACTTGCACCACCCACTGCTGTGGAGGGAAGAGCGCCCCACTGAAATGTATAGGGAGGAGTTCCGCCTGTGGCCGTGCGTGCTGCACCTAGTAAAACAGTACTGCCTACACATTGTGTTGCAGCACCACCGGCATCAAGTACGGGGCGTGGTTTTACATTGATGACAATAGTGTCGAATGCAACTGCATTTCTGCTATCGGTTACGCGAAGTACAAGAACGGATGTTGCTTGCTTAGGACCAAACAGCGGACGCAACACGGTGGAATCACTCAAGCCTTGACCGGGAATCCACAGGTATTTATACGGACCTGTTCCACCGGAAACAGATTTACCCACTACAACGTTCGAACCTTCGCATGCGGTGATATCGGCACCGGCATCCGCAGTCAACTGCGAGAAAACACGAACGCTCGTGCCGAGTACCAGCACAAGCATTATAAATAAGTGTAGGCGCAGAGTAGGTTTCATGGTGATTTTGATTGCGTACGTGAAAACAGCGTTCAATACTCTTTGCGGAGAATCTCAAACTGTTTTGTAACGCCTCACCTTGGTAGTCATCATCCTTGAGAGAGCGTAGCCTTACGCGTTTGAGTGGAATTTACGGAGATTTTGGCGTATTCGCCGCGCTCTCCCCGAGTTCCCCAGCAAAGATTTGCTGTAAACAACGCATAAATCGTGCCAATTGCATGGATCTGAGTGGTACAAGTAAGTACGATAACGGAGGAGCACAGATTTAGTGCCCGCCGCGGTACACCATGAGTGGCACGCTGAGATGCGCGAAGGGGCCGAGAACCGAAATGGTATATGCTCCCTCGGCAAATGCAGACACATCAAAAGCAATGGTCTGATCTGCGAATGCAGCCATGTTCTTTTGCTCCCGCGCCAAACATCTGCCGTACACGTCGTGCACGGCAATTGTATACCATCCTTTTTCTTGAGAGCGAAGCAAGACTTCCGCAATAGTGCCGGCAGGGTTCGGGCGCACGCTCATAGACAAAGGCGATCCGCGACCAATAAGGCGATTACCACCTTCACTACACACACCTGCCCACGTACAGAGAGCTCCTTGAGACTGTACCGTGAGAGAAGATGCTGAATATACATCGGCCCGGGTAAGGCGAAGCGAATCCTGAAGCGCTGAACCAAGAAGGCAATACATCCGAACACTTGTAAGATCGGTTGTATCCGAACGTACCTCAACAGAAGCAATGCGCAAGTTCAGCGTGGCTCTGTCCCCCGCTATATCCACTGTCTCAACGGCTTCTACTCCAGAACGTACAGATGCGAACTTCATCATAGCGGCAGGATACTCGGCAGTAATCCACACACTATCAATGAGTATAGCCGAGCGTAAAGATGGTACCACCGCTTGTATAGGCAGGACGAATTCCGAATCGAGTACGTTTAATGTTTGATCCGGTATGCGTATCAACAACTGTCTGTTCGGTAGCTGCGGCGCGCCTATTCCCTGCACGGGAATATAGAAGCTGTCTTGGCAAGGAGCTTGAAACACAATGCACAGTGTATCGCGCAGCACGCCGGAAGCTGTGGGACGAAAATCAACGATCGCACTCATAGGCAAGCCTTTGGCCACGCGTGTTCCTAATGCAGGAAGAACAGATCGAAGAACAAAGTCGGTACCGCGCAGCAAATATGCGCGCACAGCAATGTAATCCTCAAGCTGTTGACTACAACGAAGTGAATCGGTGCGCAATGCCGCTACCTCGACGGTGTCGAAGATTAGGGATGAAACATCACAGAGAACGTTCGATCGATTAGTAATGCGAAGTGTATCTCGACCTACACAGCCGGAATCGTCGCCGAACTCCAATCGTGTTTCACCAAAGCCGATTGCATCGTGCACACTGTCGCCGCGAACATCATTCCACGTGTATCGAGAGAACCCTGCCGGTGCCCTCAGTCTTACCACTTCTGCGGTGCAGGCAGCCGATGCATCCGATGTGATGCCGCCCGCATAGCCCGACCGAACAGCGATATCTTTGAATCCCGGATCCAAACACTGCAAACCGCGGGAATCAGAGATTTCAATTTTTTTTGAACCGGGCGAACTCCATGTAACACGAACAACTCCCGAATCGACGCGAGAGGAGATAACACCTCCGGAGACATTCCACGCAAATCCGGTATTCAATTCGCGGCCCTCCACTCGCAACTCTGTAGTTTGACCTATACACACGGTATCCGCGCTGTTCACGCGCAAAGTTGATCGCGGTTCAAACACTATACTCACCGTATCCATGCGCCAAACACATCCGGATGCATCCGTGACAAACGCAGCAATGCGTATCGAGGATCGTATGTCGATGGCCGGAGTGGATGCACCATTGGTCCAGAACAGCGGCAAACCACGAGTTTGCGCAAAAAGCGTAACCAGATCTGTCTCACACACTCTGATCTCGCCGTTCACAGTATCGGCTGCGGAAGCACCATTGCGGGTAAAGACGTACCCCAACGGCGGAGGCGAACTAAAGGTCACTGTTATGGATTTAGAACTGTCGTAACATCCTGACCTGTCCACAACATTCAAATGATACGTGCCGGGTGTCTTGACAAACAAACTGTCTCGATTACCAACTTCTTTTCCTGAAGCATCACGCCAACTATAGGCATCAAATCGGTTTGCCGAATACAGCAACACGCTGTCTCCAACACACGGCAAACTCTTGCCTTTAGCCAGTACCACCGCCGGAGATTTCTGCTTTATATAAATTCGAATTGTGTCGGAGAATGCCGTACAACCCAGGGGGGAGTCTGCCGAGTAAAAATATGTTCCCGCGGTTTGCACATCAATGGACGGCGTGCTCTGGCCTGTACTCCAACGAAATCTCGATAACCCGGGATCTGCGCTCAAGGTAATGGTGCCTCCCTCGCAAACAACAGTATCGCCGGTGGAACTTTTTATCGCGGGTGTGGTAGGACAGAGCTTAATAATAATTCCATCTTTGGAACCATTCAGATTAGGAAAAATCGCTCCGCGAACAGGAAAGTCAGAACCGGAACTGCTGCCCACAATGTACATGTTATCAAGTGCATCCAAGCACATGGCACGCGGCACATCACTGCCCTTGCCGCCAATAACGGTAGACCATGTATTCACCCCGGTAGCCGTGAATTTTGCCACGACGATATCCTCTATGCCATCGGCATGCGGCAGCTGAATTGATCTCTTCAACGGCATGTCCGGACTGCCGGTATATCCGGTTACCACCACACAGGTATCAGTGGTTACATTCACGGCATAGAACACCTCGGGTCCATATCCACCCCAATAGGTAGACCAACGAAACTCAAGATCCGTATCGGTCACGAGCACAAAGCCGTCAGACAATCCTCCGGCTTTGTCTTGAGCCTGCTTTTTTCCGAACGAAGGTAGATCGTTTCCGCTCGAGGTAAAACCGGTGGCGCAAACAAGTCCGCGAGTGACGTCAATGTCGTAAATATTCTCGTCTCCGCCGCCGCCAAACAAGGTGGATCCCAAGGGAAAACCCTGCGCGGTAAGTTTAATCAAGAATCCATCTCCGTCTCCGCTGCGGGTTCGCTGAAAACCGCTAAGATTCGGAAAGTCCATGCTGTGCGTCCATCCTCCCACGTAAATATTCGCCGAAGAATCGGTGGCACACGACGTTGCCGACTCTACCGCTCTACCTCCGTAGTAGGTAGACCACAGGCATTCAAGACTATTGTTCCACTTACTCATGCAAATGTCCACATCTCCGGGCGTACCACGTCGCGTAGTGTACAGGCCTGTAAGTGTAGTGGGATAATTATCGCTGTAGGTGTTTCCAACCACAATCACATTGTCCTGTGCGTCCGTCGCAACATCAAGAGCAATATCTTCATTACCACCGCCAATAAACGTTCCGCTTACATACTTGAGCCTGTTATTGAACTTTACCACAATAGCATCGTTGTAAAAAACCGGATTGCTATTGGCCCACTGAAACACATTCTTTGCAAAGCCCAAATCGCCGGACATGGATTGCCCGGTAATAAACACGTTGTCTTGATTATCCACGGCTATGCCATTAGCAATATCCAGCTTGGGCCCGCCGAAATAGGTGGTGGTGTTCAAGGTTCTATCTGCATTGAAGCGCGCAATAAACACATCCTCGTTTCCGGCATTGAGCGTAGAGGTGCCGGGGAATACATCGCTCAGAGACCACCCGCATACCACAAGGAGGCCTACATTATTGATTACTGCATCTGTTACTTCATCGTCAATTCTGCCGCCGAAAAAGGTTGCCCAGGTAATGGCAGGATCAATAACTAAAGCTTGCGTGCTGTTGTAGGATGCCGGGAGCTCAAATCCGAAGGTGTGTGCATCACGCTGTGCGAAACGTATGGCCGGAGCACTTGTGATGCCCGATGGTTCTCGCATCAAAATGGTAGGAGCGTCATCGATGAGAGTACCGAAGCGGTGCGTGATGATCATTGCTCCGGTCGAATCGAGCTTCAGGGACGAGCACTGCGGAAAGCTCAGCGCAATAGCACGAGCGTCCGCTCCGGCGGATACGAGAAAATCGTATTTCAATCTACCCGCTTCTACTCTAAAGCACACATCGATGCCCGGGTACACATTTGTGTAGACCAGCGAATCATACACGGGGAGATCGTCATACTCGCTGCCCGAAACGTAATACGTTTGTGTTTCCTTGCGCAGTCCGCGCCCGCATATAGAAGCATTTGGCGCCGAGCCGAGATTTGACGCGGCTCCGGAATGCACAGCCGTTGCTGCAAAGTTGCAGTCTACTCTGCCGAGCATTACTCCACCGGACGTACTCTTCGAGCGATTTGCCAACGAAACAGATGCACTACTCGGCGCAGCTGCGGTATCGCTGCCCGCTACCGGAGCCACATAGCTAAATCCCCTGTCACGGAAATACACGCGGGCTCTACCCAGTCTCAGCACAAAACGAACAGTGTCGGTAATTAGCCCATCGCCCCGAACCTGTCCTGCATTAGGAACAAAGCCCGGCGTAGCGGCGGAGTATCTCATGTCGGGAACTTGCGCTTGGGCTGTAACCGCAAAGGATGCGTACCATAGGCCAACGAGTATGGACACCGACAGCATCTTCACTCGAAGCATCCACAGTGCCGTCCGTTGATTGGACATGGCGGCCGCTATTCGAGTGAGTGCAGAAGTAATCATGGCGCTAAAATATCACAAGGAGCGTAGCAGATACGCTGAATGGCCATCGAAAATTGTAGACACGTGAGTTATTCACCAGTGCTATGTGCACCGCCGGAAGCGCTTAGGCCGTTCATCAGTTTGGCATAAAGCTCCTCGTACATAGGCACAACAGAGTTTACGTCGTACAATCGTGTGGCAGCTTCGCGCGCCTTGGCACTGAATGCCGAAAGTCGCTTGGGATTTGTCAACAGCTCCACCACATAGCGCGCCATGCGGCTTACGTCTCCGAGCTCCGCCACATAGCCGTTCTCACCGTGTGTAATAAGCTCCGGAATACCACCCACATTCGATGCAACAACAGGAACCGAGCACGACATTGCCTCCAACGCCGAAAGGCCGAAACTCTCGGACTGTGAGGGCAACAGGAATACATCGGCGGCACTGAGCAACTCCGGAAGTGCTGTTTGTTTTCCCAAAAACGTAACATAGTCCGATACACCGAGCTCTCGTGATAAACGTTCCGCATCAACGCGCTCCGGCCCATCGCCCACAAGTACCAAGCGTGCCGGGATGTTCTTGCGTACTTCGTCCAGCACTCGAATAGTATCCTGCACTCTCTTCACGCCACGGAAGTTCGACGTGTGCAACAGCACGAATTCACCCTCTTTAGCTATACGCGATCGAATCAGTTCCCGCTGCTCATTGTTACGCTGATACACGGTGGTATCAACAAAATTCGGAATCACTTTTATGTCGCGGCCGGGCGTGAAACTTTGTACGGTCTTCTCTCGCAGATAGTTTGATACCGCCGTAATGGTGTCCGATTGCTCCAAGGCAAATCGAATAAGCGGCAGAAACGTGGGCTCAAGGCCGAGTAGTGTGATATCCGTACCGTGCAGTGTCGTTACCATCTTGATGGGATGTGTCTGCTGCACAATTTGCTTTGCCAAATATCCGCTTACCGCGTGGGGAATGGCATAATGCACATGGAGAACATCGATCTGCTCGTACTTCACCACGTCGATAATCTTTCCCGCCAATGCTAGTGTATAGAGCTGATGCTCCATAAGCGGATAGCTTGGAATCTCCACTTCATGGAAGTACACGTTCTCCTGAAAACGATCCAAGCGAAACGGCATGGCATACGTGATAAAGTGCACTTGATGACCGCGACGAGCGAGCTCCATACCGAGTTCAGTTGCAACAACTCCGCTTCCGCCGTATGTTGGATAACAGACTATACCAATGTTCATTGCGCCGGCTTATTAATGAGTGAGAGTTCTTTAGAAGATCGCGACCGTTACTTTACTATTTCCGAACGCTTACGCGCCGAACGAAAAGTGTTGGGCTCGCATTTTATTGCCACGGCCTTCCCCATTCACTCCAAAGACGATGCAAAGGCATATTTAGCGGAGATTCAGTCCGAGTTTTTTGATGCCACCCATCATTGCTATGCCTATCGCCTTGGAATTCACGGTTTAAACTTTCGCACTGCCGACGACGGCGAACCCTCGGGTACCGCCGGCAAACCCATTCTGTTTGCCATGCAAAAATTCGGCGTGAGCGATGTTCTTGTGGTGGTTTCCCGCTACTTTGGTGGCACCAAACTTGGCCGCGGTGGCCTGGCCCGTGCCTATGCCGGCGCAGCCGAAGATGTGCTTTCGCAGTGCGAACGTACGGCCGTGTACCGAACTATTCCCGTGAAAGTGTATTGCACCTACGAAGATGTACAAACGGTACTTGACTGCGCTACCAAGTATGCAATACGCACGGAATCCGAATACCATGATGCCGTGCATTTACGGTGCTTTGTGCGGGAGTCGGACGTAGAATTGTTCATGACTACCGTGCACCGAGCCACCAATGCCAGAGCGGGGTGTGTACTTGATGCGGATGCGGCGTGATGAGCCTATCAGCGCAATGGCTTGTCCGAGTTTATTGCCGACGGCGCGCGTTGAATACCGGCCGACATCACATGCTCTATAGCTTCAGCGCCGCGAAGTATCATCGCATCGCGTTTCTCCCGCTCGTCTGCACTAAAGGGACTGAGCACATAGTCTACCAACTGACCCGGACCAAAGTTTTTATCAATGCCGCAACGAAGTCGCCAGAATCGATCGGTGCGAAGATCCTCAATCAGAGATGCAATGCCGTTGTGACCGCCATCCGATCCGCCCATTTTAAGATGCACCTTGCCTGTGGGAAAATTATATTCATCAACCACCGCAATGATCTTGTCCGAAGAACATTTATACTGCGATGCCACGGATGCAGCAGCTTTGCCGCTGGCATTCATATAAGTGAGCGGAAGAATCACCAGAACAGATTTTCCGAAAAGCTTAAGCGAACACTGCACATACTCACCCGGACCTTTTTCCCAGCTTCCTTTGTTCCTGCGAATAAGCTCGTTGCATACCATCCAGCCGATATTATGCCTGGTGTTCTCGTACTTATCTCCCGGGTTTCCTAATCCTACTATGAACCAATCAACGCGCATCATTTACTCTTCTTTGTATTCAACTTTATGTTCAACTGTGTCTACAACCAACTGTAACACCTGTTGCAATCTGTCGGCACTGTTTGCCGCCACCCGAAGTACATCTTCGTGTGTTAGTTTTTTTGATGGAGACTCCTCCAGTGTGTTCGACACCACCGACACAGCAGCCACCTTCATGCCCAAACCCACGGCACATTGAGCTTCGTGCACTGTAGACATTCCTATCACATCCGCCATAGCACGATACATGCGAACTTCCGCGCGGGTTTCGTACGATGGCCCGGCCACCGATACATAAACTCCCGAGTGAACACAGGCGCTAAGATGCGGCGCTGAGTTCTCGATGGCAGACCCGACTCTTTGCAACCACGCGCCATCAATCATGCGTGTACGTTCTGCCCCCCGCACCACTACCGCGCGCGCCGAGGAATTAACCAAATCGTGCGCAAGCATAACGTCGCCTGCTTCGTACAGCGGGTTGAGAGAACCCGCCGCATTCGTAAGAATGCAATGCTCTATACCAAGCAAATTGGCCAGCACCACGGGTTTTACTACATCATGCAGCAACACACCTTCGTACACGTGCCGCCTACCTTCGAACACAAGCACGTTGCGGCTCCCTGCACGGTACCAACTGAGTGCACTTTGATGCCCGTGTACGGAGGATTCACCGAACTCGGTTAACGATGCCAAGGGAAGGGAATCAACTTTGGTCCACGAACCCAGCGACGCGTGTATGCCGGATCCGGCTATAAGAACACTCGAGAATGTTTGAGACCAGCGCTGCGCAAGAAGTTCGGCAGAATCGCACACCAACGCGTGCAACTCACGCGCATGTGCGGAGAATACTCGCCCTGAAGTTCCCGTGTATGCTGTACTGCTCATTGCTGTTGATCGCCATCTTCGGCAATGGACGTTTGCTCGTTTTTGACCAACCGTACGGTCTCGATCATGCGTTGAGTAGCGCTGAGAATAGTGGCGGTATAGCTCGCTACTCGGTAGGATTCCTGAGCTCGCGGAACGCGCCCGGCAACACCGTTCAACAGTCCACCAAGTGTATCGTATTCCTCGCTCTCGGGCAGCGGCAGTGGCAAGTACTCATTCAGATCGTCAATAGAGGTTGAAGCATCCACGATGAACTCATTGCTGCCTTCCTCTACGGGTTTCTTTTCGTCATCGTGCTCGTCTTGAATGTCGCCCACCAGCTCCTCGATGACATCTTCCAGCGTAACAATGCCCGCTGTGCCGCCAAACTCGTCGGCCACAATAGCAAGGTGAAAGTGCTCTGTTTTCATTCGATGTAACACGTGAGAAATCTTGTCGTGCTCTCGCACATACACGGGCGCATGCATCACGTCTTGTAGAATAATCACGGAGCTGTGCGAGACCATTGCAAGCAAGTCTTTAGAGAACACTATTCCAACAATAGTATCGATGGTGGAATGGAACACCGGAAGCCGCGAGTACCCTTCGTCTATAACTTTATCGACTATTGCCCCACCGGACATCTCCACATCCAGCGCGGCAATGCGTGTGCGCGGCACCATTATCTGACGCACTTCTGTCTCTTTGAACTCAAAGACGTTTTCCAAAAGCTCATGCTCTTCAGATTCCAACGCGCCACTCTCCTTGCCTTCTTCCAGCAGATAGCGAAGCTCTTCCGGTGAGTGCACTTCTTCTTCGTCGCCTGCTTTTACTCCGAACAGATTCAGCACCGTATTCGCTGCGCTATCCATGATCCAAATGAACGGACGGAAAAGCGTATAGAATAATCGCAGTGGCAGTGCAGAGTATAAAGCCGTGGCCTCCGAGCGCCGTATGGCAAGGGCCTTGGGAACAAGCTCCCCAAGTACGATATGCAACAACGATACAAATCCAAAAGCAAGAGGAAGAGAAATGGCATGAACGGCCGTTTCACCCAGCGACATTCCAAAAAATCCGGACAGCATCACTGCCGTTCCGGCAGCAAGTTTCTCGGAAAAATATCCAAGACCTAAACTGGAAAGTGTAATTCCTAGTTGCGTGGCCGAGAGGTAAGCATTCAAGTGAGCAGTAATGCCCTGCGCTATGGCAGCAAGCCAGCTGCCGGTTCGCACACGCAGCTCCAATTGCGAGGCGCGCACTTTTACTATGGCGAATTCCGCAGCAACAAAAAATCCGTTACAAAAAACCAGCAGGAGCGACAACAGTAAATCGGAACCCATGAAGGATTTCCATCGTGGAACAGCCCAAATATAGAGAGCATCCGCGGTTCCGTTGCATGGCAGGGGCTACGACCACACGGTGCGCGCTGCCTAACTTTGCCGCACACTACAGCCGGCAACCATGTTCAGCACTCGCGCGTTTACATTTCTGCAGGGGCTTCGCGCTCCGGATCAATTGCCACAGGATGTGCAGGTGTTAGTGCCGTATAACGACGCGCAAACGCTTCAGTATGTGCAGCAATTCTTGACGAGGTTTTATCACGACAAATGCTCGCGTATCGGAGTGTTCGGCATCAATCCCGGACGCTTGGGGGCAGGGCTCACAGGCATTGCCTTTACCGACCCTGTGGCGCTACGAGAACATTGCGGCATCGAGAACACCTTAGGAAGCACAGCAGAACTTTCCTCGGAGTTTATCTATAAAGTGATTGATGCCTACGGAGGCAGCTCGGCGTTCTTCGCAGAGTTTTTTCTGTCTTCTCTTTGCCCACTCGGGTTCACAAAGGGCACGAAGAACTACAACTTCTACGACGACGCTGCTTTGCAGAGTGCCGTGATGCCATTTATTCGTTCTACGATGAATGAACAGTTGAAGCTGCCGCTTAGCCCGGACACCGCAGTGATACTGGGCACGGGGAAAAATCGAGTAGTTGCAGAGTCGCTCAACGCCTCGGAGAAGTATTTTCGCAACCTTGTATTTCTTGAGCACCCGAGGTATATCATGCAGTACAAACGCAGGTCGGTTCCTGCCTTTGTTCGCAAGTATGTAGATACCTTGCACAGTCTCGAGAATGCCGTCACCCACTCAACGCAGTAATGAATACATCGATGCCCGTACCTTCTTCAGTACTTCAACTCTCTCCGGAGCTTCAGGCCGCTCAGCTGCTCATGCCATCGCTGCATCCCGCAAAGTTTGCGGCCAACGAGGAATATCGTGCTGCCTGCATTGACCTTGCCGAGCGCGGTGTGGGCGGCTTCTGTGTGTTTCAGGGTACAATGGACGAAGCCGCACAAGCCATAGCGGAGCTTCAAGCATGCGCAGACGTTCCGTTGCTGTTCAGCGCCGATTACGAACACGGCTTGCCTATGCGCTTGGAAGGCGGTACGGATTTTCCTCATGCCATGGCCTTGGGCATAGGACGAGAAACCTCGGTAACGAAATCTGTTGCTGCTGCTATTGCTCGAGAGGCAAAAGCCATTGGTATCCATTGGAACTTTGCACCGGTGTGCGATGTAAATACCAATAGTCTCAATCCCATTATCAACACTCGCGCCTTTGGCGAAACCTTGGGCGAGGTACTGCCGCATATAAGCGCGTGGATTTCCGGTACGCAGGAACACGGTGTGGCTGCTTGTGCAAAGCACTTCCCCGGACATGGCGACTGTGCCGTTGATTCTCATCGCGAACTACCGGTGCTGGAGCATTCGCGTGAACGGCTGAGCTCGGTGGAGCTTGTGCCTTTTCTCTCGGCTATACGATCGCAGGTAAAGACGATGATGATCGGGCATCTTGCCGTGCCTGCTTTCGATGCCTCGGGCTTACCGGCCTCGCTCTCGCACGTGCTCATTACCGACGTGCTTCGCTCCTACATGAAGTTCGATGGTGTGGTGGTAACAGATGCATTAGACATGCACGCTATCTCGGCCGTTTATTCGTCGTCCCAAGCCTGCTTTATGTCTATTATGGCCGGAGCCGATATTGCGCTGGTACCGGCAGACCCGATGGAAGCACTTGAGCATCTCAAAGCCTGCGCGGCTGACGGCTCCTTGCCTGCAGAGCGCATTCGTGAATCGTTCCTTCGAGTATGCGAGCTGAAATCGTGGTGTGGTTTGTTCGAGCGTAAGGCGTACGCGCAGGAAGTTATCTCGCTGGAAGAACACGGAATGTTGGCGCTCAAAGCTGCCACCAATGCTGTGCGCGTGAAGGGCAACCACGACATACTGCCCATTGAAACATACAATCACCTTGCGTGCTTTGCCCTGGTTCAGGATTCCGATATTGATCCGGGCAGTGAGTTCTTCCATTACCTGTCTCAGGTGTACGAGAAAGACACCGACATCGCATATCTGAATGCGGATGTAAGCGACGAAGCATTAGAAGACATGAAGACAAGTACGGAGACGGCAGAGGCCGTTCTCTTTGCTGTATTCGCCTCGGCGCGAGCGTATGCCGGCACGGTGGAGCTGCATCCTCGACTGATGCATGCAGCGCGGGAACTGAGCATGTACAGACCGGTTATCGCGGTGTTGTTTGGCAATCCCTACATCGCTGAGACGTTCCCTGCCGATGTACATGTGGTGTGTTATTCAGACTCCAAAGCAAGCAGGGGCGCGGCTTGCCTGGCACTTTCCAAGAAGTCGCTGAATTTATAAATGAGGTCGAAGTCTCTGCGCCGAGCTTCTGTGCCGAGTAGCAGTTACTAATCGCAACTGACGTCTTCGCGAAGCGTGATGCGGCGATTTTGACGTCGCAAATTTTCGAGAAGCAGCGGAGACATACGCCGGCGTGAGCGCTCATCGGGCTCGCGAACCAAGGGCACGGTAGCACCATAGCCCACGGTGCCGCTGATCTTCGAGGCGGTCACACCCTGCTGAAGCAATAGAGACTTTACTGCCTGTGCGCGCAATTCGCTGAGCGATTGGTTATGCTCCGCACTTCCTTCAGCGGATGTATGCCCCTCAATCGTTACCCGTGCGTTTTCACAACCGTTCACCAGATAGTCGCGGAGCTCGTTGAGTGAGCGTTGCGTTTCGGGATCGCTTGCATCAATTCTATCGCTGTTTCGTAAAAATCGAATGGAGTAATTGCGCCGTTTGGACGGTGACTTTTCCGGTGTTGTTGATGAAAGCGGAGCATCGGGAGATTTCTCCGGCGTCGTCACTCCCGGTGATGCAGACGGCTTGCCGGAGCATCCGCAGCAACGCGCGCCGCAGGGTTCCGGATCCTTAGGATCGATAATGCTGTCGCCATCGGTATCGGGATTTACCGCCGAGGTTCCTCTGTGCAACACTTCTTCGCCATCGCTCCAACCGTCGTAATCTGTATCCATGAGCTTGGGATTGCTCTTCCATCGCAGCACTTCTTCGCCATCGAAGACGCCGTCGTTGTCTGTGTCCGGATCGCGTGGATCTGTTCCTGTTTTCTGCACTTCTTCGGCATCACTTAAGCCATCTCGGTCTGTATCACTACGCAGCGGATCGGAGCCGGCATCGCGAACTTCCGCGCCGTCGTTGATACCATCGCCATCGGTATCGGGCACCAAGGGGTTAGTGTTTCTTCGCATCTCCTCTTGGTCGTTAAGACCATCGTTATCTGTATCGGCACGCGCAGGGTTTGTACCCGCGCGGCGAACTTCATCACCATCGCTGATGCCGTCGTTGTCGGTATCGTAGCGAGTGGGCTCCGTGCCGCGCGCAAGTTCCTCCGCATCGCCCAGTCCGTCTGCATCGGTGTCGTTCTTGGATGGTGATGTGCCACGCGAAATCTCTTCGCCGTCAAGCAGGCCGTCGCGATCGCTGTCTTGTTGCCGAGGGTCTGTATGCGCGATGTATAGTTCTTCGTAATCGCTCAGCGAGTCTCCGTCGGTATCTGCTGCATCTCGCATGAGTCCCAACCGGCGCTCTTCTTTATCCGGCAGGCCGTCGCGATCGCTGTCCAGATCACCGTCGATATATACACTAAGCCCGGCAGATACAGTAGCGAAGTAATCGTTGGACGACCCCGCCACGAAGAGATCATCGTAGTTGTCGTCCGTGGAAATCCGCGCAATAGCACTTGTAGAAAAACTAATGTCGTCGGTAATGGCAAGCTCAAAGCCCACTCCCACAGGAAACACCGTGGACCACTCGCTATATCGTCCGTCCAGGCCTCGCGGCAATGGTGTGTTATCGGCAGCAACGGTGGCATGATGATTTACTACACCAAGACCGAAGTACAGCTGAGGAACAAAGGAGCGCGAAGGTAAGCAGTGCACCACACCCAGCAGCTCATGATGAAACACACGTATTGCGTTCAGAGTATCAATGCGTGTTAATGTATTGGGAAAGAAATCACCATAGGTTTTTCTGCCGAAGTAATCGGCATACGACTGCAGTTCGTACGGAGTAATCCTAAATGTTGCCGTTGCAGCACCGCTTTGAAATTGTAATCCCAAGTACGGAGAAATATCGTGGCGTATGCGAAGGTCGGCTCCGTATCCAAACAAGTTAGAAGTGTACTCGCCCCAATACTTCGCAACGGAGGCATTGAGAGAAACGGACGTGCGCCCTTCCTGAATCTGCGCCGACGCGGGCAATGCGAGAGTAACCAAGCAGACTATTAACGCTCTGAAAAAGCTATGCATACCAAACTTCCCTGTTAGCGGTACTTATGAACATGTTCAGGGAAGCACAAAGAGTGCCAAAAAGGTCGAAGGTTCGTTTTTTCAACAGAAAATGAGGTTTTTTCACCAAAACCCCGAACGAAATCCGTGAGCCAAATCGAAATCTAGAATGCCATTCGTAGGCCAATGTGAACCTCGATGGCCCGTATTGTCCACGAACCTCCCGGGCTTTCGATTACGGACGTAAGCGGAGCCACGTATTCGGCCTCGGCAAAGAGGCTCAAGGCCGAGCCCAAGGGCACGCTGCCACCGGCACCGGCAAGAGCGGAAAATCGGAGAGTACGCAGAGCAGTGAATCCATCAAGTAAAATCTCTCGCTCTGCTAGACGAGTGTCTGCATACACAGCATTCTGCGGCTGCAGGATACGCTGCTTATACTCCACCGAGTTACTCATCAAAACATGTGCCTTCAATCCTGCATAGGCATACACACGAGAGAATACCGTATGCTGCGCAACGAGGCTCAATGCCAAGAAGGGCGAGGACAAACGTATGCTACGTTCTTCCTGAAAATTCAGCAGTGCTCCGGAAGAATCGCGTATGCGAGTTACCACCGAGTCCGGTGCACGAAGAGTTCCGCCAATGGTTTCCAATGCAAGCCGTGCGGAGCAAGACCACTCGTCGTCGAGTTCCCGAGTAAGGGACAAACCGAATAATCCTCCGCTGCCCGTTGCATCTCCGAAGGTGCCGTTCGCCGAGACATTTGCCGTCGTTCCGAACGAGGCGTCGTGACGAACGATCGCAGTTGTAACAAATGAACCGGCAGACCATTGCGGCTTCGATCTGCACACACGGCCTTCGTCTCCAACGGAATAGTTCCCACCGGAACCGTTGGCATCCGGAGTATAACACACGGTAAACGTAGCAGCATTGCCGGCTACATCAATAGCGCGTAGTAGAGCAGAGCCTGCCTCTTTTGCAGACATAGGCTTTAACACAACTACGAGTTGCGGCGCTCCTTCTTCCAGTGCGGGCACCGACACTCGCACCCCCACGGACTGCAACACGCTTACTGTCTTGAGTCCCCTATCACTATTCCTATCGTCGCGAATCACTACCCCGGAATTCAACTGAACTTCCGGAACCGGAGGCAAGGTATCGCGGGAGTTTTCCAAATCGAAAAAGGACTGTCCTCCCATGTTGCCGTAAGCGTCGAAAGCATCGTCACGGTATCCAAAGCCGTAGGAATACAAACCAAAGGGAACATCACCGGTCACCAAATGGGTACCAAATGCCACACTAAGTTGGGCCACGGAAAATCTCGACAACCCGAAGGGCTCAAACTTCGATAGCGGCACCGGCGAGCCATCTACACGAAGGGTTGAAATGTAATCGGTGGGAGCAATGATATTGATGAAGTGATCCCATAGTCCGTTCACAGGCGTTGCCACACGATACTTGCGTACGAACTGTTGCGTGGGCGACACCAGGATCATCATGGGATCGCCAATTGAGTCGCCGTTTTTAAATCCCTGCGAATATTGAGCTACCAGAATTGGTTTGTCTGCCGTTACCTGCATGTGTTTACGCACGTTTACCATTTCGTAGAAATCACCTGCACTAAGCACCGCCACAAGTTTGCTGTCTTCGAATACTCTTGTGCGCTCCTCATGCGCCACGACGCGCACGGTGTACCGCGATCTACCCTTGAGCATGCCTATGTAAAAATGCTTACCCCACGCTGTTACCGGAGGCAGTTGTTCAACCAAGTGATTACATGCCTGAATACCGCTTGGCACATAGGCACAGCTGTGACCGCTAAATACGGAAACAGGTGTGTTACTTTTGATCAATGTTCCGCTAAGGTCACCGGTGCCGGAAGAATGATAGTCTGCAATAATCTGATACGCGTCGCCTTTGCGCATGCGCATAGTGTAGGGGCGATCGGCTTTGAAGCCACCAATCACGCCGCACCGTGGTGTTATGGTAAGAACGGTATTATCCTCTGTGGCAACCACCGCAATCTGAGACACCAAGTCTTGAGAAAGATCGTTGTAACACACCGCTCGATATTCCTTCCCGAGCACGGTTACCGGAAGCGCCAGATAGGTGTCCGTAGTTTGATAGCGCCGGTTCAATCCATATACCGTGATGGGTTCATCGCTGGTAATATGCACGGCTAACCGTTGCGGTGTGGCAACTGCATTCAACTGCGCATGCTCGTCCACAATAATACTAGCCACCGTACCGCCGTTTACGATCACGGTACGTTGATACGAAATACCCTCGATCTCAACTCTGACTTTTGCTGTGATGTTGGCGGTAAAAAACAACTGCAGTGTTAGCTGATCATTGGCGGTAGCGTCGGCTACTTCACGATAATTCCGCATGAAGCACAGCCAAAACTCTTTGCCCTCCGACTCCTTCATCTTGGTATTGCCGGACACCGTGTACTCCGATTGCGCAAATACAATCCCACTGCAGCATAACGCCAAGACAAATGTGAGAATGCGCAACATCAATGCAGAATAATACATGGTGAAGAGTATTGCCCGGCCACTGTTTCCATGCTGACGGTATACATGCCGTCGCATAGCGTGGGAAAGAGCGCGCTACTGAACTGAAACACAAAACTGCCCGGCTGCACATCTTGGATGCGTTCTTCAATGAGTGCCCGCCCGCCCACATCAAACACGCGAAACACAACATCGCCGCGTACCGATACATGGCAGGTAAACGACGGCAATGCCGAGGCAGACGGAAACGCCGGACCGATGTACTCCGCTTCCTTTAACACTATGGGCGTAGCGTTTACAATACGAATGGTCGCGTTACTCGTGCTGAGCGGACTAAGCTCTATTCCGTTCTTCCGGACGTTCAACACATTGAACGTGGTTACACTATCGTCGTTATTCAACACATCGATGTTGATTGCCAGAATCTCGGTTTCGCTAACGACTTCCCGTTCTACCACAAATCCAAGGTAAATGGTACCGTCTCCCTCTAAAGACCATCCGCACAAACGAATGTGGTTTGCCGTGCGCGCAATGCCTGCCACATTCATCGCACGTGGATCGCATGCCATAGAGAGCGCTATGGAATCACCCGGTTGAGCGTCTAGCAACGCAAGGATGGGAAGGCTGTGATATCCTCTGGTTAAACTTGTGTCCGGCAACTTTATAGACGAGTGCCCATTGAATGCATGAGCAGTGCTGCACATCGCAAACAGGACAATGGTAACAAGAGCGGAAATGAATCTCATACGCGGCAAATATACAGCGAACGGAGCAAGCTCTATGGGAACCCGAGCCGCGCATCTCGGGGAGTGATGTTCGGCGCACCGTCGCGAAATACTCTTGCCCGGGTGTCTCGTAGAGGAATATCCACGAAGCTCTATTCTACGTTGTGAACATCAACGATTTGACGGGCAATCGTGCGAGCATCTACGCTGATAGCGGGAAGGTCGAATGTGGTGTAGGTACGAGTGAAGATATTCCGGGGTTCTCGTTGATCAATGGAACGTGCGTAGTATTTATCATAATACTCCAAACACAGTTCGGCTACTCTATCGGTGCGGCCCTCGCTAAGAGCTGCAAAGGCTTCGCGAGCATATTCGGGGCGCAGCCTACGAGCAATTCTGGAAAGCGCATCATTCAACTCTGCGGAGGGTGCATTGCCATAATCTTCCACGAGATTCGCCACTCGGTGTTCCGTCGGCACACGCATATGAAACACCGGTGCAGCCAAGAGTTGTTTCCAAAGCGGTTCGGGTATTTCCACCTTACCTATACCCCTCGACTCGTCTTCCATCCAAATGTACTTCGCTGTGCGAAGATGATGTAAGCGATAGGCAACACGATTTTCAAAATGCTCCTGCGTAGGCTGCTCACTCTGCCCTATTCGCCCAAAAGCCGATCCGCGATGACAGGCATCGCGCTCCAGATCCAACACCGCTTCACCCGCCTCTTCCAACGACTGCAACAGCTTGGTTTTTCCCGAACCGGTGGCACCGCCAACTACCACATACCGTCGTTGCTCTTCGAATAAACTACGGGCATAACGACGCCAGGCTTTGTAACCGCCTTGCAAGGTGCGTACGGCAAATCCTGCAGTTGCAAGCAACCACGAAAGTGATCCACTGCGCATACCACCACGCCAACAATACACGAGCACCTCACGGCTAGGCGCAAAGCTCTCGGCATCATCAACAAACGAACGGAGTTTGGGCCCTACAAGTTCAAGCCCCACTTTCACGGCGGCATCCTTACCAACATGCGCGTAGGTAAGGCCTACCACATGGCGCTCGGCATCGCTGAACAGCGGCATCGAGACAGCGCCGGGAATATGCCCCCGCGCGTACTCTCCGGGCGAACGAACATCCACCAACGTCATCCGGCCGGCAAGGTCTGCAAACTCCGGAGCGGTACAAATCATGGATTTACAGGGTACTGGTTAGCGAAAGGAAGAAACCGTCGGCTGCGGGAACCGTTCGGCAAACACCGCCAACACACAGCACACCGGCTCGCTGACGTCCGTACCCAAAACCCACACGTGTTCCCGACTGAACATAGGTGACGGACGCACTAGGATAGTGAATTCGCTTTTCTACTTCTTCGTTGCCATAGTTCCATTCGTCAAACACGCTGAAGAACCAGTGTGAATTCCATGTTATCTCGGCAAGAGCAAAAGCCCAACTGCCGTGATCTACCGGCGTGGGTTTACTGTAGTCCACATCTTCTACACTCATGTGTTGAAGCTCAAAGCGCAGAGCATTTTTAGGATTGAACTGCATGGTTCCCTCGAACACGAGAAACACAGGTTTCAACAGACTATCGTAGCCGATTTTTCCGAGCACGACGTTCTTGTTGAACACTTGCCGAATGATGCTAAACGTAGACTTAAACTTTTTCGACCACACATGCGAAATCTCCAAGTTGAGATCCTGGAACAAATGGGTTCTACCGTAGCTGAAATACTTGGAGGAGTATCTGTACGGACCTTCGGCGGAGCCGTCGGGGATTTGTGTTGTATCTATGGAATGAATGTCGGAAAAATTCACCGTCACGGTGGTTCCGTATCCTCCCAGTAATCCTTTTGGCAACGTGTACACTACCTCCGCTTGCACGCCTATTTCTCCATTGGGCTGCGTGGCATACGGATACATGGTGACTAATCTATAGGAGTGCTGCTTTGTTAGAGGCGGCAGGAAGTTGAGATTCAGATTGTTGAGTGCTGCTGATCGATCAGACCGAAAGTCCATGTTGTCGATGCGCTTGAAATTCAGCGTTACACCCAGCCCTGAGGAGGAATAGGTTGAAGTAACGAACAATCCTTCTCCCGGGTTGAATGTGCGGTTGTTGGTAAAGGAAGGATCGTTGACTTTGTGCGCAAACTCCGCACTCAACAGGAATGCACCACTTGAAAACGTACCGCGCATGGCCCATGCTCCCACGTTCTCCGGCAAATTCAACAGCGGATCATTTGCTCGCTGATACTTGCTCAGAAACGACGCACCGAGCGTTAAACGCACATCCTCTCCCAAGGGCGAATCGCCAAACAGGGTCATGTCGTTTACGCTTACATCCACATCCGCACCGCGCACTATTCCGGGACCCAGCGCAAAAAACGACCGCTGTCGTCCGGCAAGTGCGGTAACCGTAACACCCTGAATCGCCGTTGATTTTACTCGCACTCCGTCGATAGAATTATCAAAACCCAGTGCGCGTTCCTCGTAGGTGCGGAGAATCATCCCCGAGCCGAATTGCTCATAGAAATTACCGACGGTAACATCTAAGTCGCCCTTCACATAGCGGGCAAAACGATAGGGTATTCCACTACCGGAATACCGAGGATCTACACCCTGCAAGGGATTCATGTAGGCCTCGTAACGCATTCCAACAGAAAGGTTGTCTTTGGTGTAGAGCAGGTTCAAGAACCCTGCGGTGAGCATTCGCTCCGGTACCTTCGGCGCTCCGATGAGTGAGTCGGCCCTGTACGTCTGGGCTTGAAGCTCAAAGTCCGCCCGAACAGTGCCATCTTGAGCACGAAGTGAGGAAGTAGAAATCAGAACCGTGAACACTACCAGAGAGATCCGAAGCATGCGTCTAGATGAAATGAAAGGCACAATCGTAACCGAAGATACGATGCGATGCGATTCACGACAACGATGTCGGAAATTCACGGTACAAAAAGCTTAGAGCAGCTCCTATTTGCTTTGCGATTCGGGCGCTTTGTGCTGTGCATCTTCAGCCACTATCTTTTTGATCTCCTCGAACATCGCAAACTCATCTCCGGGCGCGTACGATTTATGTTGGCTAACGATCTCGCCTTTACCGTTCAGGATGAACGTGTGCGGAATTTCATTCACATTCAGCGCACGTTTCAAGTCCGAGTTCTCGTCTATATAAACCTCGAAGGGCCAGTTTCTGCCGCGAATAAACGGTGCAACCTTGGGGCTGTTACGGGCATCATCGATTGAAACCGCTATGAGCTTCACGCCGGTTTCATTTTGCCATTCCTCGTACATGGTTGCAATGGCATTGAGCTCTTGCTTGCACGGGGAACACCACGTGGCCCAAAAGTTCACGATGATCGGCTTGCCGTCGTTGGAAATTGACGCAGTGCTCACGCTTTTGCCATCCGGAGTTTTTACTTTTACTACGGGCAAAGAAGTAGCCGGTGTCGATTGAGAAACGCCGGCCTGGACAAGCACGACCAGCATCAGAACTAGGGTGGAAAGTGTACGCATAACAGTGAAGATCGTGTGAAAAAAGCTCGGGCGTTGTCATTGCCCGGTAGCATTACCGGCCGGAAACAAACTGAGTATCTGAGGTGTTATTGTTTTGACCTGGGCGTTGCGGGTTGTAGTTTGCAACGCTGAAATGAAAAACACTAGGTTACCCACATACCTCAGTTTTGTCAATCGTTCAGACAGCGAAAACTACAAAAACGTTTAGGAGTTCACTATGAAATTGTTTGTATCGTTTGTGGTTGCCTTGGTTTTTGGACTAAGTGCATCAGCGCAGTCGTTAGAAGTTATAGCAACGAAAAAAACCTATGTGATAGAAAAGGCCGATTCCACTTGGCACCACTTCTATCTGGGTGCACGCAACATCAGTGGCAAAACAGTGCCTGTGCGCGTGCGTGTAGACAAGTCTCGCCTCTCTGAGACCCACCGTGTAAAATTTTGCTTTGCGATGGAGTGCTATGATGAGTCCACTATTGAGTCCAGCGCCGGTGGCGGCGTAAGTACGCTGGGCCCGGGAGAAGCAGACACATCAACATTCTTCGGAGAATTCCGCGCGGACGGACTTCTGGGAAATTCTGTCGCCACCTTCACCTTCTTCTCGAATACAAACAGAGATGACAACGCGCAGGTGGAACTAGCCTTTAAGGTAGGAGAAGCAACAACTGTTGGCAGCGAATCAGATTCCCCGTTTGGATTATGCTCGCCAAACCCGGCATCAAATTCCGTTACGGTGGCGGTAGCCCCCGGAACAACCAAAGAGTGGACAGTTGAGATCATGGACATACATGGCCGCGTTCGCTCAGCCAATGTTCGCGACGCGGATAGCGTAACCCTCTCCGTTGCAGACCTCGCGACCGGTACATACACAGTGCTGATCAAGTCCGGCGACGAGCGTCACGCTTCCCGCCTCGTCGTGGTTCACTAAGCCTATACGATAATCGTTTATAACCCTGTTGTCGGATTCGGGCAACAGGGTTTTTCGTTCTCTGTCACTTCGATCTTGTTACTCATTTGTCTTAACCATGACATCACTCCGTATAATGTCCAGTTTGCGCGTGTTCCTGCCGGTAGCCCTTGTCTGTATGATGAGCCCCGCCATTACAACTGCAGGCGGCGAGAGCGATCCTCTACTCTTGAAAGCAATGAAAGCAGAGTTGCAAAGAACAATGAGTGAGTTGCACTCACAGCAGCAGCCACCGTACTTTCTTTCGTATTGCATCACGGAAACTAACTCACGCAGCCTGTCGGCCTCGTTTGGCAAGCTGGAATCTCATCAAGCAAACAAGCAACGTCTGCTCGACCTTGATCTCCGCGTTGGCGATTACAGCTTCGACAACACGCATATTATCCGTGGGCAGAGTTTCGATATGGGCGGTGGACGTGGCGCAGTGCCCGTACCCTTGATGGACGAAGAACCTGCTATTCGCCAATGCTTATGGACGGCCACCGACCGCGCATTTAAAGCTGCCGTTGAGCGCTTCGGCAAAGCAAAAACGAACAAAGCCGTAAAGGTAAAAGAGGAAGATCTCTCGGCTGATTTCTCGCAGGAGAAAGCAGTGCAGCATCGCGACGCGTTGCGCGAACTTCGTGTTGATACCGCCCAGTGGAGCGGTATACTTCGCAGAGTCAGCGCTCGCTTTACATCAGACCCGCGCATTTACTCGGCGCGCGTGTACTTTCAAAGCGATGTGAATGTGAAGTTCTATGTAAACAGCGAAGGCTCGGAGATCGTCTCTTGCGAACCCATTGTGAAGTTGTTTATCACCGCCAGCACAAAGGCGGACGACGGCATGACCTTGCCTCTGTACCGCAGCTATACTGCCTTCAGCGACGATCGTCTGCCCGGCGAAGCTCAACTCACGAAAGATGCCGACGACATGGTTTCGCTCTTAGCAAAACTTCGCGAAGCACCATTGGCAGAAACCTATACCGGACCGGCTATACTTTCGGGACGTTCCGCCGGCGTGTTCTTTCACGAAATCTTTGGACACCGTGTGGAGGGTCACCGTCAAAAAGATCCGAACTCGGCGCAGACCTTCAAGAGTTTTGTCAACAAGAAGATCCTGCCCTCGTTTATCGACGTAGTATTTGATCCCACCAAGAAACAACGCGGCGAAACCGACTTGGTAGGATACTTTGAGTTCGATGACGAAGGTGTTCCCGCACGAAAAGTCGTAAGTGTGAAAGACGGCATCTTTACATCGTTTTTGATGTGTCGTTCCCCTATCGAGGGATTTGCATCCTCCAACGGCCACGGCAGGCGCCAGGCCGGATACAGAGTGGTAGCCCGCCAATCGAACCTGATGGTTGAAGCGCGCGAACAGATTAGTATAGACTCGCTGTCGAACGCCCTTCGAGCTGAATGCAAGCGCCAGAATAAAGAGTACGGATTGTTGTTCGACGATATCTCCGGTGGTTTCACCTTTACCGGTCGTACTGTTCCCAATGCCTTCAACGTGCAGCCTCTGGTAGTGTACAAGATTTATGCGGATGGCAGGCCTAATGAATTAGTGCGCGGCGTGGACTTGATTGGTACACCACTTGCCACCTTCAACAACATCATTGCGGCCGGCGACGACTGCGGCATCTTCAATGGAGTTTGCGGTGCGGAATCCGGCGGTGTACCGGTGAGTGCATCATCACCGAGTTTGCTTGTGTCTACCATTGAAGTTCAGAAGAAATCCAAGAGTCAGGCCAAACCGCCCATTCTTGACCATCCTGTTCCATCGTCAGCTAAACCTTGATATTGTATGAACTTTTTTCACCGCAGAGTTACAACGAAGAGCTACCCGCATACCGGTGCACGATTACTGCTGAGCACGGTAGTTGCGTTTGTTTGTGCAACGGCCATTCATGCACAGCCCCGAGTGGCTGTAGATGAACTTCGGCGTGCCCTGCGCGACGAAATCAATCGTTCTATGAGCGAGCTTCGCTTGCCCGGTGTTGCGGCTCCCTACTATGTGGAATACACGCTCAAGCTTCGGCGTTCTTATACTGCCAAAGCATCCATGGGCGCGCTTGTTACCACTTCCTCCTCGTTTACGCCCCGGCTCACCGTGGGTATTCGCGTGGGCTCGTCTGCCTTCGACAACACCAACTATTTCGATGTTGGTCTGAGTTTCTTTGGATCCAGCGACGACGAAGAAAGCTTCAAGAATAGACGCATTCCCATGGAGCTTGACTATGCCGCACTTCGCAGAGAATTATGGCTTGCAAGCGATGCCTGTTATAAACAAGCAGCCGAGCTGTATTCAAAGAAAGAATCAGTGGTGCGCAATCGTGCCCGCATCGACACCACTCATGATTTCATCATGATGAACCCCGAGCAAAATGTTGATACGCTCGTGGCGCCCGGGTACGACCGCAAGCGTTTCGAGGAACTTGTGATGGTGATGTCGTCGGTGTTTTACGATGCTGCTCATGTTCAATCATCGTCGGTGAATATAGAGTACCTGCCGGAGTTGGTACTCTATGCAAATAGCGAAGGACGCGAGTATGTAAAGTCTGCTTCCCAAGCCGGCATCGAGGTGGTGGCATCCACTCAGGCAGATGATGGCATGCCGCTGGCAGACGTCTTCACGGCATATGCTCCTACTCCTCAAGAACTTCCTTCCAGAGATTCGCTGATCAGAGCTACCAAACTTGTGTCCCAAAAGTTAGAGCAGTTACTAGCGGCTCCGTCCATAGAGCCCTACTCAGGTCCTGTACTGTTCGAAGGGCAAGCCGCATGCGAAATGTTCGCTCAGACCTACGCGCCGAATCTGTGCACACAGCGCCAGCAGCTTACCGATCGCGGTATACAGGAGAACGACCGCTACATGGCCTTTCAAAACAAGATTGGTGCTCGCGTAGCCGCTACCTTTGTGAGCGTTGTGTCCACCCCGCAGAAACACAAAGAGCTGAATACACCTGTAATTGGTTCGTATGATATCGACGATGAGGGTGTGCGCCCCGTTCCGTTAACTTTGGTGGAGCGCGGATATTTAAAAACGCTCCTTTCGTCGCGTGTTCCTTGCCGCCGTGTCAAGAATTCAAACGGACGCCAGCGCGGCGGAGCATCGATGATCGACGTGCTGGAGCTGCGAGCCGATGCCGCAAAGCAAATGGATAAATCCAAAATGCGCAAAGCGATGATGAAGATGCTGAAGGATCGCGAATTGCCCTTCGGGTACATAGTGCGCAAGGCATTGAATCAGAACATTCTTTACACGTCCCTCTTCTCTCAAACTCAAGGCGATTATCCGTACACACTGAGCGAAACTTCGATGAATGTTATAGATGTGGTACGTGTGTATCCCGATGGCCGAGAAGAGTTGGTACGTGGCTCGCAGGCTGCCGGTTTGGCTCCCTCGCAATTCAAAGATTTGGTAGCCGTGGGAAATTCACCAATGGTATATAATTATCTGGCTCCGGCAGTAACCTCTCCGTACATTACCGGCGGATCGCAGTACCTTCCGGCCACAGTGATTGTTCCCGATTTACTTTTCGAGGACGTTGAGATTAAGCCATTGGAAGGTGATTTTCCGAAGCCTCCTATTTTGGCTGCGCCTAGCGCTCGTAAATAATTGCCGTTGATCACGTAGGTTGTGAATATGTCCGTTATAGAGACCATTACATCATTGCCAAAGGAAGCACTTCTTGTGCTTGCGTTTCTGGTGGTAAGCATTGTGTTCATGGTGCTTCGCAAACTGATCAAGTTTGCTATTATGCTTGCCGCGCTGGTGATTCTGGTGCTTGTGATCATGAAGCTGCTCGCGCACTGAGAGGGTTGTACTCGTTTTTCAATTCGTTTAAATCATGCCGCATACCATCGCTATAGTTGGAACAGGTTATGTAGGGTTAGTGTCGGGAACCTGCTTCGCCGAAGTGGGCAATACCGTGTATTGTGTGGAAGTAGATGCAGAGAAAGTATCTATGATACAGGCGGGCAAGTCCCCAATTTACGAGCCGGGCCTGGAGATTCTTTTGGAGCGCAATGTTCGCGAGCGTCGCTTGATTGTGACCGATGATTTGCGCCAAGCGGTTCGTGCATGTACCATGCTGTTCCTGTGTTTGCCTACCCCGCCAAACGAAGACGGCTCGGCAGATCTACATTACGTGCTTGAAGTTGCCACCGAGATAGCAGAGATTATCAAGGAAGAAGACATACACGACGGCCGAGTAATTATTACTCGCAGCACTGTTCCTGTGGGAACAGCAGCACGTGTGCGCAGCGCTGTTGATGCCGTTACCAAGGATCATCCCATTGCCATTGCATCGAATCCCGAGTTTCTGCGCGAGGGCTTTGCGGTAGAAGATACCATGAAGCCGGAGCGAGTGGTGGTGGGAACCGGCGACGCTCATGTGCGTGAATTGCTGTGCGATGTATACGAGCCGTTTCTTTCGAACGGCAATCCCATTTTCATCATGGATGAAAAGAGCGCCGAAGTAACGAAGTATGCTGCCAATTCGTTCCTTGCAACGAAGATATCCTTCATGAATGATCTGTCTGCGTACTGCGAAACCGTAGGCGTTGATATCGAGAATGTACGTCAAGGTATTGGCTCGGACTCGCGCATCGGCAAGAGATTTATTTTTCCGGGCGTGGGTTATGGCGGCAGTTGCTTCCCCAAGGATGTAAAGGCGTTGATACATTCGGCTCGCGAAGCCGGAACTCCCCTGCGCATAGTGGAGGCCGTTGAAGATGTCAATATCGCTCAGACAGAGCGCTTCATTGGCCGCATCGTAAAGCGTATGGGCGAAGACTTGCACAACATTCGCATTGCGTTGTGGGGGCTTGCATTCAAACCTAATACCGATGATGTTCGCGAAGCGCCGGCTTTTAGAGTTATTGATGCTCTGCTTAGTCGGAGAGCCTCGATTACCGTGTACGACCCGGAGGCAGTAAAGAATACATCTCGGCGCTATGGCACGTCTATACACTATGCATCGAACATGTATGAGTGTGTGGAGAACAGTGATTGCCTGGTAATTGTGACGGAGTGGAACGAGTTTCGCAAGCCGGATTTTGCCCGCATGGCGCAGAGCATGAACCATCGCATAATGTTCGACGGCCGGAACATGTACCACCCCTACGATATGCAAATGGAAGGCTTTGAGTATTACTCCGTCGGGCGCCCCGATGTGAAGCCATGATGAAACTCACGAAGGTATCTACAGGTTATCCGCACGCTGTTACCGCTTTTTCCATGCACATTGTTCATGTGGTGTACGCGTTTTTGATTTCTGCAGTTGGTCTCCATTTCGGCGCCCACAATGCTATTGCCGCGGGCTCCGATACTGCCACGCCATGCATGCGCTACGGCTTTAAAGCCGGAGATTCTCTTGTGTTTCGTGTGCGAGGCATTGATACCCTGGATTTTGAAACTCGCATTGCTCGTCGGCGCGAGGAGATGTATTCCTACGTATGCGATCATGTAACGCAGTCAGGACAACAGTTCCTTCGCGTTACTCTGGAGTCTGCGCGTAGCACAGAAAACACGGTTGGCAAATCTGATTCGGTGACGCGCACATCCTCTCCATGGATTGGCCGTACTGCCTACATTATTCTGGACTCCAACGGAAGGCGTGTGTTGGCTCGTCAGGGAGACACCGTGCGTTCTGCCGTATCGCCGGGCGGAGCCTTTCAGCCCACCGTGCTCTTTGTTGGGCCGGACACCGCTTGCCATGCGGTGAATAATCGGCGTTCATGGTTAATCACCACCACAGACTCTCTGGCCGAGAGTGCATGGCCAGCGCCTGTTATACGCTCAACATATTCCTGCACCTTGCTCGACACAACAGTTGGAACTACGAAGTGCACAGCTATTCGTTATGCACAAACCGGGCAAGGAAGTTTTAAAAGCATTAGCGATGATGTAGGAGTGGTGCTACATTCCATCATCGATGGCTTCGGAAAATATATACTGGAAAACAACAGTCACCTCCCTCTTTGCGGAGAGTTAAACTCGCGCGTGAAGGTTCAGGTGCGTATGGAAAAGCTATCCAGAAAAGGGACTATACGTCATCGCATAATCTTCGAGAGAGTGTATTCTTCGCGGCCCTGATAGCCCCTTTGCCCTCGGCAACAGGTGTGCGACGAACGCAGCTATGTTCTTTTGCACGACTACTGTCGCCATCCCACATTCGTTCGGCTATTCGCTTTTTACGAACACTGCTCTGGCCACTTTGCCGCCTGTAGTTATTCGCAACTGATAGAGCCCGCTTGCCAAACCGGAAACGGAAAGCTCCATAAGCGAAGTTGATGAGCGAATGTCCAGCCACTCATCCTTCACTACTACTCCCAACATATCTCGTACCTCGACGTGCGATCCGCCCGTCCAATTCTCCGGCAAGGTTATACGAAGTTTGCCCTGAACCGGATGAGGAAAAATAGTTGCAGACTCAAGTTCATAATCAACAGCGGTACCTCCCGAGGTATCTTTTGGAACGGTAAACGTAACGGTGTCGGAATACACAACGCAACCGCCCTGATTTATCAAGCGAACTGAATACGTGCCATTATACCGGCCAATCCATTGTGCGGATGTTCCGCCCGTGAGCATGCTGCCATTGGCGTACCATTGATATTGAATGCCTTGGCTCTCCGGCACCGAGAGTGTATCCTTAACTACCGATACCCGCACCGGCGCCGGCGGCGCGAACACATCGATAGTCTTGGTAACATCAGTAGTGCCGCATTCATTTTTTACCGTCAATACGGCAGAAACGGTGCCCACTTTGGAACACACAATAGTGCATCCTACCGACGTGGTGGATATAACTTCGGCATCAACCACTTCCCAGGTACGAGAGCCACCCACTCCAATGGTTGCATCCCGAAGCAGAACCGTATCACCACTGCACACGTTCGCCCTTACAACATTTATTGCTGCCTTTAATCGTGGAATCACAAAAACCGACAATCGCTTGATAGAATCAACACCACAACCATTCGAGGCCACAAGTGTAACGGCGCGTAAACCCGGAATGTCGAATCGTACATTTGGATTGGCCTCGGTAGATGTAGCGGGAATACCGCCATCGAATCGCCAGTACGTTGAAAGGCCGCCGTTCTCAGATACATCCGCAAACTGCACTGCATCACCGGGACAAATGGAGTCGCGATCCTGAGTATAGGCAGGCACCACACCGGCATCATCAATAAAGGTAGCATACACACCTCGACCCGCTGTTGCTGCACGCAAAAAACGACCCCGCAAAACCACATCCTGAACAGGCGAGTTGGGTAAACCCGAACCCATTTGTTCCGGTACTCCGAAGCTGTATTGCGCGGAAAGTTTCCATACCCCGTTGCTTGTTCCGCAGATCAAATCCTCACCACAGTTATCAAGTTTCCAAACCATAGAATTAATGTACAGATTGCCATTGAGTACCAATCTATTCCACGTGCTTCCGCCATCGGTGGTCATTGATATACTCTTACCGCCTACCACACATGCGCGAAGCGGGTCCTTAGGATGGCAGTATACGGCTCGGGGTACCGCAGGAAACTGTAACGGCACTCGAGATTTTCGCAACCAATCCCGCCCACCATTTGTTGACTGGTAGAATACTGTATCGGAAGTTACCAGATAGGCCATATTCGTATCTGCAGGTGATACGGCAAGCGAAAGTATGGATGCATTGAAAGGGTTAGACGTACGAGTCCACGACGCCCCGCCGCTGGTGGTCTTCCACAGGTCTTTAAGCACGGCGTACATCGTTGAATGATTCCGTGGATTCGGTATGTACGGACGCACTGCGCTTCCGGGCACGGATCCGGGGGGCGTGATGTCATCTGTGAACGAGTTTGCTGTATCACCGGAGCGCAGCAAGCGACCGCTCGAAGTTGCAGCAAAGGCAATTCGGGAATCTGTGGCGTGATACCACGCTGTAAGGCATGAGCTGTCCAGTAGTTTCTTCCAGTTTCCTTTATCGTAACGATAGATGCCGGTAGGTCCTGCAGCTATAAACAGTGAGTCGTTTTTCTGAAACCACGAAGCCGAATTTGTTTGATGAACTTGTAATCCGGACGAAGCATTCTGCCATGTTCGGCCGGTGTCTGAAGACATAAACACACCATTGCCTGTGGCGGCATACACGTACTGAGCGCGCGGTGCAGGTGCGAATTTCAAATCATGAATGTCGGCCGCCACGTAGGGCAGCGTTCCGCCCTTGAAGTCACTGCTTTGCGTCCACGACACACCGCCATCTACAGACTTCCATATGTTTACGCCGCCGGCAAAAAGAATGTTCTCGTTTGTGGGAGATACTGCCAGCGATAGATTCTTGACGCCTTTACTTCCCGATCCATCGATATTGGCAGCCAGAATATTCGGACTAGCGGAACGAAGTGCCCACGTTGTGCCGGCATCGGTAGATTTATACAAACCGCCATAGGTACCATCGGGAAGCACATATAATGCATACACAACATTTGCGTTGGATGGTGCAACAGCCAATTGAATACGCACAGCCACCGAAGAAGGATAACCGGTATTGAGGGCAGTAAATGCGGCACCGCCATTCGTAGACCTGTACACACGCCCGCCGATCACCGCATAGATTGTGTTGGGATCATTGGGGCGTTGCTTCATATCCCATGTTTTTTCCCGCATCACTCTGGTGTTCCAATTGGCAGGAAAATTCGCACTGGTAAAAACTCCTGCGCTCGTTGCCAACACGTACACACCGGTTGTAGTATTGCGCAGTACTCTTGAGCTTGTGTAATTCGGAATGGGAACGATAGAGCCGTTCGTATCAAGCTCTCCGCTGCGCGTCCACGACACACCGCCATCCGTTGTGGCATACAACGCTCCACCCTGCGGAATGTATGATGCACTTTCATCACGATCACCAAGAGCAATCACAATCTGGTTTGAATCGGTGGGGTTAACCCATACATCGGAGATTCCATTAATTGCTAAGGTGTCGGTAGCGCCCGGCAGCCACGTCATTCCTCCGTCGTTGCTAACCCATAATCCGCCGGCAGGTGCACCGGCCCACATCTTCAAGGGGTTCTGTACATTAAACGCAAGGCAATTGATTTGCCCGTTTGCCACTGCGCCATCCGGTGGTACAACCGGGCCGAGATTATTCCATTGCTGAGCGTCGAGAGCTGCAGACAGCACCACAAAAAGGAGAGTAGTCAAATAGCGGTACATAAAGCGCCTCGGAAAAAAGTAAGCAAGGGCAGGAATTGTTGTACGTGGAAGCGTATGCTCCCCTGGCATGAACCGCGGTTGCGGAACATGTACCAATGAGTTAAGACTCTGCAACATACAACACAATACACAGGCAACGGCAGTGCATTGCCCCGTCATTATTTCCCGTGTTTATTCCCCAACATCACTCATGTCTACGGCATGCAACCTACCAAGCCAGCAGAGCCTTCAATTCGGATATCACGGTCTCGGTGGTGGGCACAACGGCAGCCATCAGGCCTTTGTTGTATGGCACGGGAATGTCGGCCACAGCGCAGCGGCGAACCGGAGCATCCAAATAGTTGAAGCACTCATCGGTAACTCGGGCGCTGATCTCGGCTCCGAAGCCGGCGGTTATGCAATCTTCATGAACGATCAAACACCTGCCGGTACGTCGCACCGATTCCATCACCATATCTGCATCCCACGGCACAATGGTGCGCAAATCAAGCACATCTATATCGCCTTGCAATTGATCTACCGCTTCCATTGCTCTGTACACCATATCTCCCCAGGTAACAACCGTTGCCCGCGATCCCTCGCGAATACGCGCGGCTTTACCAAACTCCAGCGCATATTCATCTCCCGGATAGGGCGCACGTCCGGCAGGTGTATCAAGCAGGTTTCTATGCTCAAGGAAAAAGGTGGGATCGTTGCCGCGTAGAGCAGTGCGCAATAATCCGGCAGCGTCGCGCGCGTTCGATGGAATAGCTACGCGCCAGCCGATGGTATGAGCAAAGATGGCCTCGCCGCTCACGCTATGCCACGGATCGCCGGTACGCTTTGAATATCCCACGGGAATACGCACAATCATCGGAGCCGCGAAAGAATTATTCGTTCGCCAGCGAATTGTGCCGCAGTCGTTGATGTGTTCCATTGCGGGATCAAGGTACTTACGGAATTGAATCTCCGGAACGGGAACCAGCCCCGCATAAGCCATGCCTATAGAGCGGCCGATGATACCCTCTTCCGAAAGCGATGTATCAAACACACGCTCTTCGCCGAAGTCTGTTTGAAGATCTACCGTTGCGCCATGCACGCCCCCCTTTACACCAACATCCTCGCCGAACACGAGTACGCGCGGGTTCGAGCGCAATTCGCTGCGCAAGGTTCGCTTTACGGACTCAATGAGATTTACCCTCTGACCAACTTCCGGCACGGGTGTTCCCTTCGGGGGGCGAATACCTTCCGCATACTGGCCACCCACTTGCTGCACCAGACGACCATTGTACATCGCATGATCGAACACGGTATCGGCGCTTGGCTCGGGTTGTGCCAATGCTCGCTCACATGCAGCGCGAACGTTGGTTTCCACGTTGGCAGCCATCGCATCCCATTCTTGTTCCGTCATCACGCCCGTGGCAAGGCAGAATTCCTTTAGACGAGGCAATGGATCACGTAGCTGCTCCTGCTCTTTTTCCTCGATGCTTTTGTAACTCTGGCTATCGGCACCGCTGTGGCCGCACAAACGCGGAACCGACAAGCGCAACAATACCGGACCGCGCTCTGTGCGAGCGTACTGCACAGCGGCCGAGACCAGTGTTGATGCCTGCTGCGGGTCTGCTCCGTCTCCTTCCAAAATGTGCAGGTTCTTCATACCGCTTAGGTTCTGGGCAATATTACCGCCGGGAGTCTGAAAGGAACCGCGCACGGAAATTCCAAACTGATTGTCTTCCACCAAGAACACCACCGGCAAATGCAAGGTTGTGGCCATGGTAACGGCAGACCAAAAACCGTTGGTAGCCACGGCGGCATCGCCGCTCAAACACACGGCAATGGAACGTTCCCACGACTCTTCTGCCATTACCTCGGAACGGTACCGCGCTGCCTGAGCCCAACCCGCCGCAGGAGTAAACTGCGCGCCTACATCGCCCGAAGCCGGAAGCACGGTAATGCTTCTATCGCCGTCGGCAAGAGGTACCAAGTGATGCACTACTCCAATGTCTCGGCCACCGCTGCGGCTACCTGCCCTGGCCAGCGGACCACTAAAGGCTTGCTCGTGGCTCATGCCGGCATGCAGAACAAAGGGACGCGAGCGATAATACACCGTGGCTCCGTCGTGCGGATCATCGCACGCATGAGCAAGCAACACCTGAGCAAGTTCATGCCCGCGCGCAGAAAACTGGTAGGTCACCAGTCCCTTGGGCGCAAGCTCTGTTTCTTCTATTTCATCAATTCGTCTGGATGCTAAGACCGTTGCTGCAATTGCGCGCCAGTCGCTTTCGGTAAACACCATGATCGTAAAGTGCCGTTGTTGTTGTGGTATGGTTGCTGTCAACCCAAAGTGAACCCCGAATCAGAGGTGCACCTTCATGAAGAAGCTGCAAAATACACGTGTGGGCTTGTACTCATAAAGGGCTTTTTGCTGCCGCTACGAATGCTAGTTTTGTCAGGTCGGTTGTAGTATGCCGTTACCCCGTTAACCCATTTTCTTCAATACTAACCCGTATACCTATGCTTCTTCCCCGCTCAAACATCGCGTGGTTTGTTTTGGTGTTATTGATACCGGCAACACTGGCTGCACAAACTTTAACACCCTTCAAGGCTTCGGAAGGTAAATCTACTGCTGTGTCCAGTGCAAAATCCGGCGGCTTTACCGGAGGCGTACTGACATCCATTGCCACACTTGGCGATACTACCTTCTTTGGCAGTTTCTTGCCGGCGAATCTGAAGAGCGCCGTAAATATCAACATGAATAAGGGCACTGCTGCTTTTTGGGGTTACCGATTTGCGCAGCGCATCAACAACGTCGATTCCTCCGGCTCGTACGCCGTGGTGAAGCCGTTGTTTTTTCTTGCGGTGCCGGCGCCTATTCCGGACTTGCCGGGTGTACCCATTCGCGTAGACACCGCCTTGCCCGCAACCTTCATGGACTCGGACGTGATGCTGCAAAAAGTGGCAGCCAATCCCGACTATATCTCGTACATGCAGCGTTTCCCCAAAGCTAAGGTGCAGACTGCCGCGCTGGGTATGTCTCTGCCGAGCCGTCCCGTGCAGACTCCGCTGTGGATTGTGTTTGTAGGTCAAACTGTTGGAGAAACCACGCTTTCGTGCATCATCGAAGCTGCCGACAACAACGGCGCGTGTTCATGCTCGGAGAACGCAGTCAGTTCTGTTCAAGAATATTCTCATGAGTCCTCTTCAAGGATTTATCCCAACCCCGTGACCGGAACAGACATTGTTGTATCGTTCTCGCCGGACGCATCCGAACAAGACGTGAACATTCGCGTGTACACAGTGCTTGGTGCCCAGATGTATTCGCTCAGTCTTCAACGTCGGCCCGGATGCAGTGTGCCCCTAAACATCGAAGGCCTGGTGCCCGGGGTCTACTCAGTGTGTATCAACGACGGCAGACGCCAAGAGTGGCTGAGAGTAGTGAAGCAATAATCGCTATCGGCTGATGCGCCACGCCACGTGCGCGCAGTATTTTTGCCACTCGTGCGGAGCAGTTAAGGGACAATCAACCGGGCTTGCTACCGTCAGTACAGGAGTTGTTTCAATGAGTGCATTATCGTTGAAACAACAAAGTTCCTTCAACGTCACTACCAAACTTTTACGACTATCATGTATTCACACGTTCAGAACTCCGATCCCGAACTCTATAACGTCCTTGCCGGCGAGTACAATCGTCAGCGCGATAAGATTGAGTTGATTGCCAGCGAGAATTTTACATCACTTGCGGTGATGGAGGCTCAGGGCAGCATACTGACGAACAAGTATGCCGAGGGCTATCCCGGAAAGAGATATTACGGAGGCTGCGAATGGGTAGACGTTGCGGAGAATTTGGCCATAGACCGCATCAAGACATTGTTCGGCGCCGAGTATGCCAATGTGCAACCGCATAGCGGCAGTGGCGCGAACATGGCCGTGTATTTCAGCTATCTGAATATCGGCGACACCGTTCTGGGTATGGACCTCTCTCACGGAGGTCACCTTACTCACGGCTCTCCGGTGAATTTCTCGGGCCGCATGTACAAGTTCGTTCCCTACGGACTGGACAAAGCAACCGGACTTATAGACTACAACCGTGTAGCGGAACTTGCCAAAGAGCATCGCCCGAAGATGATCACTGTTGGTGCAAGCGCGTATTCACGGGAGATAGACTTCAAAGCATTCCGAGAGATCGCCGATTCCGTTGGCGCCTTTCTACTGGCAGACATTGCGCATCCGGCCGGACTTATTGCCAAAGGCCGACTCATGAGCCCCGTTCCCTACTGCGACGTTGTTACATCCACAACACACAAAACCCTACGCGGTCCTCGTGGCGGCGTGATTCTGATGGGTAAAAATTATGAGAATCCCTTTGGTCAGGTAGCTCCCAAGTCGGGACGTGTGAAGCTTATGGGCGAGCTCCTGGATTCTATGGTGATGCCGGGCATTCAAGGCGGCCCGCTCATGCATGTTATTTCCGCAAAGGCCGTTGCCTTTGGCGAGTGCCTTACGCCAGCCTTCGATGAATACACAAAGCAAGTGGTGCGCAATGCACAAGCATTGGCTTCAGCACTTATAGATAAAGGATACGATATCTGCAGTGGCGGCACCGACAATCACTTGATGCTGGTTGATTTGCGAAACAAGAATCTGACGGGCAAACTGGCAGAGAATTCACTGGATGAGGCAGGCATTACCTGTAATAAGAACGCCGTTCCCTACGACACTCAATCCCCGTTAATTACCTCGGGTATTCGCCTTGGTACTGCTGCAATGACATCGCGAGGAATGAAAGAGCCGGACATGCGCCAGATAGCATCATTCATCGATAAAGTGCTGACCGATGTATCCAGTGAATCGGTAAAAGCATCGGTAAAGAGTGAAGTGCGTGACTTCTGCCGCACCTTCCCATTGTACGCCGAATTCGACAATCCCATGGCGGATCTAAAAACCACGGTTGAGGGCGCTGTGAAGCACTTGGTTGGTAACGTTGGCTCGGTGCTCAGCAAAGTTGGCGAGGAAATGAAGAAGGCGTCGTCTAAGCAGTAAAGGAGCGTAGCTGCCTTGTTGCTCTAGTTCATCTTCGCTTGAAGATTCAGCAATGCCAGTGCAGCCATGTTGTACGAGGGGTCGATGGTGACGGCCTGTTGGTATTGAGCCAGAGCCTTGAACCATTTACCCTGACGTTCGTACACGCGACCAAGATTGTAATACGCGTAATGCCGTGATGCGTAGCGCTGAGCGCGCAATGCTCGTTGAAGCCAAAACTCTGCTTCATCGTATTTGTCCAGATAAATCAAATACGCGGCGATGTCGTTGTAAGGATTTCCGTAGTCGGGATCGATATCAATGGCAAGAAAGCACTCCTCAATTGCCCGCTCATAGTCTCCTAAAAAGGAATACGCCCATCCCAAAAAGGTACGTGCTTCCGAGGTCTCGTAGGTTTCCAGCGAGAGCTGATAGTACTTGATTGCTTCCGCAACTTTCCCATTCATCTGCAAGCGATACGCTTGCTCGTATATCTCTGTCGCTTTACGCAGTGCGTCTGTGTCGCGATGAGGTTGCATACAAAAAATGAATCAAGAAGTGAACAATGTAACGAGCAAAGGATCATACCTTTATCTCTGTACGCTTGCTGATTCCGTATGCTTATCGCACATTTTTTTTCAGATTCGACTGCTCTTCCTGAGGTGTGCCGTTGGAGATGGGTGATACCGGTGCTCATCGAGTGTTAATCGAAGAAGGACCAGGCCACACTTAAAGAGAAGTTTCGGACGGGAACGGGAAAAGTTGAGACTGTGGTGAAGCTATTTGACAGAACATTCTGAAAACGCAGCTTAATCCACGCATTTCCCAGTTTTGCGCCGGCAAAAAGATCGGGTCCACCAATGGCAGCTGCTTGGCTGACCGCGGCATCGGGGGTCATCCAGTTCATGGGAACAAAGGTTTCTCCGCTAAACTCCGAACGCCAGCGAGCGCTAATGCCGGCACTAAGAACAGACGTTCCTATGGTTTTGGTATATCGCAGACTAAACATGCTGTATACAGAAGGAAGCACCTTCACCGAAGAATCGCCCCTGGTAACCATGGCAGACTGTACCGAGGCATCCAGCCATATATCCTTCATCAGGGCGAACGTGCTTTGGATATGCCCCCCGATGCTTTGCTGCGAGGGCGCCGTGTACACCCTGGATCCTATGGGTATAACTCCGGAAGTATCATAGCGAACACTCGAGAGCAGTACATTCGCTGCGCGACGAGCAAAAGCGCCAACTTCAATACTCTGCCCTTCTCTGCGCCATACCACTCGCGCCAGGGCCAATAGCGATTCCTCCCGATTAAGCCTCGGATTAGGCCCCGGACTGAGCCCGATTCCCTCGGCCGCAGTAGCCGCGCGAGCGCTGCGAGATACATCCAGCACTGCATTGATGTGCTCACTCAACGACATGTGAGCGGAAACGCCCGCCGAGAGTACCGTTTGCGCCCCCGCATAGTGCACACGCGCACCGCCGCGAAGCTCAGCGCCGGGCTGCACGGTAAAAGCGCAATACCCAAAGGCAGAAGCTCGAAGTTGATCAAGATTTTCCGCGTACTCTGTTTGGCCGTTGCTTATGTATTCCAGGTTGGCACCAATGGTAGATGCTACACCACCAAGCAGGTGCTGCTGCCACGTGCCGTTAAGACCCGTGCGTATAGCGGTGGATCGCTGTATAAGCGAGGAGTCCGAGCCAATGATCATGTCTGCTGATCGCGAGATTTCAGAACGTGCGTGGGAGTAAAACGCCGATGCGCGCAGCACGGATTGCATGGTAGAGTCTGCCGATGATGTCAGGCTCAGTGTGAGATCGTGGCGCAGAATACGGTCGTTGGCATTGGGAAGCAGTACCGTTGCCGTTACTTCGTCGTTGATGTCTGTGCTTGTTGCGGTATTCACTCCGCCGTTGCTACCCGAAGCATGATTGCTAAAATTTTCGGTTAACGAGACAACGGTATGCGCGGAAGGCATCCAACGAATTCTTCCCCGTACGTTCCAAACATCCAACCATTGATTATCGAAGCGGCCGTCGCCCGCCTCGCGCTTAAAGCCGAATGTCACGTTGAGATTCGGCGCAATATTCTGAGAGAGAATGCCATCGGAAGCATAGTAATTATTGGCGCCGTCGGCGTACCACAAACGTGAGTACGGACCTTTGGTATTGTGCAGCGGCTCTTGGATATTGAGTGCAAGTCCGGACGATTGATCCGCCAAGATAACAGCGGCAGAGCCGGCCAGTATCTGCACGCGCTCCATGTCCTCCGGAGAGTACAGCCCCATGTTCATGGCGCCGGTACGCAAATCATTCATTGGCCTGCCATTGAACAAAAGTGCATTATCCCGCATACCGCCGCCAAAGGCCCGCATGCCGTGTGGCTGCCCGTGATATCCCATTGATTGAGGAAACACCGGCACAAGAAGCTCGAGAAGATCGCTGTAGCCGGTGTAGTACCACATCTGAATATCACGCTTCGAAATTGTCTTCCATATGGATGCTGAATCCACAGGCAGGCTCCCGTGCCCGGCAGGAATAGTAAACAATGATACTTGCGGGTCTGAGGTTTGAGCAGAATCTACCGTTTGTGTAGAGTCGGACAGTTGATCGGCATTCGCAGTGCGGGCTGTAGATGCTCTTAAAAGAACATGCACCGATTCCGCTGCGCTCAACGTGCACGCGGTGCTGAGGACACCGATAGCGCACAAAGCGAGGCCACGTGTAATAATTGTCCACCGGGTGAGACGTGTGACCATCAGGGTTTTGCTTGCTCCGTTGTTGTGGAGTGAAATTGCACGTCATCACCGGTTAAGCCTATCAAGAATGGCTGTAAGCGGGGTTCAAGATATTCTGCCACTTCCATCACGAGCTCTCGTTCACCTTCGCTCACACCCACCACTCGCGAGCGAATAGTTGTCATCGCAGCTTCTGCCGATTCCGAAGTTTGGAGCGCTGCCGGCAACGCCTGCTTATACTTCTCGCCAAGCACAGCTATCACTACTTGTTGACAATAATTGTAGGTGGCAAAGGGCATATACTGTGCGTTCAACACACGTGCCACCTGTTGGCGGCATTTCATGTGAGCCAGCTGCAACCGGGCATCGGAACTATCTTGATTCCAATCTCGGGACCGCTTAAAGTTCTTCGGAAAAACCTCTTTGTATACGGTATTGACGGAGTCTGCTATCACGCAGAGTACGCGGAGGTTGGAGGCAGTAACGCGCAAGAGTGAGTCTTCGCGGGGATGAAGCAGGCGGTCTTGAATGGTGGCAGTGCTTGCCTGCGGAGTGTTGTCTATTGCGAGCGGTTCGATGCGACGAACAAATTGCCACACGATTAAAAACAGAATGGCAAGAAACGCACTCAGTACAACTGCCGTTAGATTTCTGAATCGTCCTTTGCCTACGCCCCAGCGCATGTGGTACCTCGTGAATACAAATTCTGCAGCCAACACCGATCGAAAGCTACCTACCTGCCACAAACCATCAGCATGTATAAATTCCGACACGCACACGCGCAATTATGCTTCTGCCGAAGCTCCGTGAAACAGGGCTTCAACGAATCGCTTGATGTCGAAAGGTTGAAGATCGTCGATCTGCTCGCCCACTCCTATATACCGCACCGGGAACTGCAACTCGTTGGCAATAGCGACCACCACACCTCCCTTGGCCGTACCGTCCAGCTTGGTAAGCACCAGTCCACTGACGTCGGCCACCTTGCTGAACTCCCTGGCTTGAAGAATTGCATTCTGCCCGGTGGTTGCATCCAGTACCAAAAACACATCATGCGGTGCATCGGGTACAATCTTTTTCATCACTCTGCTGATTTTCTCCAGCTCTTGCATCAAGCCCTGCTTGTTGTGCAAGCGGCCGGCCGTATCAATAATGCAGATATCACAGTTACGAGCTACGGCAGCATTAAGAGTATCGTAGGCAACGGCAGCCGGATCGGCGCCCTGCTTCTGGTTGACGATATCCACGCCCGCCCGCTGAGCCCATACTTCCAGCTGTTCATTGGCCGCTGCTCGGAAGGTATCCGCAGCACCGATGATCACCGTCTTGCCGTTTCGTTTGTAGTTGTGTGCAAGCTTGCCGATCGTAGTGGTTTTGCCAACGCCATTTACACCCACTACCAAAATCACGTGCGGGCGATGCGAGGCGTCAACCTCGAATGCGGCATCGTTTGTTGCACTTGGAGACTCCACCAATATTTCCGCAATCTCGTTTTCTATAAGCTCAAGAACTTTTTCGCCTTCGGTAATGCCGGCTTTCTGCGCTCTGCGCTGTACGCCGCTAAGAATACGCTCGGTGGTAGGCATGCCAACGTCTGCACGAAGCAACAGATCTTCAACGTCCGAAAGCAATGCGGCATCAATCTGCCGTCCACGTAGCAGGCCAAGCAGTTTGCTTGTAAACGCGGTGCGAGTTTTTTCGAGCCCATCGCGCAATCGCTCTACGCTGAAAGCACTTGCTACCGTTGAAGCAGCAGAGCTGATTTTTTTCTTAATGCTATCGAATAATCCCATCGAAGGTCCTACGCAAAAAATATCCGAACAAAGGAGCGGAGATAATGAAGAAAAGAGACAAGCAGCGCAGCAGCAGCCACCAGCTGGCCGGTCTCGCGGAACTCACTCCATCCGCCTCCCACCAACAACAACACCAAAGCCACTATACCAACCGCAATTTTTCCTGTCATGTTGGAGGTAACAAGCGTGTGGCTTTTGATTCGCACAAAAATACCGCCTGCCAAAATCAGAAGGTCGCGTATTATCACTGCAGCCAAAAACCACGCGTCCACTTGATTGCTAAAAAACAACGCGCAGGCTCCGGCGCCAACCAGCACTTTATCCGCAATGGGATCGAGCACCTTCCCCATATCGCTTACTTCATTGTATAGGCGAGCCAGATATCCATCAAAGAAATCCGTAAGGGCAGCAACGATGGTCAGCACCCATACCCACACGTAGGCATGAGTATACAAGGCATAGGCGAGCGGCGCAGCCAGCACCAAGCGGCTTGCGCTCAACATATTCGAAACAGTCCATGGCCGCGGTGTATTCATGCGCTTAGAGACGTCGATGTTGAAGTTCCCATGCAACGGTACGGGCAATTCCGTCATTCATGGCTACACGCGGCTCCCAACCGAGCATCTGTTTTGCCAGCGTATTGCTGTAGCACCCACGCATGGGTTCGCCGGATTTTGCCGGACCGTGCACGGCCGGGCAGTCCATACCGGTTGCAGTGCGAAGAAAGTTCACAATCTCCAGTACGTTGGTTTCCACATTGGTAGAAATATTAACAGCGCCTGAAGCGGTAGAGCTAAGCGCCAGAACATTTGCGTTCACCACATCATCGATAAACACATAGTCCCGCGTTTGCAGCCCGGTACCATTGATCACCGGCTGATCACCTTCCAGCATCTTCTTCAGAAAAATTGCCACCACTCCTGCCTCGCCGTGAGGGTTCTGCCCCGGACCATACACGTTGGCGTAGCGAAGAGCCAGAGTCTCCATACCATAGCAGGCCGTGAAGGCATGTAGATAATGTTCGGCAGATAATTTGGATGCTCCGTACGGAGAGAGCGGTGCTTTGGGTTGGTCTTCATCACACGATGGCACATGCTGCTCACCATAAACAGTGCCCGCGCTGGAGGCGAACATAAACCGACGCACACCGGTGCATCGAGCGGCATCCAGCAGATTCATGGTACCCATAATATTCACCGATGTATCAAGGAGCGGATCGCGAACAGACACAGACACCTGCATCTGCGCAGCAAAATGATTGACCGCTTCAAAGCGCTCCTGCTCGAACACCTCTCGAATAGCTTCGTCGCGAATATCCATCTCGATCAGGCGCGCCTGCGGCGGCACTGCACTACGGCTACCGGACGAGAGATTATCAATAATCACTACTTCGTGACCGGCATGCACATACGCAGCTGCCACATACGAGCCTATAAAACCGGCGCCGCCTGTTACGAGTATCTTCATGCCTTTTGATCTCCCGTGAGTACATCGGAACTACCATTTTCAAACTTCAGGCCTTTTACCGCAATGTCCGTGCGCATGGTCTTGTTGGCAAAGTGTATGAACTCTGCAGCCCGGTATGCGGTGTCGCGCGCCTCAAGTAAAGTATCTCCGCGTGCGGTAACGCCCAGCACGCGACCGCCGGCGGTACAGATCTGCTCATTCGTCTTCACAGTGCCCGCATGAAATACTGTTGCATGCTGGGATGCAGCATCAATTCCATCAATAACAAATCCTTTTTCGTACGCGTCCGGATACCCCTTGCTTGCCAGTATCACCGTGCATGCTACACCGTCGGCAACATTAGTTATTGCTGATGCATCGATGGCACCGCGCGATGCCGAGTACAACAAGCGGGCAAAGTCTCCGCGGAATACCGCCAGCACCGATTGCGTTTCGGGATCACCAAAACGAGCATTGAACTCTACCACACGGGGTTGGTCGTTGTGAATCATTAGCCCCACAAACAAACAGCCGATAAAGGGCGTGCCGCCACTTTTCATGGCATCGAGCAAGGGTCGAATAATGGTGTCGTTGACGGCTGTAGCTACCGCTTGGTTCACCACGCGAGCAGGAGCAAACGACCCCATGCCGCCGGTGTTTTTACCCTCGTCGTTGTCCAGAGCCCGCTTGTGGTCTTGGGCCGGAGCCAGGGTTACAAAGTTTTGGCCGTCGCATATAGCAAACACCGATGCCTCTTCGCCCTGCAGGAAATCTTCTATCACCACCGTGGAGCCGGCCTCGTTAAACGCCCCGGCAAACATATCGTGAATGGCAGCGCATGCTTCGCTGTGCGAGTGCGCTACAATCACCCCTTTGCCTAATGCTAAGCCGTCTGCTTTCACTACTACAGGTAAGGGTCGCGATTCGGCATATGCTATTGCCTCTGATTCCTGCGCGGCCGTGAATGTGCGGTACGCTGCAGTGGGAATATTCGCCTGCTGCATCAACTCTTTGGAGAAACTCTTGGACCACTCAATGCGCGAAGCTTGCCGGGATGGTCCGAACACGACTATACCCGCGTCGCGCAACACGTCGGCCATGCCGTCGGCCAACGCCTGATCCGGACCGATCACCACCATATCAATCGATTGCTCACGGCAATACGAAGCTAAAGCGCTAAAGTCCGTAACAGAAACGGGAGCTTTTTCGGCGCACCTAAAGATGCCGGGATTACCGGGAGCTGCATACAACTGCGCGCACGAGGGTGATGCCGCCAACGCCAGAGCCAACGCGTGCTCGCGGCCACCCGAACCAATAAGAAGAATGCGAAGCGAAAGAGACATACCGTTGTAAGGAGTAAGAGAGCGTAATTGATTCCCGTTGAGAATTCTGCGAAACAAAAAAAAGCGCACCCGAAAAATCCATCGAGTGCGCATGCACGAATTACTTCATGGCGGCCAACGATTTAGAATGGCACTTCATCCACATCGCTCACGGGAGCCGAACGCATGTCGGGGATGTCGCGCGATTTAGCCTCCGCACGCTCCAAGCGCCATGCAACGAGATTCGTGTAATACACGGTCTCGCCATTACGATTCTGCGAGGGTCGGCCGCTTAGGTTGAAGGAAACCTTCACATCATCTCCCTTGGAGAAATGATCCAGAGCTGAGCAACGATCTTGCGTCATCTGAAACTTTACATACTGCTGATACATTCCGTCTTGCGTTTCAAGTACAAACTCACGCTTGCGAAATTTCTCTGTTACCTGTTGCTCGGGATAAATCTCGTGCAACTTTCCTGTTACGTCGAAGGACATATTTACTCCAAAAAAACGTCGATAATTGCGGGTGTCGCGACTTCGCATCCCTTCGCGGGCAAGTTACAACTCCCACCCCATATCCGCAATTCACTTCCCTGCATACGCCACAGCTCCCATGCGGAGTGGTGCCGCGGCCGGCCGACGCACGAACCGGTGTGGAACAATCATCAAGTGCAAAAAAAAGCAATCAATGGCTATTTTTTTAAGAAACAGACCATCCCTGAACGATTAGAGGAAACTCTTTGAGTACTTCTTCCAACTTTTCAACATCCTTACCGCCGGCCGTGGCCATGTGGGCTTTTCCGCCGCCTCCGCCGCCTAATAATGCCGCAACGGCACCAACTAACTTGCCGGCAGGATAATTCTTTACTTCATCGTCTGTTACCACACACACCAACTGCACTTTATCATCGAGCACGGTGGCAAGTAGCCCTATACCTCTGTGCTTCAACCCGGAACGAACGGCATCGCCGAGCTCCTTGAGCTGGTCCATGTTCTCTACCTCCACGCGCTGCACTACCACGTGCACGTTGCTTACTTCTATGGACTGTGCAATCATGTCGGGCACTGCCGTAGCAAGCGATTGTGTTTGCAGTGAACGCAGCTCTTTTTCCAATTGGCGAACTCTATCACCTAATGTTTCGGCATGGCCCTTTCCTGCCTCCACATCGCCGCGCAAGCGCTTGATGTAGTCGGCAACACCGCTACCGCTGATAGCTTCAATGCGGCGAACGCCGGAGGCCACGGCAGATTCCTGCGTGATGGCGAACAATCCGATCTCGGCAGTATTGGTAACGTGCGTGCCGCCGCAGAACTCCGCGGAGAATCGCTCGTCCATAATCACCACGCGAACGAAGTCGCCATACTTGTCACCGAAAAACATCTTCACATTAGGAACCTTTTGCGCTTCTTCAATAGGAAGCTCCAGCACCTGTACCGGCACGCGCTCCAGGATTTTTTCGTTTACTATTGCCTCGATATCCCGAAGCTCCTCGCTACTCACTTTTTCGAAGTGAGAGAAGTCAAAGCGAAGATGATTCGGCGCTACCAGCGATCCGCTTTGCTTCACATGGGTGCCCAGCACACGGCGCAATGCCTCGTGCAGCAGGTGAGTAACAGAGTGATTGCGCTGAATATTCCATCGGCGCGGCACATCTACTTCGGCGCGAGCAAGATCGCCCGGAAGCGGCTCTACGTCTCGGTCGCAGACATGAATAATAGCAGATCCCGAACGACGAACGTCGATGACGTTATATGTATTACCGCCTATAAGCAAGGTGCCATTATCACTTTGCTGACCGCCGGACTCCGCATAGAATGGCGTGGATCGCAGGGCCACAGCCGGGCCCTCCACAAACACAATATCGGATTCCGATGAGAGAGTCTGGTATCCCTCGAAGCGACTGCTGATTCCTGCCGTTGCAAGCTCGGCACCGCCGGCCATGAACTCGGCGTCTTTGCCTGCTGCTTTGCGGGCTTCGCGTGAACGCTCTTTTTGCTGAAGCATACGCGCATCGAATCCGGCAACGTCCACCTCCAGGCCACGTTCTTTTGTGAGCAGTTGTGTAAGGTCCAGCGGGAAGCCAAAGGTATCGTACAGCTGAAACGCTTCCTCGCCGCTCACGGTGCTGCTGCCTTGCTCCAGGCTTTTTTCCACTATCACCTGAACGCGATCCAAACCGCGTTCCAGCGTCTGCAAAAATGATTCCTCCTCAGCGCGAATGATACGCTCCACCGTGGTCTGCATTTCCTTGATCTCGGGGAACACATCGCCCATGGATTGCACAAGTACATCCACGAGTTGATAAATCACGGGCTCGGTAAACGACAAATTCCGTGCGTATCGCGAGGCACGCCGAAGTATTCGACGCAACACATACCCCCTGCCTTCATTTCCCGGCACGGCACCATCGGCAATAGCAAACGACAACGTGCGCACGTGATCGGCAATAACGCGCATAGCCACACCGGTAGGATCGGTTAGAGCCGCATTGTAGGCGCGGCCACTGTATTCCTCCAAACGCTGAATCACGGGAAGGAATACGTCGGTATCGTAGTTCGACATCTTCCCTTGGATAACTGCGCATGCTCGCTCGAAGCCCATGCCGGTATCTACGTGCCTGGACTCCAGTTCCTCCAGCGTGCCGTCGGCACGGCGATTATTCTGAATGAATACATTGTTCCAGATTTCTATTACTTCCTGTACTCCGGCATTTACCATGGAGCGCCCGCTTTTATCCGGCGTGCGGTCGTAGTGGATCTCTGTGCACGGTCCGCAAGGACCGGTCTCGCCCATTTCCCAAAAGTTATCTTTTTCGTCGAAGCGCAGAATATGAGCCTCGGGCAAGAAGTTCTTCCAAAGGTCGAAGGACTCGTCGTCGGTGCGATACACCGTGGCATACAGCCGTTCTTTATCCAAGCCCCAAACCTCGGTAAGCAATTCCCAGCTCCATGCTATGGCTTGCTCTTTGTAATAATCACCAAAGCTCCAGTTCCCGAGCATTTCGAAGAATGTGTGGTGATAGGTATCGTATCCCACTTCCTCCAGGTCGTTGTGCTTACCGCTCACGCGAATACACTTTTGCGTATCCACAGCGCGAACGTAGTCGCGAGTACCGCGGCCAAGGAACACGTCTTTGAACTGATTCATTCCTGCGTTCGTGAATAGCAACGTGGGATCGCCATGCGGAACCACGGGAGCACTGGGCACCACACGATGGCCACGCTGTTCAAAGAACGACAAAAACGAAGATCGAATTTCTCGAGAAGTCACTTTAGTTTCCTGGGGACGTTAATATTTTTCAAAGTTGGAATGCAATTCAGCGCACGTAGAATATTGCAAACAAGAAGAGCGTAAACCTCTGAGTGCTGTACTTATGCGGTCACTCCGAGTGCACGGGGAATAGCTCCCTCGAATGCGGCGCGAAGATCTGCAACCGAAGCATGCACATCATGCACGTGTAGTGTATCTCCGTACACGGCACCAATCACGGTACACGGCACACCATGCTTGGCGAACAATGCTTGCAGTTCGTCGAGCGACGACGAGCGCGCGGAGACTATTACCCGAGATTGAACTTCGCCAAACAAGGAGTAGTGGTCGCACTTGAAGGGCAGTTCAATAAGAGCGCCGCGGCCTTCGGGCGATTGCATACAACATTCCGCCAGCGCAACACCCAATCCGCCTTCGGAGCAGTCGTGCGCCGACACCACCAAACGCTGGCGTATAGCGGCCAGTAAGGCAGTTTGCAATGCCTTTTCTTCGTTGATGTCCAGAGTAGGTGTATCGCCGCATACTTCGCCCAGCATGAACTTCAAAAACTCGGAGGCACCAATCTCCGTACGTGTGCTACCTACAAGCAGTACCACATCGCCTTCATCTTTAAAACCTGCGCCAACAACAGTTGAAACATCATCGATAAGGCCAAGCATACCAATGGTGGGCGTGGGATATACGGCATGGTTTTGCGACTCGTTGTGGAAGCTCACATTGCCACCGGTCACCGGTGTAGACAGCGCGCGGCAGGCGTCGCCCATACCACGAATTGCCTCGCGGAACTGCCAGTATACTTCAGGGTCGTAGGGATTACCAAAGTTCAAACAGTTGGTAATTGCCACGGGCTCGGCGCCCACACACACGCAGTTACGCGCGGCCTCAGCTACGGCGATCAAACCACCCACGTAGGGATTCGCATATACATAACGGCTGTTGCAATCGGTGGTGACGGCATACCCCTTTCCGGGCAATTCCTTGATGCGCATCACAGCGGCATCGCCTCCACTTTTGGCAATAGTATTTGTTCCCACCTGCGAATCATACTGCTCGTATACCCATCGCTTCGATGCTACGGTTGTTTGCGCGAGCAAAGCCATAAGCGTATCCTGAATGGAAATGCTTGCGCACTTGGCTTCGAGCTTTGTGTAATTGATGGTACGCACGCTCTTGATGTACGATGCCTCGCGCCACTCGCGCTCGTACACCGGTGCTCCGCCACCCAGTACCAACGATTCCGCCGGTATGGCCTGCACGCATTTTCCGTTTCGATGTACGCGAATAATGCCGTCGTCGGTAACAACGCCAATGGTAACGATGGGCACGTCCCACTTGGCGCAGATCTGCTCTGCAATGCTTTCCTTGCCTGCCTGCACTACCACGAGCATTCGCTCTTGCGACTCGCTTAACATGATTTCGTAGGCACTCATTCCCTGTTCGCGCAGTGGCACACGATCCAGATTTATAGACATCCCGGCTTCGCCCTTGGCGCTCATCTCGCTGGTGCTGCAGCAAATTCCCGCAGCGCCCATGTCTTGCATGCCCACCACTACGCCCGATTGAATAAGCTCCAGTGTTGCTTCCAGCAGCAACTTCTCCGCAAAGGGGTCGCCTACTTGCACCGTGGGACGCATGTTTTGGGGATCGCCGGAGAACTCTTTGGAAGCCATGGATGCGCCGTGTATGCCGTCGCGGCCGGTGGCAGACCCCATGATCATCACGGAGTTTCCTGCGCCGGTAGCAATAGCCGATGCTGTTGCATCGGTCTTCACGATTCCAACCGCCATGGCATTTACAAGAGGGTTGTCTGTATAGCACGCGTCGAAGTAAATCTCACCGCCCACGGTAGGTACGCCAAAAGCATTACCATAATGACCGATACCCTTCACTACGCCCTTGAGTAAGAACTGCGTACGCGGAGAATCGAGCTCACCAAAACGCAAGGAGTTGAGTGCGGCTACGGGTCTGGCGCCCATGGTGAAGATGTCACGAAGAATGCCTCCAACACCGGTGGCAGCGCCCTCTACAGGTTCAATGGCAGAAGGGTGATTGTGCGATTCTATTTTAAACGCGATAGCATACCCGTTACCGATGTCGATCAATCCCGCATTCTCGGCTCCTGCCTCTACAAGCATGCGGCCACCCGATCGCGGAAGGGTTTTAAGCTGCAGAATGGAATTCTTATACGAGCAATGCTCGCTCCACATCACACTGTACACGCCGAGTTCGGTCATTGTGGGTGTACGTCCAAGTATGTCGCAGATCTTTTCAAACTCGGCGGCTGTCAAGCCAAGCTCCTGCGCATTCTCTGCGTTCGTAACAATCTCGGTGAATAATTCCGGTGCTTGTGGATGAGGATGTAATTCCGTGGTGTTCATGAGTGACTGAATGTTGTAGTCGTAATTGTTGTCGTTGTTGTTGTTGGTACACGCGGACAGGCTCAGGTCTTAAGTCCGGAGTCTCGAGGCCCACGCCAAGGCAAACCATTGCACAACTGCAAAGATACGGATCGATAAATCAGGGCATTGGTGGTTTATCGGGCTTGTCGGGCTTATCGGGCTGATAAGGCTTGCCGGGCTTATCGAGCCACCACAAAGGGCATCCGGGAAACGCGTGTATGAGCAGCGTCGTCCAGAATCACTTGATACACACCAACCGGCATTTCCGACACGGAAAACTCAACGCTCTCTGCCCCATTTGCCATGCCCAGGTTCAGCACACAGCGCCCCAAAGCGTCGATCACACGCAGCGTGCCGCCGGTGGTGGCAACGGCCAGGTTCACTCGTACAGTTCCCGATGCAGGATTCGGTGTGACACTAGCGCCTTGAGATGCAAGATGGTCGAATTCCACGGAGGAAATCTCGCCGGTAAACCACTTGCGAGTGATATTCACAATTGCATCGCCCGCAGCAGGAGTGAGCTGCTCCAATCCTACCCCCAGGTACACAAGTTTATATGCTTTCTCCGCACGAACAGCTGCTACTTTATTCGGAGAATTATTGTAGCGGAAAATTGCCTGCGCGCCGCTTCTGGGCTTAATTTCATCGGGGTACAGATTGCTGTTGCCGTAGGGCGATACGACCGCACTCGTCGGTACTGTTTTGAACAATACATCGGACGATACCGCGGTAAGCTGGTTGTTGGTGGTGCTGCCATCGGCTACAAAGTCGCTCATCATGTACTCTTGAAAGAATGCCTTCGTGGTAGCGTTGCCATTGGCATTAGCATCCAAGGAAGCCAGATCCCAACCAAAATCCTGGCCGGCCACGAACACGTTGGCACCGGCATTCATTATGGATTTCATGGTGTTCATGGTGGATTCGGTGATACCAGGGAACGCCCAGCTTACATTGTACCACAAATTCTTGATGCCGGTAACAGCGCCTGCTTGCGCGAAGATGTCGAACACGTTGCGGTCCATCATTCCCATTTTCTGAACAGCCGTTGCCTGCATTGCACGCGTGTACACGGAATCGTACTTCACTGCATCGGGATGCGACATCAATAAATTCTCAACGCCGGACATCAGGTAGTATGTTTTGCGCACGGTAGGCGAGAGCGGATAGGTAACGGAACGAACCTCTACGTCCACACTTCCCACTCCGGAAGTTGCGCCGGGTGTAATCACCACGTTCAAATCCGCTTTGGCATTTTTAGCAATGAGTACGCTCTGTGTGCCCACCGTAGCGCCATTAACCGATGCCTGTGCAGTCCAGTCGGCAGGAAGTTTTTTTGTCAGCACCACGGTAAACTCTTCGTCCGCACCACTCTCGTTGGAAACACGCGCCGCGAAACTTGCAGGTGCCGCTTGAGCCAGCGTGCTCACACTGCCGCCTGCGTTGTCGATACGCGATATAATCTGAGTTGTGCCGCCATTGGCCGCCACTTGCGCGCCGCTGTATATCTCCTGCTTTCCTTCGGAAACAAATGCAGCAACATCACAGTTCAATGCATTAAAGGCAGCAGGCACTGTATAGGTAAATACGCGTTTGATCAACGACCCCTTTGTGGTGGTCGTGATCTCTTCGCCCCACTGACCGGTGAGCATCCAGCGTAGCATGTGCATGTGCTTGTAGTCTGTACGATTGCCATTAGTGTAGTCGCTTTGCACGCCCACCACATTGTTTTCCAGCAGCACTACATTCAAGCGATTAGTTGTAGACGAAGCATCAGCGGTGTAGAATACTTCCACCTCTACATTCAATTGTCTGGTTGTGCTATCGTAGGTGGAGCGCAAGCCAACGTTCACGGGAGACGGCATCTTCATGAGTTGCACGGCAGCTGCATCCCACTGATTGCGGCTCAAAGCAGGCGTGGTTCCTATGCCCGTGAAGACTCTGCGATTCACGGTTCCGGCGGGATAACCCGTCAGTTGCGATTGTCGGTCCAGAGAGTCGCCGAATTGGGTACGAAAGTCGGGCTCACCTGCACCGGGCACAGCAAAGTTGCCGCTGTGAATATTGATAAGCACAGGCTCGTTGTTGTATTTGGCGCGAAGCAGATTAGCCAGGCGATGTCCATCCGGGCAGTATCCGCAGTGAATGCCGGTGAATTCTTCCAGGACAACGACACGGTTGTGCGGCTCTGTCGAGACCAAGGTTTGAGCAGCAGCAGCGCCGCCAAGTACCATTGCAATGGCGATGGCAAAAAACAAATTTTTCAATGTGGTGTCCCCTAGTAAATATTGAATAATCAAAATCAGCGAGCCGGATCGAGCCGGATCCAAAGCGATTAGGCTTGAGGAACTCTGCGCGTGGTGAAGTCGTGGTACACACCTGCAGCAATGGCCGACAGCACGTGGGTCTTTGCCGAAATAGAGTTCTCATCCCAGTGCCGCTCCACATATCGCGTGGAATATTCACCACTGCGGAATTCCGCAGAGTTCACCACTTCGCGGCAAAAAGGTACGGTAGTTTTGAACCCGCTTAGCACAATGCGATCCAGCGCCCATAGTGTTTTCTCTATTGCCTCCTGGCGCGTGTTGCCATGGCAAATGAGTTTAGCAACCATGGGATCATAATGAACCGAAACCTCGTACCCTACATACAAAGCGGCGTCGTAACGAATGCCGTCGCCTTGGGGTAATTGCAAATAATCCACCACACCGGTGTCCGGAAGAAAGGCATTGTACACATCTTCGGCACAAATGCGGCATTCAATGGCGTGGCCCTGTGGCTGTGCTATGTCTTCTTGAGTAATCTGTAGATGTTCACCGACTGCTATGCGAATCTGTTGCTCCACAAAATCCACACCGCTGATCATTTCTGTTACCGGGTGCTCCACCTGCAAGCGCGTATTTACTTCCATGAAATAAAACGATCCGTCTTCGTCGAGCAGGAACTCTATGGTGCCGGCATTTGTGTAGCCCGCGGCTCGCACCAAGCGCGCACCGGCTTCGCCCATCTTGCGGCGCAGCTCGGGATGAATAGCCATCGACGGCGACTCCTCCACAACCTTTTGATGTCGCCGCTGGATTGAGCACTCGCGCTCCGGGAAATACAGCACGTTCCCGTGATGATCCGCCAAAATCTGAATCTCGATGTGACGTGGATTCAGCACATATTTCTCTACAAACACGCGGTCGTCGTTGAAAGAACTCAGCGCTTCGCCTTGGGCCGATGCCAGGCCTTCGCGCAGATCTTCTTCTTTGAGTACCGCACGCATGCCCTTGCCGCCACCGCCGGCCGCTGCTTTGATAAGCACGGGATAGCCAATGGTTCGCGCCAGCTCCAGCACTTCGTCGTACGATGCAATAGCACCCTTCGAGCCGGGTGCCACCGGTACATCATGCGCAATAGCCAGCTCGCGCGCTGCGGTTTTATCGCCCAAGGCATCGATTGCCTCGGGGCCGGGGCCAATAAACACACATCCGCTCTCTATCACCTTGCGGGCAAACTCATCATTCTCCGAGAGAAATCCGTAGCCCGGATGAACAGCATCGGCGCCACTTTTTGCAATGGCATCCAGAATTTTGTCCATCACCAAATAACTTTCGCGTGGTGTGTAGCCGCCAATGGCAATGGCCTCGTCGGCCTCGCGCACGTGTGGCGAGTGAACATCGGCGTCGGAATACACGGCCACCGTTGCAATGCCCATGCGTTTGCAGGTACGAAGAATGCGCAGGGCAATCTCGCCCCGGTTTGCTATGAGTACTTTTTGAAACACAGTCTGAATCCTTAGGTAGAGAGCAGGTATGCGGTATTAGCACCGCATTCATGCCACGAAGATACGCTTCGCCGATGTTTGCCAAAACTCAGCACTTCCTTGCAGCAGTAAATGCGCAAATGCGCAAATCGGGGGTTCAGGAAGTCCTAAAAGCTGTATTCGTCCACAACATCAACCCTTCTGTATTTTCGCCCGCCGGCGCTTGCGCAATATGAAATTCGCCGTCATCAATCACACACATCATGCTCTCTCCACATCGACCATCCGCCCCCCTCTTTGATTTGTTAGAACGAGTATCTCTTTTACCGGGGATGTTGCCGTTTGCAGGCGTTGCCGTGCGGTGTGCATCGGCTATGGTGGTTACGGTGATGCTCTCCGGCGCTCTTGCTCTTTGTGGCGCGCCGAATGCGGTGAGAGTAGTATCTATAGGTTCTGTAGGCTCTGTAGGTTCCAAAGCTTCCACCACTACGCAGGATGGCGACAATGCGTCGGACTCAACTTCGCACATTGCGCAGCGCTTGTTTGAATTGGCAGATAAGGAACATTGGCAAGATGAGACTATTGGCCGCATTATGGCGAGCGCAGGGCGAACACTTGTGGGCACACCCTACGTAGGCGGAACGCTGGAGAGCGACGGACCGGAGCAGTGCGTAGTGCACCTCGAGGGCTTGGACTGCGTTACGTTTTTTGAGAACATGTTGGCCTTTGCCCGGTGTGTAAAAGCCGGCAAGCATAGCATAGAGCACATGAAGGATGAAGTAGAATGGACGCGATATCGAAATGGAAAGATGCTGAACTATACTTCACGCTTGCACTACACCGGAGACTGGATCACAAACAATGTGGAGAAGAATGTGATCACGAATATTACCAGGCAACTTGGCGGCATTCCCTTCCCTCTGAAGGTGGGGTTTATGTCCAAAAATCCGAAGTACTACAAGGCGCTTCAGCGCAATCCCGAGTGGATTGCTGTGATCGCAGCTCAGGAAAAAACTCTGTCGGCGCGGCAACACTGGTACATTCCCAAGGAAAAGGTTGCGGCCATAGAAAGCAAACTGCAGTCCGGTGATATCATCGCGATCACCACGAGTAAAGAAGGGCTGGATTATTCCCACACGGGCATGATCTATAAGACACCCGATGGCATTGCGCACTTCATGCACGCATCGTCGGCCAAGAAGAAAGTAGTACTGGACGACGCAATTTCCGAGGTGCTCAAAACAGTACCCACCAACACGGGCATCACTGTGCTGCGCCCTCGGGAGCCAAACACGAAGCACGGGGATCGTCGCTAAGCTCTACCCGTTGTACTTCCGCGCACCCTTTGCGAAGAATTCTCTCGATACCAAACCGCAAGGTTAGGTTGATAGCCGAACAGCGCGAGCAGGCACCTTTAAGATGCACATACACCACCCCATCGCTGAACCCGGCATACACGAGTTCTCCTCCATGCGACTGCACATAGGGATGCACGTGCAGAGTGAGTAGTTCCTGAATCTGCTCTTCAACGTGCGCGTGTGTTGTACTATGATCGGGTGATTGGCTCATGAAAATGCAGGTGTGTGGCTCATGAATGTGCCGGCTTTCGCGGCTGAAGTAACGCAAGGCATGCATGCAAATCGCAAAGTGAATCAATCACCATATCGGCATCGCCTGTGTGTTCCGGACGCTCGTGTGCATTACGAATATATACCGTCTTCCATCCGGCTTTTGATGCGCCGATCACATCGGCCTCGTAATTATCACCTATGTATACCGCTTCACCCGGTTGATGATCGCGCGTGGCAAGAGCGGCCTTAAACACGTCCGGATGCGGCTTTGCTACACCCACCAACGATGATATCGTAATAACATCAAAGGTGGCGGTCCAACGTTGATGCTCAAGCTTGCGCGTTACCTGTCGCGGAAATCCGTTGGTAATTATTCCCACAAATCCCGAATGCCGTTTGGTAAGTGCAATAGCTTCGGCTGCGCCCTCCAGGGGAACCGAGGCAGTATCGTAGGCATGAAGATACACTTCCGAAACTCGGTCCGGATGTATGTGCAAGGGCGGTGTGTCGAACTGTAGCTCCACAATACGGCGAAACCTCTCATGGCGAACGATATCGGTGGTTACTTCCCCACGGCGATAGGCAGCCCACAAATCGTTGTTAATGTCGCGGTAATAGGCCAATAATTGCTGAAGGTCGTAGCGGCCCGTATTCAAGCCGCATTCGTGATAACAATGATCAAAAGCTCGCTCTTCGGCACCAGTATGATCGATGAGAGTATTATCCAAATCAAAAAAGACGGATGTAATCGAAGGCCATTCAATCATAAAACGAAGGTGAAGTCAAGTGAGTCAAGTATGCCACGTGAGTCACGTGAGTTGATCGAGTTCAGCGAATTGTTTAGCAAAAATAGCGCGAAGGCCATAGGCAGGTGTGTAAACCTCCGGCACAGCGTGTGCAGACTAAGGAATTGTTTGCAGGAACCGCCGAAGTTGGGTTATTTGCACCGCAATCATCTCCCCGATAATCATGGATTTTTTTGACGCATACGAAGAAGTGTACTCCGCTGTAGAGCGCTTTGTGGAGCACAATGGTCGTGTGCCTGCTTCGGTGAGCGTGTCGCCTGCGCTGTATTCGTGGCTGCAGTCCATGAAAAAAGAAGCCGTTGCCGATCCGGCCGAAGAACCCTCCGATGCACAGATGCTTAGCACTCGTTTCGGACCTATTACGTTGGTCATTGATGAACTTCTCTCTCCTCACGAGATACTTGTAGAGTAAGCGTCGAGATACTCCGGCGCGTAAACTCAAGCAACTCTCTCAATACAATAACACTCCGGCGCGTGAAGCCTGCCGGGATTAGTATACATGGCCGTACGATAGCGGTTCTTTGCTACACTCCTGCACAACTCGAGCACGGCATCGCGTTCCTCAACTCCGCCATCGTGCCCCGTGTAACACACCGCACAGATCACTCCTCCCGGCTCTAGGAGCGGTATCAGCATGTGCAACAAATCGCGAGTACCATGGGCAGTGGTGCGAATACTCTTGTCTGTGCCGGGCAAGTATCCGCAGTTCAGCACAACGGCGTGAAGCGAGCTCCAACCATAGCGTTCCAGCAATGATGCAACATCCCGGTGGGCGCAGAGCTCCACTCTGGCTTGAGCCGCGCGCGGATGCTGCGCAATTCTCATCGCTGTTACATCTATTGCCTGCTGTTGAATATCTATTGCAAGCACTTCGCCTTTATCATCAAGAATATCCAGAATAAAGCAGGTGTCGTAGCCATTGCCGGCAGTAGCATCCAGAACGCGCGCAGCAGCATGAGCAGGCACGAAACGCCGCAGTATCATGTGGCAGAATTCCACAGCGCTCCATAGTTCAGTGTGATGCTCAACGTGATGATATGTCATAAAAATCGTTCCAGTGAAAAGGCCTCGGGTATGGCAACACCATCCTCCAGATGATTAACTAACATTGCGGCCAACGTCGGTGCCAACAATGCACCCTTCGAGCCCATGCCGTTGAGCATGGAAACATGGCGTGCGGTAGGATGCACGCCCATCACGGGTCGTACATCACGGATAATCGGACGTACGCCTGCATGCGCATCTACTACAATGAAGTCCGTGTCAATCATGCCACGTAAACCCTCAAGCAAAAACTCGGTAGTGGATTCAAGAACTGTTTCGTTCAGATCGTTCCATTCGTAGGTGGCGCCGTAGCGGTACATAGAGTTTCCGAGCGGTGCCAAGAATCTGCCGCCGTGAATAATCACCGCCCCCGAATGCTCCACCTGCGGGATGCGCACCGTGAGTAGCTGTCCCTTTGCACACATTGTAGGCACACTTGCGAACAGTGGGTGCGACGACAAATGCCAGCCGTCGCAGATAACAATTTTATCTGCTTCAACGCCGCCAAGAGCATGAGACTCCATATCCCAATCGCTTAGAGAAACTCCGGCGGTAACGAGCTCGTTATTCTCGGCAAGCACGCGCTTTCTTTTGCTTATCACGGCTGCTGTATTCAGTAATCCGGCTTGCGGAACAGTAACGATCGTGCAACCGTCCACGCTGCTGCTCATGCACGGCAAGTGCTGCCGAACATCGGCCGAAGAGGCGGCCATAACCGTGTTCAAAGCCCGGTACTGCTCCTGCTTTTTTACCCACGAATCATGTTCAATGCGCTCCGAAAGAACACGAAAAACGGGTAAGGTTTGCAGTGCGCCCGGAACATCGGCGTAGGCTTTTTGCGCCAGCTCGAAGCGGGTGCCGAATTCTTCATCGAGCACTAATCGCTTACCGGTGAGCGGATTCATCAGCCCACCTGCCACCATAGACGACGACTGCGCGCCGTTGTCGATTACCCGAACACTACGGCCGCGCGCGCGGAGCAATTCGGCGAGCATCGTTCCGGCCAGACCGGCCCCAAGAATGATATAATCGGTTTTTTGCGTCATTTTGCTGCGCAAAATCACGAATATTTTGCTTGCGCCCGTTAATACTCCTCTCGTAACTTTGCCGCGTGACACGCACTCTATCCATACACCGACTACTACTACTCTTAGTACTCATACTGGGCTCTGTTCCGGCAGTGTCTGTGTATGCCGCTGATGTGAGCATGGAGTACTTTACAACCAAGGCCGAGGGAACCAGTGTTTCTATTGAATGGCTATGCACAACGGAAAAATCCGTAGCACGTTTTGAAGTGGAGCGCTCAACCGATGGCCAGACCTATAGAAGCGTTGGTGTGGTGGAACCTCGCGGTGCATATCAAGTGTATCGTTTCACCGACCCCGACGTTTTGCTTAAAGGCGGCGACACACAGCAGAAGGTTGCCGGCCGCAGTTATTCGTATCGCATCAAAGTTGTTGGATCCGACAACACCATTTCCTATTCCTCCGTCTCTTCAATTGTTCAGAATGTCAGCAGCGTGCGACGCACCTGGGGCATGATAAAAGAGATGTTTAAGTAGTTAAGGTCCATCATTGTGACCGCACAGCGCCTTTCCTTTCTGCTCTTCCTCTGTATCTGCTTGCCTGTTTGGGGCATAGTGCCGCATCGTGGCTTGTATAAACACGCACGCGGAATCGAAATTGTTCAGAACCGCGTAGCACCTGCGGCCCACGCTGAACCGGAAACGGAATTACAAACGGAACCGCAACCGGAATTTCAAACGGAATCGCAACAAGAATCTCAAACGGAATTTGCTACCAGAAAGTCGTGCTTGATACGCCCTGCAATTCGATCAGGGAAATCGATAGCCATACTTTCTGCGGCACGACCTGTGCTGGATACCATGGTTACAAGTGCCGGCGGGACATTTCGCATACATTACAGCCTACGCGGCACGAACGCAATAGCCGGCGCGGATCTCAACACCAACGGCATACCGGACTACATCGATTCCGTGGGGTATTACCTAGAGTATGTGGCGCGCGAACAAACGGGCCGAATGGGATATCAACAGCCCTTAGCATACACCACCGCCGACTCCACCGCATGGGATGTATACGTAATGGAGATTGGCAACGATCCCGGATCGGTGATAGACGGTGTGGTAATGAGCGGCTTTTATGGCCTCACCTATCCTGTAGATACACGTGCGCAGATTTGCGATGCTAATCGCTTGCGCACCGCGGCATTCCTGGTGTTGGACAACAACTACAGCGCCGGCGATTCGGTATGGGAAGGAAGCAAGAAGCGTAGAGTGTATCGCGATACCGGAATGTTAGCTCTTAAGGTGACCATTGCGCACGAGTTCCATCACATGATTCAATATGCATATGCATCGGACCTCCCTTCTACGATGATCAACGAAATGACAAGTGTGTGGATGGAGCACCGAGTGTTTCCCGAAAGCATGGATTACCTGCAATACCTGAAGCCACTCCTTGCATCAACAGACACCCGCTATTGGACAGACGCTCAGAACGCGCAATCAGCCGGCTATGCACACGCCTTCTTTTTTCAGTATCTGCAGGAGCGCGGCAAAGATTCCCTGGTGCGTCGCACATGGCAGAACCTCGGAACATGTTTCGCAACGGGATGGCAGGCCACCGACGCATTTACTGCCTTAGATAGCACGCTGGTTCAGGCAGGCAGCAGTTTGTCCGGCGAGTGGCTGCAATGTTTGCCCTTACTATATGCCACGGGGCATCGTGCATCCCGCAGTAGCAGCTCCTTCACCAATGCGGCGGACATGCCCTTACTCATTCCATACAATAACTCCTCTTGCGAGTACACCGATCCCTCGTTGAGCATTGAATGCCGCTTGGAGCCCTTTCAATTCCGCCTGCTTCGCTGCGTATTGCCTGCACGCGGTAACCGCGCTACCGATACAGTGGATGCTCTGTGCACATCTACGCGATACAAGGAGTCGAACATTGTGAGCTTTGTGGTAAGTGCTACCCCTGTGGCAAATTCTCGGCCCCTGGGATCCACTCCTTTTTACTATCGTTTGGAATCTATTGGCGGTAATGGCACACTTTACGATACCTTGTTTTTTGCTAATGGTTTTGCACTGCGCGCGCATGCGTCGCCCTTTCCGCAACCATTTTCTCTGCGCGAGAATGTACCTATGTGGTTCCCCCTTCCCGATGCCATGGCAGCAGGCAGCACCGTGCGCGTCACCATTTTAACGCCCGAAGGTGTTGTAGTAAGCGGTCAGGATCGCGAGGTAATGCTGGACGAGCAAAGCCGTTCGCGAGTGGCTTCGTGGAGTGATATACCGCAGGATCTTTCGTCCGGCGTGTATGTATACACGGTAGAGTCTGCAGATGCTACAATCACCGGAACTTTTGTGGTGCAACCATGATAAGCGAGTTATATCTACACGATTTGCAGGTATCCTACGACGGCACTCGCGCTGTGTTTGCACCGGTCTCTACCACAGTAAACGGCGGAGAAGTTGTTGCCGTAACGGGAAGCAACGGTGCGGGCAAGTCTTCTCTGCTTGCGAGCATTGCGGGCCTGCTGCAGCCCTTCAGAGGCAGCGCGATACTGCATGCCAACAACAAGCAATTCAGCGATGACGAGCTGCGTTCCTTGTGCGGATACGTTGCGCCGGGTATGTCTCTCTACGACGAGCTGCAAGCCTGGGAACATGTGCAGCTTGATGCGGACCTTCGTGGCAATGGTTCAGATCTTCAGTACGCGGAGGAACTTCTGCATCGCTTCGGCTTGGATCATCGCCGCGAATCACTCATCGGAGACTTCTCTACCGGAATGAAGCAGCGCGTAAAACTTGTGCTTGCTCTGTATAGCAAACCCGCGTTGTTGCTGCTGGATGAGCCCACATCGAACATCGACGACGATGGCTTCACGGTGTTTGCGGATGTTGTTGCCGAAGCAGCATCTGCCGGCTGCATCGTGATTATCGCCACCAACGACGAACGCGAGCGTGCACTATGTGTGCGTGAAGTCCGTCTTGCCTCGGCGGTTTAAATCGACATAAGAGTTTCGACGTCATGACATCAGCATACACCACTCATCGCGGCAATTCATGAACACCTCACGTTCCGGCGCCGGCATTACGCAGCGCGAAGTATACAAGCTTATAGACAAGCTGCTGGGCGGTCATTTCGATTCCGAGGAAGACTTGCTCAAAACCTTAGTGCGAGACCTTTGCGCGCGCACGGAGTTTGGCTTGGAGGGAGCGCGCATTTGGGAAATTGACGAAACGGAAGATCAATATGCCATACTCTTCCAGTACGGCAGCGTGGCACGCATTCCCGACGACTATAATGTTTCCATTGTAGACCAACCTGTGTTTCGTTCTTTAGCGGAGAAGCGCGTGATTATTGGCAATGAAACAGATCCGCTGCTGTTAGAAAAAGGTATTACGCAGTATGCTGCTACGGGCGTTGGCGAAGTTATAAAGAGAGATGCTCACCCCTACACCAGATACGTACTTGCCTTCAATGCGGCCGAGTCGGTAAGTGAGTTGACCTCCACCATGACAGTTATCTCCAGTGCCACCACTACGGCATTGCGAAACCTTGCGATGCGCAGACAGCAGGCAAAGCTGAAACGGGATTTGGATCAGGCTTCCGAGATTCAACGCTCGCTGCTGCCCGATCACACGTTGGAGTTTTTTGAATACAGTGTATTCGGAATCTCTTTGCCGGACAGCGTGGTAGGCGGCGATTACTTCGACTATCTTACCACTACCTCCGACGACGACGAACAGCGCTCCGGCATCGTGATCAGCGACGCAGCCAGCAAGGGTTTACCTGCGGCTATTCAAGCGTTGTTTGTATCCGGCGCATTGCGCATGGGAAGCGGCTTCCAAACAAAGATCACCTCGTTGATTTCCCGCTTGAATAACCTGATCTTCGATACATTTCCGTACGAGCGTTTTGTTACGTTGTGCTACTGCGAACTCACACAATCGCAAAACGGTTTGATGCTGTATTGCAACGCAGGCCATTGCTCGCCTATTCATTACCGACGTTCTTCCAACACCTGTGTGGAGCTGGAACCTACCGGACCGTTGCTGGGCATTGCACCGCATCAGAAGTATAGAGTGGAAGGAGTTAATCTGGAGCGCGGCGATATTCTGGTGCTCTTTACCGATGGCATTCCCGAGGCGCAGAACGAGCACGAACAGCAGTTTGGTGAGAAGAGAATTGAAGAAGTAATCACGGCGCACAAAGATGCATCTGCGCGCACACTGGCCACCATGCTGTTGGAAGAAGTGCAAACATTCAGTGCCCACGGATCCTACACGGACGACCGCACTATCGTTGTAATCAAGCGCGACCGCTTTGTCAATTAGTCCATGTCCGGGCCGTCGGCAACGAGCATGTCGCCATAGCCTTCATATCCAAACTCACGCAGGTCTCGTTCGCTGTCTCGCCAGTCTGATTTTACACGTACATGCAGTTCCAGGAACACGCCCACGCCTAGGTGTTCCTCAATGCGAGCACGGGCGCGGCTGCCAAGCTCCTTGAGCGAGGCACCTTTGGACCCGATAACAATAGCGCGCTGCGCAGTACGGTCCACCACCACTTCGGCTTGAATAAAGTACTTACCCTTTGTGCGCTCTTCAAACTTGGTAACTCGAACTTCCGTGGAATAGGGAATCTCTTCGCGAAACAACTCGAAGCATTGTTCGCGAACGTACTCGGCCACAAAGAAGATCTCCGGCTGCGTGGAGAGTTGCTCGGGGTCGTATGCAAATTCACCCTCGGGCAAATTGGCATCGATGACGCGCACAAGTTCCTCAACAAATTTGTTGTACTTGGCGGAGATCGCCACGTTCTCTTTGAATAACCCGGTCTTCATCAGCTCCAGAATCTTCGGCAAAGCAATGGTTTTGTCGTCCAGCACATCCATTTTGTTTACCACAAGAATGCATGGCTTTCCGCTGTCGCGAATGTCGTTTCGCAACTGTTCGGTAAGCACATCCATGAGCGTTCGCATAGACTCGGTGATGTCCACAATCACAAGAATGACATCGGCCTCCTGCACGGCTTGATGGATAAAACCAATCATCTGGCGGTGGAGCTCGAACTTTGGTCTGGGTACAACGCCCGGCGTATCAAGAAACACCGCTTGCATGGTTTCGTTGGTAAAAATTCCCACCACACTACGCCGCGTTGTTTCGGGCTTGGAAGTAACGATAGAAAGCTGCTCGCCAAGAAGTGCGTTAAGCAACGTTGATTTACCCGCGTTGGGCTTGCCGATGATGGCTACGTATCCGAATCGTGACATGTATGTACCAGATGTGATGAAGGTGAAGCAGCAAACAATCCGTGCCGGCCGCGTGCAAAGATACTCAGTGTTTGCCGCCCTCTTCCCTGATGCTATTTTGCCGCAGAGCAGCTGCCGCACATGAACCTTGCTTTCCGACTATATCAAATTCGCACCGTAGGGTGGCGCGTGAGCGCTGCAAAGCTGGGACGCGCCCTGAAAAAACGTATGCGTGGCGCACTTGGCAATACACTACCTGCGCATGCTCCTAAGAATTCCGCAACGTTCCTTCCGAGCATTCCGAATTCACTGCATATCGTACTGCCAAAGCTTGGCGGCCCGAGCGCGCCTGTGCTTGCGCCCTTTAGTGCGGAGCTTCAGGAACATGCCACACGCTATGCCGACGGAGAGTTGTGGTTGAGCGGTACCGGTTGGAAGATTTTTACGCACGGTGCGCCCTGCCCGGGAATGGAGAACTACCGGTATAATCACAACGCCGAGCCATTACACATTGATGCCGGCGGCGAGTGGATGCAGCGCCTGATAAACTCTGCCAATGTGCAGGAAGCACAGCGCCGTTGGCTGTGCATTCGCCAACCGTACACTGCATTGGATTGGCAATGTGATCATCGCAGCGGATATACGTGGAGCGAAGGCGTGGCGAGCAGTGATACACGCATCAGTCCGCAGCCGGGAGTGGATCCGAAGAATCCATGGGACCAAGCTAGAATGCACCATGCAGTGCACCTGGCTATGGCTAGCGTGGCATGTAGTGATCCCGCCCGTAAAACTCAGTATGCCGAACTTTTCCGCTCGCGAGTGTTGGACTTTCTTTCCACCAATCCGCCGGGCTACGGAATCAATTGGACCGTTCCCATGGAAGCGTCCATTCGCATCGCCAATGTGCTTGTGGGATATCATGTGTTCTGCGCCGATGGTGCGCTGTTTGATACAGAGTTCAGCGACGCGCTTCGAGCGTCGGTGGCAGAGCATGCCGAATGGATACTTGAACGATATGAGTGGTCTGAAGGAATGCGGGGCAATCACTTCTTGAGCAACATCGCCGGCCTCAGTGCCTGCGCGGCCTTCATGAGTCCCTGCCACTTGCGCGATCGTATCGATCTGTTCGTGCAGAAGCATCTGGATGCAGAGTTGTTCTACCAATTCCACAGCGACGGCTCGCACTTCGAAGCATCATTGCCCTATCATTGTTTCTCGGCCGAGATGATAGCGTGGAGTTATCTGTTCGCGGCCTCGCGGGATAGCTCCTTTACAGTCAGTGATCAGGTTCGCTCTCGCCTACGGGCTGTGCACGAGTTTACAGGCCATATACTTAGCGCCGCCGGTATGGTTCCGCAAATTGGCGACAACGACGGCGGGCATTTTATTCCGCTGCTTCCCTTTTATCAAACACCGGAGCAGCCGCAGCGGCCGCACCATCGCCGTGAAGCCGAGGTTCTGTGCGGCTTAGCGGCGCGTATAGGACACGTGGAAATCAGTACCCTTTGGGACGACATTCTTCGTGCAGTTGCGGCGGATGCTATGCACGGGAATGCTGCCGAGAGTGCGGCATCACCAGTGTCAGAGAGTCCGTCATCAACCGTGTCAGAGAGTCCGTCATCAACAGTGTCGAACGCATCATCCAATAATGCGGATACGATTTTTAGCGCAGCGGACTTTGGTATTAGCCTGCGGCGCACCCACAACTATGCGTGCTATCTGCGCGCAGGTTCCGTGGGCCAGCATGGCCGCGGCGGTCACTCTCACAACGATCAGCTCTCGGTGGTGCTGAGCGTTCACGGCAAAGATTTCTTCTGCGATCCCGGTACCTATGTGTACACGGCACTTCCGCTGAAACGAAACACCTTTCGTACAACATCAATGCACAACACCCTGAGTGTAGGCACGCGGGAACAAAGCCGTTTGCCTCAGGATCTTCGCGAGGGATTATTCTGGATTCAAAGCAACACATCCAAAGCAACCATACTCCACGCGGACACGCACACGTGGAAAGGCCGGCACTCTGCCTTCGGGCCTGATCATACGCGCACAGTGCACTTCCATAATCAAGGAATTGTCATTGAGGATCATTGCGACACGCAGGATGACAAGGTGATACACATGATTTGCCATCCCGATGCACATGTTGAGCTGATTGGCCCTGCTCATGCGCGCTGTTCCCGCGGCGCAACGGTGGTAGATCTGCATGGAACCGGCCCGGTAGTGCGCATCGATGAAGTATTGTATTCACCCGAATACGGCGTGTGTGTTCCAACTCGGCGATTGGCCTTTAGCATGGACAAAGCACAGCACGAGTTACGCTGCATAATTGCAGAGAAATAAGTCACCCGTAAATTGCAGCGCAGCATCTGAACATAAGCTCAGCATAGAACGTCAGTTCGCATCATCAGTTTGCATCATCAGTTCGCATCATCAGTTCGCATCATCAGCACGCATCGTGGATTTCCGACATCACCTCTCTAAACTCTCGTGGACCGCACTCGATAAAGTACTGTTTATCGCATACGGATTCGTGACGCTTCTGCAGATTCGCCTTCTTGCACCGGAGGAATGGGGATTGGCTGCGCAGCTTGTTACTTTGCAGACGTGGATTTTCATCATTTGCGATGGCTCTGCTCTACAGTCTATTATTCAATTCGGTGTAGACCCTGAAGACCGCGGGCGGGTGAATTACCTGACGCTGATCTTTTTGCTGTGTATTGCCCTGGGAATCTCGCTGGCAGTGATGGTGTTTCAATCGCCATTAGCCATGCTTTTCAACGAACCACGCTTTGCGGACATAGCCGATACCTTGCCACTGTTTGTGTTGCTCACATTACCCAGAGCAATGGGGCTGAAGCTTCTGATGCGCGATCTTCGCATGCGCGATGTGTTTCTTGTGGATCTGGCTTGGTTTGCAGGTATGGGAGCAATCACCGCAACGATAATGCTGCGCGGCGAGTTTAACTCGTATGAAGACATGAAAGTGATTGCGCTTGGTGGAGTAGCGGCAAGCTCTGTGGTGGCACTTATTTGTGCCAAAGATGTGTTGGTGTTTCGCCGTGTGGGCACCCTGAAGGTGGCTCAGATACTGCACTTTGGACTACCGCAGGCATTAATGATGGCAGTGAATCACTCCATTCGCCAGCTCGATGTCTTCTTGGTGCAGCCATTCTTCGGTACCGCTGCTGCCGGCGTGTACAACTCCACGAAGATGCTGTATAGATTGTTCGAAACCGTCACGGATGCCGGTATTGCACTCATGTATCCTACAGCGGTAAAATTGTTGGCAACGGATCGTAAAGACCAGATTATCACGGTGTTCTCTAAGGCTATTTCTCTTTTAGTTGTCATCACTGTACCCGGCGTATTGATTTTGGAGTTTGGCGGCACAAGTCTCATCGTTCAGTTTTTGGGTCCCCAGTATGCCCCGGTCGTGCGCCAGTTCAATGTGATGATACTGGGAGCCGTGTTCTTGCCGCTGTTTATTCTGCAGTCGGTAGACCTTGCGTTACACAAAGTGTGGAAGCTTCTTGGCATGGTGCTATTTAGTTCTCTGGTAGGTATTGCCACCTTCATCTTCACCGGCATGGCTCATGCCGAGGAACTGATTTCCCTGGGAGTAGTCACGTACACTGTTACCTTCGCAGTGCTGCTTATCTTCAGTGTGCGAGCCGACCTGCATTTCCGAATGTCGCAGTTGTTCCGCACAGTACCTGACGCAATGGCCGCTCTGCAATCCAGACGAAACCGCACGGATGTGTAGAGATGCTCATGACGCCGCCCGCTGATATGCAGGAGCTCAGTACGTCAGTATTTATAGAATCATCGAATCATCTAATCGCAGAATCTCAGCAATCACATCATTCATGGCACGATCGTTTCATTGGTCTATAGGTTGGCGTAGTTTTGTTTCATCACCGTTCACCTCGATTCGGCTTGCGCTCGTTACTGCAGTGTGCGTGGCTGTTGCCTTCGGCGCCATGTGGTTTTACGAACGCTCCTGGAGTGCCCTTCGGGAAAAGGAAAGCGAGCTGCTGATATCGGTGGTGCTGAACCCTATGGAGGATGCGGCTTCGGCATACCGCGCAGCCAACACTCTGCGATCGGTCTGGCCGGTAGCGGAAGTTCAAGTGATCACGCCCGAAATGTGGCAACGCGAGTTTACTCAGCGCTACGGAGTGGAGATATCGGAAGTTGTTCCGGAGAATCCCTTTTCTCATACCTTGCGCGTGCGGCTTATTCAAGGATCAATCAATGCAGAGAGCTTTATGACCGTATACCGGCAATGCTCGGCTCTGCTTGTAGTGCCCGATGAAGTAACCTATCCATCCGATGTGCTTAGATCTGTGTTAGAGATGCAGTCATCTATAGTTGGACGTGTGAGCGTAGTGTGCGTGTTGTGCGGGCTATGCATCCTTCTGTTGTTGTCGTCGGCCTTGCGCTCGGCGTTGTATCTCACCCCCGACGACCTTGCACTTTTCGATTTCATGGGTGCCACAAAATTCTTTGCGTTGCGTTCATTTTTCTGGCGCAATCTGCTGGTATCGGTAATTGGTATCGGCAGTGGCGTGGCGGCAATGAGTTTGATTGCGCCTCAGGTGCAGCAGCTGTGGATTCTGCCCGTGGCAGTGCCGGTGAACACCTTGCTGGGTATTAGCGCGGCGGTGGTGCTTGTGTGCGTTCTTCTTGTTACCCGCTTTTCCCGTGCTCGCGCATAGAGCCATCCACAAACGCGTGGCTCTTCTTCACTCTTCCTCTCATGTAAGGCATGGACACAAAAGAAAAACGCCACCGGCTCGGGCCAATGGCGTTCATTACATGTGCGACCATCACGTGTTCATTCAGAGCAGGGATTGCCCCGCCTGAGATTACTTTCCTGCCGGTTGTTGCGGAGCTGATGCATACAGCGCATTCTTTACCGCAAGGAAGCGTTCTGCTGCTGCACCTTGAAGGTTTGCGCGCTTGAACAATTCCAAGAAATTGTTTGCTGTAAGAATGGTCATCTCGATGGATACCGTATCGCTTTCCTTCTTCTGGTCCTTTTGTGCTTGTTCGAACACTTTCATGAAGGTGTTCTTTACATCCACATACGCTTCAACTTCAGCTCCGGTGATATTTACCGTTGCGAGCGTTTGAAGGGTAAATGCCAAATCGCCAAGTGTCATTTGGGGCTTAACGGTTTGGGGCTTTTTGTCTGCCTCTTGTTGCTTGGCAGGCGCTTGAGCGCGGGTTACAACGGGTGCTGCTACAACAAGTGCACACACGATCAACGCTGTTCGGGTAAGTAGTCTTACCATACTATCTCCTGTAAATGAAATTGGACATCCTGTTAGCTAATTACTTGTATGACATACGCGCGTCGTACACGTATCACACACTATCTACGGCCACGGCCGCCTTTCGGACGGCAATTTACTGCTCTTTTTCGAAAATTGCGCCAGCACCTGTTACCGACACCCGCCGAAGGCACAGGTGAGCGGATGTGATGCACCGTCCCTATCCTGTACCATTATCGGCTGAAGAGCACAGGATATAAGCTACAACGAATCTACTGATGCCTGAATACTGAGCCGGTGTACCATCACACCACTCATCATATTCGTCACGGCATAGTCCAGATTAATCTTTTTCGTAATAATTCCTGCGCCCACGCTGATTCCGGCAAAGCGAGAACTCACCGGGAAGGACGAGGCCCTGCGTAGCGTATTGTTATATCCAATGCGAAGCTGAAGAACTTTTCCCAAGTAGAACTCGCCGCCAACGGAGAAATTCTTGAAGCCGTCGAACAGAGCAACATTGCGCTCTGCCAAGTGATGAAACGAAAAATTGAACAGCAACGGCAGTCCGCGCAAGCGATGTGTTGCACCCAGGCGCACATCCGTAGGAAGCGGCTCGGAGTTGTTGCCCACCTTGCTGAGTTGTGTTCCTACATTGAGAATGCTCAACCCCATGTTCCATCGGGAATTGGGTATGTGATACAGTAAACCGCCGCTCAAGGCTATACCGGTGGACTGCACATCGGGATATTGCGCAGAGATGAGATTCACTCCCACACCTGCATGAAAACCGCTATCAATCTCCTGTGAATACATTGCATTCATCGAGAGCGCTCCCGCTGTGAGTGTACGCCCGGTGGCATTGCCAAATGCATCGCGACCCTCGAAACTTCCCAACGACATATACGATGCAAAGAAGGTCAATTTGGCCTTCTTTACGGACTCCATCGTGTAGCCCGCCACGCCGCCGTTGATGTCGGCCACGTGTTTAATGAAGGTGGCAGAAAACTTACCCGCCGGTGTAAAGAAACCGCTCGCGGGGTTGAGCATGTTGTACGTGGTGTCCTCGACAGACGCAACCGTGGCCTCGGCCAAAGCAGCTGCACGGGCTGAGGTATTCACACGCAAAAACTGATAGGGAGAATAGGTTTGGGCACCAACCTGTAACGTTAAGGCAAGCAACACAACGAACACAGCGCTACGTTTCATCACGGATACAGAGAAAAATGTAAATACGCTGTAAAGAAGATTCATCAAAAGCGGAATCATGAAACAGAGAAAACTGCCGGGCTGCCCGAAAAGAAAACAACTACGACACCATTCGCACAAACTCACTTGGAGGCCGCACCGGGACACGCTTTTCGGCGTCCACAAAACAGTGCTTGGTGCTTCCTTGGGCGATAAGTTCGTCGCCGCGCAATATACGATAGTGCATAGTTATAGAGGCCGACCGCTCCCCGGTGAAGGTGGTCTCGATTGTTAAATCATCGTCGTAAAAGGCCGGCTGCTTATACTGCACGTGGGCTTCCATTACCGGCAGTAAAAAACCGCTTCTCTCAAGCTCCGAATACGGCAACCCTATAGAGCGTAATAACTCCGTTCTTCCAATTTCGAAGAGGGTAAGATACTGGCCATTATACATGTAGTGCATGGTGTCCGTATCTGCGTAGCGAACTCGATACGGATATCGGTGAACGATGGTTTTGGCAGGAGTAGTCATGCGTTAATGTTGCCTCGTGGTGATTGGTGTGTTTCGCAGAATCTCTCTGTGTACTAGGATTTTTGCGACTGTTCAACCACCGCAAACAACTCTATAAGCCGCTCAAGATCTTCCAAGGAATAGAATACTATCTCTATTGATCCTGCACCGGAATCATTCTTTGTGCGAACGTGAACCTGCGTGCCGAATACGGTTCGTAACTGCGCTTCTATATCCGTGAGTGTTGTGGTTACCTCCGGGCGTTCTCCCGAACCGGATGCAGTAGTCTTTGCCCCTGAGCGCTTGGACTTGTCTTTACCCTTGCCGGCGGTTATGTCTTTCACCAGCTGTTCTGTGGCTCGAACAGATAGCTGACGCTTCTCGATTTCGCGAACAAGTTCGTCCTGAATCTCCGGCATGCTGATGCCCAGAAGCGCCCTAGCATGACCCATGGTGAGCGACCGGCTCCGCAATGCTTCCTGTGCCGCTGTGCCGAGTTTGAGAAGTCGTAAAAAGTTGGTTACGGTGGATCGATCTTTACCCACTTTTTCCGCTACTTCTTCCTGCGTGAGGCCGCACTCCTGAATGAGCCGCTCGTATCCCAGCGCAACTTCAATGGGATTGAGATTCTCACGCTGAACATTTTCGATAATGGCGAGCTCCAGCATGTCGGCGTCGGTACCAACATCCAGCACATAGGCGGGGATATTAGCCAGACCGGCTTCGATGGATGCACGCACGCGCCGCTCGCCCGCTACCAGTTCATATCCACCCGGGATTCGGCGAACCGTTACCGGCTGTATCACGCCTTTTTCCCGAATCGATGATGTTAACTCTTCGAGCGCAGTGGGATCGAAATCCACCCGCGGTTGAAAGCGATTAGGGCGAATTTTCGTGATGTCTACATGCGCCACTCCTGCATCGGCACTCTGCGTGCTTGGGGTTTGAACTGCGTCTGTTTCTTTGGGCTCCGGTTTGGGAATCAATGCCCCCAACCCTTTACCTAATCCATGCGTTTTCATTGAACTTCTCGTGTGTTAATAGAGAATTGCACCGCGGGCAATGTTCATGAAGGAAAACTCTTGCCCGGCTAACAACCAGTACCTTAGGCCGGCTGCATCATGCCGTTACGTTCCAGAATCTCACCGGCAAGCTCCAGATAATTTCTGGCTCCTTGGCTCACGGCATCATAGAGAATCACCGGCTTGCCGTGGCTTGGAGCTTCCGCTAATCGTACATTGCGATTGATCACCGTTTGGCAAGCACGCTCACCAAAGTGGCTGCGAACTTCTTCGAGCACCTGATTCGACAGTCGTAATCGGGAATCGAACATCGTAAGAAGCACACCTTCCAATTCCAATGAAGTATTGAGGTGGCGCTTAACGATAGAGATGGTGTGAAGCAGTTGCCCTAACCCTTCCAGGGCATAGTATTCGCACTGCACCGGTATGAGCACGGTATCGGCCGCGGTCAACGCATTCAGTGTGAGCAATCCCAGCGATGGCGGACAATCGATAATGATAAAATCGTAGTGATCTCTGATGGTTTGCAATGCTCGCTTCAAGGCCATTTCCCTATTCTCTACCTCTACCAGTTCAATTTCCGCTCCAACCAAGTTGATGTGCGAAGGAATGATCTCCAGGAATGGCATTTCCGTACTCACCACAGCTTCCGATGCGGGCACGCCGTTGATCAGCACCTCGTAGATACTTTGCTGTATCTCTTTGGTATTCACTCCTAAACCGTTGGAGGCGTTGGCTTGGGGATCGATGTCGATCATCAAGGTACGCTTCTCTGCCGCAGCCAGCGAGGCCGAGAGATTTACTGCAGTGGTGGTCTTGCCCACACCGCCTTTTTGATTTGCAACCGCTATAATTTTTGCCATGCGTTTCTACGAAAACATCTTGTTTGTAAAAGCAGGATTCATCCAGTACAGCATAAACGCGTTGAGCACCAACGAATGTGCAATGCGTCCGCTTCGAATCAACTCCGCCACGTGTTCCAGCGGTATCTTCTCTACCACTATATCTTCGTTTCTATCCAACTTCTGCTCACTGTGAAGCGTACAATTCAACCACACGTAGGAATAACAGGTATTGCTGAGAAATGCGGGATTGGGGTGAACCTCTCCCAGATACTCTGCCCTTTCTATTCCCGCGAAGCCGGTCTCTTCGGTGCATTCACGCATGCCCGCTTCCCGCGGATCTTCACCGGGCTCTACCATTCCTCCCGGAATCTCCAGCGTAACATCGTCGATACCATGACGGTATTGATGGATCATCACCACCTCGTTCTCCGGCGTAATGGGTAGAATGTTAACCCACGAGTGCGGGTGCACTACCACGAATTCACTCACGTGTAAATGCACGGGGTGACGACGTTGCACAATATCCGTTCGGAAGATTCTGTACTCGCCACCCGGGCGTTGCCCAACCGTCTCCCATTTAGGAACCATAGAATAATGCGCAAACGAATACACGCCGTAAACCGCTGAAGAAAACCACCTGAAAACCATCGTAAACTGCTACCCTTTACGATGTGCCTTTGCCTTCATTATCAAGTGCATAGGCCGGCCAAAGATACGCAGCCACTTCAAGCGTGAAACAGCTGTGAAACATATGGGGAAAGGTTGTGGATAACCCTGAAAGTGCTTGACTTTCAAGTTATTGCAAGCCGCACATCTTGATACCAGAATGCGATGAGTCCGCCGTGTTCCTGCCACCCTTGTGTCGGTATAGTGCAAAGCGCCCATTCCGTAGCATAAAGCTCAAACCAAAAAGTGAGCTCTTGCTTACATCTTCGTACTATACCCAGGGGGCCATGCTTTGGGGGCAAACACTTGAGAATTTAATCAACCAACGCTTCGGCGTATGTTTGCCGCATGAAACACTTGGGCTTGAAAATACTCACGCTGGTTGTGATGGTGTATTCAGTAAGTCCGCTGGTGATTTGGACTCTGTATACATTCGAAAAGCACGACATCGTGCTTTTCTACACCACTGCGTGTGATACCTCGAACGGAACTTCGTTTGTACATGCCATCGAGGATGCTTCCAAGGGTTTTCATGGCGCCTGCAGTGTGGTAAAGATTGCCGAGAGCACGCAGAGTACAGAACCGGTTTATTCCTATTGCCTGGTTGCAAGTGTTCCGTCGCCGCATTGGTTTAGCATCCGACCCTCAGGCAGTTTACGGTCCCTACGACTACATTCCATTTTCCATCCGCCCCGCGCATAGTTCAGCATAGCGACATTCACTCTACTATCGGTATTCGTGTACAGCATGGGTGCCACTAACGCGGTGTGTTGTGCACACTTTGCGACGAGGGCCTGATGTATGGAGCGGGCTCTGTGCTTTTTGCTATGTGCTCTGTGCCAATGCCTTGCCGGTGAAATCCGGTAGTCACAGAGGATGCTGCTCACTGCAGCCACCGCCATCCCACATTGGTGCGATCATCGCATGCCTTTTTTCAATGATGATTTTATTGAACTGAATAATGTCTTCTCTTTTGACTATTGCCCGCAGACTATCTGTTGGGCCGGTATTCCTGGCGCTGCTTGCAATCTGTGTGTTCGTGTTGCCGCTATCAGCGTCGGCAATGGCATTGCCGGTATATCCGGTGCAGCGAGTGATATTGATTGACTCCTCGGCAAAACAACTAGGCACGGCAGCATACTCAAGGATCCCGGTGTTCAAGGATACAGTCTCGTATTCTCTTCCCGGTTCTGTAACGGTAACAGCCGCGCGCTACGGGGCCGATCGCATGAGCGTGCCTGCTGCAATTACCCTGGTACCTGCGGTTGTTTTCGAAACCGCTCGAGGTTACGGTTTGGACGATGCTCTTTCGGTGGTTCCGGGCGCCCTTGTACAATCCAGAAGCGGCAACCAAGATGTGCGCATCAGCATTCGGGGCTTTGGAGCACGGGGAGCAGGCGAGCGTTCCAATGCAGCCACCACCAGAGGGATACGATTTTTACTGAACGGCCTGCCACTCACCGAGCCGGACGGGCGCACATCGCTGGACCTTGTGGATCCATGGGCCATCACGTCGATGGAGATCGTACGATCGAACACTTCGGCTTTATGGGGCAATGCTTCGGGTGGCATTGTGAGTTTATCCACCTTGCCCACGGCTACCGGTGCAGTGCTGAAGGGCAGCATTGCGGCGGGTTCGTTCGACTTCATCAAGAGCTCTTTGCAGTACTCGTATTTCCGTGGGAATACGAAGGCCTATGCCATTACTTCGAACACAACATTTGGCGGCTGGCGTGAACACTCAGGCTCCGCACTGTTTCAATCAATGGCTGGCGTTCAAACCCGAATTGCCGATGCCACTTTGCTTGGTGTGCACGTAGCAGCCGCTTCAAACTTTTTCCGCATTCCCGGGCCACTCACACAAACACAATTCGACGTAAATGCCCAACAAGCTCAGAACGACTCGAGCATTTATAACCCCACGTATGTTGCCCGCGACGAGCGACGTTTCAATCGGCTTGGCCGTATAGGGTTGTCCTTGGATCAATTCATGGACCACGGACATTCGGTATCGTTCACACTTTTCGCTGAGCCAAAGTTTCTGCAGCGCTCCGAGCGAAACACCTTCAGAGATTTCACGCGCTATCATGTGGGAGGCAGCGCTTCCTACAGCTACGATGCAGCTATAACTTCAGCGGTACATAGCAAGCTGCTGCTTGGTTTGGACAACACCTACCAAGATGGTGCAATCCTGTTTTACTCGCTGGATCCCTTAACCAAATCACGGGGAAATACTCTACGAGACAATCGCAGCGAATCGGCACACTCATTAGGATTTTTTGCTCAGGAAATTCTGACGCTGAACCAAAATTTGCACATTCTTGCCGGTCTGCGCTCGGACAACATCACGTACTCGTACGCAAACTTTATCAACCCAAAGCTCAACGAGTCTCGCACTTTTTCTCAGCTGTCGCCGAAGATCGGTGTGAACTACATGCTCGGAAGCGAGTGGTCGGTATATGGCAACCTTGCCTATGGCATAGAGATTCCTGCCGGAAACGAAACCGACCCGCCGTCGGCTTTTGGCGAGGATACATTACGGCCCATTAACTCACTTCTAGAGCCCATTCGCAGCCGAACCATCGAAGCCGGAACCAAAATCGCGCTGAGCAGTGGAAGCTCTGTTGTGCGATCTGCAAGTGTGGATCTTGCCGTGTATCTGGTAACTACCGAGAACGATCTTATTCCCTATCGGGGAGGAAGATTCTATATGTCGGCAGGAAGCACGCGTCGTGCGGGCATGGAGCTTGGCGGCTCTGTTGCTTTGCAGGAAGGTGTCAGCGCCATGATTTCTGCGAGTGTATCCTCGAACACTCTCACGAACTACACTTTTGATTCCTCATTCGTGAATGCCTCGCTGGCGGGCCGGCTGCTGGATTTATCGGGCAACATCATGCCGGGTGTACCCTCCTTATTTGCCACAGTACGCCTGGCCTACGAGCCCACGTACATTCGCGGCGTCAAGGTTGAATGGGAAACACGATACGTTGGTATGGTGTATGCCAACGATGTAAACACCACAAGCGCACCGGCGTATTCTACGACGGATATCTGGGCATCGTATACCTTCTCCGTAAGCACCGGTTTTAGTATTCGCGCATTTGCTCGATTGAACAATTTGCTTGATGCCCGGTATGTGGCCGGCGTGTGGTTGAATCCGGATCTTACCATTACCACCAAGCAACCTGTGTTCATCGATCCCGGACTTCCGCGCAATTGGCTAACCGGTGTGAATCTGGAGTATAGGTTGTAATTCCCTCGATGAATCTTGCGGTTGATTGATGTCATTGCCCGAAGCCGATTCTTTGCAACGTCAGCGTTCGCACTGTTTGCCGTTGCTTCACGGTGGGTGTATTTTGCCGCTCATCACACCTGTTATTCATGACCAATCCTCCGGCGCATACTGCAGCTCACACTTCGGCAAGTTCTGCTGCTCAGACTCAGAATCAGACTCAGGCTCAGGCTCAAACTCCGACTACAGCCCGGAGCTTACGTCGATTCTTTGCCATCGGACTGAGCATTGCTCTTGGTGATGCGTTTAGCCTTGTGAGCGGAGCGATATTCGTCATTACGCTGGCGCGAACATCAGGCGCAGATACACTGGGCGTGTTCTCGTTTACCTTGGCACTTGCCGGCATTGCCCAAACCATCTGTGATGCCGGTTTCGACATCACCTTAGCGCGAAGCATTGGTGCCGATGCTCACAAGGCTCGGCCCGAGCTACACAAGGCAATGCGAATCAAACTGCTGCTCTGCGCTGCGGTGCTACCGTGCGCGGCAGTGATTGCCGGACTGAAGAATAGCTCTGCTCTTCCCTTCTCGTTGGTAATGATGGCAGACGTACTTCCCTCCACGCTTGCCTACGCGTATGTGTGCGCGCTTCGCGGTTTGCATCACAGTAACCGTGCGGCTCGTATCGCTGCACTGTACAATGGTATTCCGTATCTGGCAGCTGCGGTTGTGGTGCTGTTGTATACTGACTCACTGCTGCTATGCGCCGCTGCTTTGCTCGCCGGTGATATTCTTAAACTTCTGCATCTGCGTCATGTGTTTGAACGTGTGGCTCCGGCAGATTTAAGTGAGGACATGAGTCAGCATCAACATCACACGCCAACCGCCGAGGGCAGTTCGTCCGCGGCCGCGGCACTGAAGCAGTTTTATCAAGAGCAGGGCCATGTTACGATCATAAATATTCTTAGCTCATTGCTCGTGCGTCTGCCGGTGCTCATGCTGGGGTGGTTCGGCACCAACCAGGCTGTGGGCTTCTTCTCTGCTGCATCTCGATTTACCACGGCGGCTCGCATTTTACCGGGCGCCTTTCTCCATACAATTCTGCCGCAGTACACAAAACGAAATGCGCACGCGCCGCGAATTCGCATGGTGCTTATTGCCACCACAGCAGTTGCCGTGGCGGCAGGAGCTGCCCTGGCTTTGGCCGCACCCTTACTGATGCACTGGACATTTACCTTCCAAAGTTCAATAGGTATTCTTCAGGTGCTGGCATTGGGATTTGTCTTCTTGAGTATCAAAACCGTGCTCGAAGGCTTCCTCCTTGCTACGCACCATGAGCAGATGGTAACAACGGTGTTGGCGCTTACCGCTATCGTGGCGGCCGGAGCGTATCTGTTGGTGGCATCGTCTTCTGCCATGCACGTGGCTGTAGTGAGTGTGGCATCCGAGCTGGTGGCATGTATAGCCTTCGCCATTGGGTTGATGCGTTGGTCTGCTCTACACGCATCCGGCGCATCCGGTTCCTCACAGACCGATATGATCGTTGATGTATCAACCTTTGCAAACAGCGATCGTTCCACAGGAGGCGGCGAATGATACCGGCATGTACGAGTGGCATATCTTGTTGCAGGAAGAAGATGGAGACGCCCACCTCGTGGCGGCTGCACGGCCTTGCTGTGTCTGTGTGGTATCTGATGTGTGTGCTTGCTCTGTGGGCATTGCAATCCTGCGCGGTAGTGCGCCCTCCCGATGGCGGACCTGAAGACAAGACTCCGCCCACAGTAGTTGTAGCTTCGGAGCTATTCACCCAAACAAATTTCCGCGGCGAGTCCGTAACACTTGAGTTTTCCGAGGCAGTGGAACATGCTCGAGTGCAAGAGTGCATCAGCATTTCTCCGGAGCTGGCGCTCTCCTACTCCTGGAGTGGTCGCAGCCTGACCATCACCTTCGATTCGTCCCTTCAAGCGGCTACCACCTATGCTCTCACGGTAGGCACGCAGTATGCCGACCTTCATGGTAATGCGCCGGCATCGGCTACCACCATCGTGTTTTCTACCGGTGCTTTTTTGGATAAAGGCATCATAGGCGGAAGCGTTGTGGACGATAAGCCGCAAGGAATACTTGTGTATTTGTATGCGTTGCGTGATACTTCCGCAGTGACTTCCGGAGTGACTTCCGGAGTGGCTTCCGCAGTGACTTCCGGAGTGACTTCCGCAGTGGCTTCTGGCATCAGTTCCGAACTGAAGGTTGGCACCACCAAACCTACCTACAAAACCCAGGTGGGAACTGACGGCAGCTTCCGCTTCGCGGCCCTACCCGATGGCAACTATCGTATCCTTGCGCTTCGCGATAATGATAACGACGCTATGTTCACCTTTGGCACCGATGCCGCAGCCACAGCACCGGGCGATCTGCACATCGCGAGCGGCGCTACGGTGTCTGTACTGCTTCGCATGACACCTGCTGCCGATATCATGCCCGCAGAACTCATTGAGGTTCGTCCACGATCGAACACACGGCTGGACCTTCAGTGGAGCGAACCCTTGTCGGCTTCATATGATCTTCAAAGCAATATCCTCCTCTGCGATACTACGGGTCGCGATACCATTCGCGTGCTGGCTGCATTTCCCTCTGTGAGCTCAGCTACTTCGTGGACTATACTTACGCAGCCCATTCTGCGCGACGCTCCTCTGCGCGTAGCATTTGCCGCGCATGACTTGCCTGCAGATACCGCGGGAAACATCACGCTTGATTCACTCGCACGCATGATCTTCACTCCTGCCACAATACCGGATGCCGTACCTCCCGCCTTGCTCTCTGTATCTATAAAGGATAGCACGGAGCTGCAAGACTGCACACCATCGATCACCTTTACCTGGAACACAGCCCTGCAAATGGAAAGAGACAGCACGGCACACATAGCAGGCAGTGCAACAGGATCTCCTACTGCGGGCAAACTTCTTTTGTCCTGTATGCAAGGCTCTGTTCAGCGGCCGATGCGCGTGCAATACCCGGCGGCTAATCGCGTGGTGTTAAGTCCCGCAGACACCTTGCAGAGCGATACATGGTATACCTTTTCCATGCGAACATCGTTGTTGCTGAACGCAGCAGGAGAGCGGCTTGCGGATACGGTGCTTCAACGCCGGGTGCATACTCCCGATTTGCGCCTGTACGGCAGCATCCGCGGAACGATCATCGATTCTTCGGCAAGCTCGGATGCGGTGGTTGTGCGGCTGCTAAGAGGTACGGCAGAAGTTCGCCGGTATTCCGGAACAGACAGACGCTTTGCATTCGAACACCTCCCTCTCGGAGAGTATGCCGTGGATGTATTTGTGGATAGCAATAAGGACGGACTCTATACCTCCGGCAAGCCTCATCCCTGGCAGGCTGCGGAGCACTTTGCGCCAATGCGCACAAAGCTTATGGTGCGGCCGCGCTGGGCTTTGGACGATTGTATCATCACCATCCCCGCTGCCAAATGATTGTGGTTGTAAATCACATACCCGGCTTGGGTGATGCGCTGCGAGAATTCGACAACGTCACTGAAGTTCCCTACGATGCTATCAGCAACGAGTACCTGCGCGCAGTGCAGTGTACCGCTCTGTTTGTGCGCAGCACAACCCGCGTGGATGCTGCCCTGCTGAGCGGCACTGATGTGCGTTTTGTGGGAACCGCATCGTCCGGATACGACCACCTGGACACATCGTACTTACAAAAACAGGGCCTAGCCTGGCGCGCTGCAGCAGGTTGTAATGCACATGCCGTTGCGGAATACGTGCTCTATGCTATTTGCGATTACCTGCTTCACGGCTCACACCAAGCTCTGCCGGTGATAGGAGCAAACGATACAATCGCCGAAAACAACTACAACAACAGTAGTAACAACACTGGCGCCCTCAACACTTCATCGCCACTGCGATTGAACCACCTGCGTCTGGGAATCATAGGTTATGGTCATGTAGGACGTGCGGTGGCACGCATTGTGAAAGACACCGGCATGCAGGTATTGATCAACGATCCTCCTGCTTTGCAAGCCGGCCTGTTAACACAGGAGGAAGCATCGCGCCACTGTAGTACTGCCCAGATAAGCTCGCAGTGTGATATCGTTAGCAATCATGTGCCGCTAAGCTTCGAAGGTGAACATGCTACAGCACATTTGCTGTCGAACAACTTCTTCAATGAGCTACGTTCATCGGCAGCCTTCATTCATGCATCTCGCGGCGGAGTTTGCAACGAGCATGATTTGCTGGAGTGTATTGCATCAAAAAACACGAGCGCATATGTGGATGTATGGCAAGGCGAGCCGGTGTTTTCACCGGCCTTGGCAAGCAGAGCGCGGGTGTGCACTCCGCATATTGCAGGGCACAGCATGGACGCACATTATGTTGCAGCAAACATGATGCTGCGGGCGTACGAAAGTTTTGCCGGAGTAGTATCTGCGGCCATTATCAAAGCCCCGCCGGGTCCGGCTCTGCGCAGTGTTTCTTCGTTTAGCGACCTACAAACCTTGCACTATGAACTTGGCGCAGCTCTGAACATTGGGTACCTGTGTAACGAGCTTCGATCGTATGCACCTTTGCCGGACAATGAGCGCAGGCGTTCGTTCCTGCAGCTTCGAATGAACTATACATCCAGACGTGAAATAATTTCTCGCGACTAACTATGCCTCTATCCATTCATTCAACCCATCTAGGCGGCGTAACGGTGCTGGCTCCGCAGGTATTCCGCGATCATCGTGGTTTCTTTCTGGAGAGTTTCAGCGAGCAGGCGTTTCGCGAAGCCGGCCTGCCATCTAGCTTCGTCCAAGACAATCATTCCCGATCTGCCAAAGGTGTACTGCGGGGCATGCACTTCCAGTGGGATGAGCCCATGGGAAAATTGTTGCGCGTGGTACGTGGCGCCATCGAACTCGTAGAGCTGGATATTCGAATAGACTCACCCACCCGCGGCCGGCATGTATCCTTGCGCGTGGATGATGTGAACAATCTTGTGGTATGGATACCACCGGGATTCGCCAACGGCTTTCTGGTGCTGTCTGATGAAGCCGACGTGTGCTACAAATGCACCGCTCTATACAACCCCGGCGCCGAGGGCAGCATTCGGTGGGATAGTTTCGGAATGGCGTGGTCTACCGACAAACCTCTGCTCTCTGCTAAAGACGAAGCAGCCATGCACATGGATGAATGGTTTGCCAAACCGGAAGCAAGGCTGTTTAGCATGCAAGGGTAGTGTTAGCGTGCGGGGCTTAGCGTGCGGGGCTAATCGGTTCGAGGCACAGTCGACCTACCTTCAAGCTACCTTCGAGCTGCGTTCTAAACACGAGGAACGGGGCGAAGTGTGTTCCATACAACCGACGCAGAATCTACCGCGAGAGGGCGGGCTCTACTACGGCCTGGTGGTCTTCGTAATACTTGCGAATCACCGCAGCATCTTTGGCTCGCTTGGCATTGATCAGGCACTGCTCCATCATCATGCATATACGCGTGAACACTACCTTGCGATAGGCTTTGTCGTTCACCTGCATCCATGCACGCTGTTCAAATACGCGGCGCAGAGTGGTTACTGCAGCCAGCGGTCTGCGGGCACTGTCGGCAGCGGCCTTCGCTACAATTGCATCTAGCCGGCGCACATAATCGCCCTGCACATCGGTATGCTCCAAGCCTTCAATCTTCATGCGCTCATCGATCTTCTTGCCGATCTTGGCAATACTCTCGCTGCCGGTAAAATCATACTCGGGCAGGCGGTAAGAATAGGTGGGCTTAATGTACACGTAACACTTTCCGTTCGCAGGGAAACCATTGGCATCCAAGGCATCAATGATGTACTTCACCGTATCCAGCGGAATGTCTGTATCTGCCAAGAGCAAGCCGGCGCGAAGCAAGGGATCGCGATACCACGAGGTTGATTTGCCAAAGTGCTTCATCATGGTTTGCTTCAAGAACGTTCCCTGATTATACGAGCGCTGAAAATCGCCGGTGGCAAATGCGTGGCGCGTGCGAAGTGCTCGAAGAGTTTCCTGCGCGTTGTCTTTGTGACCCAGCAGCTCAAGAATGCCCAAAGCTTGAGACAATCCTACTTCACAGTAGTAGTCGATGCGCGGCACACCGGCTATCTGGGCTATTGTTTTGAGATAGGTGGCACGACCTTTATGCGCGCGAAGATTGGCGATAAAATTATATGCGCTGTCCAGTCCCACATCGGCATAGGTACCTCTGGGAATGTCGATTATCTCTACTGCGCCTTCATCCAGCCAAAAGCGCAACACGTGATTGGCGTCGGCCCTACCCGATGGCGTGTTCAGTCTGCTATCGATACCGCACAGCGAAAGGCACACAGAGCGGCCCTGCAGCGGCGGCACCTTCGATGCGGACATGGCAATGGCCTGCAGCTCGGCAGTTGATTGCAGTGAATCTTGTTTTTGTTGCAATTTTTTTCGAGCGGCTGCGGAATCTCTTGCTGCCGACTCTGCTGCTATTCGCTGTTCATCAGCCGGTTCGTTCTTTGTTTCATCAGATGAACAATTCAGCGAAACAAAACTCAACCAAGCGAACAGCACACTGCGAGCAACTACCGTACGTAACTTCATGAACCGTTGATGTGCGTAGTGGGATACGTGTTAAGAATTCGCAAAGTACATAATACCCGCAAACTAAATTTTCATTTGCCGGACTCAACGAGTCCGAAACGGCAATCGTCAGGTGGTCTCGTAGGGAAGTATAATGGTAAAGGTGGAGCCTTCGCCCAACTCGCTCTTTACTTTGATGGTACCCTGGTGTGCCTCCACGATCCATCGAACAATGGACAGCCCCAGGCCGCTTCCCACAACGTCGTTAGAGCGGGATTGATCTACACGATAGAATCGATTGAAAATGAATGACTGATCCTCTTCCGATATGCCCACGCCGGTATCACTGATTTCGATTTTCGTTTGTGAGCCACGTGTAGACAAAGACACCTTTACTGAGCCGTTGCGAGGAGTGTATTTGATAGCATTATCGATCACGTTTATAAGCATTTGATGCAAGCGCGATTCATCTGCTACAATTGTCACGTAGGGCTGAATATCGGTCTCGAGCGTGATTGATTTATCCTCGGCAAGTATCTGCATGTCGTCGCAGATATTCGTCACCACTTTAGAAATATCAAACAATGCTTTTTGCAGTCGCACCTGCCCTGTTTCCGCGCGAGAAATTTCCAAAAGACTGCTCACCATTTTCGATAGTCTCATTACTTCTTCGAGCGCACTCACCACCAATGCATGATAATCATCGGGCTCCATTTCGTTGCGCAGGGCCAGCTCCAACTCACCCATCAGAATTGCCAGCGGAGTGCGCAGCTCGTGTGATACGTCGCTGGTGAATTGCCGTACTTGGGTAAACGAAATATCCAAGCGGGCAATCATGGCATTGAGCGTTGTAGTAAGGCGAGCAATTTCGTCGTTCGTGACCGGCAGGGGCAATCGCTTGCTCAGATTCTCCGCCGTGATACGTTTTGCGGCATTGGTAATAATGTCCACCTGTTGCAAGGAGTATCGAGCAAGCAGGTATCCAATCACTACAGCAAACACCAGTGCAATAGAAAATCCTATTTCGAAGGTGTTTCGAAGTTGACGAAGAATCTCGTCCACCTCTTGAATGCTGTATCCAACGCTGAGCTCGCTCACGCTTCCGCGCATGCACAACACGCGCAACGATTGCTTGTTCAGGCGCGCTTCCAGGAACACCTGGCCGGCATCCATACCGTCGGACACATCTGTGTACGTGGGTAATGAGTAGTCACGAAGATTTTCGGAACGCCAATACACGTTCCCCTTCAAGTCGGCGAATTGCACAAAGAAATTTCCCGCTCGCATAAACACGAACGACGGACCGCTTCGAGTAAAAATCCCCTGCGATACCAGCGTGCTGAGCTCTTCGAAGGAAAGATTATCGATACCTATTCCTGTCGTATCCGTCGTGACGTTTTTACTCTTAGGCGGGCGAGCCGGTACGGAATCAGGCTTCTGTGAAGCAGCAGTGCCAACATTGGTGGCGGAAGAATCGCGTTGAATTCCCGTCTCCGATTTGCTTTGGCGAATTCGCTCGGAGATGACTACATCAACAGAACGCGACACCTCGGTAAGCATCACATCCATATTCGAATGCAAGCTGTTGGAAACCGTTACGTAGGTAAATAAACTAAAAGCAACAAGTGCCACCGAAAGAATCACGGTATACCACACAGTCAAACGCACACGCAGCGGTACCCGAAGGTATCGTTGGCGCAGAGTCATGCGTTTATTTTTTGAATTTCCGTAACCGGGCATAGCTGTGTGGAAGGTTGGCACCGAGATTCATTAGCCGGTGCAAAGTACCAAAAAACTGAAGGCGCAAGCCGGGCTACAGCTACACAGGAAAATGCCAGGCCACCACGCCCCACACAGCCAGTGTTACGTATTCGTAAAGCGTTCCGCGACCACCACCGGACTATTGCAACGTATTTTTGCAGCAGAAGTACCGAGCAATCACACTTTATCCGCTGTGGGAAGCAGCACATATGCGGCCTAAAAAAATACTTGTTGTTGATGATGAGCAGGATCTTTTGGATCTGATCTCCTACAACCTCCGCAAGGAGGGCTACGAAGTAGTGACGCTCGCAGATAGTACCAAGGCCAAAGAGACTGCAGAGTCTATGCAGCCGGACGTGGTGATTCTGGATGTGATGATGCCGGGACTAGATGGCTATGACGTATGCAAGCAGATACGTTCCTCCGGCACCGTCAACTGCCCTATCATGTTTCTTACCGCCAAGGGCGAGGATATAGATCAGATCTTGGGTTTAGAGCTGGGCGCAGACGACTACGTGCGCAAGCCGGTATCGCCGAGCGTACTGGCTGCCCGTGTAAAATCTTTGATACGCCGAGGCGCAGAGAAGGTTCGTACCGAGACAATTACTGCTCCCGAAATTCTGCGCGTGGAAAATCTTGAAATCAATAGGCAGAATTACACCGTACGCATTGCAGACAAAGAGCAATTCCTTCCAAAGAAAGAGTTTGAACTTCTGGCCTTTCTTGTGGCAAACAGGGGAAAAGTATTCAGCCGAGAATCCCTGCTCTCCCGCATTTGGGGCGAAAGCGTGTACGTGGTGGATCGTACTGTTGATGTGCACATCTCTAAGCTTCGCGACAAACTTGGTCCGTACAGCGAAATGCTCGAGACCGTAAAAGGTGTGGGCTACCGCTTTAGGTAAGCGTTGCGCCTGCGGTGTGCTGAACCTAACCTACTCCGCCGCTACCTGGCATTTACTCTGCCACTGCCCTGCCCACACTCTGCGAACACACTCTGCGAACACACTCCCGGGGTTCTTCAATACTCGTAGGTATGTGATCCTTCCCCACTATACCGGCAGAGAATATCGCCATATCCGTTCAGCTTCGCGCATTGCCCTATATTTGCGCAACTAACCTTGGTTCTACCATTACTACCGTATCAAAAGATCATGAAACAAACTCGTTTTCACGCCCTACACGTGGCTCATACAGCTAAAATGGTTGAGTTCGCCGGATTCGAAATGCCCATTCAGTATGCAGGCGGTATCATGCACGAGCACAGTGTGGTGCGCAATGCTGTGGGTGTGTTCGACGTAAGCCACATGGGAGAATTCGATGTGTGCGGCGCAGACAGTTTGGCGTTTCTTCAGAAACTCACGGTAAACGATGTAAGCAAACTGACGCCGGGCAAAGCGCAATACTCCGCTATGTGCCTTCCGCACGGCGGCATTGTGGATGACCTTCTTGTGTACATGCTGGAAGAAAATCACTACATGATGGTGGTAAACGGCGCATGCATGGATAAGGATTGGAACTGGGCGGTGACCAATGCCTCCACCTTTGCAGATTGCGTGATCACCAACAAAAGTGACGACATCAATCTGCTGGCCATTCAGGGACCGCAGTCGTTAGCCGCGCTGCAAAAACTTACTTCCACGAATCTCTCGGAGATCCCTTATTACTCCTTTGTACAAGGAACGCTGGCGGGTAAGCCCATGATACTCTCGCGCACCGGCTACACGGGCGAGCTGGGCATGGAAATATATTTTGAAGGCGATGAATCTGTGTGCACAGAGGTATGGAACGCGGTGTTCGAAGCGGGTGCAGAGTTCGGCATAGAGCCGGTTGGCTTGGGTGCTCGTGATACCTTGCGCCTTGAAAAAGGATACTGTCTGTATGGTAATGATATCGACGAAACCACAAACCCTCTGGAAGCAGGCCTGGGCTGGATTACCAAACTTGCCAAAGGCCCCTTCAATGGAAGCGAAGCAATCAGTGCCGTTAAAGAGGCCGGCGTGAGCCGCAAACTGGTTGGCTTGGTTGTTCACGTTGATAAGTTCATCGCACGTCACGGTTACGAGATTCATCACAACGGCGAAGCTGTAGGCGTGGTGACCAGCGGAAATATTGCGCCGTCGCTTTCAAAGGCAATTGCCATGGGATACGTGCCCGCGCATTTGGCGGCACCGGGAACGATGATAGATATTTCTGCGCGCGGCAAAACCTTCCCCGCGGAAGTAGTAAAAATGCCGTTCCTGGCATAAGGCAGGTACGTGGACCGGCCTTCACGTTGTACCTCGGATCAGTTACCAATTTTCACGTACTCGTTATGCGTGCTCTTGCAGTTATACCTGCCCGCTATGCCTCTACGCGCTTCCCCGGGAAGCCGCTTGTAGACCTATGCGGAGCCACTATGCTGGAGCGCGTGGTGCGTGCTGCCCAAGCGGCACAGAGCATTACGGACGTACTCGTTGCCACCGACGACATCCGCATCGAGGCGGAGTGCGAACGCATTGGCGTGGGCTGTGTAATGACTTCTACTGAACTGCCCTCAGGTACCGATCGTGTGGCCGCTGCCGCAGCGGTGCTTGGTGCATCGTACGATGTCATTCTGAATGTTCAAGGTGACGAACCTTTGTTGCAGCCATCGCTGCTCAACGAGCTTGTGCTGGGCTTGGTAGAATCGCAGGCCGATGTATGTACGCCTGTCACACCGCTTACGTTGGCAGACGACCTGGACAATCCAACCATTTGTAAAGTGACACGCCGCAGCGATGGCACGGCCATGTATTTCTCTCGGTCGGTAATACCGCATACGCGCGGCATTCGGGGCGAACAACGGTTGGATGCAGTGCGCTTTTGGAAACACATAGGTTTGTATGCCTACACGCCGGCTGCACTGGCGCGTTTTATTGCCTTGCCACCACACCCGTACGAGCTGGCCGAGAGCTTGGAGCAATTGCGTTTACTTGCCGATGGGGCCCGATACATGTGCATCGAAACATTGCACACACTCATTGCAATAGACACACCGGAGGATGTACTCAAAGTTCGGGCGGCACTTGAACAAAAGGGGTGATTAGTTCCATAGCCCACTTCACTGCCCTCCTCACTGCCCTCCTCACTGCCCTCCTAACAAACGTCTTATTGCTTGCGCGCTTCCAAGGTAACTTTTATCACAACTTCTTTGTCTTCACGCGGGCCACGCAATACCGTTACATCCACTATGTCGCCGGGCTTGTGTTGCCCCAGGCAATAGGTTAAATCGTGAATGTTCTTTACCGGTGTTGCTCCAAACTTCGTGATGATATCATCGGCAGCTAAACCTGCTTTTGCTGCCGGTCCGCCCTCGCGCACACCCGTGATATGCAGACCTTTAGGATGATCAGCGTAATCCGGTATCACTCCAAACACCACATTAAAACCGGCACTGGCCGATTGCACGGTTTTCACCTTGATAAAATCGGGCGCTGCAGACCATCCTGCCACCGTGCGTAGTATCGACTCGGTAAACCGCACCACCGCTGCCTGCCCGGCATAGTTGATTTTATCGGGCGTATCGGAAGGGCGATGATAATCGCTGTGCAATCCGGTAAACAAAAACAACACCGGCTTGTCTTTCGAATAAAACGAGGAATGATCGCTGGGACCAAGGCCATCGTCGGTGGTGGTTATAGTAAAAGTCTTTGCAGCATTCAGACTATCAAGTAAGGGCTTCCAGCGCGAGGAACTGCCCACACCCTGAATGTTGATTTTGTTGTCCTTCAAACGGCCGATCATGTCCAGATTTATCATGCATACTGTTTTCTCCAGGGGAATAAGCGGAGCGCGTGTGTAATGAACCGAGCCCAGCAATCCACGCTCCTCGGCGTTGAAGGCAATGAACACCACGCTTCTGGGAAGTGGATGCGCAGCTACCATCGCTGCAAGTTCCATCATGCCGGCACTACCGGACGCGTTATCGTCGGCTCCAAAGTGAATCTTCTTATCTGTTCCCGCGTATAACGAATTTTCATCACCGTAGCCGAGGTGATCCAAATGCGCTCCCACCACGATGTATTCGTCGGGGCGCTCTGTTCCTTGCACCATGCCTATCACATTATCGATGGTGGACTCCACCGTTTTCAGTCCAACGGTAAGCGCAACGGTTGCATTCGGCAGATCAAAACTCCGTGATGCTTTCGACTTCATGATAAACTGCTCCGCCCCAAGCAGCGTGCTGTCCGGATGTTTAGGGAAGAAACGCGCGAGCGCCGAGCGCCGAGCGTGAACAATGACTATTCCTGAGGTACCGGATTTGGAATCGGCTTGAAGCGGCACCAATACTTCGGCGGAGTCTCCCTGTGGGTGCACAAAGATTACGCCCACAGCACCGTGTTCTCTGGCATTGATAGCGCGAGAACGCATGGCCGCCGTACCCTTAAAAGCTGCGTGCGGATTGTAGTTCGCCGGATCGCCGGTAAGCACCACCACCACTTTTCCTTTTACATCCACACCGGCGTAGTCGTCGAGGTTCTTGGTTTTATCGGTGATACCGAATCCCACAAAGGTCAGGCCACCGCTTACACTTGCACTGGTGCTGAACCCGACGGGCGTGTAGTCTATGCCGGTCTTCCAACCTATCTTCATGGGCTTGAGTTCCGATGCCGGAACAAAAGGCTTGGGAATAATCACGCCAAAGCTTACTGAGTTGTCTCCTGCAAGCTCCACGCCGGAGGGCACGTTAAACTGCTGCGTGTACGAGCTGCCTACCGGACGAAGGCCCATCTTCATAAACTCCGAGCGTATGTATGCCACGGCCTTTTCATTGCCCGGTGTACCGGGATAACGTCCCTCAAAATCCTGCGACGCCAGCGTATACACATGATTGCGTAAGCGAGTTGCAAGAGTGTCGTCCTGCGCAAACACGGAGTGTGTAATCAACAGCATCAGAGCCAGGCCATAAGTGGCGCGTGTGGCGCGAGCGATGTGAGTGGCTTGTTTGAGAGCGCGAGCGAAAAAACGCATACCCGGAGACCTCATATTGTGAGTTGGTAAAGTGAGCGACTATGCAAGTTACACGCTGCGATTGCGTGATGCAATCGGGCAGCGTCGAAGCTACAGCTCCGCAGCGGAAAGGTGCCACAGGTGGTCGGTTTGATCGCTGCGGTTCCAGCACACATGCGAACCTGTGTATTTTGCGCCGCGACACACTGAATCATTTATGCGCGAAAAATTGCGATCACTGGCCTCCGACACCGCGGTGTATGGAGCAAGCACTATCATACAGCGCTTCCTGACGTTTCTTCTTACTCCGCTGTACACCAACTACCTGACGATGTCGGAGCTTGGCGTGGTGTCTAACGTGTACGCCCTTATTGCCTTTGTCAATATTCTTTATGCCTTTGGTTTTGAATCGGCCTTCATGAGATTTTACCGAGGCGACAACAACGAAAAGGCCTTGGTCTTTACGCAGAGCTTTGTACCCGTGGTGGGAATTGCGGCCTGCATGTCCGGTATTCTTTATGTGCTTCGCGCGCACACGGCACCTTTTGCCGGTATTGGGCCGGATGCACCCTCTTCGCTCTTCGCGTTGTTGCTGCTCATACCCTTTCTGGATGCTGTTTCTATCATACCGTTTGCGCAGCTACGCATGGAGCGCAAAGCTCGACGCTTCGCCACGTATAAGGTGCTGTCGGTGGTGGTGAATATTGCATTGAACGTGATACTCGTTGTGGGTATGTCGTTGGGCTCGCGCGGTGTGTTCATTGCAGGTGCATGTTCGTCGCTGGTTTCGGTGATACTCGTTGCGCCGCACATTGCTCGCGGGCTGCGTCGTGGAGCTTCGCGCCTACGTGAGCTTGCTGCCTTTGGCATTCCCACCATTCCGTCGGGCTTTGCCTCGATGCTGCTGCAGGTGGCCGATCGCCCCATACTTACTGCCATGACGACGCCGCTTATTGTGGGTCTTTACAACGCCAATTATCGCCTTGCCATTCCCATGATGTTGTGCGTGTCGGTGTTTGAGTATGCATGGAAACCATTCTACTTGCAACATGCCGAGGACGACGATGCCCCGGTGTTGTTCGGCCGCATCTTCACGTACTTCACTTTGATGAGCGCGCTGGTGTTTCTGCTTATCAGTTTGTTTGCCTCGGTGGTGGTGCAGCTTCCTTTTCCCGGTGGTACCCTCATTCATCCTTCGTACTGGCAGGGACTGCATATTGTTCCCATCGTGGCTGCAGCCTACTACTTTGCGGGCATGACCTCGAACCTCTCCGCGGGTTTGCACATCACAAAAAAAACCGGACGCTTGCCGCTGGTGGTTGGTTCTGCCGCCGCCGTGAACATAGCGTTGAATGTGCTGCTTATTCCCACACTCTCGTACACCGGAGCCGCATGGGCCACCTTTGGCGCATACGCTGTTTCGGCGTGCATCATGCTGCTGAGCTCGCAGAGGGTATTCAACGTGCAGTATGAGTGGTGGCGTGTGCTGCGCATTTGGGTGCTCAGTGCTGCAATCTTTTTTGCCAATACACGTATTGCCGAACTGATGCTTCCGTGGGCAATAGCTGCAAAACTCCTGCTCGTTACCGGCTTTGTGATACTACTGCGCCTTAGCGGTTTCTTTACCCCGCAGGAGAACCGCGCACTGCGTTCTCTTTTTGCTCGCACTCCCGCAAAGTCCTGATACGGTTGAGTGAAACCGAGGTAACACCCGGCCAAAGCTTCCGGTGGTCGTGAAGAATCCATCAGGTATCCATCAGGTATCCATCAAGTATCCATCAAAAAAAATCGCAGACCGTGTGGTACGATCTGCGATACAAATGTGTGTGCGAAGTGAGAGTGAGCTTTGCGTTTCTTTTCTTTACGCTTCCCACAGCGGACCGTTGTCGATGTAGATCAGGTAATCTTGAATGAGATCACCATCCATGTGAAAAATGTTCGTGAACTGAACTTTTACCTGGCGACCGTCCATGCGTGTATACAGCACAGAGCCCTGCCACACTACCGACCCGGGCTTCTCCCAAAAATCCACCACTTCGTGATTTTCAGAATTCTTGATCATCGACCAAAAGTTCCGAACGGTTTCAGCAATGTTTGCACGACCTACCACTGCCGGCATGTTGCCGAAGCGGAACGTGCCGTTCTCTGTGATGAGCGCTGCGAAACCTTCAGCATCCATCGAATCGATGATGCGACCAATGTTCTCCAGCCAAGCTTTTCTATCCATGTGAGTCTTCTCCTAAAACGTACGACAGTAAAACAAAAGACAATGTGATGCGGCAAAAATACGATTCAGACCGACCGGTCGGTCGGCTTTTTATAAAAAATATCCGGCGAGTCTGTATACAGCAATCACAGACGCATTGTGGAGTGCTGGGCCGTGGCTTCGTACTTTTGCGGGCTTTATTTTTTCATCCAAAACTTCGAACTCTACACGTATGGCTAAGGACATCACACCGCGCGCTACAGACTATTCCGCTTGGTACAACGATATTATCTCGAAGGCAGGCATGGCCGACCACTCGGCGGTGCGCGGATGTATGGTGATCAAGCCGCACGGCTATGCCATTTGGGAGAATATGCGCGACGAGCTGGATAAGCGATTCAAAGCCACGGGGCACGTGAATGCCTATTTCCCTCTGTTCATCCCGAAGAGCTTTTTGAGCAAAGAAGCTGCGCACGTAGACGGCTTCGCCAAAGAATGCGCCGTGGTAACCCACCACCGCCTGATGAATGCACCCGATGGCAGCGGAGTGATTGTGGATCCCTCTGCGAAGCTGGAGGAAGAACTTATCGTGCGCCCCACTTCCGAGACCATTATCTGGAATACCTACAAAGATTGGATTCAGTCCTACCGAGACTTGCCATTGCTCATCAATCAATGGGCAAACGTGGTTCGATGGGAAATGCGGACTCGCCCTTTCCTTCGCACTGCGGAATTTTTGTGGCAGGAAGGCCACACGGCTCATGCCTCCAAACAAGAAGCAGTTGAGGAAGCCGAGCGTATGCTTCATGTGTACGCAGACTTTGCCGAGAACGTTATGGCCATGCCCGTGATTCGTGGTGTAAAGACTGCGCAAGAGCGTTTTGCCGGAGCCGAAGAAACCTATTGCATCGAGGCCTTGATGCAAGACGGCAAGGCACTTCAAGCAGGTACTTCTCACTTTTTGGGGCAGAACTTTGCCAAGGCCTTCGACGTTCAGTTCTCCAATTCGCAAAACCAGCTGGAATACGTATGGGCCACATCATGGGGTGTCTCCACACGTTTGGTTGGCGCGCTTATTATGGCCCACTCGGACGACGATGGACTGGTATTGCCCCCCCGCCTTGCTCCGTATCAAGTTGTGATCATCCCCATCCCAACCACCGGCGCCGAAGTTGATGCAGCGGCACAAGGCATTATCGAGAAGCTTAAGGCCGCAGGAGTTTCCGTAAAGTATGATACGGACGACAACAAACGCAGCGGCTTCAAGTTTGCCGAATACGAGCTGAAGGGAATTCCCGTTCGTGTTGCTATAGGCAAACGTGATTTGGAAAACGGTACCGTTGAGCTGGCCCGCCGCGACACCAAAGAAAAAATGACCGTGCCCATGGACACCTGTGTAGAAGCCATTCGCAGCCTACTGGACGACATTCAGTCCAACATGTTCAAGCGGGCACAAAGCTTTTTGAACGACAACATCACGAAGGTAGATACCTTCGAAGAGTTCTGCTCGGTGCTGGAAACCAAAGGCGGATTTATCAGCGCACATTGGGACGGCACATCGGCTACGGAAGAAGCTATTAAAGAGCGCACCAAAGCAACCATTCGTTGCATTCCTTTGAACAACCCACAGGAAGATGGTCGATGTGTCTTGACCGGCGCACCAAGTACGCAGAGGGTATTGTTCGCAAAGGCATACTAGAGTAGACTAGAGTAGACTAGAGTAGACTAGAGTTTGCTAGAGTTTTCTAGAGTGAAGCGAGCCGGCGCGGACGCCATGCGCACGCGTTACGACGAGCTCTTCCATCCCAGCCACAGGCGGGTGATGATGCAGTAGTTGATACAGACCACCGCTAGTGAAGCGGGAAGCAAAGGCGCCAGAGCTTGAGCGGCGTTTGCTATGCTGCGTTGCAGGCACATTCTAAACAGCTTATCACTGATGCGGTGGCCGGTTAAGCGATACAGATAGAACACGGCAAGCTCGTGAGGATGGCGCTTGTGAATAGTGCGCAAATTCGTGCGACCGCATTCTTCGAAGAGCTGCAGCGCTGTATCCAGCGTTCGGTTCATGGTACCCGTGCAACCAGCGCTTTGAGTAAACACTACCGGTAGCGCGGCATGGGCATGTAAACGCAATGCGTATTCCGTATCACCGCCGCCGTATCGCGTCATCGACGCATCCTGACCACCGATTGCGGTGAAGTGTTTGGTGCGATGAGCGCAGTTCCCTGTGGCCAGGTAGTAATAGGGAATCTCGGCACCATCCCTGTATTTATTCTTACCTCTAGACTGCGAATAGGCCGCCCATACATTCGTGGAGGCATCGGCGTAGTGCACGTCTCCAACGGATACACAGTCGCGAGCACAGAGCACATCGTAGTGGCGTTGAAGCAAGTCCGGAGCCGGCACCAGGTCTGAGTCCACAAAGCAGAGAAACTCCGCGCGCAGCAAGGGCAGCGCCAGATTGCGCGTAGCATTGCGCCCGTGATTCTGTGCATCCGGATGCTGCTGAACACTGCATTCAAAAACAAAACTCTGCTCATGCAGCCACTGCAAAGTGTCGTCGGTGGAACCATCCACGCACACGAGTACTCGAAACGATGTAAAACTCTGGCGAGCAAAGCCTTCTAAGCACGCTTGAAGTTCGCGGCGATTGTTGTAGGTAGGTATGATGATATCAAATGTCGCAGACATCAGGCGCGGAAACTCACGATGTGATGAAACACATCAGACACATCATGGCAGCCGGGGTTGCAGGCAATCCACTCAGCCGCACGAACAGCGCCGCGAGCAAAGCCCTGCCTGTTCTTTGCGCGATGAATCACTTCGATAGTATCATCGGCGGAGTCGGCCACAACCGTGTGCGTGCCTGGAACACTGCCCACCCTGAGCGCCGCTACAGACAAGGCCTGCGGGGCAATTCCACCGTTGGTGTCGGACTGAACGGACGTTTTGCGATTCACGTTGTCCAAGATGATCTGCGCCAGAGTAAGGGCCGTGCCCCCCGGTGCGTCCAGCTTCATGCTGTGATGAACTTCCTGAATTGCTATGTCGTAGTCTTCTATGTCATCCACATGCTTTGCAAGTGTGGTAACCAGATCACGAACCACATGCATACCCAAAGAGAAGTTCGATCCGTACACAATAGAAGCCGAGGTTTGCGCGGCTAACTCTTTGAGTGCGGGAATTTTGTCGTGCCAACCGGTGGTTCCAATCACCATAGGTTTGGAGCGATCCAAACAATAGGCCACATGGCCAAACACAAGATGCGGCAGGGAGAAATCGATAGCCACATCAAAATCGACTGTTGCGTCGTGCAAGGGCTGCGCAGAGGTACATCGAAGCACCACGTGATGGCCTCGCTCAATTGCTATGCGTTCCACTTCCCTACCGGTACGCCCATATCCAAGCAAGGCAATCCTCATACTACCTCCGATGATGGTACTTCGACAGTGGGCATCAATGCGTGCTCAATGCGGCCTTCGTTCAGATGCAAGCGCCCCACTCCCGAAAAACGTTGCACCACGAGTTCGTCGTGTGTTGCAACTATCAGCGTAGCGCCGCGAGCATGTTCACGCATCAGTGCTTGCACTATGCGCTCCACCGAGCCGCTGTCCAGCTGAGCGGTTGGTTCGTCGGCAACAATGCAATCAGGATAGGCCACAAGCGCTCTGGCCAAGGCACACAGCTGCCGCTCGCCGCCCGACAATTGCGCAGGAAATTTTTCCCGTAAATAACTGATGCCTAAGTCGCTCATCACATCCAGGCAACGGCTGTCGGCCGCACGCTTGGAGTGTCCGGAAATAATTAGCGGTAACATCACATTCTGATACACGGTGAATGCAGGGATAAGCCGTGCATCTTGAAACACCACGCCCATCTTTGTTCTCAGCTTGCGCAGCTTCGATGCCTTGATAGCAGCGGCATCCATACCATTCAAGAGCAAGGTTCCGGCAGAGGGACGGCAAGCGCCATACATCAGCCGCAGGAGCGTGGTTTTACCGGCACCGCTGGCTCCGGTAAGTAGCACAGCTCCGCCGGCCTGCAAATTGAAGCTCACGGAGTCCAGCACGGGAATGCCGTCGAAGCGTACAGTTACCGAATCAAAAACAAAATTCATGGTGACCTGAAATCATAAATCCTGACGTTTAGCCTTGAAGCATCCAACGTAACAAATCCCGGTACGAGGGCTTTTTACCATAGCTGAGAATTCCCACTCTATAGATTCTTCCTCCCGCCCACACTGCTCCTATAAAAGTAAGCACAAGCAACACAGAACTCACTATCAGCTGCCACACGGGAACCTGTGTGGCCATGATTCGTATAATCATAATGGTAGGCGTGAACAGCGGTATCATAGACATCACCGTGGCAAGCGTACCGTCGGGATTGTTCATCACGGCGCCAATAAACAGAAAGGGTATCATCAAGGGTAGCGATACCGGTATCTGCAACGACTGTACGTCCTGTTCCTGATTGGCAGCGGCAGCCACAGCGGCAAACAATGCCGAATACAAAAAGTATCCCGCAAGAAAATAGAACAGAAACGCTACCGGCAACCACAGCGGCAGCGAGCTGATGCTCTCGACTATCTTCGGAGCAGTACCGGACTGCGCAGCCATGCCCGCTGCGCCCGGCGCGTACTGAGCGCCGGCCACGTAGGTGATGATCATGCTTAATGCAATCCACGCTATCATCTGAAGCAGGCCCACACAGGCCACACCAAGAATTTTTCCGAACATGATTTCGAAGGGCCGTGCAGACGAGGCAAGTACCTCTACTATTCTATTGGTCTTTTCCTCCAGTACCGCACGCATCACAAGGCCACCGTAGATAAACATAGCCATGTAGATCACGAACGACAGTATATACCCAACAATCACTTTGAACTCCGCTGCATCTGCCCCCTCGCCTTTCTCGCTCAACGATTTGGCTTTGTAAGCAACCTTCTTATCCATGGCTTCCAGAATAGCCTGAGTAGCACCGGCCTGCATGATTCGCTGATGCCTGATCACACTGCGAACAGCCTCTTTTACTCTGCCGTGCAAGCTCAATCCTCCGCCACCGGAAGTGAACAGATTCACTGTATCTGTATCGGTAAAGGTAGCCGGTATCACAACGAATCCCTTTATGGATTCATCGGTAACTTCTTGGCGCAACTCATCTACCGATTTAGAGCTCAGTACAAACAGCGACGTGTCTTCATCTACCAGTGATTGGCCAATGATACCTGACTGATCGCACACATGAACCTTAGACTCTACAGACTCTTCAGACCACGCAGAAACCAGAACCGGCAACACCGTGAAGGCCGCCAAGGCCAGGGGTGTAAGCAGTGTGGCGAGTATAAATGCCTTTGTGCGAATACGCGTAAGGACTTCATGACGAACGATAACCGCAATGCGAGATGTTTTCATGTTATGCTCCTTCCTTTGCTGATTGTTCATCGTTTTGAACTTCTTCTACGAAGATGTCGTGCAAGCGGGGCTCGGCCAGTTCGCACCGAATAATCGACACACTATTCATTGCTGCCATGAGCACTTGGTTCAATTGCGACGCTCCATTCATCAATCGCAGTTCCACTCTGCCCTCGCTTTGCATCAGCACATCAACATCCGTGAGCGACTGCACAAAGTGGTCCGAGCCCTCGTACTCAAGAAGCATCGTGTTTTTACCGTACCGCGACCTCACTTCCCGCACCGATCCTGAAAGCAGTATTCTTCCTTTATTCACCAAAGCGATGTCGTCGCACAAGCGCTCCACTTGCTCCATAACGTGCGTAGACAGAATAATGCTGGATCCCGCGGCGCGAAGCTCTTGTATAACTTCAATAAGCAAATCGGCATTCACCGGGTCTAATCCGCTGAACGGCTCATCAAGTATGAGCAGCGGAGGATGATGCAACACAGTGGTAATAAACTGCACTTTCTGGCTCATGCCTTTAGAGAGTTCGCGAATCTTTTTGTTCTCCCATTCCTCGGCGCCCAAACGCTTGAGCCATGCTCGGCCGCGGCGCAGAGCCTCGGCTGTAGGCAATCCCTTCAGCTCTCCGAAGTACCGAATCTGCTCGATCACTTTTAGATTCTTGTACAAGCCACGCTCCTCAGGGAGATAGCCTATGCGCTCCTGCTGATGCGAGCTCACGGGCTCGCCAAGCACGGTAATTGTGCCGCTATCCTGAATGAGGATATTGGTAATCATACGAAGTATGGTGGTCTTGCCGGCGCCGTTCGGTCCCAGCAGTCCAAAGATGCGCCCCTTGGCGATGTCCATGCTGACGTTGTTCGTGGCCACATACGTGCCATACCGCTTCACAACGTCTTTAAGTTCTATTACATTCTCGCTCATAGTAGATTAAGCCCTCATGGAGAAATAGGTGTTCTCAATAAAATCATCTTGAAAATCAAACTCTTCTTTCAAATCAGGATTCTGCGTGCGTGCGCTCTCCCAATCGTTGCCGACCAGCGCCCGAAGTTGTTCCGCTCCCGCTTGAACAATGCGTTCCTGACGTTCGATCATCCGTCTCAACTGCTCTGCATGTGCTGCGCGCGCTTGCTCGTCTGCCAGCATGCTTTGCAAACGATAGGGTTCCTCGGTAAGTAGCCGTGCGTACTTGCGGCGCTCGTAGTCCACGCGCATTTCCAATCGATGCACTGCTTGCTCGGCTTCCGTATACGACACACCTTCGCCCGACTCATGCGCAATCACTGCGTTCGAACATACTGCCCCGTGAATAGATCGCAGCCGCGGCAGGTCGTGCCGTTCGTATGCATCGGTTACCAGTAACCAAAATTTTCCGAACAGCGATTCATCCCGGGTTACATCCGGATGCAACACTTTTACCAGCTGGCGATACAAGCTCTGACGCTCACGCACCTGTTCCGCACTTCGCGATTGATTGTTTTCCGCAGCGTGCCGTTTGGCTGTGCGCGCCTCTGAAGCCCGGCGTTTTTCGCTGTCCATGCTTCGGTGATATACCGAGAACTCGCGATCCACCATAGCATTGATGTGCTCCATTTCCTCTCTGGTGATCTGCTTTCCGTGGCGCGAGCGTATCACCACAAGTTCCACACGCCTCTGCATCTCCGAGGCCTTCAATGTAGCGTGTTGTAACGCTGTCTCTGCCTCTCCGAAATACTCCGTGTACCGCGCGCTCAGCTCTTTGAAGGTATCATGCTCCAGCACGAATACGTCGTAGAGTATCTGATGCAATTCCTCCTTCAAAGAAATCTCTTTAAGGCGAAGCGCGGCTAACTCCGGATGTAGTTTCGGAAGCGTCATAGGGGTACTGACTTCACAACAACAATATTCTCAATTCACAGGATTACGCGCTGCAATCACAGCGCGCGATACATGATGTGATTCTCGGTCTGACTGGCGCCCTGATTGTAACCCTGACGCTTACCTGACCGTCGCCTCACTCAGACAGAGGCCACTGCCACTCTTCGAGCTACTACCATCTCTGCAAGGGCAAAGACAATTGCTAATATCACAAACAATCTCCAGAGTTCCGTACCTGTTTGGGATCGAGCCACGATATCACGGAATCTGCTGGTAGACTCGAGCACGGTGGCCGGTTTATCGGCGGGTAGCATGGAGTTCAGGCGGCGCAATGCGTCCGCGGGTGCATAGTACTCCGTGCGCGATTCCTCTGAAGGCGCATTTGCCGCAACGGCAGTAATATCTGCATTCTCTGCATTCTCCGTGCTTTGAATAACCGTTACGCCGGGAACCGTAAGCGGGCCGGGATCGAGCACAGCACCGGCGGGAAGCATCGCAAGGTCCCTGACGGTCGTGCCACCCAGAGGATCCACAATTTTTACGCGCGACACATCCCCCAAACGTTGGGGCAAGGTCATCACCGCAGACTCACCACAGATCACCGACTTCACACTTTGCTCGCGATGACGTGTGTACGGTATGCTGCGAAGCACAACCACCGGAAACAATCCTGTAAGCGGAAAGGAACTCGCTTGCAAGGTAGGAGAAACCGCGCAGTACAACACCCGCCCTTCTCCTACGGTATTCTCTGCCAGGAACGAACCGCGAGCCATAGTGATGATTGGCTGCCCGCCGGTACAAGGATAGGCATCGAAAATTTTTGGGGACTCCACGATAGTCTTTTGCAAGCTTGCGGAGAACACTCCGGCAAACAGCGGATGCGTTTTATCGGTGCCGGCAAAGCCGCCGGGCTCACTTTGAGCAAAGCTTGCATGAGCAATTATGCCCAAACCCAGTTGCTGCAGGAAGGCGGAAAAATCCGCGTCATCGCCGGGACTAAACACCACCAGCGCTCCACCACGCTGCACATACTCCAGAAGTCTGCGATGTTGTGCCACAGGAACACTCTCCGTGAGCATGATCACATCGGTTTTGTCCAGATCCAGCGCACCCAGCTCGGAAACACTTGCGGTACGCAGAGCGAACAATCCTTTTGCAGACTCCACTTGATACAATGCGCGCACAAAGGACGAACGTAGCTGCGATGTAACGAGCACAACATTGGGAGCAGGCGGGATGTGAAATGCAAACCACCGCTTGTTGTCTTGCGCTACGGCATCGCCCTCGATCTCTACAGATCCGCGCACCACACCCTGCGCTTGCACGGGCGCCGACAGCGATACCGCGCGTACGGAATTTGCCGGAACATCCACCGATCGCTGAGCTACGGCTGTGCCATTCAACATCATGCGTACTACAACTCCCGACGCATCCACAGCACTCGTGTTGCGAATGCGGGCATCGACACTTACAGGCGAACCTTTTTGAAAAATGGCCGATGTAACAGCTACGGTATCAACACTCAAGTTCTGCCCGTTGGTCTTTGCATTGGAGCCAATGGGGATAAGATACACGCGTGCATCGCCCGGTGCTATGGCGGCGGAATCTTGCGATGTGCCAAAAGCATTGAACTGCGCGTCGGTAATAATGTATACTTCACGATGAAAGTTCAAGGCCTCGGGCATCAATGCGGATGCTTGCCGCAGCAGATCCGAGATCTTCGCGGTACCCGGCGACGTTTCTGCTCGCTGCACTTGCTCACGCACCATCTGAATATTTCGTACAAACGACGCTTTAGCTCTGCTTCCTACCATCGACGATGTAAGCACTGCAAGTTCATCCCCGTCTTTGAGGCCCTCGCAGATGCCAAGGGCGGCTCGCTTTGCTTGCTGAAAGCGCAGCCCGCGCTCGTCGCTGTAGTCCATGCTGTAGGAATCATCCAGCAGAATCACCACGCTGGTGGGAACATGTCCGCCTACCACAGGAACACTGCTTTGCAATATCGGGCGAGCAAATGCCAGCACCGCGCAGACGATAATCAAGGTGCGCAGTAGCAGCAGTAACAGCTGTTGCAGTTTGAGCGATCGTATCTGCGTCTTCTCTATTTCTTTGAGAAATCGCAGTGAGCTGAACTGCACTGTTCGGAGCTTTCGAAGATTCAGCAAATGCAAGAGCAACGGAATGCTTGCAGCCGCCAAACCAAGAAGTACCAGAGGATTGAGGAATGTCATGAACTACAGGTTGAGCTTAGTTTATCTGGAGGCCGCAAAGAGATTCTGTTCCACTTGCTTCCAATTCACTACGTTCCACCAAGCGTTTACATAGTCAGCGCGGCGGTTTTGATACTTCAAATAATACGCGTGCTCCCACACATCAATACCCATAATGGGAACCGTACCCCATTGTGTGAGCTTGTGTTGGTTCTCTGCTTGCAGTATCACAAGTTGTTTATCGGCAGTGCGGAAATGCAACAGCGCCCATCCGGATCCCTCTACCGCCACAGCCGCAGCGGTGAATTGCTTTTTGAATGCATCAAACGAGCCGAAGTTCTCCGCAATGGCTGCGCCCAAGATGCCGTCCGGTGTGCCGCCTCCACCCTGGCCTGCAGGTGCCATCACCTTCCAGAACATCGAGTGCAGGTAATGCCCTCCGGCATGAAATGCTGCCTTCTTGCTCCAGTACTCGATCATGGAGAAATCCCCGCTCTCACGGCACTTCTTCAACTCGGCTTCTGCTTTTTGCAGACCGTCGAAATACGCCCGGTGATGCTTGCTGTGATGAAGTTCCATGGTCTTGGCATCGATGTAGGGCTCTAGTGCATCGTAGGGATAGGGCAGGTTTTCGAAGCTGAGTGGAGTGCCAACGATTCTCTCGGCTCTCTCAACTTTTTCCGCTCGCGCGGCCACCGCTGCCATTGGCGACATTGTTGTAACAACGCCCGCAGACAAGGCTGCTCCTGTGCCACCGATGAATGTTCTTCTGTCCATAGCTTTAGTCCTTGTAAGGAAGTACACAATTCTTTTGATGAACTTGATTGAGATATTCCCACGGTGAATTCCAACAGAGATTTCTGTAGGTATTTACTACCGGAGGTTTCTCATAATGATTACTCAGGGCAAACTACAGAGCTGACTTTGTTGTGTGGCTCTTTCAGAGCGCGCCCAACCTCTGAGCTCACGCCTACCGCTTGCCGGTGTTACTCAACACCCACACGCTTACGCAATGCCCGCACTTCGTCTCGGCTTAAGTGCCGGTATTCTCCGCGCGATAATCCGCTGACGGTAACATGCGCATAGCGTACTCGGTGCAAGCGTACTACTTCGTATCCGAAGTGTTCAAAAATGCGGCGCACCTCGCGATTCTTTCCTTCGCGCAAAATGATACGCACTTCGGTTCGATCTTCGGGATTGATGAGCACTTCAGCAGGACCTGTTGTGCCGTCGTCCAGTGTTACACCATTGGCTACAGACTTTGCGTGCTCGGTTGTTAAGCGCTTGTCCAAACCTACCACATACTCACGCTCGATCTCGTACTTAGGATGCATAAGGCGCGTTGCAAGCTCACCATCGTTGGTAATGATGAGCGCGCCCGTGGTATTTCTATCCAGTCGGCCCACCGGGTACAAACGTTGTTTGAGTGGGATCAAATCCATTACAGTCTTTCTTCCCTTTTCGTCGCTCGTTGTGGTGATATAGTCCTTTGGCTTATTCAGCACCAGATAGGTGAGGTGCTTGATATACGATACCGGTTCGCCACGCACAGTAACTAAGTCTGCGGGATGAACCTTTGTGCCCTGTTCCGTAACTACCCGACCATTCACCTTTACCACACCGGCATCGATAAGTTCGTCGGCGGCGCGGCGCGATGCAATACCGGCATCAGCAAGGAATTTATTCAAACGTAAATCTGATGTGTGTGATACCTCAGCACCGGCCTGCGATGTACGAAGGCGTGCCGGGGTAGCTCGCGCGGCGGTTCTCGGAGCTGATGCCTGTTCGGCACTGCGTGGTGTGGTTGCTCGTGTTGTACTGCGAGATGAGGTTACTCGATCGGTGTTTCGTGATGAGGACGCTCGATCGGTACTGCGAGATGAGGTTGCTCTATCGGTATTTCGTGATGAGGTTGCTCGATCTGTATTTCGTGAACCCGCTTCATTTCTTTGGGGAGCTCTTCGAGTGCTGCCGCTATCTCTTTTGAAGCGAGTGCTGCCGGTGCTTCGCGAACTGCTTTGGTCTTTACTGCGCCACGTAGTGTCGGCGGATCGCGAATCCGCTCTGTTCTCTTTACCTCTGCGGCGCAGTCCCTCGGAACGCTGATCGGCCATGCGATCGGTATTGCGATCTGTGCCGCGATCGGTGCTGCGATCTGTACCGCGTTCGGTGCTGCGACCGGTACTGCGATCTGTGCTTCGACCGGTACTTCGGTTGCTGCGTGCGCGTGATTGATTCGCCGATTCCGAACGACCTCCTGTTCGTGTGCCGGCTCCTGTGCGAGCGCCGCTGCGTGAATCACGTGAGGTAGATGCTCTTCCTGACTCTCTGATAGATTCTCTGCTAGATTCTCTTCCTGAATACTCGCTGCGTTGCTCCTCTTCAGTGCCACGGCCGCGCTTGGCTCGCGAGCGAATATCCGCGATCGCTTCTCGAGAGTATCTCGATTGCGAGCGGTTGTTTGTTTCTTTTTTGTTCTTAGTGCGAATGGTTAATCGCGGTGACGGCTTGCGTGGCATGGTGATGGCTATTGGTGGTACCGCAAATCTACATGATGAAGTGTTACTGAGGCTGATGCACTCGTTCGGAATTCTTGCGGATTCTTAGTAACTCGTTAAGAATACTACCCAACGACGTACATCCGCACTAAAAGGTGTGATCGACGCTGAATTCTTCATCGAAACTTCTAAGCTTTGAGCTTTGAGCTTTGAGCTTTGAGCTTTGAGCATTACGCAATCATCGAACAGCAAACATCGAATACCTGCTCGGCGCTTATGCTTTGCAAGCATTCCAATGTACCTAGCGGACATTCCCTGCGGCCGTGTATACCACAAGGTCTGCACGACAGAGATTCATTCTCCACAATCCTATCGCCGGAACCTCTGGGCCCAAAACCAAATCCCGGTATGGTAGAACCATAGATCGTGAGCGTGCGCGTTCCTGCAAGAGCCGCCAAATGCGTGGGAGCACTATCATTTGTGACTACCAGATCCGCTTGCATTATCAGTCGCAAACTTTGGGGTAGCGTAGGCGCTGTATCCTTAGCTGATACGCTCATGGCTCCCGCTGCGCCTGCAATGCGCGCACAAAGCAATTGGTCCTCTGCTCCGCCGAGCACAAACACCTTGTGCCCTGAATGCACCAGCTTCGTTGCCAAAGTAATCCAATGCTCTTCCGACCACCGCTTCGTAGCCCACACAGAGCCGGGAGCAAGCACTATATACTTTTGGCCTGCGTTCGTACTACCGGAAAACTCTTGGGCAAGAGCATCATCAGGCATTCCTTGCAACGACATCTGCAGCGCCGGAATAGACATCGGCACCACAGCATCAAGAGTATCGTCGAACACAGATAGTAACGCGTGATTACGCTGTGTTTCGTGAACACCAAGATTCCATTCTACTCTATGAGAATACAACCATGAAGCAGCTGCGTTCTTGAAACCCACGCCGGTGCGCGCGCCGCAAAGCCGCGCTACCACCGATGTTCGCAAGCTCCTTTGCAACCCAAACACCAAATCCACACCACGCTTTTTTAATAGTGCGCTTAGCCGTACCATGCCGCCCACACCGGAGTCTGCGCCGCGTTTATCGAACACAATAACTTCATCGATGGATGTTGAACACCCGGCCAGCGAAGCCGAGGCCGGAGTAGTAACAAAGAGTATGCGAGCATGCGGAGCACAGGCACGAAGTTCTTCTAGGAAGAACAGCGACAGAGCTACATCCCCAAGAAAGGCTGTTTGAATAACCGCAATGGTTGAGTACGCGTTCAGATGCATTGCCATGGGCAGTAAAATACGAAGGGTTCGAGACGCCATGCGCCGTCGAACCCTTGGGTGTCTAACCGATACGGAAGATTACTCGCCTTGATTCTTTTCCATCATTTCCAGGTACGGAACTTCGGTGGTGAGAATTCTCTCGAAGAGAAAATCAAAGAGCCTATCGGTAAGCATACGGCTGCGCAGTTGAGGATTTTTCTCCAAGGCAACGCGCACCACTTCTTTGTCCACGCCCAGTGAGTCGGCGGTGGTTTGAATACTCGATTCATCCACATCCAAACTCTCTGTTTTGATAATCTGTTCGGCGATCAATTGCCAGCGCACGCTTTGCTCGGCATTAGGAAGAAATGTTTCATACAATTCCTCGCGCTTGGCACGCTTCAAGTATTGGTCGTCCGGGTTCTTCTTCTTTACTTCTTCGATCATATCCGAACATGTCATGGCCACTAGTGTTTTGGGGATCTCAAAGTCGTGAGCAGCAATGAACTTGTCCACTACTTGATCGCGAAGCGACTCGGAAACTTCTTTATCCCAATACTTTTGTAGTGACTTCTTGATGTCCTCGCGCAGGGCTTCCTCTGTGGTGATGGCACCACCGGTGATTTGGCCGATGTAGTCGGCAGTGAGTTCGGGCAATACGACTTTCTTGATCTCTACTACCGTTACGTTGTAGTTGTGATTGTGCGCATGCTCGCCATGCTCGCCCGCTGCATGCGATTCCGTATAGGCAAAGGAATCACCGCGGCGCAGGTTCAGTGTATCATTACGCAGGATGGGATCGGTGCGATCGTCATCCAAGAACACTTCGCGCTCCTTGCCACCTAAGAGCGGCGCCGATGTTTCCGGATCCAGCTCGCTAAACTTCAGCTTCACTACATGCATGGTATCGGTTACCTGCTCGGCGTCTTCCAGCGTGGATGTGCGCAATAGTACGTTACGCAATTCAGCTTCCACATCTGCATCATCAATTACGCGAAGCGGTTTTTCAATTTCAATCTCGTGATACTCGCGAACCGTGAACTCCGGGAAAACTTCAAACTCTATGACGAATTCACAACCCTTGTCGTCGGTTCTCTCCATGGAACGAATCATGGGAACGCCCGCTACATCCAGATTGTGCTCCTTCATTACCGAACGAAACACTTCATCGGCAATATCACCCAGAGCGTCTTGCTCAATGGCCTTGCCAAAGCGGGCTTTGATGATATTCATGGGCACTTTGCCTTTGCGAAATCCATCTACATGGGCTTCTGCCTGTGTGGCCGCGTAGGCTTTGTCGAAATGGGGTTGAAGCTCGGAGAGAGAGAGAGTTATCACTGCCTCGCGAAGGAGACCGTCTTTTGCGTTAATAACTGTATTCACGGTACTGTCGTAGAGATGAAAAAAGTACAGCAGCGAATGTGCTGCGAAACCGCAAAAATACACGACAGCAGGGTTTGGAGACCAAAGAACCTTTGGTTGATGCGCTCTTTTCAGGCGGAGCCGCTGCGTGGCGGGTGCCACCTATACTCGCTTACATGAACGAAGCGCTAGTCTCCTTTTCAAGATACCTGCGGGTGGTGGTGGTGCAGGTGAGTATTGGCGAGAAGTGCCGGAGGCATGCTCTTTTGCACATCAGCAAAAAAATGGTGAGAGGCTCTTCTCGCAATCATAATAGTGCGATACTGTTGGATTACCGCGCCACTATGTTATATGCGGGGTTTCAAAGAGTTGCCCTTTTCGTGCGTCCCCTCACCACCGATCATGTCTGAAGGAAAAGCATTGTTTTCCGCCGGCAAACATAGACCAGGCATGGTGCGCGGGAAATCCCCCAAAAAGGGGATTTTGCTGAAGTGAACCCATAAATTGTAAGAGATCCACAGGAGGACTATAAGAATTCCACAAGAGGGCTAAAAGAGGGCTGTAAGAGGGTTATAACAGGGTTATCAAACATCACAATCACCGGATACTGTGTACTAAAACAGGCCGTGAGCGATGACTTCGCGACGATTTTACTGAGTTAGGTTGGTACTGGGGGGGGGGAGCTACGACGGCAACGGGGCCGGGGCCTTAAGGTGTCCGGAGGGCATCTCCCACGGATGAAGGGGTCCTGGGAGAGCTACATGAGACTTACAAACTTTGTGCGGACGGAGAGACTTGAACTCTCACAGGTTACCCTACCAGATCCTAAGTCTGGCGCGTCTGCCATTTCGCCACGTCCGCAAATGGGATCGCAAATATACGGTTCGCACGGAGAATGCAGGAGAGATGCGTGCTTAGAATCGCAAGCGACGAGCGTATACAGAGGCTACGCCCTTGCCCAGCTTAGAGCCCGCATCTACGCTGAATGGGAACTGCAGACCACTATGTAGCTGCGCGCCTCGAACTTCTGCCAATACTTGGTTGAAGGTAAAATAGTCGCGTACCACGCGCAGGTTGTTTTCGCGGGAACGATCGGTCATGGAAACGTTCGCACCGAAGTACGAGCTGAACACCGAACAGGCGTGCTCACTCACAGCCATCAGCACTGAACAGTATTCGGGGCAGGGCGGAACGAAGAGCTTTTCAATAGCCGAATCCGTTTTCCACGAAGGATTCACATACCGCGCTATGTATACCGTAGGCCGCATCAAGGGATACCGGTATTTGGTTTTGTAGCCGGCAATACATGCATCTGCCATACCCAAGCTGAGCTTGGCGAGAAACTCGGCGGCAAATCGTATAGAGTTGGGTTTAGCTCGTAGCAGCTGCGTAGCAATACTCATCATGTGCGTAGAGATGGCGTTCTCGCTTTGAGCTTCATTGCCCCAGAATGCAACTAGATCACGGTCGTCAGGCTGCGAGCTTGTGAAGTTGTTATACGAAGTCAGCGCCGATGCAAAAAAGGCCGATGTAGGTTTGGTACTGAAGATCGGGAACGTACCGGGGTTCAAATCGATCTGCATTTCTTCTGTGCGAACCACGAACGGACGCAGAGAACCCCACTGTGTAAGATGAGCTTTGGGGTCGCTAGGCTCCGGCTGCCAGCACGATGAGTCTGCAGTAGGAACAAACTCTTCGTCGAAGGGATTGACCACGCTGTTGCCTGCTCCATCAGCAGCTGAATACTCGATAACAGCATCGGCCATTCGGCTGCCGAAATCAATGGAGTTTTTCAGGCTTTGCATATCGGGAAACCGAGCGCTGATGTCTGCATAAATACCGGCCTCACGCTCTCGAATCCGCGCCAGTACCGGCGCAGGAGCCATTGCGTACATGTGCAACGCCACTTTGGCCACCGCAGTATTTGCCACAATCAACCAATGATATCGCTTGGATCGCACATCGGCTTGGGGAAATATTGGAGTGTCGTTTAGTGAAGCGGAGAGTGACTGCGAAGTATCAGCAAAACCTTGACGTAAACTCTCGTACAAAGCAATACTGATGTATGCGTATGCTCTGGATGCAATGGCATCGCTGAACTGCGGAGTTTGCTGCGCGCTTCGGCAACAAAGATCCATCCAATCGGTCACAAAAGGGTCGGCATCAAATGACTGAGCATCTCGTGGATTGGAATAGGAAAAAGGAGCCGTGGGGGCGTCCGTACAACCATTCATCTGCAGGAGCCCAACGATAACAACACACCACAACAGCACGATGCTGCCGAATCGTGGCAACAAATGCGCTTGCTGTGATAGCCGTGTAGGCCGTTCTATGTTCTGGTGTTGTATCAACGGAAAATCCTTTTCTTCACTTCGTCCGAGCATTCATCCTGTTCGGTCGGACACGCTAAGTTATCCACATTTGAAGACATACCTGCATTTCTGCAGTGTTCTCTATGCCCACTCAATGACCTTTTCTTTTGATCACGGCGCAACTCCTGAGAATTGTTTTAGCCATACAGGAACTTTGCACCGAGCCCTAAACGGGCTATTGCAACGATCGTTTGAGTGTGGCAACGAACGTGAGGTCGGTTATGTACTAAAAGTTCAAACCCGGGCCTCACGCTGAAGTGTTGCAAACTTCATACCAAAAAACTCCAATGCCGTGATTTCGCCCTACAACGAGCCATAATCATGCAGAGCCGATTAGTTCGATGCTACAGTGATACGAAACTGATACCAAACTGATGCGAAACTGATACCAAACAATTTGCGCAGATAAAGATGCTCACTTCCTCTCCGGCTTCTCGGCCCCGAACTGCCCATCTGTTCGGGCCGGCGCGATGGTTGTTCAGTCCTGCCTGCTTTCGTATTTTCACACTCAACCAAATCAGCCGCCCTTATGTGCCGTTTCGTCGCGTACAGCGGTCCTGCAATCATTGCGGACGACCTTCTGTACAAACCCAAATACTCTCTTGTTACCGCGCAGAGCATAAATGCAGGGGAGATGTCTGTTGCGGTGAACGGCGACGGCTTCGGTATTGGTTGGTATGCTCCCGAACTTGACGAGGAACCCTGCGTCTTCCGCTCTATCAAACCTGCTTGGAGCGATGCCAACCTTCGCAACCTTGCTCGGAAGATTCACTCGCCGCTGATGTTTATGCATATTCGAGCGGCATCGCCCGGAATGACGGTAGAGGAAGTGAATTCCCACCCATTCATGTGCGGCAAGCTGATGTTCATGCACAATGGCATGATTCAGGGCTTCAAGGAAATCCGGCGGCGCCTGCTACGCAACCTTAAAGACACCGCCTACGATGCCATCCTGGGCTCTACCGATTCCGAGCACATGTTCGGTCTGTTCCTCAATCACATTGAAGACCCGTTTGGCGAAGTAAGCTGCGACGACATGGTCTATGCCATGAACAAAGCATTGGATGATCTTAGCGCCCTACTTGTGGATGCGGACATCAAGCAGCATTCATACTTGAATCTTTGTGTTTCCAACGGCACGAGTATTGTGGCCGTACGATACACCACAAATCCGGATGTTCAGCCTGCCTCGATGTACTATGCCTTTGGCAGTAGATACAACACCGATGTGGAAGGATGTGTAATAGACCCTACTCCTTCGGGCAGCAGGCATGCGGCAATTCTCATCGCATCAGAGCCGGTAACGGCGCGCCGCAGTGACTGGATGAAAGTGGAGCGGAATTCAATGATGATCGTGGACGAATCCATGCGCATCAGTTTTAGAAATATCGAGCTTCCCATAGAGAGGCGCTACTACGAGATTTCAATGCCGGTTGGCGAGGGAACGCCATAGCAGAAACGGACCACATTAACGACGATCGTGTTTTTTTACGGATCATTTTAAGGTATAATCATGAGCAGTGCAGAACATACAGCAGACCACATGGACAAGCCCACACCCTCTCCTTTGGGCAAGCTTCTTCTTGTTGCAGCTACCTACGGCAGCTTTCGTCTTGTTGATTCACTCATCGCATCGAAGACAATTCCCCTGCCGGCATGGGCAGTGATGTTTATTCTTGCTTGCGTAGGAATCGTCATTGCCGGTGGCAGCATTTTGGTACCCGAGCAAAAGGGTGGTCGTGCCTCTACATATTTAGGCTTCGTGATAACATTCACGGGCATTCTGCTGATGATAAACGGCTGGATCTACCACGCCGCCGGAAAGTAACATTTAAGCAAACTTGATCATCGATTTTGACCTAACGATTATTATGACCGAACATCTTTATCTGATACCGCTCTTCCCGCTCATAGGATTTCTTGTAATCGGGTTGTTTGGCAAAAGGCTTGGTAGCGAGCGCGCCGTGGCCATAATTGGTTCCGGAGCAATTGCATTGTCCTTTATAACGGCCGTAAGGGTGTTCCTTACATTGGTTGAGCGCCCCGCCGAGGAACGGGCAATTGTAGATCATGTTTTCACATGGATTCAGGCCGGACCATTGAACATCGAGCTTGCATATCGTGCTGATCAGCTATCTATTCTATTCACGTTGATTATCACGGGTATTGGCTTTCTAATCCATGTGTATTCCTCAGGATACATGCATGGCGATAAGAGCTTTGCGCGCTTCTTTGCCTATCTGAATCTGTTCGTCTTTATGATGTTGAATCTTGTGTTGGCGAACAACTTCCTTGTTACCTTTTTGGGATGGGAAGGCGTGGGACTTGCGTCGTATCTGCTGATTGGTTTTTGGTACGATCAGAAGTTCGATGGCACAAACATTGTATGGACCGGCGATGCTGCCAAGAAGGCCTTTATCGTGAATCGTATTGGCGACTTCGGCATGCTCGTGGCAATGTTCCTTCTGTATGTCTACACAGGAACACTGGACTACGATAAAGCAACAGCTGCTGTAGCAGCCAACGCATCGGCTATTCCGGTTACTCTGATCGCTTTGAGTTTGTTTCTGGGTTGCACCGGTAAGTCTGCGCAGATTCCTTTGGCAGTATGGCTGCCTGACGCTATGGCGGGTCCTACTCCGGTATCGGCACTAATTCACGCCGCTACCATGGTTACTTCCGGAATTTTCCTCATTGCGCGCACTAATGTGATCTTCGCATTGTCGCCAACGGCTATGTCTGTAGTGGCCGGAGTTGGTATTGCCACAGCATTCCTTGCAGCAACTATCGGCATCGTTCAAAACGACATCAAAAAAGTTCTGGCGTACTCCACCGTGTCACAGCTTGGATTCATGTTCGTGGCTCTGGGTGTGGGAGCCTTTACTGCCGGCGTGTTTCACGTGATGACACACGCGTTCTTCAAAGCGTTGTTGTTCCTTGGTGCGGGCTCGGTTATTCACGGCATGCATCACGAGCAGGACATTCAAAAAATGGGTGGCTTGCGTAAATACATGCCTGCCACACACATTACCTTCCTGCTCGGAACCTTGGCAATTGCAGGTATCTTTCCTTTCGCAGGATTTTTCTCTAAAGACGAAATTCTTTGGAATGCCTACGCACATGGCAGTCCGCTGCTTTGGGGCTTGGGTGTTGCCGCAGCATTCTGCACAGCGTTCTACATGTTCCGCATGTATTACCTTACCTTCCACGGTAGCGAACGCTTCGATGCGCACCATCATCATCCCCACGAGTCGCCGTCGTCGATGACTCTGCCCCTCATGGTGCTTGCCTTCTTGTCGGTAACCGGAGGTTTTCTGGGTGTGCCGGCAGCGTTGGGCGGTCATAGCATCCCCAATTATCTGGAGCACTGGCTGGAACCCGTGTTTGCCCAATCGCAAGAGATTCTTACCCGCCCGCATGTGCACGAGATTCATGCCATAGAGTACATCCTTATGGGTGCATCGCTTGTGATTGCTATTGTAGGTATAGCACTGGCCACCCGCTTGTACAAACAGCACTCAGACACACCGGGTAAAATGCAGGCAAGTTTTGGCGGCGTCTATTCGATGCTTTGGAACAAATACTTCCTGGATGAGGCGTATCAAAAGCTTTTTGTCAATTCCACCTTTGCTTTGTCGCAATCAGCCTTGTGGAAGGTGTTTGATGTGCGCATCATCGACGGCATTGTGAATGGCACAGCAACGCTTATCGAAAGACTGGCGCAACGTCTGCGCCGCGTACAGACCGGCATTGTTCAGAATTACGCAGTAGTGATGCTTGCAGGTATTGTAATGTTGCTCATCTATATGGTGATGTAGCAATCGCGGCTCAAGGTATTCTCGAGTTCTGCAACATGTGAGTTTACAACAGCAAAGGCGCCGTGTTCACGAGCGCCTTTGCTGTTTTTGTCTACTTACTTTCGGTTTTATCCGATCTGTTTTTTCCTGTGATACGCCGGTCGTCTGTATCGGTCGTCTGCATCGGTGCCTGTTACATAAGCTTATTGATTTGCTTTCTGCGCAACAAATCCACAAGCTCGGACACACGATGCGTCTCTCCCCTCTTGCAGATCAGAAGCAGGTTGTCCGAATCCAATACTACCAAGTCCTCCAGGCCAATCAGGCCCACTACTTTGCCGTATGAACTCACCAAACATCCTTTGGTCTGCACGGTGAATACATCGCCTTCGAGTACATTTTTTCGGGAATCTTTTTTACTCAACCGATATACCTCATCCCATGTGCCTACGTCGCTCCATTCGAATGAGCTCAGCACACAATACACTCGCTTGGATTTCTCCATGATACCGTAGTCCACAGAGATGGGGCGAATCTGTTTATAAATACTCTCAATACGCAGCGTGCGCTCCTCAGCAGAGAGCGGAAGGCGCAACTGCTCGAACATTCCTGCATAGTCCGGCAGATAGGTGCGAAGCTCTTCGTCGAAGCTGGACAATGCGTACACAAACATTCCGCTGTTCCACAGAAAATCACCGGCGTCGATGAATCGTTCGGCGGTATCGCGGTCCGGCTTTTCGGCAAACACATTCACGCGGCGCAGAGCCATGCTTTCGGTGTCTGCCAACTTCACTGCGGTGTCGCTCACTTGCATGTATCCAAAGCCGGTCTCGGGTCTGGACGGTTGCAAACCAATGGTAATCAATCCTTGAGTTTCTCTGGCGGCAGCCACGGCAGTACGCAGACTATCATGAAACTCGCCAATGTTGTGAACAACGTGGTCGCTGGGCAGCACCACCACCGGCATGTCCGAAGGGTGCAATGCAGAAAGCGTCATATTCGCGAGCGCCAGCGATGGAGCGGTGTTGCGGCGAAAAGGTTCTGTAATGATATTCGCTTCGGGAACCAAAGGTACCTGATCTTTAACCAGGGGCAACAAGTGCTCGGTGGTTACCACATAAATGCGCGATGGGTCGAACACCGGCAGCAAACGTGCAACCGTGTTCTGAATCATGGTCCCCTCGCCCAACAGATGGATAAACTGTTTGGGCCGCAGTTCGGTGCTGCGCGGGTACAACTGACTTCCTGAGCCTCCGGCAAGCACTACTGCTACTGCATCTATGTGTCGGGAAGAAATCATGTTCGTTAATAACACTCAGCGTGCTTGATTATCTCAGTTGATCTTTGTGTACGGCGATTGCGATGTACTATCCGCAATCAATTCATAGATGTCCGTGAGTTCGCGGCCGCGGCCTGCATAGTCTAGACCATAACCAACCAAAAACTCGGACTCCATTTCGAAGCATCGATACTGCACCTGCACAGGAACCGCATGCGCAGCCGGCTTATTCACCACAGCTGCCACCGCTACCGAGCGCGGATGTTGATCGGCAAGTTTGGCCAGAATGGCGCGTATGGTAGTGCCGGTATCGACGATGTCTTCAACGATGATCACATCCTTCTCGCGAACGTTCGGCACCAAACCACCGAAGTCCACGACGCCTTTGGATTGTGTACCCGAGCCGTAGCTCGACGCCTGAATACACGCCATAGTACACGGTATGCCAACCAATCGTACCAGATCAACCGCAAAGAACATTGCGCCGTTCACCACCACCACAAACACCGGCTCGCGATCTGCGTAGTCTGCTCGGATGCTGCGCGCAACCTCGGCTACGCGTTCCACAATTTCCGCCCGGGAAAACCGCAGCCGGAAGCTTAAATCGTGAAGAGTTACGGTGCTCATCCCTTGTCTGAAAATGTGGCGCGAACAATTCTGCGCGTTTCGTTTGTGATCTTGAAATCTTCGCTCATGCGCAAGCCACAAGCCCAGATGATATCCGTAGATGTTGCCAGCACCAACTTACTTGCGCGCTCGCCGGCGTCCACTTTCTCGTTGGTAAGCAGGTCACTGATTTTTACGTGTCCGTTCAAGCCGATAGCATGCAGAATATCGCCCGCATGCCATGTGCGAAGAGTCAAACGATACGGCAGTCTGTCGTAATCGAAGAACTCAACCATCTTGTCCTGCCCGATACGCACATCATTACGATGGCACTCCTCCAGCGTGAGCGTGTACTTGCCTATAGTATAGGTGCCCAACTTGTAAATAGTAAGGAACACTTCCTGCAAGTGTTGCTCGTACATCAGCACAATCTCGCCGCGGTTTCGCAACGCAATCAGATTGTTGACAATAGTCTCGCGCGCACCCACCTCTTTATTGAGCAGCGACAATATTCGATCCATCGACGCAAAGGATACCGTCCTGCCAAAGGTGAGCGTGGAAATGCAACGCTCGATAATCTCGCTCTGAAGAAACTCGTGCAATGCTTCCAGCTTGTGAATATCAATTACACAAGAGTCTTCCTTCTCGTTCACCACCGAGTGATAGGTGGAGTCGATAAACGATTCAATAAAGCCGTCGGCCTTGCGCAGCAATGTGGCCGTGCGGTTCAGAGACTCGATGATCTTCGGATTGAACTCTTCTTTCAATCGCGGCAGAACCTCGTGCCGAACTTTGTTCCGCGTATAGGTAGTCAGAGTATTGGTTTCGTCTTCGAACCACTCCAGCTCGCGCTCCTGCGCATAGCTGATAATCTCTTCTTTGGACAATTGTAACAGCGGTCTGATCAACTGTGTTTTCTTCACCAGAGGACGGCGCGGAGGAATGCCCGCCAGGCCGCTCAGACCGGTGCCTCGGAATAAATTCATGAGCAAGGTTTCGGCGGCGTCGTCGGCCGTGTGTGCCGTGGCACAAGAGTTTGCGCGTATGGTGCTTGCCGTCTGACGGAAGAATTTATATCGCAACTCACGGGCCGCAACTTCCTCCGAAAGAGAATGCTTTTTGGCAAAGTCTTTTACCTGAACTTGCGTTGAATGGCAGGGAACATCGTACTTCTGCGCAAGTGAGCGAACGAACTTTTCGTCGCGCTTTGCGTCGGCACCACGAAGTCCGTGATTTACATGTGCTACGCTCAGCGAAAAACCATGCTCGAACGATAACACATGAAGGATATCCAAGAGCACAACCGAATCAACTCCGCCACTTACACCAACCAGAATAGACTCGCCATCTTCCACAAGTAAATCGTGGATCATATACTTCTCCACTCGCTCTGCAATACGAGCTACGAAGTCGCTGAGCTCCGGCTTTCTCGTAATGTCTTTGTACACGAAAAATCTCTTCGGAGGCGGCAAAGCATAGCGCTCTTCGGCTACGGTATCAAGAGTGTCGGAGTGCTCGGGCGCTTGCTTCGCTCGCGCTGCTGGCGGCGGGCTTTTCTTGCCTCTGCCTTTACCACGGCCGCGAGAATCCTGTGCTGCCGGGCTATCGGCGCGCGAACCTTCCTGCGCATCATAGCTCTCGTGAACATCACGTGTTTCCGAAGCCGCCCGTTGGGTGCGGGCTGCTTGGTCGTTGCTATGATCAGCAGTATCCGGGTGTTGAGTATCAGCGGTGCGTGGCTCTTGCTTGTTGCCGCGCCTGTTGTTGCGGTTGCCGTCACGGTTGGCTGAACGGTCGTCTCGGCGGTCGTCTCGGCGGTTCTGATCGCGGTCGTCTCGTCCTTTCGAGCGGTTGTCCGAAATGAGCTTCTCAGCGGGTGCTACAGCGGGTGTGTCGGCAGGTGCCTCACCGTCGAACTCATGAGTGCTCTCGTCGCCATCCTCGTTCGGTTCCGCATCATCGCCTTGTGATTGACGGCGTTGAATACGTTCCAGCTTCTTCTGCTCGCGCCATAAACGACGCTTCTCTATCCACTCCAGTCTTCGCTTTTCGCGGCGACTGATCGGTGCGCCATTCTCGTCTACGGTAGTACCCTGCAGTGAAGCATCGGTAGCGGAATCAGCGCCCGAATCGAGCTCGTTGCCGGCCTGCTGCGCTTGTCGATTTGCTTGTTGATTCGCCTGTTGATTCGGCTGTTGATTCGCCTGTTGATTCGGCCTTTGTTGCCCGCGGTTATTGCCTCTTCCACGGTCATTGTCTCTGCTGCGATCGTTATCTCTTCCACGATCATTACCGCGAACTTCGGATCCTTGCTGCTCGCTTCTGCGAGTATCGGAAGATAGTGTGGCTGCCGGTTGCGTGTCCGCACCTTTGCGCTGACTTTTTTCCGTTTTCAAGCTGGAGATAAATGCAGCTACCTCGTTGATATCGGGCGTCGAGGTTTCTGCCACAGATTTTTTCGCGGGCTTTGATGGGCCACGGTTATTACCGGACTTGGCTGTCGATACCTGGTTGGCAGGCTTGGCAGACTTGGACGTTGTAGCAGGCTTGTCAGACTTAGTAGACTTCGTAGCCTTGGCAGAAGTCTTCTTCGCGGCTTCGTCCTTCGGCGAAACATTCGATGCCTCGGATGACGGCGTTGATGCCGGTGATGATGCTGCTTTCTTCACCGCAGCAGCTTTAGCAGGTGCCGACTTCGGGGATGCTTTGGCTGATGCAGCCTTGGCCGGAGAGGTTGCAGACTTCGCTGAAGTCGTTTCAGTCTTCGCTGAAGTTTTTTTGGCCGTTGCGGCCTTTGCCGGCGTTGCCTTGGCTTTGCGTGAACCGGCCGCGTTGCGAGCCGCGGACTGTGATGCCGGCGGTGTGTCGGAGCTCTGCTGCTCCGATTGACGAGGATCTTCCATCATAATTCAAATGTTGTCTGCTTGCGGCACACCCACGCACGCAAAAAATTTTTGCTGCCATGGGCACCATCAAGAGACGACTGCATCCTTTATGCAGCGCCGGAACTCACCGTGTGGGCTTCCACGGAGTGAACGGATACGTCGTCATGTGAACGGAGGAATTCCACATACTCTCGAAGACGATCTTCGATTTGTGAATACGACTCCGTGTGCACAAGATCACGACGTACCGACGACGCCATGGGCAACCCTTTGAGATAGCCGGAAAAAAATTTTCGAAATTCTATACTTGAGCGGCGCTCATTACCGCTACGGGCAATGGATCGACGCAATTGTTCCAAACAAATGTCCACGCGTTCTTCCACCGTTGCCGGCTCCGGTTGAACGCCTGTACGTAAATACTCTTGAGTTTCTCTGAAGATAAACGGATTGGTAATGGCTGCACGTCCGATCATTACTGCATCGCAACCTGTTTCCGCAAACGCTCTCTCCGCATCCCGGGGAGTTACAACATCTCCGTTCAAGATCACGGGAATGGAAACCGCCTGCTTGATTTTGGGAATCCAGCTCCAATCGGCCGAACCGCTGTGACCCATGTCTCGAGTGCGGCAATGTACCGTTATCGCTGCGGCTCCTGCGTCCTGCATCATCTTTGCTACGTCCACGATAACAATAGAGCTTGGATCCCATCCCAGGCGCGTCTTCACGGTAACCGGCAACCCAACGGCATCCACAACGGCTTTGGTCATCTTTGCCATGGTCTGCGGCTCGCGAAGCAATGCGGCACCGGCGTTTCTTGCCACCACATTTTTTACCCAGCATCCAAAATTGATGTCGATAAACTCCGGCTTCGACTGCTCGGTGATACGAGCCGCTTCCACCATTACATCAATGTTGCCGCCAAAAATCTGGATGGCCACCGGATGTTCATCAGGGTCCAAATCCAACTTCTGAAGCGAGCGACGCGCATCACGTACCAATCCTTCGCTCGAGATAAACTCCGTGTACACGATATCGGCACCAAGGCGGCGGCATATCACTCTAAACGGAAGATCGCTGACATCTTCCATAGGGGCGAGTAATACTCCGCGCTCTACTTCTACGGTACCAATTTTCATGGCTTTGGAATCCAACCCGAGGTGAATAAAAACATACTACTCTGCGCGAATAGCTGCGCAAAATACAAAGGTTTATTCGGTTTACTTGGGTGGACTGCTGCCCCGCGCTCCGCTCTGCGCGCCAATCAACGTTTACGACCATTCAGCGGCACGATGTACCGAACGTTCAATTGAGCGATTCCCTACACATTCAGCCGAACATTTTCTGTACTGCATCGGCCACAGAGCCGGCAGCCCGTGGCCTTGCAATGGACGCAGCGGCATTCTTCATGGCAGTTCGTGACGACTCCGAGCTCAGCAAAAGCTCCACTTTGTAGGGAAGCGTGGGGATATTGTTGCATTTCCATGCAGCGCCTTGCTCGAGCAAATAATCAGCGTTACGTTCTTCCTGCCCAGGCAAAGGATTCACGATAATAAGTGGAAGTTGTTTGGCAAGCACTTCACTGCTGGTTAAACCTCCCGGCTTTCCAATCATAATGTCGGCTGCACTCATGTACTCATCCATTTCTGTGGTGTACCCCACCACATGCACCGAATGATGTTCCGTGCCGGTATACTTTTTTTTCAGCACATCGGCAGCACGCGTATTGGAGCCGCATAAAGCCACAATCGCGATGCGTTGCTTGACCTTCGTGAGCGCCTCCACGATGTGCTCGATATTCGTTACACCAAATCCACCGGCCGATACCAGCACCACCGGTTGATCGATAGCCAAGCCGTGCTTCATCCGCATGGCACGCGAATCCTTGCTCTCGGAGAACACCGGATGGATAGGAATGCCGGTGGTCACCACGCGCTCTGCAGGCATGCCGAGCGCCAGCAAGTAGGCACGTTCTTCCTCACAAGCTGCGCAATACAAGTCTACATCGCGGTTCAACCATAGCGCGTGAGCATCGTAATCGGTAAGCACCACCGCTTGCTTGCAGGAGTATTTCTTTTTGCGCCGTAAATAGGTGATAATATCGGCAGGCAAAAAGTGTGTACTTACCACCACATCGGGCTGAATGTTCTCCAACACTTTGACGAGTAACGAGATATTCACTCTCTCGAGTGCTCGAATGCGATTCTCATTCTTCCACGGCTTATCCAAATAGTCGTATATCCATCCCAACAACTCCGGAGCAGCTTTGGCAACATCGAAATACGCTTTGCTGTACAGCGTTCGCATCGCTTTGGAAGTGTATTTAAGAATATCCAGATGGACGATTTCGGTGGCAAGGCGTTGCGCAGAGAACTGCTCCACCAAAGCCTCGGCGGCGCGCACATGACCGGCTCCGGCCGAGACGGATAAGACGAGAATTTTTTTGAAGGGTGCAGGCACGATGTGCTTCGATACTTTTGTAACAAATCTACACCACGACCAACACGCGAGCGCCATACGGCACTGCATGTTTCCATTGTTTTATGCGCAAAGAATCATCTTCATCCTATAATCCGTTCAGCGCGGCTATCGACTTGGCCCGAGCTCTATGGCATCATGCGGAAGTTCTTAGCGAGAGATTCGAGCGCTTGCACATCTTTCTGCTGGCAGCAGGTATCTCCTTTAATGTGGCATTGTGTGTATTCCCGCTGCTTCTGGTGGGTGTGTACGTTGCGGGTCGGTTTGTGGATATCGTGGTTGTTACAGCGATCATTCAAAAGACCTTGTACGATACATTACCTGCCACCGAGAGCACGCGTAACCTGGTGGCTTCGGTGTTGGAAGAGATTCAATCCATACGAAACTCCAGCAGCACTGCCGGTTTTGTGGGCTTAGTGATTCTCATTTGGACCTCGTCGGCTTTGTTTAGTTCCCTGCGCACCGGCCTCAATGCCATTTTTAGTATTCCAACACCGAAGTTTTTTCTGGTGTACAAAATCAAAGACCTTGGATTCACCATCTTGATCGGCTTGGTGATTTTACTTTCCACATTTTTCACGCCGCTGGTATCCTTGTTCAGTTCCGGGGTGGTGGGACTATCGCCATCGCTGGGTCCATTGAGCATGTCCAGCTTTGTGGCCTTTGTGATTTCGTCTGTTACCGCGTTTTTCTTCTTTGCCGTGATTCTGCGTTTTGTGCCGAACAAACCACAACCGCTGTTTATCATTTTGTTGGCATCGGCAACCAGCTCACTGCTATGGGAAGCAGCGCGTGCGGTGTTTACATACTACCTTAATCACATCTCTACCTTCGGAAGATTTTACGGTACGTTCAGCGTGCTCGTGGCCGCCGCTCTATGGATGTACTACTCGGCTCTTATCATTCTTGTCTCCGCTGAAGTTGCCGAGTATCTATACGAACTGCGAAGCGAGCGCCGCGCTAAGCTCATTGCACAATAAGCACAGCGCATGCAGAGCTGTTCATGCACTAGTACTTCAACAACTCACGCCAAAAGCGATACAGCTCCCACGTTGCTTCGATGTCGCGCATACAGTATTCCGCGATGGCAACGTACTCTCGGGCTTCGTACATCTTAGCCACTTTACTGCCGTCCACGCCTTCGCTTTTGGGCGATGATATGCCAAACGTCTTGGTATAAAAATCCAGATTGAATCGCCGCGTGGCGCCGTTCTGCTGCGGTGCAAAAAAGGTAAGTTCGTCCAGCAGATCGGTGTGATTATCACGATAGTTGAAACGCGTGCCGCTCATAAGATTCACCGATGGCCTCACACGAAGAGCAGCCGAGCGAAGCATGAGAAACGGCATGTCGAATCCTCGGCCGTTGAAGGTAACAAAATGTAACCGCGATTGCTCCTGCTGCTGCTGTAGATATGTCCAGAAGTGTTGCAGCATGCGGGCTTCAGACGTACGCACCACGACGATGTCCGCAGTATCTTCCTTCACAATTTCTTCGGCATTATCGGCGTCGCGCATTAAGCATACTTTTTTCACTACGTCGAACACACCCTGCTCATTGCGACGTAAGTGTATGAAACCAACACACACAATCATGCCGGTGAACGGAGCAAGAGCCATCTCTGAACGTTTACGCTCTTTGTCTTCATCGCTTTGCGCGCCGCGCAGCAAATATTCATGCTGCACGTCGTCGAATGTGTCCCACGGCATGGGTGAAGTTTCGATATCCAGAACAATTACGGAATCCATGAAGCTACCTGCTGTACCGCAGCGTGAATGTGGTTAAAAACACCGAACGAACATACGAAGCAAGGACTGTGTTCGTACTATGTGTCTATGCAGACATTTTCCACAAAATCCACAGAGCAAACAAGGCGAAGATGAACCCGCCGATGCGCCGAATCAGTTTCATTAGGGTTGGAGAAAGTGCACCGTGGTGTTTACGTACCACATTTGTGACCGCGTGTAGCCACAAGTAGGTACCTGCGCCGAAGCCGCCCGCGAACAGCAACCTGTCCGCTCCCGAAACAGCTATTCCCGGAACGGCAGCCGAAATCGATGTTATGATGGCCGTGAGTGAAGGAAGAAACGTTGGATTAAAAGCATTACTCAGTGCAGTTGCCGCTCCCACAAGAATGGGCTTTGAACCGGATACATGCGTTTCCAGATGAACCGGCGAGACTGCCGTGACATTGGAAGGACGAATCATTTGAAACACTCCTGCGGCCAGAATTCCCACCACAATCGTATACTTCGTCACGAGTGCCACTTGGCTATGCTGCTCCGCCAGATCAATTCCCCATTGAATAATTGCCGACGATGCAAACAGCACTCCCAGACAAAACACCGTATCCACTATTGCAACGCCCAACGCCACCCTTCTTCCCGCACGATACCCTACGCGCAACGTGGTTTCCAGCGTGTACGATGCAACCGGGCCCGGTGGAATGGTCAGTACAAATCCGCAACAACCGCCTATAAATAAGGAGAATAATTCGTTCATTCGGAATAAAGACTGTTCTACGAGTCCTGTGTTTTTGTGATTCTGAACTCAAGATAGTGCAGCAGGCAGAACCACGGCCCGGCATTTGTTCGCCGCGAATTTCGTATCTTAACGGCGTATGCGGTATCGGCCCCGTGATGGCTGTATTCGTAGGATTATTGTAAAAACCCTTTCGTCTTGGCTCTAAACTCTCATATCATCAGCGACCCCGAAGTGCGTGTCTCGGCTGTATTGCCCAGACTGCGCATTTTAGTCGTGGACGACGAGCAAGCCATGCTCGATGCCATTTCGCTGTTCTTTGAGGATTTACACGAGATTACCTGTTGTACTACGGGGCTTCGGGCACGTCAGTTGTTCTCCACCATCGATTTCGACATTGTTATCTGCGATCTGCGGCTTGAAAACGAAAGCGGAGCGGATTTGTTGACCGAGTTCAAGAGTATTCGCCCCGAATGTGAGCGTATTCTCATGACCGGATATACCGGAGCGATGTCTATTATTAACGCGATCAACGAAGCCGGCATTTCGTATTACCTTACCAAACCTCTGGACTTATTGCAACTGCGAATTATGATTGATCGCGTGAGTGATCACATTCAGTTGCGATACACGCACGAAAGCCTCCTTCATCGGTTGCAGGAACATAACTTACACTTGGAGAGACTTGTGGCGCTGCGCTCGTCGGAGTTGTCCCGAGCCAACGAAGCTCTTCAGGAGTTGCAATCGTCTCGTGAGCGGGTGATTCGTCTGTCTGTTCACGATCTTCAGAATCCCCTGGACAATTTGGATTCGGTTCTTGTGGAGTTGGATAAAATCGGCGAGAGTAATCCCGACGTGCAGGAGCTTGTAGGCCTTGCAAAAAGATCATCCGGATTGATGCGTGCCCTTGTGGAGGACATGCTCTCTATAGCTATCCTTAGCAGAGCTGACCTGCGCATGCGCAAGGATGTAATCGACATTGCAACCTTGCTCCGCGCTTGTGCGCGTTCATTTACGCCTATAGCCGAGCAAAAAGGAATTTGGATCAATGTTGATATTCCGATGACGGACATCACATTGGTGGGCGACGAGATTCAGTTGCGCAAAGCATTAGACAATCTGATTAGCAATTCCATAAAGTTCACCTCCGATAAAGGTGCAATTACCCTGCGAGCATTCCGAGACGAGCGCTATCTCACCATCGAGGTACAGGATACCGGTCAGGGAATGACTCCCGAGGATATCAACAACGCCTTCCGCGAGTTTGCACGTCTCTCTGCCAAACCCACAGGCGGAGAGAGCAGCACAGGATTAGGATTGTTCATCGTAAAACGAATCGTGGAGTTTCATGGCGGCGGTGTATCTGCCTACAGCGAGGGCTTAGGCAGAGGAACAACCATATCCATGGTTCTTCCCATAACAGACGAAGAAGTAACTGCTGCCACCTCGTAAGTGCAGGCCACGAATAGTTGCAAGGCGCATGTGAGCGCGCCATAGAAATCACCCCGCACCCCTTACTTACTACACATACTGCCGTATGCCGCATTTGTTTACCCTTCATGCTCGTACACCGGACGCCACGGTGCTGGCGCGTATTGCCGAGCGCATTCGACACGGAGATGTAATTCTCTATCCCACTGATACCGGGATGGCACTGGGATGTGCTCTTCGAAACAAAACCGGTATTGATCGCATTCGCACCATTCGTGGACTTCCCTCGCGACAAAGCATGACTTTTCTCTGCGACTCACTTGCCCACATTGCCGAGTATGCTATTGTGAGCGATCGCGCCTTTCATGTGATGAAAAAACTCATTCCCGGACCATACACGTTTATTCTACCGGCCACGAAAAGTGTACCCTCGTATGCTCACGATCCCAAGCGAACCTCTGTTGGTATTCGCGTACCGGACTCGATGATAGCACGCGAGATACTTCGCTCGCTGGATGAGCCGTTGATTTCCGTAAGCGCGAAGAACTCCAACAACGAAGAATACTACAGCTGGCAAGAATGTGTGGACGATTTGTCGTCGCTTGTGGACGTGGTTGTAGCCATCGACGACATTTCCAATCACGAGGAAAGTTTGGGCTTTGAACGATCAACGATCATCGACATGCAAACCAAGGCCTTCTCCATTGTGCGCCGCGGCGCACAATTCGAGGAGGCCGAGTCATTGATTGAGCAGTTGGTATAGAATGTTTCGCTGCAAACGGCAGCGATGTTTAATCGGCGTGGCCGTCCGGCACATTGGTGCTTTCCAGGTGGCTAAGCACTTCTACGGAATGATCAATAGCATCCACCACGCATTGCTCAGCCTCTGTAGCCATACGATGCGCATCTTCAATGGTGGTACCGTCGTCGAACACAATGTGAAAATCTACATACACACGCTGACCGCTTTCTCGTAAACGAAAGCGATGATAACTGGTGTGATGATCGTCGCAATACTTTTGCAGCGCGGCACGTCCTGCCTGCTCATACTCAGCGTTGGTGCGGTCCATAAGGCCACCGGCCGAATTGCGCATCAGCTTCACGCCTTCGAAAATGATATTGCCACCGAACAGTAATGCCAGCATGGGATCGATAAAGTAAAATCCCGTTTGCCAAGCTAACAGTAACCCCGCCACGGCGCCTACGCTGGTCCATGCATCGGTGAGTATGTGTCGGCCGTTTGCTTCCACGATCAACGAGCGCTCACGCTTGCCGGTGCGAACCAAGAACCATCCTAAGAATGCATTTACAGCACCTGCGGTTGCCGTGAGAGCGGTACCGATACCCAATTGCTCCAGCGTCACACCTACAATCAACTTTGTTACTGCTTCGTAGATAATAACAATGGCTGCAACGACGATCAATCCACCTTCGAGCCCGGCAGAGAAATAGGTAATCTTATCGTGACCGTAATGGTGCTCGTCATCGGGCGGCCTGTAGGTAACACGCAGTGAGTACCATGCAAAGGCCACGGCAAACTGATGCACCACCGATTCCACCGCATCAGAAAAAATCGCCACCGATCCGGTGATAGCATAGGCATACCACTTCAGCCCAAGCATACACACACCAACACCCAGCGAGGCGTTCAATGCCCGTTGCTCACTTTTTGATACGAAGAAATTGCGCGACGATGTAGCCATAGATTGTTCCGTTGTGCGCAGGAAAATACCGGTGCTTCAACTAATTCATGCGTTCAAAAATACATGACAAATCTCAGTGATGATTGACGTGGACATCTTTCCATGGTCGAGTATCTTTGCGGCGAGAGTTGTGCCAAGCACTGACTGTCGAAACACAAGTCCAAACAGAGATCACCCACAACAATCACAAAGAGCACAACGCTGCCGCAAACTATCACCATGAACTATCACCACAGACTTCCACTATGAGTAATCTCGTCACTCGCGTTCTTGTTGCTGTTGTAGCCATTCCACTGTTTGTGTGGTTGGTGCTGAGCGGCGGCTGGCCATTTATCATCTTTATATCAGTGCTCAGCGCGCTTGGTGTGCGTGAGTACTGTCAACTGGCCGAGACCAAAGGAACGCTGCCACATTCGTTGGTCACGTTGCTGCCTGCTTTTATTATTCCACTGGTGGTTGGATACGACTGCCTGCAGGGAACCACGTATGCCTTCGCCGTGGCAGTGACAAGTTGTATTCTCCTTCTGAGCACGGAGCTTTGGAGAAACATTCCGCATCCTCTTTTGAATATTGCCGCATCGCTTAGTTCACTGGCCTACGTAACCGTGCTGATGTCGTGCATGACTCTTGTTCGCTTTATGTCACTCACGCCAAACTCGGTGCTCGGCGCATCCTTGCAGCTGAACGATCAGTGGCAAGCATATTTGCTGCTGAGCATGTGCATCACCGTGTGGAGCGGCGACAGCGCTGCTTACTTCGCCGGCATTGCCTTTGGTCGTCATAAGATTTTTCCCCGCGTCAGCCCTAAAAAATCATGGGAAGGAAGCATCGCCGGGCTTGTGATTTCTCCAATTGCGTTCGGATTATCCACGCATTTTATGCTGCCCTCCTTTCCCGTTGAACATGCAATTGTGTTGGGAATTCTTGTCGGCATCATTGGCCCCATTGGTGATTTTGCCGAATCGTTGCTCAAGCGCGATGCCGCAATCAAAGACAGCTCGGCGCTTATACCCGGCCACGGCGGCGTGCTGGATCGTTTCGATAGCTTGCTCTTTGCAGCGCCGATGATGTATGTGTATCTCACTCTGGTACGATAAACGTGCTCGTGCGTGTAACACCTCGTGCGTGTGACACCTCGTGCGTGTGACATAAAACTCGTTGAGACAACTATGGTTGGAACAAAGAAAAAGCCGGTACAACACTCGTTGTACCGGCTTTCTGTTTTCTGAAGGTTTTGTGAAGGTGTTGCGAAGGTCTTGTGAAGATGTTCCTACTATAGAACTACATTCATAAGGGTGTTACTCTGCCACCACCACGATTCACTGTTGAAGCGTTTGGGCGTGTAAGCACACAATATAATCGCTGGGATCTTCTTCGGCTTCTTCTTCTGCGTAGAATTACAATGCGTTGAGCTCATCCACCAAGCGCTCCAGCGATTTCTTTGCATCGCCGAAGAACATGTACGCGTTGGGATAATAGAACAACTCGTTGTCGATGCCCGCGTAACCCGCACTCATACTCCGCTTCATGATAATCACATTCTTGGCCTTGTCGGCATCCAGAATGGGCATTCCGTAAATAGGAGAGTTTGTGTCGTGGCGTGCAGCGGGATTCACAACGTCGTTGGCACCAATCACAATCACCACATCTGCTGCGGGAAACTCGGGATTGATTTCTTCCATGTCTAAGAGCTGTGAGTACGGAACATTTGATTCCGCAAGAAGCACGTTCATGTGGCCGGGCATGCGTCCGGCAACGGGGTGAATGGCATACTTCACATTAACACCACGCTCTTCAAGTATCGACGCCATTTTCTGCACAATATGTTGGCCTTGCGCTACCGCCAAACCATATCCCGGAACGATCACCACATTCGAAGCATAGTTCATCATCACTGCAACATCTGTAGCGCTGATTTCCTTGATGCTGCCTTGAGCCGTGGATGTTGAAGCACCGGAACCGCTAGAACCGAATGCCGAGAACAACACCGCCACCAGTGAGCGATTCATTGCCTTACACATAAGTACCGTAAGCAGAGTACCTGCCGCACCTACAAGAATACCGCCGGTGAGCATTGCCTGGTTGTTGTAAAGAAATCCGCCGAAGGCAGCAGCCATACCGGTGAAAGAGTTCAGCAAGGAGATTACCACCGGCATATCCGCACCACCGATGGGAGCAACGAACATCACGCCGTAGATAATGGACAACGCGAACACAGTGAGTACTAAACCCATGTCGGTGCTGCCCGAGGTTACAATAAACACTCCCAAACCCAACGTAGCAAGCATCATTGCTGCATTGAAGATATTCTGTGCAGGCAAGCGAAGATTCTTCTCCATAATTCCCTGCAGCTTAAAGAACGCTATCACGGAACCGCTGAAGGAAACAGAGCCAATAATCAAGCCGGCAATGATGGTCATAGACAAGCCCATCTGCATGGGTAGAGCGCCCTCGGTATGCGCTGTGGCGTGGCCAAATTCAATAAGGGAAATTGCTGCGGCACACGCACCACCCATACCATTGAAAATGGACACCATTTGCGGCATGGCCGTCATGGCCACTCTCTTTGCCGAAACCCAGCCCAACACGGTGCCGATAGCCATGGCCGCAATCATCCATAAATGATTGTGAATTGGTTCGCCATTCGATTCGTGAAGAAGCAGCGTGCCGAGAATTCCCACGCCCATACCAACAGCGGCGAGAATATTACCGCGACGCGCACTATCCGGGTGCGAGAGCATCTTCAACCCTATTACAAAGAGCACTGATGCTATGAGGTAGCAAACAATGAGTATCGAGTAGTTCACAAAAGGCATTGATTCCATAGCCGAAACACACAATGATAGTACAGGTCACAACCGAGTGGTGCAAATATACGTGGGCTAGCCCAACCGCGGCAGGCGGCTGTGATGTTTCGTACATTTGCCCTGTGATTATTTACGCGACATCCCGTTCACTACTCATCGTTGATGCATGAAGCCGACAATCTCGTTACTTGGATTTCCCATGGACTTGGGTGCCGACAGGCGCGGCGTGGATATGGGCCCCAGTGCCATTCGTATTGCCGATATAGCAGGCAGGCTAACGGCTCTTGGATATACCGTTGCCGACGAGGGCGACATACAGGTAAAGACACAAGAAGTGCAGACCATCAAAGACCCTACGCTTAAATACCTGCCGGAGATACGCAGGGCTTGCGAACGACTAGCGAAGTCTGTAAAGAGCATTTTAGACCGCGATCGCTTTCCGCTGATACTCGGTGGTGATCACAGTATGAGTATTGGCTCGCTGGCAGGCATTTCCGCGCACTGCCGAGAGAATAACAAAAGGCTGGGTGTGGTATGGATAGATGCGCATGCAGATATGAACACACCGGACTCTACGCCTTCGGGAAACATTCACGGCATGCCACTCTCGGTGTCGTTGGGATATGGCACTCCCTTGCTCACAAATATCATGGGCTTCGCGCCAAAACTCGATCCTACGAACGTGGCACTCGTTGGCATTCGCAGTGTGGATCCCGGCGAGCGCACGCTCATCAAGAGCTGCAAAGTGCAGGCATACACGATGCCGGACCTGGACAAGAAAGGCATGTATGCCGTGATGAAAAATGTGCTTCGCCACATGAAAGAACATGTGGATCATTTACACGTGAGCTTCGACTTGGATAGTGTAGATCCCACCTTGGTTAAAGGCGTAGGAACGCCGGTGCCGGGCGGATTGTCGTACCGAGAGATTCATCTTGCAATGGAAATGATTGCCGAGAGCGGACTGCTGCGCAGTCTGGAAGTGGCCGAAGTAAATCCCATTCTCGACGACAAAAACAGCAGTGCCATTTTCGCATGCGATGTTGTAGCGTCTACTATGGGAAAGAACATTCTTTGATTGCTCCTCGGAGCCGCTGTTATTGACTCTTGTAGATTCAAGCGCTCTATAGCGAGAACCGGTTTGAGTTGATGTATAAAATGATCACTTCATGAGAGTACCCACTTCGCCGAGCCGAACATTGCTCGCTGCTATGCTGGCGATAGCTGCGTGGGTTCATGCCGCTGCATCGGGCACCGCTCCGCCGAACGCCCTACTGATCAACCTGCGTGCGGGTCCGGAAAAAGGATTGTCTGCCACTGATTTCTTTGCGGCATTGGAACAAAAAACCGGAGCATCGTCCATGGCGTTTTCGGCTCCGGTGTGCTTTCACGCTGCGTTAAAACTGCGCCGCGGAGCATTGGCGGCAGGTATTGATGCGGGATTTATCAACTCCGCAGCTGCCGCAAACGGAGAGGTGGATGTGTACAGCTCTCGCATACCTGACTTGTTTGTTGGAATACGCCGAACAAATCAGGTGGTCAGTATTGAGTCAATGCCGGTAGCTCTTTGCCTTGAATATAGTCCGTCCTCTTCACAGTTCCGAGAGTTTGTGGGAGTAGGCATCGGAGCCTCGTTTACTTCGGTAACATGGAACGAAGATATCGTGAGCACCGTGGCGGGCGAGGATCTGCAATCAGGCGTGCGACTCGCTCAACGCTCACTGGTTCCACTTGCTCGAGTGAGCGCAGGTATGGAATTGTGTTTTGACAATTACTTTCATCGATCGGCAGGTAGTATTCTGGTGGAGTTGTCGTACACCTATGCACCGAATATTATTGCGCCGTTTGCTTCACTGCCCGAGTCCGATACACGATTCATTGATCGGCAAAGCGACAAGTTGAGTATTGGGGCCGGAGCAGTGCGTCTTTTGATCGGCTTGCAACTTGCAACCAAGCGGGATTGACAATTTATGCAGGTGCAGCGCCTGCAGTTGGTAGTATCTTTACGCTTTACGAACACCACTTGGATCACGCCATGGGGCACTCACAAGAAATTATTCCGGACCTTTCAGCTTCCGTGCAATCCGCACCGGGGCTTCCCGACTACGCCAAATATTATTGGAACTATCCCTATCAACTTGGGCGTCAAGTGCTGGTGCCGGAGATGATGCAGCGCGGGTTCTTTAAGCCCGGCGATGCAGTGGCAGATATCGGCTGTGGCGAAGCCGGGGTACTGGAGGCCTTTGTGCAAGCGGGTGCCGGCGAAGCTTTGGGAACAGACATCTCCGAGATACGCCTTGAGTTCGCAGAGCGTATCGCGAAGATTCTCGGTATAGATCTGGTGTTGTCGAAACACGATATTCTTTTTACCGAGCCAAAAGATGAGTGGAGAACGTCGTTCAATCTGGTGCTGCTACGCGATGTAATTGAGCATTTGGACGATGCCACGCTGGCCCTGACGAACATCAAGAAGATCCTTGCTCCGGGCGGATTCGTTCACGTAACATTCCCTCCGTATAGCTCACCGTTTGGTGGCCATCAACAGTTGCTGGAGAACATCTGGGGAGCTATTCCCTATTTACACATGCTGCCCAAAAAACTTTTTGTGCGCATTGCCGGAACAGCCAAACAGGCACCGAATGCAGAGGAGGTTGAACGATTGGCGTCAATACGATTCAGCGCGCAAAAGATGCTGAAAGCCGCAGCAGATGCGGGCTACGAGGTGGTGGGTGAGGAATATTTTCTGCTGCGCCCGGTGTTCAAGATGAAATTCGGGCTGCCTACCATACGCATCACGGCATTGAAGAATCTGCCGTTTGTGAAATCGCTGCTCAGCTTGGAAGCCGCCTATGTGTTGCGACTTCCAAACTAAGAGCTTCTGCTTGAAGAGATGTTATACCGAGAGTACGAAGAGCTGTTGTACCAAGGCGTACATTACAGCTTCATGGACACACCGGCACTGATAAAGGTGGAACCGAAACCGATGCGAGCGTGTGCGTTCCATTTACTGTCGATAAAGTAGCGAACACCTGCTGCTCCTACTAATCCAAAGTCGCTGTAGTCGATTGATGCATTCAGGTTAGCATACTGCGAACCGTACTCGTTGCTCACAACGATGTACCGATACGCCATACCTACCAAGAAGAACGGGTCAATACGTTTGTCGTCCATCATGGGGCCGAAGTGATAACTCACGTGCGCCGATATAGGTACGAAGGTGGTGTTTGCATCGTACGATAAATCAACGCCGCCGATGACGGTTTTCTTGGACTCGCTTGGCCATGATGCGTCGATGCTGCCGCCCACTACTACTTGTCCCGGTCCGAACTCGCGTTCCTTCATCAGGCAGTGATCGAAATCTAAACTGATCGCAATGGCACCGTCGCGCGCACCAATACCCGTGCGGGCGCCAAGGTAGTTCGATCCTTTGGTGAACTGCGCCATGGCCGGCAGTGATGTTACCACAACAGCACACACAAGGCATGCCAGTGTACCTGCAAGCTTCACAAGTTTCATGATTTTCTCCGTTAGGTGAATATGTTGTACTTGATGGTCAAACTATAGAAAAGCTTGCAGAGTACCAATGAAATGTTCGTGTACACGTTGCCATACTCTGGTTGCGTGTACGTCCATGAGATAGCGCCCGCCGCGCAGGTTGAGCTCACGGGGTATGCTCTGTAGCTCATTCGATCATTCCTTCGTCACAAAGCGGTACTTTTGCAGTGAGTAGTTGCTCACACACTCGCTTTTACACTCGTACAGACACTCGTACAGACATTCGTACAGACTCTCGCACATACACCATGAAAACGCCGTCGTATCTAACACATAAAACAAAGATCCTTTGCACTATGGGTCCGGCTTTGGGCAGCGAGGACAAAATTGTGGAGGCCCTCTATGCGGGCGCTTCGGCTTTCAGGCTGAATATGAGCCACAGCAGTCACGAAGCCCACACCAAAGCGGTGAAGCTTATTCGCGCCGCTGAAAAGAAAACAGGCTTACACGTTCCCATCATTGCCGACTTGCAAGGCCCAAAGCTTCGCGTAGGCGAGCTTGGCGAAGGCCGCATGCTCATGACCGGACATGAGATAATTATCGCGGATCCTGCCGTGGTGAAACGGAAGAAACTTCGCACACCGGAGGGAACCATTCCATTAGAGTATCCCTCGCTGGCTCGCGATGTGCGTAAAGGCGATACCTTGTTGTTCGACGATGGACTGCTCTCTGCACAGGTTGTGAGCTCCGATGGCGTGTTTGTTCGCGCCGTGGTAATCAATGGCGGTTTGCTCAAATCGCGGAAGGGTTTAAATCTTCCTAACATCAATGTGAGTCTACCTTCCCTCACGGCCAAGGACCGCTTAGATATTGCCTTTGCCGTGAAGCAAAAGGTAGATTACATCGCGGTATCGTTCGTACGCACGGCAAAAGATGTTCAGCAGGTTCGCAAAACATTACAGCTGCTACACGCAGACATTCCTGTTATTGCTAAGATCGAAAAGCCCGAAGCATTGGTAAACATCGAGGCAATTATCCGTGTGAGCGATGGCATCATGGTGGCCCGCGGAGACCTGGGCGTGGAGATTCCGCCGGCTCAGGTACCCATGGAGCAGAAGCGCATTATTACGCTGTGTAAACAATACGCAAAGCCCGTGATCACCGCCACGCAGATGTTGGAATCGATGATCAAGAATCCGCGACCTACACGCGCCGAGGCCAGCGATGTGGCCAATGCGGTGCTCGATGGCACCGACGCCGTGATGCTCAGTGCGGAGACCTCGGTGGGAGCCTATCCCGTGGAGGCGATTTCGTATATGCGATTGATCTGTACCGAAGCTGAAAAATCCATGAACAGTCTGGTGATGAATGTTGAGCTGAAAGAACAGCATATCAACGCGCAGGCAAACACATTGTCTGTTGCAGCTGCGGCTGCTACTATTGCCGAGCAACAACCTATCGATGGCATTGCATCGCTCAGTTACTCCGGCCAGACAGCCCAATTGATATCTAACAGACGTCCGCGCGCCCCCATTCTGGCTGTAACCTCGCAGGTGTCTACCGCTCGCAGAGTGGGACTATCATGGGGTGTGTATGGATTTGTGGTGGAGAAAGTCACCACCACCGACGATACCATTGAACATATCAAGAAGCTCCTTGTGGGCAGAGGATATTTCTCCAAGGGCAACACCATAGTGTTTACCATCGGCCGGCCCTTAGTGGCTCGTTCCCGAACGAATATGCTGTCTATAGAATCTCTGTAGAGCTGTCAATAGAGTCTCTGTAGAGCTGTCAATAGAGTCGGTGAGGATTTGTCCACAAAGTCTCTATAAATGTCGCGCTGCCGGCCTACAGAGCGTCGGTACGATGCTGTTTTGATCAACCGGTATATGCTCCGCTTCCAAGCAAGAGCTCCGTTCCTGACTACGCGTGAAACAACTGCGTTTACAAAAACAAAACCCCCGCACATCATATGATGCCGGGGGTTTTTCGTTTCTGAATCATTGTGGATAGTTATTGAGTACAACTACCGAGAAGAATTGCGGTAAAGAACTGAGGTGAGAGACCACCTTCAGCCACGCTCTCTCGAGAACCGAAGATTGCTTCAATTAGGAATTCATTGTCTGCAAGAATTCCTTGTTGGACTTGGTCTTGCTCATGCGGTCCAGCAACGTCTCCATGGCTTCCACGCTACCCATGTCGCTGAGGAACTTGCGAAGTATCCAAATGCGATTGAGATCCTCGGGCGAGATAAGCAAGTCTTCCTTGCGTGTACCTGATTTGTTGACATCGATAGCCGGGAATATGCGGCGCTCAGCCAAACGGCGATCGAGCACCAACTCCATATTGCCCGTACCTTTAAACTCTTCAAAGATCACTTCGTCCATGCGGCTGCCGGTGTCGATAAGTGCCGTAGCAATGATTGTGAGCGATCCGCCTTCTTCAACATTACGCGCAGCACCAAAGAAACGCTTCGGTTTGTGCAGAGCATTGGCATCCACACCGCCGGAGAGAATCTTTCCGGAGTGAGGAATCACGGTATTGTGAGCGCGGGCCAAGCGCGTGATGGAATCAAGGAGAATCACCACATCCTGCTTTGCCTCGATAAGACGCTTTGCTTTTTCGAGCACCATCTCGGCCACTTGCACGTGACGCTCGGGCTGCTCGTCGAAGGTGGATGCAATCACTTCAGCCTTTACCGAGCGCTGCATGTCGGTTACTTCCTCGGGGCGCTCATCGATAAGCAACACGATAAGCTTTACTTCGGGATGATTACGCGCAATACTGTTAGCAATTTTCTGCAGAAGAATGGTCTTACCGGACTTCGGCGGCGATACAATCAAACCACGCTGTCCCTTACCAATAGGACTGAGCATGTCGATGATACGCATAGGGAACTCGCTTTGCAGAGTCTCCAGCTTCAACTGACGCTCGGGATAGGTTGGTGTAAGGTTGTCGAAAATGGTGCGATCGCGCATCAGATCCGGCTCTACGTAGTTCACTGTTTCCACCTTGAGCAACGCAAAGAACCGCTCCCCTTCTTTGGGAGGGCGAACGTGGCCACGCACGGTATCACCGGTGCGCAATCCAAACTTCTTTATCTGCGATGGCGATACATAGATATCATCGGGCGAGGGCAGATAGTTGTAATCCGCCGAGCGAAGAAATCCGTAGCCGTCGGGCAAAACTTCCAGCACACCGGTACTTACGGTAACACCCTCGGTGTGTTGCTCTTTCATTTGTAGTGCCGACTGCGCCTCGATAATGCGGAAGATGAGCTCCTGCTTACGAAGGTCGGAGGTGTCGGGAATGTTCAGCGCTTTGGCAATGCGCGTGAGCTCGGCAATCTTGTGCGTCTTAAGCTCGTTGATATCGATAACGGTGGGGACCTGAGAGGTCGGCTGTTCTGCTCTGGGCATGGATGTATCTACAAAAGAGAGTTAGTAAAAAACGTAGGAATGGGATGTTGCCGATGAAAATTGCGTACGAGAATCGATTCGGATGACCACACGCGGGGAACACAATGTGTGCTTGGCGGTTACTTCTGCCCACACAGCCTCGAATAACAGCTCGGAAAACGTTGAAAAAGATTGGAACTACGTGCAACTGGAAGTGAAGTGTTGCGCCGATGCTTCGAGGCGCTGCAAAGTAGCACTCACCGGCTAATGAGCAAAACACTATTTGCAATCATGCTGTATGTTGTCAATTGATTGTTTTGCGCTCTACCACTCTGATCTTTGCACTTCGTGCACGCGGATTCCGCGCTACTTCTTCATCTGTGGGAAGCAAAGGCTTTGGCGTACACAAACGCAGTGGTGCGATAACTTCCTTATCACCCGGATAGGTTGGTCGATGATCCGACGACTCGCGCTTGAAGATGGTCTTGACAATTCTGTCTTCCAGAGAGTGGTAGGTGATCACCACAATTCTACCGCCGGGAGCCAAGAGCGGAATCACACACTCAAGTGTGTCTCGCAGAACATCAAGTTCGCGATTGACGGCGATGCGGAATGCTTGGAACACCCGCGCTAGTGCCGAAGCAAACACCGGTGGAGGAACGGATTCCCCCACCAATGTGCGTACGTCGACTGTGGTAGTGATTGGTGCAATACTGCGCCGGTGAATAATCGCCGTGGCAATTCTCCGAGCAAACTTTTCTTCGCCGAACTCTTTGAGGATTTTCTCGATTTGCTGCGCTGATGCCGAGTTAATGATATCAGCTGCTGTTGGTCCGCTCCCCCCGAAGCGCATATCCAACGCTGCCTCGAACCTATGGCTTATTCCCTGTGCGGGATGATCCAATTGGTACGAAGACACACCAAGATCCAGCAAGAGTCCGCTGATTCCCTTCCACTGACCTGCCACCACTTCCTTATGCGTGCATACCTCGGAATAGTTCGCATGAACTATTCGTATTCGCGATTCCTCACCGCGCTCAAGCTCATCGGCAAATGCCCCCCGACACTCATCAATGGCTTGTTTGTCTGCATCGAAACATACCAGGCGACCACGTTTTTCTACCTTCCTCAGTATCTCAGCTGCATGCCCGCCGCCGCCCAATGTTCCGTCTACATACAATCCTTCGGGATCCGTTATCAACCATTCCAGTGTTTCGCGAAGCATCACCGGAACGTGATAAACCTCCTTGACCTTCTCCGTATTCTTCTCAGTACTGTTTACCGTATTCTTCACCGTATCTGTGTTCGTATCGTTAGCACCGCTTGCATTCATGCTGTTGCCCTTGCCGGTCACTTGGGTTACTGCATTACAGTTGCAGCGATTTGCTCGTACGTTTCGGTGAAGCTGTTCTGATACTTTTCAAATTCTTCGGGGTTCCAAAGCTCGATGCGATCCATCACCCCAACGATTGTTACTCTGTTTGAAATTCCCGCGTAATCCAAATGGCGCTTGGGAATGGCAATTCGTTGCTGCCCGTCCATCACCACTTCATCACACCAGGAAAGAATCATTCGTAAAAAGTAGCGGTCCTTTTCAGCGCTGTGATTCAACTGTTGCAAGCGCTCTTCGTACTTCTTCCAGTCTTCCATGGGGAACGCTTCAATGCACTTGTTCGTTCCGCGCGTAATCACAAAGGTGTCGTTGGATTCGGGAGTCATAACGCGACGCATCTTGAGCGGAATGTTAACTCTGCCCTTTGCATCAATCGAATACGCTTCTTGTCCCTTAAATCCCGGCATAGTGCCGTCCTTACCCTGTGTTTTTTACGACGCGCAAAGATACAGCAAAGCCGCACACATTCTCCCACTTTTTACCACAAAATCACATTTATTGACAAAAAACTTTTACACAGCCGTTTTTCCATGCGTTTTTGGGGCTTTTTGAGGGGTGGGCCCGGAAGCGGTTTGTGGTAATTCTCCCACTTTGACCCCACAATGCCCCCACAAAACCCCATAGCAAGCAGATTTTGCTCGGAAAATTCCGCTGGCGAATCTTGGGGGTCAAAGTGGGAGAAATGTCTTGGAGAGTTGCCTGATATCGGCATCATTGCGCGATAGCGAACCGGTAGGAACTGCAGAATGTTGAATTGTGATGTAGTTGCCGGGCAAATCCCCGCAGCAGCAGCAAAAAAAAATCCCGAGATGCATGAGCACCTCGGGATCGTATCATATCAGGTCATGGTTTAGGCCAAAGCTTTGACGTGCAATCGAAACAAACAGAGACACCGGTCCTAAACACTCTCTGTGCGGTGCCTGCACCCTTCGCGCTTACGCCTCCGGGCCGCTCACAAACGGGGACTGCGTGAAAGCAATTCGTTGAACTTCCTTGCGTGCGCGCGGACGCAATTCGCGCTCTCTGTCGGCCTCCGAGGCAAGCTCCAGATCGCCGCGATAGCCCAAGGCAATGATAGCCGAGATGTCGAAATCCTCCGGCACGGCAAAGGCCTCGCGAACTTTATTGATATCATAGCCGCCCATCATGCGGCCGTAGATATCCATCGTTTGAGCTTGCAACAGCAAGGTTGCATTAGACATCCCCACATCATGGTGAGCGAATCGATTGTTGCCGCCCTTTGCATTCTTTGTGTTCACCAACGAAATCACCAGTGCGGCCGAGTGCTGCGCCCACGCTTGATTACTCTCGTTTAAACAACGAAGTATTCGCTCGAAGGTTTCGCCTCCGCGATGGTCATAGATATACATCCACGGCTGCGCGTTGGAACTGCTGGCCGCCCACGATGCCGCTTCAAACAAGGTTTGCATGTCTGTTGCTTGAATGGGTTCCGGAGCGTACACGCGTGGGCTATAGCGCCCCAGAATAAACTCCGCTACCGAGGATTGATGTTGTGTTTGGTGTTGCGTTTGGTGTGCCACAGAAGATGTTTCGATGCTTGTATCGGGAGTAGTCATGGTGACGTATGATGTTCAGTAAATCGTGATGAGTATTGAATCACTATGAATATTAACGATCCACAAGAACATTTAGCGTATCCCGGCACGAACAAATAGCGAAGTGCTCCGTGTTTCAACACACACGCCGCAAAACAGGTCGCCCTAGCCTGAACGCCGCACCGGCAGCGGGCTTCGGGGAGAATCAGAGAGAGATATCCGCTTGTAAAACTACCGACCGGGTGGGAGCAAGATTGCCGGGAACTTCTACGTAGTAGTAATCAAAAATGTTGCGGCCGTTGAGTGTGAGCCGAAGGGGAACTTCAGCACCTACCGACAGATCGTACATCACACGCGCGTCCACCACATGCACGGGCACACGCACATCAGCATTTGCAACCAAACCAAGATTGCCCAGTCTCTCATCCACTTCTGCCTGACGAGAAAGATACCGGTAATCTACTTGGAAGCCCCACGCACCCAGCGTGGCCATGACGCGAGAAGTCCACATTACATTATGGCGAAACAACAGGTCTTTGCCGGTGCTTCGATTTGTGGGCGACATCAGCATCACCGAACTCTCCACTCCCAGTCCGGGCATCAGCCATGTGCGCAGCGCAGCTTCCATTCCCTGAATACGCGCACTGGTGATATTAATAAACTGAATCTCCGATCGCGTGGCATCAATCACAAACTGCGGCTCTATAAGATTCGTGAGTTCGTTTTGGAAAAGCGCCGCTTCAAACTGCACCGGCAGCGTGGCAATGCTAAAGGTACACTCACCGCCAAGCTCTGCGGACCATCCTATCTCGGGGCGCAGCAGCGGATTGCGGCCAACAGTAAAGCCCGAGAATCGAATGCTGGCAAAGCGCTCCAGCACTGCCGGTGCGCGAAACGCGCGGCCAATGTTTGCCCGCAATGTTGCCCACTCACTAAGCTTGTATCGTAATCCCAGCTTTGGAGAAACCTCGTTGTTCACGGCTTCGCCAATAGTGCTCTCACGGTCGTAGCGTACACCAATAGTTGAAATGCACTTGGTACCGATATTCCATTCGCTTTGCAGATATGCAGAGAGAAAGCTCTGCGTTTTTTTGCCGCGTGTCTGTGGCGAAACCACATCGTTAAAACTTCCCGTCACTCCACAGGTGAGGGCCAGATCGTCCAGCACTTGAGATGTCATCTGCACTTCTGCCACCGACGATCCGGCATCGGAGGTCATGAACGAACTGCTGTCGGTGGGTGCCGTGTTTCGGTACCATGTTTGGAATCTGCTCAGGCGCCCCACCACAAAGGATGTGGCCGACAAGGTCTCCGTCCACTCAGCACCTGCTGCTGCTTTGTTCGAGTAAATGCGCAAGCCGGAGTCGGCTGTTAGCGCAGGAATAGTTGCCTGTTGCACATTTCTCCAGTTCACCCAATTAGCTCGGTCTTCGTAGGCGAACTGGCCAAAGACCATGAAGCGCGAGGTAGCACCGGGCTCCGTGCTGAACTTGGAATAAACATTTGATCGGCGTGAGTCGTTAGACTGCAAGTGCGTATCATCGGTTCTGATACCGGCCGTTGCAATCACACTGCTTTTTCCGAAAGCCCGGCCATAGCTGACATCGGCGCCTCGCTGTTGTAATATCGACGGCGACCAATTCCATTCGTCGAAACGCGAGCGGGTATACAACCCTTGCACCAATCGCAACTTGATTTCGCCTTCGGGGGTGGGATCCTTGGTAATCACATTCACCACTCCACCAATGGCGCTCGATCCATACAACGCCGAGCCGGAACCTTTTACCACTTCTATTCTGCGCGTGGCAAACATGGGCAGTGCATCGAACGACATATCACCATTGTCTGCAGAGAGCAGCGGAAAGTTGTCCAAGAGCAACGCGGTTCTGGAACCCAAGCCGTAGGCAAAGCCGGAGGCGCCGCGAATGTTCACCTGATTCTGCGAGACATTCACGCCGGGAATATATCGCAGTACTTCATCCAGCTTTGTTACAGCCCTATCGTTGATAGCCGCTGCATCTACCACGGCAATACTCAGCGGTACATCTTGTACGGCTTGCACCCGCTTGTTCGCGCTGACAACAACCTCGGTGGTTTTCACCGCTTGAGGAACCAATAGAACAATACAATTGACAGTGTCGCCCGCTGTTACTGCTATGCTTCGCAGAGCGCGGCGATATCCTATGAACGTTGCATCGATAGTACGTGTGCCGGCAGGAATGTTCTTGATAGTCCAACTGCCATCGCTGCCCGAGATGGCACCAAGCGTGGTGCCCGTCACATGAATTCGCACACCCCGAAGCCACTCGCCTGTGACGGAGTCCTTGCACCGGCCGTTCACAGCACCGGTAGTTCCGCTTGGCACTACATGCACGGGCGGCATTGCATGAGCGCATGTTGAAAACAACAGCAAGCCGGCGAGTATGCTGAATAGCCGGCTACCTAGCAGGCTGCAGAACGATCCACCAACCAAGGTGCGAAGAACAATTCGTGCTGATAGCATCACGGTGCAGAGTTCGTTAGCGAATAAAGGGTTGCGGTGGAATCTTAAGGAAGTCCACATTGATCGTCATGGTGTCGATATACAATCCGGGTGTGGCACGCAGCGGTTTAGGAGTGAACAAGGAATCGCCCATGGAATACAACCCCACCACTCTCCAATCGGAAAAAACATTCGCCCCGTATTGCTGCCCCACGGCAATGTATTGCAGCATCACCGACGAGTCTGCAATCTGCGATTGAGGAACCTCGAAGCTGAAGGGAATCTCGGCACTAAATGTAGAGTCCACAAGCGAGGCACTAAAAAATGCTTCGCCGTTTGCAAGAGTCTGCACCAGGTTTGTATCGCGAGGTATCATCTTAAAGGCCACCACACGCAGATCAAACAAACTATCCTTCGATGGAAAATTCTGAGCGCCCGAGCCGCGCACATATCGCACCTTACCCTTGATAATCGCACTGCCCGCGTAATCTGCCGGATCGATACCGCCGGTGCATTGCGTAAACGTGCACGCACACACCACCGCAACGGCCACATGTGCTGCTGCAACCGATGCTTGCCGAATATTTCTACGGATCAATAAAGGCAGCTTCATACATTCACACGTTGGTGCTAATAAATCTCTCCGTTGCGTTCACATTCCGCGCGCTTACGTTCTATTCTCTCAAGTTTCATACGAACAGCGTTGCCAAGATCTATGCCGCGAGCATTGGCGTAATTCATAAGGGAAATACATACGTCGGCAGCTTCGTCGGCGATATGCGCATCGTCTATGGCTTTGCCCTTCCACCGTTTCTTTTCAAGGTTCGCAAGCTCCCCTGCTTCGCCGCATAACTCAAGGCAAAAGAACTCAGGTGTTCGCTTCGGGAAATGCGCCGATTGATACGCATCAAAGGATTGCTGCACCGATTGCAAACCGGCCTGAGCCGCATGTTGCAACTGTGATGCCAACGAAGAAGATGGTTCAGACATATACGTCGTACTGTTGTGCTCGGAGAAAATCATGGCCATAGGGCACAACCACTTTGTGGTGCACGTAGGCATGGCCTGCACAAAATACGAGGAGATTGATAATAGGAAGAAGCCGGAGTGCGTTGGGGCTGCACCCGAGATGTATAGCGCTTGTAGAGAAATGCGCAGCGCACCACGCTGCTAAGATTTACCCCGGTAGACTACGACGCTATGGAACGATCACCGCCGGTTCCGGCCACGGGATCCTTAATGCGATATCCAACACCGCGAATGCTTTGGATGTAGTGCTTGCCGTCTGTTTCGATCTTCGCACGCAGACGCTTGATGTATACATCGATGATATTTGATTCAGGATCGAAGCTCACCTTCCACACATGTTGCATGATCATGCTGCGGCTCAGAATGCGATTCTTGTTTCGCATCAGATAATCGAGCAGGGAGTATTCCTTCGTGGTCAGTTCAATTTCCTTGCCGCCGCGATAGGCAACGTGCAGAACAGTATCAAGAATTAAATCGCCCACTTCCAACTTCGTGGACTTTACGCTCGACGAGCGGCGCATTATAGACCTCAAGCGGGCTGCGAGTTCTTCAAAATGAAAGGGCTTCGGCAAATAATCATCGGCACCAAGATCCAAGCCCATCACGCGGTCTTCCATAGATCCGCGAGCCGTAAGCATGAGCACGGGAAGAGACTTTCCTGCCTGTCGCAATTCGGAGAGAACCTGCAAACCATTCTTGCGTGGTAACATGACATCTAATACGATGGCGTCAAACTCATTGTTTAGAGCCATCTGTAATCCGGAATCACCGTCGGTAGCAATCTCTACCACATAGCGTTCTTCTTCAAGTCCACGCTTTACAAAGTTTGCCACCTTGCGTTCATCTTCAATAACCAGTATTCTCATAACGCATTCTTCCTCTGAATTCTACTGCATTCATTTTTCGTTTATGACTGCAAATAAACTACTACCAACGACTATCCATCACAACGAAATAATTTTTCACTCAACGTTCAGCAAACTAGGACCCTCGCTTCATTGCCATAATCACCTTCACGGCCCCGAGCCATACTGCATCCTACCTTCGTGGAATGCTCAGTCATCATCGCAACTCACCATCACAACTCACCATCACGACCACCAGCCGGGATCCAACTCTGCGAACACTGCATTGCGACTCTCGCACTTGGCTACGTATGCTTCGTTAGCCGTACTTAATCTTCGGCCACTCGCCAGCTCTAGGGCAATGGACGCTAACGCAAAGAAGTCCTCGCGATGCTGATGAAATCTCATCTTCGCGTAATCTTCTGCCGAATGTGTGCTCACTAAGAACTCCCAGTCGCTTGCTTGTGCCAACATGAATTCGCGCAGCATTTGCAGAACAACACGGCGAAATGCAGAACGTTTCGTTTTACCCTCAATCTTAGGGACAATCTCTTGAACCAGTGCTTCCATGCGATACAGAGATTCCCACATGTATTTCACCCCGTCGTTCATCCACACCTCGTGATGACCGCCTTTGCCCCATGAACTCTCCGGCAGCGACACTACTTCACGCGGTTGCGTTCGGCGAATATGCTCGGAAGCGCATACCGCATGCACGAATGGCGATGCGGCTAATCCGCGAAGCACTGCTCCTACAAATGCCGGGCCCTCGAACCACCAATGACCGAAAAGTTCCGTATCAAAAGGAGTACAGATGGTAGCGGGCCGCGAGGTGTCTTTTGCTACCTGCATAGCGGTGCGCTCAATACTCTGCGTAAAATGAAAAGCATGATCGCGAATGCGACCGCGAGTCCACTCCGGCACATACAACAATTTGTACTGCATATCGGCTTTGGAATCGGTAACGCGCCAATACCGCAGTGCCGACGCGTGATGCTTCTTATGAAAATCCAAATAGGAAGGATCACCCGGATAGCCTTTATCTCCGCTCCACACCTGCATGGCAATGTTCTGATCTCGAGTAAAAACTATTGCCGTTCCCTTTTCTACCTGCGTGCTCGATGCCACATGATATATGCTCATGGGCGTTGCATCGAAGGGATGCTCTGCGGTGCGCTCTGTAGTAGCTACAAACTCGGCTCCATTGCCGGAGAAAAATCCTAAAGGCTTCGATGCCCGGATGGCATGTTCATCACTCACGAAATACTGCAGGCCTTCCTCTGCCAAGATCTGCTCTATGCCGGCGCGTTCGCGTGGTGTTTGCAGATGCTCTGCCGGCAAAAATGTACGCCACGGATATGCAGGCCTGTACGCACACTCCGGAAGCCAGATTCCACGCGGCTTACAGCCAAAATGCTTTTGGTAATTCGCAACGGCAGCTCGAACCTGAAAACGCACAGCTTCGTCGCTTCCCACCAATGCCAGATATGCATGCGTTGCACCACAGGTCATTATCTCGATGTCGCCACTGTCTTGCAGGTCTCGGAGCGCGCCCACAATAGAGCTCTTGTAGATTGCCGTGAATTCATGCTTTCTCTGCACGTACCATTGCTGCCACATGCGCGCCAGGTACACAAGGTGCGGATCTTCATTCGCGCTGATGAATCTCTCTTCGTCGGCTAGGGCAAGCTGCACGCGAGTGTCGCAGTATCTGACGAACAACTCGGCAAACTCCGGGTGTTCCAATTGCTCACAAAGCACAGGCGAAATATCGATGGTAACATTAGGTGTGATGCCGTCGCGCTTCAATGCATGAAACTCGTTCAGCAAGGGTAGGTAGCACTCGGCCACGGCCTCGCATATCCAGTCCGTGCCGTGGGGCCAATCGCCGTGGTGCAACACATACGGAAGATGCGTGTGAAGTATAACTACAAAGTTTCCTGCCTGCATGATTCACCCGCGAGGTGTTTATTTTGTTCCAAGATACAACACGCGGAAGTGGCACGGAGGAAGTGTTGCACGTGGCAATGGCGGGCAATACTGGTAAAGTCCCGAGTTGTGTCGATTGCAGAACACTCCCAGTTACCGAAGGTGGCAACTATCAATTGTCTTGAACGCATGAATACACGAGCGCTCGCAGTGAGCTTGTACATCCTATCGATCTTGACCTGTGGCATCGAAATGCACGCGCTACCGGGCCGGATTTTTGCAAGGGCCGCTGTGGTAAGCGCCCATCCGCAGGCATCGCGCGTGGGAGCGAACATCTTGCGCAAAGGCGGCAACGCCGCCGATGCCGCTGTGGCAGTGCACTTTGCCCTGGCCGTGGTGTATCCTAACGCGGGCAATCTTGGCGGCGGCGGATTTTTCCTATGGCGCTCGGCCGATGGCAAGGCCACGTCCTGCGACTTCCGCGAAACCGCGCCCGCATCGGCTACTCGCGACATGTTCCTTGATTCCGCAGGCAATCCCGTTCCCAAACTTTCGCTGGAGGGTCATCGCGCCAGCGGCGTGCCAGGAAGCGTGGCAGGAATGTGGGAGGTTCATAAAAGTTTGGGACGTCTTCGTTGGCAGGAGTGCCTGCAGCCCGCTATAGATCTGGCCTCTAAGGGATTTCGCATTACAATCAAACAAGCCGCCGATCTTAACAAACATCGTGCTCAGCTTATTCAATGGAATAAGGAAGGCTGCGCCCTTGTTCCGCTGCGACCATGGCGACCCGGAATGAAACTGGTGCAGACGGAGCTTGCGCAAACGTTGCGGCGTATTCAGCAGAGTGGTCGCGACGGATTTTACACAGGCCGTACTGCGGAATTGCTCGTCCGGGAAATGCAGAGCGGAGGCGGCCTTATCACGGCAAAGGACTTGGTTGAATACACGCCCGTGTGGCGCCCGGTACTACGCGCACGGTTTCGCGGCCACAACATTCTTACCATGCCCCCACCGTCGTCCGGCGGAGTAGCGCTGATTCAATTACTCACCATGTGGGAGCAGCACACTATGCACAGCCTGCCGACTATGCACAGCCTACCGAGCTTTCATTCGGCTGATCACGTGCACCTGATGGCGGAGTGCGAGCGCAGAGTATTTGCCGACAGAGCCGAGTGGCTTGGCGATCCTGATTTTGTGCGAGTGCCGGTTGCTCCGCTGCTTGATACTGCCTACCTGCGGAGCCGCATGGGTTCCTATTCTCCGCTCATGGCCACGCCCGGCTCAGCAGTTCAGGCCGGAGAGTTTCCTGCATTCAGTGAACATGATCAGACGACCCATTTTTCTATAGTGGATGGCGATGGTAATGCGGTAGCGCAAACCACCACACTCAACGACTCCTACGGAAACAAAGTGGTGGTGCGCGGAGCCGGCTTCTTACTGAATAACGAAATGGACGACTTCAGTATCAAACCGGGCGTTCCCAACATGTATGGCCTGGTGGGAAGCCGCGCCAATGCTATTGCCCCGGGCAAGCGTATGCTTAGTTCCATGACTCCTACCATTGTGGAGCACAATGGTTCACTGCGCTTGGTGGTGGGCACGCCGGGCGGCTCAACGATTATCACATCGGTTTTTCAGACTATTGTCAACGTACTTGATTACGGGATGTCGATGCAACAGGCAGTGAACATGTCGCGCTTTCATCATCAGTGGCTTCCGGATAAAATCACTGTTGAACATTCAGGGCTTGGTTCCGCAGTCATGGAAGAACTGAAGCGTCGTGGCCATATCCTTGGTACAAAAGATGCCATTGGCCGTGTGGACGCCATTGAACGGGATGCCGCAGGGCGCTTGCATACCGGTGCCGACCCCCGAGGAGACGATGCTGCCTGTGGTTATTAGTGCCTACTGAGGCCGGATTTTGCAGAGATTCTCATTCTGATTGGTATTTTCGCACTCTTCGATTCAATCGCGAAGCAAATCAATTTAATTTTTTGGAGAAACCATGAAGTTCTTCCGATGGGTTGTTCTGACCGCCCTTTATGTGACCGGCTCGGTCTTCAACCCGGCCTTGCAAACCGTGGTTCGTGCGCAGCAAACGGACGGAGACAACTTGGGCGAAATCACCTTCGAGGAATTGAAGGACAAAGAAAAGAGCACACAATACTTCGCTGTGGGCGGAGGATTCACGGGCAATTTTCTTATGATGGATGATGCAGCTCTGAACGAAAAACTCCCCGCGAATTTCAAAGTGGGATCGCTCAAAAGCCCGTTGTTCGTGAGTGGAGGACAGGGATTTCTTACCTTCTTCTTTAAGAACATTCGCTTTGGATTCAATGCCGGCATGGGCACGCAGACCACCGACACCACAGTTGTTTCGGGAGCCGATACTATTAAGCAGCAGCTTGACTACAGCGCCAGTTTCAATGGTGTTACCATCGATTATGCCATTCCGGTATTCAGTGGATTCACCATTCTACCCGGAGTACAGGCAGGATTCGGCAGCATGATCTTCGAACGATACGATGGTAAATCTTCAGATACGTGGAGCGGAGTGGTTAACAATACGCCGCGTCCCATGAGCCGCCTGGAAATCAGTCACTTGTTCGTGCAGCCCACAGTGCAGTTTGAATACGCGCTTACTACCTTTACCATGATCCGCGCAAATGTTGGTTATGCCATGACGTTCCAGGGCGATTCCTGGATGCTCAACAGAACCACACAACTGAGCGGCTCTCCGAAGGAGTTGAATTCCGGCGGCCTTACCGCGGGATTCGGTGTCTTTTTTGGATTGTTCAGAAACGAATAATTCGTTTGGGATCTTAGCTCAATGGTTAGAGCAGCAGACTCATAATCTGTTGGTTGGGGGTTCAACTCCCTCAGGTCCCACCATTTCTTCAGGCGGCGCGGTGCTTCATGGCGGTTAGAGTCGGAACACCGTTGCAAGAATAGCCACGACCAGGCCCGCGCACAAAGGCAGGGCCAACCGACTCACAATCTCTTTGGTTTTTGAGGACGTAAGAGTTGCGGCAAAGATTACTACTGCTGCCACGGGCGACATCGTTCGTCCGAAGGTTGCGCCTATTGCGCCGAGTAAGCCCATGTCTACAACAGAGCTCACATCCATGCCATGAGCAAGCAAACCGGGCAATACTCCTTTTGAGAATGCAATGCTCGGTGCGGTACCGGATCCGCTCACAATAGCCAAAGCAAAGGTGGACACTCCTGCAGAGATATACCCCCACGGCCCTCCCGATGCTATGCCGCGAACAAGTGTTTCCATCACTCCGCACAAACGCAGGCTCTCGATAAAGCACGAGGCCACGATGATCAGCGAAATCACATTGGTAAATCCGTAACCCAAACCCTCGAAAAAGGACTTCGTCATTTCGGTAAGGTCTTTTCTCACCACAAGCATCGTGAGTATGGTGGCGGCAATCATCACATGCACAACGGGAATGCCTGACGGGTACCACGTTTGCAACAGCGGGAACAAGCCCAGCGAAGGCATGCTTAGAAACAAGAGCACCACCGGCACCGGTGGCATCAAAGCTCTGAGAACATTTACACGATCGTTTGCCAAGGGTTCATTCACCTCGCTTTGCGAGTATTGCACGTCAAGGTTCGACGCCTCGCTTGGTGCACCGGTAGCAAGCGCAGAGCTTGCAGCGCGGCGCCACTCCCACAGGAGAAACACGACAATCGCAATACCTATACCTGCCAGCTCCGGCACTGCGAGCGCACCGATCACATTGTATGGTGTTACTCCTGCATTTACATGAATGTTTACTACGTCCGGCTCGCCGGGATTAAAAAGATTCCCGCCCGCAGAGCAACCCAGAACCAACGTTGCTGCTGCAGTGGCCGGATGGAATCCCGCGGCAATCATGAGCGGAATAAGTATGGGGCCCACCGCTGCGGCAGCTGCTGTTTGACTGGTGATCGCCATGTTCGTCAAGAAACCTACAGCGCATCCGCCCGGAATCAACAGCCATCGCATTCCTTGCAACGGTTTGAGCAGCGCGCGCACCATTTCGCGGTCGCATCCCGTTATTCGAATCACAAAGGCAAAACCCATTGCCGAGCAGATGGGGCCTACTACTTGGCCATCGCCCATTCGGGCCAGGAACACATCAAAAATGCTGAACACATTTCCGGCAGCGGCTGCCAGCAGAAGGGCTGTGCTAAAGAGCACCAACCGCACGTCCATGCCACGCATGATAAAAAACAAGGCCGCGATACTTCCTGCCAAAGCGCACAAAAACAGCGGGTTCATGGTAGGCGATTTGTTTGTGAAACACGCGGGCAAGATAGGCACTTCTGCGAAGGCGAAATGCGTAATTTCCGCTTCTCATTTATTCACCGAATTCGTTTTCCGGTATGCATACGTACTCCACTCCAGGGAAATCATTTTTCTTATCGTTCTTGCTCGTTCGCATTACTCTTGTAACCCTGCTCTTTGCGCCGGTATGGGCAAATGCACAGGTTCAACAACCGGATCCCTCAGCACTACGCTTTGCATTGCCGGCGGTGAAGGTGAATGATCTTTCGGTGCCGGCGCGAATGATAACGGTGGATCGCTTGCAGGCAGCAAAGGCTTATGCGGGAATTGTACTGGTAAAAACTCGCTCCGCACAACGTCCGTCCAAGAATGCCACAAGCTTTCAGAGTGTATCGTGGACCCAAACCTTGGCAGCACTGAGTGTATCGAAAATCAACGCCATGATTCCTGAAGGCGTAGTAGTTAACAAGGAAGAACATGCCTTTGGTATTGACCGCATTTTTGAAGTGCGCTTCGAACCGGCCGTGGATGTATTCGAAGCCTGCCGCCGCATTGCCGAGAATCCGGATGTGGAGTATGTAACGCCGGTGTACGATCGCCGAACCTCGTTAGTGCCCAATGATACACGGTATGCAAGCCAGTATGCCATGACGAAAATTCAAGCAGCCCAAGCATGGGATATCAGCACCGGCAGTGCCACGATGGTCATTGCCGATGTGGATTCGGGCGTGGACTTTGAACACGAAGATTTGGCAGGAAATCTATGGACCAACCCCGGAGAAAGCGGAAACGATTCCAAAGGCAAGGACAAGCGCACCAACGGCGTGGACGACGACGGCAATGGCTGTATCGATGACTATCGCGGATGGGATTTTGTGGGGAGCATCTCGCCGGCTGAAGCAGCATTGGGAACCTTTAGGCCGGACAATGATCCCAAAGTTCGCGGAACAAACATCGACGCATCAAGAAACCACGGCACAGGAACAACCGGCTGTGCAGCCGCAGTGACAAATAATGCCAAGGGTATAGCTTCCGCAGGTTTCAATTGCAAGTATCTGCCCATTAAGTGCGGTTCCGATCAATTCGGGAATGCTGTACTTCGAGGATACGAGGGTATTCGCTATGCAGTGAATCTGGGAGCACAAATCGTGAATTGCAGTTGGGGTGGCGAAGGCAGTTCACCTGCCGAGCAGGACTTCATAAACTTTGCAACAGCTAAAGGCAGCTTGATTATTGCAGCTGCCGGCAACGATTCCAAGAGTATCGACAATTTCGATCAGTACCCTGCCAACTACGCAAACGTACTTGTGGTAGGCGCATCCGATGCTTCCGATAGGCGCGCTTCGTTTTCTAACACCGGCCTGCGTGTGGATGTATGGGCCCCGGGCGACAACATTTTAATGACCGCAAGCAACAATCTGTATGTGAGCGAGAGCGGAACCTCGTTTGCATGTCCTATTGTGGCAGGTGTTGCCGGCTTGATTCGTAGCCTGCACCCGGATTGGACGCCCAAGATGGTAATGCATCAGCTGCGCTCCACCTGCGACAACGTACTTGTTGCCAACCAATCCGCACGGCCGCAGTTCTACGGGCGCATCAATGCATACAAGGCACTGCTGGAGAACTCTACGCTCAATCCCGGGACCGTGCCCGGATTGGAGATTAGTTCCGTTGATCTTGGCGGAGCCTCAGAGATAAAGTCCACAGCGCCGGTAGCGTCGAAACTCTCGCTTCGCAATTACTTGGGAAGGGCGTCGAATGTGACCGTTACATTGGCGCCGCAATCAACCGGTTTGGTGTTTTCCAAAACATCGTTTACTGTTCCCGTGGTGCCCGCTGCCGATAGTGTGATTCTCGATTGCACAATCTCTACCCTTGCACCAACCTATTTCACTCAAGGAAGTGTAGATGTGCTGGTAACCATGACCTCCGGCACGTACACCAATTATCAGAAGATTACCATTCCTATCAACATCACTTCGCCAAACACGTACTCGGTTTATGCTACAACGCCGAGTGTCACCTATGCCGGTGGTTACGCAAAGTCTCCTGTTACCTTCTGGGCTGTGGGTAAAACATCTACAGGTAAAAACTGCGTGATGCGCGGATCGGTTACCGACTCTGCCCGCACCGATGAGCTTACCTGTGTGTGGGGCAACTCCACGCAGATTGCTCATGTTGGTACGGGAACGGGCGTGCTGCTGCGCACAACAAATGGCGGAACGGGTTGGGCTCGCATTCCCCTTACCACAATCATGTCTCGCATGTATTCGGTGAACTTTTTCGATGCTTCGAATGGCGTGCTTCTTGGCGCTCCCGTAAGCGGCGTATGGAGCACAGCTATTACTACCGATGCCGGTGTAACCTGGAGCAAGGGCGCCACTCTTCCGGCACCGGGTGCCTCGGAGATATCACGCTCCGGCGCAGTGTGCTGGAATGGAGATGCGGGTTGGATGGGAACATCTACCGGCCGAGTTCTGCGCACCACCGATCGCGGTGCAACATGGAGTGAATCCACAGTGGCTGCCGGTGCAGTGGTAACCCAGATTGCCTTTGCCAACGCCTCGCTTGGATATGCGGTCACCAGACCCACCGGCGGAACAAGCGAAACAGCCACCGTGTATGTTAGCACCAATGGCGGTGCATCGTGGAAAGCGTCGGGCTCTACATTTCCTTCGTCGGGAGCGCACCCTGTGTATGCTTACGCGCCGGCGAACTCCACTCAGTGCGTGTTGGTGTGCTCACTATCTGAAGTGGTAATGACCACCGACAGCGGCAAAACATTCCAGCCCTTACTCACAGAGAACGGACTATCTGCCACCACCGGATTTGGATTAACCTCCGGCACAAGCACGGTAACACTGTACATTTTGGGCAAGACCATTGGTGTACTGAAGTTTCCGTTCGTGGGCGGCACAGCGGGCACGGCCGAGCTCTCTGCAGATGCCGAAGTACGCTGGGACACCGTAAATATCGGCTCTTCCCTCTCGAAGAATGTAACTATCAAAAACACCGGCACTGCTTCGCTCTCTGTGAGCTCGGCGGTTGTCACACCCGGCTCCGGCAGCACAGCAGGTGAATTCACCCTAGGCGGTACGGTTGCTCCGTTACTTCCGGGCGAGTCCGGCACGTACTCAGTGGCCTTTGCTCCTAGCGCTGAGGGCTCGCGAACAGCGACCATGACCGTTACCAGTAATGGCGGCACCAAGAGTATTGCCCTTGTGGGAATAGGAAAGACCTTTATCAACAGCGTGGACGAGAGTTCGGAACTCGCCGCCGCACGCGTGTTTCCGATGCCCTCGCGCGGATCGCTCACCGTAGAGTGTGCATCACTGCCCGATGGCGTGTACGATGTAGAACTCCTGGGTATTACCGGACAGCGAGTGTATGCGCAGCGAGTGGAAGCACATGCTTCACGGATGAACCTAATGCCCGATCAGTTGGCACCCGGTATGTACATGGCGCGGGTACTATCAAACGCTAAAGTCCGGGCGACAACTTTTTTCGTCATAGAGTAGTCTAAGCCGGTACATATATTCACCAACAGGCTTGTAAAGCACACGATTAACCATGGCAACGGTAGTAGTAGAAAGCAACGGACGCATTGAAAAAACCGCTGTATACCTGAACGGTGAGCAGCTTGGAGGTGTGCGGGAACTTGTGGTTAATATTTCCGAAGACGGCACCTTCGATTGTGTACTTGTATACACCGGCGACGATGGCCAACAGTACACCAGGAACCCTTTCACTGAGTACGCGGATCACGTGCAAACACGCGAACCCGCATTCACGGAGGAAGAAGCATCCATGCTGCAACAGCTCAGCATAGACAGCGACGGCTCTGTGGAATCCACCACCGTTTGCATCAATGATGAACCGCAAGACGGCATTGTGTCGATGTTTCTTCACATCAAAGCGCCGGATACACAAAAGCCCACAGGAATACGTCGATGGTTTGGCGGGGCTCGCTCCGCGGGCCGTGCGGAATTCAATGCCGACATCACATATCGTAACTCCGACGACTCTATTGTTACCGAATCTGTTTTCTGAGGAAAAACCCATGCGATCGTTTCTTGTAGGTGTTATCACCCTTTTGACCTTTAGTTTTCTGGTGCTACCTGATCTTGAGGCAGGCGGACGCGGTGGTTCCTTTGGCGGCAGTAGAGGCGGCCGTGGCGGTTCTTTTGGCGGCTCGCGCAGCTATCGCAGTTATTCATCGCCCCGTTACAACTCATCGCCCTCCGCGTCACCGCGATATAACGGCGGCTCGTCGTTTGGCGGATCTCGTGGAAGCTCGTCGATGATGCGTGGTGGCAGAATGAATTCGGCTCAGGACTATACGCGCAGTTATGGTGTGCCTCGACGCACGGAAACAACGCCCTTTCGCGGTAGCGATGGCGTATCGCGCAATTACGTGTTCAACAATTACGGCGGCTATGCTGACGGACTCATGACCGGCTATGCTATGGGCCGCATGAGCTGGATGTGGTTTAC
>JBKCNS010000021.1:0-20564 GCA_046297095.1 Kapaibacterium sp. (SeqCode) | reverse complement strand
GCGCTTCTTGCCAATTACTTCTTCCTTCGAATATCCGAACACCTCTTCGGCTCCCGCGTTGAAGGTTTCGATTACACCCTCCATATCGCAGGTAATTGTACTCTTTACTGCCATAGGAACCTCAAGTGATTAATGAGAAATTGTAGTTGATTTTTGCTGTCTGTTTTTGACTGTTACTAACAGATACTGCTTGATAGTGCGATTCGATACTTGATGTTGCTGAGAGCCTGATGTTGCTGAGAAAACTCGCCTCACTGTTTCTGTGCTACTCCGATGTGCGTGGCGGCGTTGTTCCTAAAAAGCCCTTTTCCAGTTTCTTCTTTGTTCGCGGCTCAAGAATTTTTCGAAGGGCGGTTTGCAGCAATCCCGATCCAATCACCGACTGCCGGAACTTATAGGCTTCGCGCAGTGAGTATTGCTGGCCATCCAGCACCCACTGCAGAAAAATTCCGTCGCTGATTCCCAACTCCAAAAGCGCAAAGGATTGCACATCTACTTTTCTAAATGCCTTGATACTCACCATGTTCTTGGTCACCCGGGCACCAAGTGCTGCCATACGTTTTTTCATTGCGCGAATGCGCTCCAGAAAATGAGGATCCTCCGAGCGTAATGCATGTGCCCAGAACTCCAGTAACAGCGGGGCATGCAGGGCGTGCTCTTCGTAAAATTCAATGGTGGTGTCGATAAGCGCATCGGCCGTTGCCACAGGGTCTTTGCTTTTGGAACCAGCTTCTTCCATGGCGGCCTCGTAGGCATCCATCCATGCGTCGTACACAGCAAGGAACAGTTCGTCCTTTGTGTCGAAGTATTCGTACATGGTGCCCTTGCCAACGCCCGCTGCATCGGCTATCTCTTGCATCTTCGTGGCATGAAAACCCTTCTGCGAGAACACCGTAACAGCCGCGCGCACCAGCGCATCGCGCTTGGCGGAACGTACCTCGGATATCTCTCGCTGTGCTTTCATAGGTATGCTTGGCGTTTCTTGTGATTCGAGCAGGTGCAGTTCGAATCAGAGGTTTACCGCCTCTGACCGAGCCTCTGACCGACCCGTCGGTCGGCGAAAATACCACCACCCGGACGAACGAGCAACACCCCGATTGCAGGGTTCACTAGACAATTACGTGATAACAGCGCGCAGGCGGAAGGAAGGACAGAAGGAGGTACTAAAAGAAGGACAGAAGCAAGAGCCAAAGAATGACTGATGAAAGACCGAGAAGAGAGCGAGAAGAGACCGAGAAAAGTCCGAGCATATCTCGGAATGATTCGTGCTCTATGTAGCAGAAGACGTCACCCTTGCGCTATGTAGCAGAAGACGTCACCCGTGCGCTATGTAGCAGAAGACGTCACCCGTGCGCTTAGGGAATGCAGCGCCTCCAGCAGAGATTTCTCGTGAGTGAATGCCGATGGCCGAATGCGCAAGTGGCGGCGGCGGCCATGCAAACGAATACGTACCAAGGGCATCATACCGCGAACATGCACCACACGCTCCTTGCCAAAGGTGATTCGGGAAATATCCTTCACTGCATACACACGTTCCCTGAAGCGATCGCGAATTGTGATACCGGTATCGTTGATAATAATTGTTCGGCGTAAGAACAAACGAACGCACAAAGCCAGTGCAGAGCCCACCGCAAAGGCAAAGAGCAACACCAGCAACGGATCTGCCAGCACAATAGCCAAACGGCCGTCGCTCAAGCCCTGGCTCCACCCGCGAATACATGCATAGGCAATAAGCGCGCATGCATACATCGACGTAGCCCGCCAGTACACGTCGTGTTTGTATGTGTATTCCATGTGCATTGTGATTCTCCTCGTCGTGTCTTCTTCGTGTAGTATGGATTTAGCGAACCTCTGCTCCTGCGGGAGCGAAGCTCATGGGTGTTACCAACGCAAGGCCGCTCTCACTGTTCGCAGCAAGTAGCATACCCTGCGATTGCAGTCCCATCAGTTTTGCCGGCTTCAAATTCACCACTACAACTATGGTCAAACCAATCAATTGTTCGGGCTCGTAGTACTTGCCTATACCTGCAAGAATCTGCCGTTGGTCGGCACCGGTATCTACAATCAGGCGGATGAGCTTGTCCGACTTCGGCACGCGCTCTGCTTCCAGAATACGCGCGGTTCGCAGCTGAACTTTTTTGAAATCATCAATGGTAATTAGCCCTTCGGGCAACTCCGGCGCGGGCGTGGCAGTGCCCGGCGCTGTGCTCTCCGGCGCTCCAAGTTGTGCTTGCATAGCGGTAATAAATTCTTCTTCGATTTTGGGAAACAACACGTGTGGCTCTTTCAGCATTCGGCCCTGAGGCAGCGTGGGCAGAACGCAAGCGCTCCACATATCCGGCCCATGCTCTGCATGCTCCGCACGGCCGTCGGCAGTGGAATCACAGCACAACATCTCTTGTATTTGTGCGGCCACCGCGGGCATCACCGGAGCAAATGCCACAGACAGCGTGTAGATAGATTGCACACAGATGTATAATGTCTTGGCGCAGTCGTCGCGATTAGTTTTCACCGTCTTCCACGGCTGCATATCATTGAAATACTTGTTGGCGGCGCGGGCAATGTTCATTGTTTCCGTGATAGCATCACGGAAGCGAAAGAGCGAATACAAGCGCGCCACATTCTGCATGCCCATGCACAGCGAGCTGATGAACACCACATCGTCGTTGCTAAGCACGCCATTGCTGCGCGCGCTCAAAGCCTGAATGTCTTCGTCGCTAAGAGCGCCGGCACCACGACGGCTTTGCTCGGTGCACTCGTGCACGATCATGCTCCATGCATCAGGAACTGTGGCGTACGATTCCGCAAGTGCAGGCACCTGACCGCCAAACTGCGCATGCACAAACTGCATAGAGCGATGCACGAAGTTTCCGAAGATGGCAGCCAGCTCGTTGTTTGTGCGAATGCGGTAATCGGGCCAGGTAAAATCGCTGTCGCGCGTTTCGGGGAAGTTCATTGCCAGCGTGTATCGCAAGGCATCCCGTCCCGATGGCGTGGGAATAGCAAGCAAAGCATCGCGAACATCAATACTCCAGTTTCTGGACTTCGAGAATTTTTGCCCCTGCAAATTCAGAAACTCATTAGCCGGTACATGTGCGGGCAGAATGTAATCGCCCTGTGCATGGAGCATGGACGGAAACATGAGTGTATGGAACACGATGTTGTCCTTGCCGATGAAGGCCACGTACTCGGTGGGTTCGGTAGTTCCGGACTTCTCGCTTTTTAGCCACCAGTCTTTCCATACCTCCGGATTGCCGGCAGCAGCGGCCCAGGAACGTGTAGCACTGATATACCCGAGCACCGCATCAAACCACACATACAGCACCTTGCCCTTTGCACCTTCCAGAGGCACGGGCACTCCCCACGACAAATCCCGCGTGATGGCGCGATCGCCCAACCCTGCTTTGAGCCACGAGCGCGACTGCTGCAGTACGTTGTCTTTCCAGGTATGAGCATGAGACTCGATGTACGATTCCAACATTTGCTGGAACTCGCCCAAAGGATAATACCAGTGCGTTGTTTTACGCACCACCGGAGTTTTACCGCTCACCAAACTCTTGGGTTCTTTCAACTCCAACTGATTGTAATACGCGCCGCAGGAATCGCACTGATCTCCGCGCGCTTTATCGGATCCGCAATTAGGGCATATACCTTCCACGTACCTATCCGGTAGAAACATTGCTGCTTCTTCGTCGTAGAACTGATCCTCTTCGCGCTCGCGAAGCAAGCCGCGATCGAAAAACGTTGTAAACCACTCCTGCGATACCCGGCGATGCTCATCGCTCGAGGTTCGGCCATACACATCAAAGCTCCAGTGAAGTCCCGTGAAGGCGTCGCTGTTGGCCGCGTGATAATGGTCGATAATCTCCTGCGGAGACACACCCTTTTTCTCCGCTGCTATGGTAATAGCCACTCCGTGCTCGTCCGAACCGCACACATACAGCACCCGCTCGCCTCGCAAACGCAAGAAGCGCGCATAGATGTCTGCCGGCAAATACGCACCTGCTATATGACCCAAGTGCAAGTAGCCGTTGGCATAGGGTAATGCCGAAGTGATGAGGTATTTTTTCATGTGTTTGAATGTGTTGAGAACGCCTGCATGCATGCTCGATGTACCGCACAGTTGAATGCTTACTCGGATGCTTACTCGGATGCTTACTCGAATGCTTACTCGAATGCTCAAATAACAGCCGCTGCAGGGCTTTGCCGAAGCAAAAGTTCTACTGCAAAGATACGGCAGGTGCTCCTAGCATGCACAGCGGGCTATTCGTGGCACATACCTTTCGTATCTTTCTCTGAATACCGCGCACATAGTAGCGTGGTGGCGTTCATTGTAGGGTAAACAGCAGCAGAGCGTTGCTCTACCTGCATGGTATTATGATCGAAGCCGAGATAGAGATAGAGATCGAGATAGAGATATAGATAGCGATAGCGATTGTGTCAGTGATTTAGATAGAGATTGAATTAGTGATTCAGATGGTGACTGCGATGAATCATATTACTGCTTGGCTGCGAGCGCCTGCCGCATGGCTATTGGCGTGTGTGCTGGCCGCCGTAGTTTCTCCTCCGCTCTGCGCTCAACGTGTGGTGCTGCGCTCTATGGACCTGAGCTCGTATCCCACGGTGCGCGCATCGTTGTATACCTTCGACTCCACCGGTGCTGCCGTTCTGCCGGACACCACCAAAGACCGTCGCATCACCGATAATGGCACACGTCAAACACTGGGAACCATACGCCTGGACGCGCCCGTCTCGGCGCGGCCTTTTGCTCTTACTTTTTTGGTGGATGCAACGTCGCCCTCTATTCCGAAGGCACTGCAAAGTTCCCTGGGCGATTGGGACAAGTTTATCACCACCGATCATGATGCGGCTCTCATAGCCTTTGGATCACTGCCCTATATTGTTCGAAACTTCGCCGATACCAAGCTCACACTTCGTGATGCCGTATCGCGCATTCCCGTTCTGCGGGGCTTCGACCCCACCGCGGCACTGGGTGATACTCTTTGCGGCGCGCTGAACATAGCCGAGCAGGACAAACGTGCGCGCGCCATCGTACTCATCACCGACGCACAAGTACATTTACATAGCTACACACTTGGAGATACGGCTCTTGTAGATTCTCTCATACATGCTCTTCGCAGTCGTGGCATTCAGCTGTGTGTGATATCCATCAATGCCCGCAGCTCAGCATCCATGCGCTCTGCAGCACAGGCTACAGGCGGCGTTGTGCTAGACAGCATTCCCCTGTACGCATTGGGAAGCGCGGTGCAGGCATGTGCGCAGATTGTTCAAGGGGTGCAGTCTGCCACTTTTGAGTGGGCCAACGACGCCGGCTCTTGCGACAACAATCGCAGCGTTCATTTTGATGTTCGATCTGTCAGATCCGAGTTGCTGCACCACTACGCTGTAAGCGATACGCTTCTGCGCATTGCCCGCATTGTGCCGGAGATTATTCAGCTGCCTGATATTGCCCCGGGAGAATACGTTGATATTCCCATCAGCATTGTAGCCCCCGGCGCAGACTTCACCCTGACGGATATTCGCAGCGACAATCCCTTCTGCGTGCTGCGCGATGCACTAGCCCCAACCCTGGTTACTCAGGGAATGCCTGCGCAGTGCACGCTGCGCTGTACGCGCACAAGTGCGTTGCAGCAGCGAGCGTTGCTCAGCGTACAGAGCACTGCTTGCGCATCGTCATCGGGCATGGTGTGGCTGGGGGGCAGCGCGAACACCACTATTACTCCCGTCATTCAAACGCAGTTAGCAGGCATGGTACTAGCTCCGGGATTTCCCATGAGCATTAGCTGGAGCGGTGTTCTGCCAAACGACACCACCACCCTGGAACTTAGTACCGATGCGGGCTCCACGTGGAGTATTGTTTCTACGCAGTGGAGAACATCATCCGTAAAATGGATCGTGCCACTGTTGGTAGCCCCGCGCTGCCGGCTGCGTGTGCAGTCCGGCCTGCAAAACAGCTACGGCATCAGTGACGAGTTTGCAATTGCTCCCGGCACTTTTGATGTGCAGAGCATCAACGCCGGAATAGTCCGCGTGGCTAAAGGCACAGAGCGCATGGATCAAAGCTCCGAGCAAGTGTTCAACGGCGTGTTTCGTAACACACGTTCCACACCCGTGTATGTTGATTCCGTGCGCAGTTCGGCAGGTGGGGGCAAAGCACGCATCACCGTGCTTCGCGGTGAGAACACAAGCGTAGCCCCGGGCTTCAGCTGGAACTGCGAGTTGCAAATTCTTGCTGATAGCGTCGGTGTATTCTTCGATACACTGAACGTATTTCTGGACGATGCATTCCTTCGTGTTCCCGTAAGGGTGGAGGCGGTGGAGCAAGTGGTATTTACGCCGGGCACTGTGTACCTGGGCCGCGTAAGCGTGGGCGGCGCGGTGGATTCGGTGGTACAAGCTGCGGTGCGCGTTAGCACTGCGGTTGCCGATTCGATGGTTGCTTGTACACGAATGGATCGTTTGTTTCCCGACACAGTTCAGTATGTAGTGCGCACACCCGTGGTACCCTTCATACTGAACTCTCGCGCGCCGCAGCAGCCGGCCACCGTGATGTTCAGGGCGGAGCGCGCAGGCATAAGCGCATCGCAGCTTCTTGTAGAGACAAGCATCGGTACCCATGAGATTCGCTTGATAGCAAACGCAGTATGCGGCGCTCCCTTGCCGCGAACGCAGGTGGTGCTACCCGATACGCTCAAGGCGGATATAGGAGAGAACCTTTGTATTCCCTTGCGCTTTGCGCCGCTGCCGGCGGGCTACACACCGCTTCGCAGGCCTTGGTCTGTAACGCTGCGCGTACCGGCCGATATCTTGTTTCCCGTAAACGGCACACCGCCGGGCGAGCGTATTAGCTCGGACCGGCGCATCACAATAAACGGCAGCGGGTTTGTGGGCGGCGATACAATCACAAAACTTTTCTTTACAACGGCTCTTGGCGCATCGAACACCGGCACTGTATTCGTAGAGAGCTTTAGGTGGCTTGATGAGTGCACTGACGTGTATGGGCCTGCCACCGCCGATCTTGTGGTGGGCAATGCATGCGAGGCCGGTGGCTTGCGGCGGTACTTGAGCGGAGATTCACTGCACATTGTGTACGTGGCGCCCAATCCCGCGCAGGAACAGACCGAGATACGCTATGTGCTTCGCGAAACCGGACTCACGGTGGTGGAGGTGGTGGATATATTCGGCCGCACTCGAGTGAGTACTGAAGCTAGGGTACAAGAGCGCGGCGAGCATGTGATGCAGGTAGCTCTGAACCGGTTGGGAGATGGTGAGTACTTCGTTCGCATCACTACACCCACAGCATCCACAGCAAAATCCGTGAAGGTGGTGCGATGAATCTGTGGCTCATAACTCTCGTCAAGACAATTCTCCGCAGGATTCGTTCCGCTACCATATTCATACGCGGGGCCCGCTGCACCACACTGCCGGTAATGATTGCCATGTGCGGTATTGCGAGCAGTGTTTGCAGTGTGGATGCACGGTGCCAGCAAGCACCTGCCGAATCGAGAATGAGCGTCGGCGTATTTGTGGGCGCGCAATCGGTGATTCACGATGCGGTGTTTACTAATCTGGCCGGCTTTCCGTCCTGCTGCCCGCAATACAGCTCGGGTTCCGGCTCGGCTACCGTAGCCGGACTTGCTTTCGAGTTCGCATCGATCAAGAATATTCGCCACAGCGTGCGAGCATATGTTAGCGCCTACGATGGCACGCTCAGCGCTGCCGAATCAATTCCCGTAGTGGTAGACGGCACTCTGCAGACCGCCCGTATTCAACATACATTGCGCGCATCCATAAAAGCGTTGGACATTGAACCGCTCATTCATGCGGAGCTTACGCCACGCTTGGGTGTGTTTGCCGGATTTCGCTGCAGCTTTTTGTACGGTGGCACCGCCGAGCAATTCGAGGAACTTCTTGCGCCCGCCACCGGCACCTTCGAGAACAACGCGCGCATACGCAATCGTAAGTCGGGAAACATCTTTGCTCTGCAACCACTCATGGCGTCGGTGGTGGCGGGCATTCGCACCACCTTGCCGCTCTCTGCCTCCGGGGGCTATGTTCTGGTGCCGGAGATCTCGGCGTCGGCGGGTGTGAGCTCTATAACCGGCAACGAAACATGGCGAGCAAACACTATTCGCGCCGGCGTATCCATTATGCATCGCATCGCCGCCGATGCACCGCCGGTTCAGGATTCCGCCACGCTGGATGTGCACTGCGATATCAGCCCCGGCGATGAACAGCGCGACATCAATCAGTTGTATGTGGGCTTGCGTTTGCGCGAGCGCAACGACATCATCTATCCGTTGCCTGTTGTGTTCTTCGATTCGCAGGATGGTGCGGAAACACATTCCGAAACACATTCCGGAACGCATTCCGAATCCACCACGCTTCCGCCGCGATTTCTTCTTGATACCGCTAGCAGTGCCTTGCGAGTAGACAACATCTCCGAGCCCTCGCTTGCTGCGCTTCGTGCATGCCACAACGTGCTCTCGGTGTATGGCCGGCGCATGGCAGCAAACCGCTCGGACACGCTTAGCATCATCGCAATTGTGGATGATACATCCGCTGCTTCCCCCGCCGCAGAACGAGCTCTGCGCAGAGGTCAGGCTATTGCCTTTGCGCTGCGAACAACCTTCGGCATAGAACGCGGACGTTTGCGAGTGCTTCGTGCAAGCTCCGCGGAGTGCGGGCTTGCAGGCAATGGCACCGATACACTCCTGCGTAATGCCGTGATGGTACGCGTATCAAGTGGTGTACCGGAACCTCTGCGCGGCCAAACCATAGAGCGTGTGTGGGTGCCGCCTGTGGTGCGTCTGCGCCCCCAGCTTCGGGGAACCGACGTTCTTCGCGATTGGGAGATACGCGTTACGCTAAAAGGAGAAACGCTGCGTGTGTGGAGAGGAACATCGTCTTTGCCGTCAGTGCTCACCATGAACATGAAAGACTATACGATTGCTCCCTTCACGCCGGCGCAATTCAACAATGAGCACAGCTCTACAAGCGATTCCATCATCGTGCAGCTTACAGTGAGCGGCCGAGCAAATACTTTGGCCACCACACGTGTAGGTATTCCGGTGCGAGTGCTGCGCGATACTCCGGACAGCGTACGAACTATTGTGCAAGCGTTCCCGACTATTATGAGCAATGAAGCGGATCGTACGGCTTTGGCAAAGCAACTGCAAAGTGTGAAACAGCCGGGATCGCAGCAGCCATGCGAGTGGCGCCTGGTACCTGCAGCGCCGGAGTGGCAACTCACCACGCCGCTGCCCGAAGCAGCACTCATTAACTCAGCTTTGAGATCGATCTATCAGTCAGTCAATCAGTCGGTCAATCAGCAAGTGCGATGAGCTCGTTCGGCCTGGCGCCGAAGTGCCTTCAGTGCTTCGCGTGTGCTGAGCGGGGCTAGCGGATGCATGTGCACGAACTCCACCACCCACGGCGCATTCACATAGGAGTATTGCCGCAGCGCCCAGCCTATAGCTTTTTGAATAAAAAATTCTTTAGATGAAAGATGCGGCACAATAGCCCGCTCAAGCAGAGCAAGGTCTGTGCGTTGCTTGTAGGACAGCTGAAGAATAATTGCGCTGCGGTTCAGCCAGAAGTTCGGCGAGTGAATCCATGCATCCACAACTGCCTGTACTTCTTTGGGGTGCTTTGCATAGATCGCGCCCGCTACGCGTGGCGCGAGGGTATCCACGGTATCCCACCAAGACTTGTGGGTGATACAATGCTCAACAAGCGGAAGCAGGTCGGGAGCTCCTGTTTTGCTAGCGGCAATAAGTAGCTCGCATGCCGCATACTGAAACTCCCGCTCGGGGTGCTGCCAAAGTGTTTGAACAACCTTCGGAAGTATATCCGGGCCGGGATGTCCGTGCTGCCGTATAAACTCCTTCGTGAGCGCCGTACGCGGCCCGCTCATGATGCCAAAGAATGCAAAGTGATTTCGCATATATGCTGCCATTGCCGGAGCCCGCTCGCTGTTGGCATGTGGCGCGAAGATGCGGGCAAGCTCTTGCGTGTACGAAGTGGGAGCTAATGACGTGATATGGTTCATGATGTGTAGCGATGTGTGACAATTCTTGATGAAGCGTGAATCTTGCACCAAGGCCGTGCAAACTTGTACAACCGAAGGCAATGTACCTCGTAGCTTTGTAGTGGCAGCAGGTGCAGTGGTACCGGCGGTTATGCCCGCTCGCAGCATGCCCGTAGTTCGAATATTTGTTCCTTACATCTTTAGGAGTATTATCATGAAAACAACTTCTGCAATCAAAGCACACGGAGCCATGCGCGCTTCGTTGGCGCTCTTGTGCATGCTCTTCCTTAGCATGGCGTTGTCCGTTCCGGCATCTGCCCGTCAAGTACGTACAGACACACTGAATGTGTCCGGCAATTGCGGAACCTGTAAAAAGAAAATCGAAGCACCGTTCAAGGGTCTGGAAGGCGTGGAGTCTGCCAGCTGGGACAAGAAGACCAAAAAGTTCGTGGTGCAATACGACGCAGATGTTATCTCGAGAGAGAAGATCGAGGATCTTATCGTACAGCAGGGCTACGATACCGAAGCAAAGAAAGCAAACGACGAAGTGTACAATGCTCTGCCTAAATGCTGTAAGTACCGCACAGGAACCTGCGAGCATTGATGATTTGTGGTGCGCGCATGCTTGCACCTCATTAGGAAACAGCTTGGCAAGTCAATACTAGATAGCAGCCGAATAAAGCCGAATACATCCGGATATAGCAGAATAAAGCCGAACGTTTGATTCGGCTTTTTTTATTCCCGCTTCGCACAGCAGGGCCGGTTTCCGGGGTTACTCGTTGGAGCAGTTGTAAACAACCGAAGGGCTCATTTCCGCGGCAGCGCTCGCGTGTTGTTCATTTTATATCTTGATTTTACGACGCTTTACTCTTTAGAAATCGCGTTTATTTCCTTTTTTATAGCACAGCTATCGTTTCGGAATATTCTATCTAAAATATAATTCATCACTTAGATACTTTTTTCTGTAACGGATCGTCGCTACTTCTGTTACTCCGTGCGTGGCCACAACACACGTTCGTTTTTACTGTTTGTCTCACCTCAACGATTGGACATTTATGAAGAAACTCTTTGCGACGATTCTAGCTGCATTGGTGCTGGTTTGCGGCCATGCTCATGCTCAAGACACCACGAGCTTGCAGTTCGTCTATGGCTCGCTCGTTAGAGCCACCCCGGAAACCATTGAAGTTCGAGTAACCAACGACGACGGCAGTACAGGATCCGTCAATGTGGCGTACGACCAGAACACGCAGTTTATCGGCTGCGTCCCGGATAGTGTCATGGCAGGGGTTCAAACCTTTGCCCAGTTAACAGACGCGAACGTGAGCCCCCGGCTGGCTAGCCTGATCAAGTTCGAAGGCTGTTTCCCGCAGTTTCATATACAGGGAGTTATTCGCGCACTAAAAACTTCCGCTATAGATGTGGAGACCTCTGTTCCAACAGAATTCGGCGGTCCCGGTACCGTGGTTTCCTTAGATCTTGTTCCGCAAACCGCGCTGAACTCCTGCGCCGGCGATGTATTAAAGCCAAGCGACCTGAATGTTGGTGATCCGGTGATTGTTATTGCTACCGGCCCGCTCAACGACCCCGATCTTTACTTTTTACAAGCCCAAACCGATTGCCCGGAACATCTATCTGCGGAGGCACGATTCCTTTCGTACACCGGCAAGAGCATGAGTTTTGTTACGGAAGGCACCACAGACACGCTGGTGCTGCGTTTGGATGCAAAGTATCTGTCCACCGGTATGCCGCTGGACTCCAACATAGGTTTTTATGGTTGTAGCGGCCAATTCGTATCGGTTAATGACGTGTTGCCCGGAACATTGATGACTCTAGCTTATCTATCTATCTCGGGTAAAGGTCAGTATTTGCAGTACGGATATATCAAGGAGAACTGTCCTGTGTATCTCCGAGGCAAGGTACAAAGTGTACGCGGTGATACCGTTGCTCTGGTAGATCAGGGTCAGACTGCGGTAGTTGTTGTTTCCTCCTCCACCGATATTAAGACCTGCCGCGGCCAGGAAGCCGATATCAATGATGTAACTTCAGGCATGACCGTGGAAGTACAGGCACTTGAAAAAGGTGCAACGTATGATGCGCTGTCGCTGTTGGTGTTGGAAGATTGCCCGTACGCATTTGTTGCAGCAGGAGTTATAAAGCGCGCCGAGAATTCATCTGTTTCCATCGAGACTATCAATCCATCCACGGGAGAACCTGAAGACATCACGTTGAATCTGGACAGCGATACTCGTATTGCAGACTGTGTGCATTTACCGCTTACCTCCGACGCCTTGGTGCAAGGCAGTTCTGTGGTTAGTTATTACCGTACCACACGCGGTGCGCTTATTGCAGACTTGATTGTGGTAACGAATCCGTGCAATAGCGAATACATCGCCGGTTCAATTGCATCCGCAACGAGTACTTCTATAGTTGTGAACGGCGACGACGGGTCCACAAAGAGTTATGCAGTAACAGCTTCGTCGGCTCTGGTGGATTGCCGTGGCGAGGTGCTGGTAGTAAGCAACTCTCTGCAAGGTGAACGCATCGAGGGTTACTCCTTCGATTTCGGCAATGGAGCTACGGTTTCCAAAGCATCGATTTACGTTAACTGTGTTCGGTATGCAGCACTCTCCGGAATTGTAGAGAACTCTACCGACTCTGTTGCAAACATTAGAGGTGCTCAAGGTGTTCAGTCTGTGCTTCGCTCTGCAAACACAATAATCGTAGACCAAGATTATACTCTTCTGGAATGGAGCGCGCTTACTCAAGGAAGATCGGTGTGTATGTGGATCAATGAGCCGGACAATACGGTGATGTATGCTACAGTTGATGCACTCTGCGATAGCAGCTCCTCCGATCGCACCGAATCCACGATGGTTATTGGCACATCGCAATCAATGAGTAGCAATGTGTTTAGTGTTTCAACCAAGATGGGAGATATGACATTTGCTATCACGCCGGCTACTCAAATGATGGACGAGAAGCGTAATCTTCTCTCGGCGTCGTCTGTTGCACCGGGCATACCTGTGCGGGTGATGACACGCTCCTTCACAGCCGATGGCAAGCCCATTGCTTCTTCCGTGGTGGCTGTAACAAGCACAACCTCGGTGGACGAACGCAATGAATCTTCGGATTTAACCATTGCTCCCAACCCTGCGTCGTCGATGGTATCGTTTAGCTCCTCGCGTCCTTTTGAGCAGATCACTATTACCAATATTCTGGGTGCACGCGTAGCCGAACTTCGTGACGCAACGCGCTTCGATGCTTCCGAGCTGGCGCCTGGCTTGTATTTCGTCAACGCTCGTCGCGGCGCTGAAAGTGTGACGCGCAAGCTTCAGATAGAGAGATAACTTCGTAGCGAATTTTTTATTCAAAAAAAGGACAGCGCTCTGTGCGCTGTCCTTTTTTTCTTTTCTTATGCGGCGTAGTTAAGCTTCCAGACCCTGATGCCCGCTTGCTTCTCGACTGCGCTCGAAGACCTCGCGGGAAGGGGCGTATCGCTACTGTTAAGCTTCCAGACCTTGATGCCCGCTTGCTTTCCCTCGGCTCCGCTCGGGACGGCGCTCGATCTTCGCTCGAAGACCTCGCGGGAAGAAGCGCTCACTTTTGTAGATCTTCCAAGCGTCCTACCCCGCTACTCTTGTTTGTTGTGGGATTATTTTTTTCTCTTCAACAGATGCTCATAGATCATCGTGGTGAGCAGCAGAAGCGCCATGCCGTAGAAGGTGTCTTCCACGGGTATAGTGAGCATGCGCGGTCCTAAATGATGTGCGGGATTGTACCACACCACGGGCTGGTCCAGGCCGGTACCGGTAAGAAGGCCGTTCACGATAAAAAAAGGAATGAGGATAACCACGAACGCTCGGTAAAAGTCGGGCAGCCATTCAGCGCGTATCTTCCAGGCCGTTAGCAGCGAAGCCGCGCACACAATAAATGCAACACTGGTGTAGAGCCGTTGAGTATACCACGAGGCCACAGTGAGTAAAGCGCCCACGAGTACAATGGTAACCGGCACAGACCACGCCCCACTTGAGCGGCGCGGCAGCAACACACGAATGCAGTGATAGGTGAAGAGCGATGCGTAGGGAATACAAATAAAGAACAGTACTTCTTCCAGAGGAAGATTCGCTACGCGAATACCGGTGATGTACCGTGGATTAAATCCCCATATTCCCCAAGCGGTGTAATAACTGTCCCAAATGCAGAAAGCCAGCGCCACAAGCAGGCAAGCGGGCCAGAAGGCGCGCCAGGTCTGCACGAACCGTAATCGCGGATGAAAACTTGCGATGAGCGGGACGAGTACCGATGCGAGGTCGATGACCAGATAGGTGTAGTGTCCCATAGCGGTGTGTGCTTATTTATTCGACAGCGTGTCGCGAATAATAACAGGTTCGTTCTGCAGTGAGCGCGCCGCTTCGCGGAAGTACTTTATAGGCACCCACAGCATTCCAAAACATTCGCCGTCTTCCTTGGTCAGGCGCTTGTGATGAATCTTGTGCGCGCGGCGTATAGCACGGAAATACACGGTGTTGGCATTGCGCAGCCATTTGAAACGCTGATGAATGAAGATATCATGGATGACGAAATAGCAGAAGCCATAAACGGTTATGCCTAATCCTCCCCAGAAATACCAAAGATCGAATCCTTGTGTCATTCCTGCGTAGAGCAAGCCAATGCCGGGGGTGGCGAAGATGAGAAAGAAAGAATCGTTGCGCTCGAAGAATCCTTCTTCGCCTTTAAGATGATGATCGGCGTGGAGCATCCACAGCGGACCATGCATCAAGTATTTGTGCGCCGTCCAGGCCACCGCTTCCATCCCGAAAAAAAATCCAAGGAATACTCCGATGTTCTCTAGCGAAATCATGATGCGGGGAATAATGTTTCTAATGTCTTTGTTCTGTACGCAAAAATACCTTCCACCTGTTTGCGAATGAACAGCGAATGCATCAACACACCCAGCGGTCCCATTGGCAATTGGTAATACAGCTCGTCGGTCATTTCTACACCGCCTGCAACTTCGCGGAAGCGATGCGTGTGCACCCACTCCTTGTAGGGCCCTTGCATCTGCATATCCGTGAACTCGTGCGGAGCGCTAACGTTCGTGATCTTCGTTACCCATGTGAGCGGAATGCCCATAATGGGATGCACTTTGTATTTGATAATCATCCCTTCCTTGGTGGTACCTTCCTCGAATCCCGAGAGAATCTTGAAGTTCATGTAAGCAGGGGTGATCTTAGACAAATTCATCGGAGAACTGAAGAATGCCCATGCTTCCTCCAGTGTGATGGGCAAAATCTGCTTTGTATGCAAAGAGAATCGTTTCATGGTCAGTGCCTCTTCCGGAATATTGAGAATCGAGGGTTGGTATTGCTCTATCCCCACAATCACGATCCATCCCGGCTTTTAGTGCCCCGCCTAGTGCCCCGGACAAAACATAGGTCAGATCATTCCTCGGCAGATTCCTCGGCAGATTCCTCAAAGCATTCCTCAACGCAAGCCTCGCTACTCTTCTCCACACATTACGCGCTTCCTAGCGCACACGACGCAATCGTTCTTTGTCCGCACCGGTGCACAGGGGCGATGCCAGCAGGGAGTTTCGAATGTTCGAGTTCAGTTCGTTGTCGTCGTCCCGCGCGGAGCGCTCGCACAGATACTGCAGCAAGAAGTCTTTGTCTGCCTCCAGATGCTCTCGGTAGGGCAGCATGCTTGGCAAACGACTTTGAATGGTGAAGCGCAAGTATCGCAACTCCGGCAGATCGGGAGCAGCCTGCACGGCCTTTTCCAGAGTTTCCTTTGCCGAGGTGAAGCGGCGGTACTTTGTGACGGGATTGTAGGAATGATGGCTGATCAAAAACTCCGCCATTGCGCGATACCCGTATGCAAGAGGTTCGCTCTCTGTTACTTCGTCCAGATCCTCGAGCATCTTTTCAGCGTGCTCCATGCTCTGTGTGGCCATAGCACATGCCCTGCGCAGCTCGGCCCGCCGAGAGCTCATGGCATCGGAGCTGACAGCCGCCCGGGCAGACGCGGCACAAAGCAGCAGCATCAACAAAAACGCCTGTGTATACATGCGCAGTGCTCCGGCGGCTTTTGCATTCGTGTATATGGTACTCACTGCCTTCATTACCGAACTATATTAAGTTGATTATACAGGTACGTCCGCAACAGCAAAAACATTTTCCATGCATCAGTTACGCGTATACGTTCGTGTAATACGCGCTCCGGCGAAATGCGTTGTATCTTTTTAAATAATTCTATGTAGTACTCATACGCCAGATACACCCCAAAGCGGGCGCTACGCGGAAGCTGACGAATTCCCTTTAATGCATCGGCAAAATCGGCGGCTATGTCTTCTTCAATTGCTTTTTTGGCTGCTGCATCAAATGCATGTAAGTCCACATTCGGGAAATACACGCGATTGAGCTCCAAGCCATCTTCACGCAAATCACGGAGGAAGTTGATTTTCTGGAAAGCCGCTCCCAGACTCATCGCCGGGGGTGTAAGGCGCGCATACAGGGAGTCGTCGTTTTCGGAAAACACGCGTAAACACATCAGCCCCACTACCTCGGCCGAGCCCAGGATATACTCTTTATATTTCTCCGGTGAATATTCCTGCGGATGCAAATCCATTTCCATACTGCGCAAAAAGGTTGCAATTAAATCGCGGGGAATTTTATACTCGTGCACCGTCTTTTGAAAACTATTAAGAATAGGATTTAAACTTATGCGCTGATCCAGTGCTTTGTAGGTGTCGGCAATAAAGCACTGCAGTAAGTCCTCTTGATCGTAGCCGTGAAACGAGTCTACGATTTCGTCGGCGAAGCGTACGAACCCGTAAATGTTATAAATGGGCTCGTGGAATCGCTTGGTAAGAAAGCGAATACCCAACGAAAACGATGTGCTGTAGCGTATCGTGGTTTCCTTGCTCGTGTGAAACGAGATTTCGTCGAAGAGTGCTTTGGTAGCCATGATTAACGAAGGTCTTTGTGAATCTCGTTTGCCACTACTTCTCCGGATATCAACGACGGCGGTACGCCGGGTCCCGGCACGGTGAGCTGCCCTGCATAATACAGGTTCTTCACCTTCGAACTTTTCATGCGCGGCTTGAGTATGGCTGTTTGACGCAGTGTATTTGCCAGGCCATAGGCATTGCCTTTGAAGGAATGATACTCGCGCACAAAATCGTTGTGCGCAAAGTCGTGCCGCACCACCACATGTTCACGCAAGGACTGGCCTGTGCGTTGTTCCAAGCGTTGCATCACCATTTGATAATACTTCTCTCGAACTTCCGGTGTGTCGGACACACCCGGAGCCGTGGGTATCAGGATAAATACATTCTCGCATCCTTCGGGCGCAACCGTGGGATCGGTCTTGGATGCCACGCTCAGGTAGAAGAGCGGATCCGTAGGAAACTTGGGATCGGAGTAAATCTCTTGCGCGTGCACATCGAAATCCCTGTCGAAAAACAGGGTGTGGTGAAGCACATTCTCTACCCTTTTATTGATACCTAGATAATACATCAATGCCGAGGGCGCCATGGTACGCGAGTTCCAATAGGATTCACTGTACTGACGGTATTGCTCGGGCAGAAGCGCATTCTCTACGTGATGATAGTCTGCCGACGCCACAATCACATCCGCCGCATAGCTTGCATCGCGGGTATGCACGGCGCGTATGCTCTGCGAGCTCATTTCCACGCCGGTTACTTCGCTGTTCAGATGCACCTTCACGCCGCATTCTTCGTTCACACGGAGCATTGCCTCAACTACAGAGTGCATGCCGCCGGTAGGATACCAAGTGCCGAGCATGATGTCGGCATAATTCATCAGTGAATACAGGGCGGGAATGTTTTTAGGATGAGCGCCAAGGAACAGCACGGGAAACTCCAGCAAGCGGCGTAGCCGCGAGTCGGAGAATAGCTTTCGAACATGCGAGTGAAGCGAGGTAAGCATTTGCAGGCGGAACAATCCGGTAACAATGCGCATATCCATAAACTCGCTGAGGCTGCGTCCGGGTTTATACACCAGATCGTTGATACCAACCTGATACTTGTAGGCAGCTTCGTGCAGAAAGAGATCGAGATTCTTGGAACTTCCCGGCTCCAAACGCTCGAACATATCGCGATAGTCACTGAAGTCCGAAGGAATATCCAGCAGTTGATTGTTCTCGAAGTAAATGCGGTACGATGGCGACAGACGCGTCAGACTATAAAAGTCCTGCGCCTTATGTCCAAAATGTGCAAAGAAGCGCTCAAAAACATCGGGCATCCAATACCAGCTCGGCCCCATGTCGAAGCGAAATCCCTTATCGCTAAGCGTTCGCGCACGTCCACCCGCTTGCGCATGCTTCTCCAGCACTGTCACATCAAATCCCTTACGGGCCAGATGCGCCGCCGAGGCCAGCCCACTAAAGCCGGCACCAATCACAATCGCTTTTCGCGCGTTTGAACGTGTCATAGAGTATTCATCATGAACTTTCACCAAAGATAGAGAGTATGGTGCTATGCCAAAAACAACTTCGCGCGCACGGCGACCGGGTGTGCGTGATGCTTCGCTCGAAGCGCTTCCCGCAGTGGATACTACCCGCGAGGTCTGACCCCCGCGAGGTCTTCGAGCGAAGAATCGTTCGCGAGTTGTTTTTCCCGCGAGTTGTTTTTCCTGCGAGGTCTTCGAGCGAAGTGATGTTGACGTGGTCTATTCCCGCGAGGTCTTCGAGCGAAGTCGAGAAGCAAGCGGGTGACGAGGGTTGGAAACTCAAAACGCGAGCGTCATCGTTGCGCGAGGCCTGCCCCCGCGAGGTCTGGAAGCTCAACATCATAGCGAGCTCTTCCCCCGAGGTCCCTGAGTCCCTCGTCTCCGCTCGGGAACCACGGAGTCGAGGGGCCGAGGGCGCTGCGCGCCTTGATACTCAACGAGAGCGACGCCATTCACGCGAGGTCTTCGAGCGGAGCCGAGGGAAAGCAAGCGGAGTAGGAGGGTTGGAAGCTTAACCCGCGCACGCTGCACCTCGCGCGAAGCGCGCTACCCACGCCAAGAAATCAAACAGTAATCCATAAAAGCCTCTAAGCCCTCACCCTGCCCTCTTCCGAAGGGAGAGGTAGGGATGTCAGGCTATCCCCTCCACCAGCCCCACCGTCTCCACGCTCACCGTCACAACCTTCTTGATAAGGCGGATAATGTACGTTGGGTCGTCATTGCGGTTGGGGTCGTTGGTGATGCAGAAGAAATCAGGATTTGTTCAGTGCCGATGGAACAAATCCTTCGCGTTCCAGAGCGTCGACTATTCCGCGAATGAGGACGTTGTTGCTGAAACCAATCGTGTACTGGCGTGCCCCTTCGCTCAATGGCTGCAGCATTCCACGCTCTACGAGTTTACGTATCTGATAGGTGCGCTGTGCCGGTTTCATGGTTTGCATCACCACCGTGAGGTCAGCTGCTTTTGCGATGCCCTTGCGAGCTACCGTTCGCAGAACTGCCGCCTCCAGATCGGTAACAAGCTGCCGTTGCTTGGCAAAGGCGACTGCCGGAGCGAGGATCTTTTCACTGAGGTAGGAATAGTCGGCTAGGTGATCAACCTTTCGCAGTTCGTCCAGGACACCACGAAGCACATATTCACACCAGCTTTCCAAGCCCGTTGCAGTGCCTGTATCCGCAAGACCAAGCATTTCGTAGTATCGGTCTCGATCACTGCAGAACACCGCTGTTGGATTCAGCACTCTGCCGCCAATACTCACATTGAAGCCATACTTCATGAGCAACGCATACGTCAGAAGTCGAACCACACGACCATTGCCATTGCCAAACGGGTGAACCCAACTAAACCGATGATGCGCCAATGCCACTTTAATGAGGTCATACTTTGCACTGTGCTGCTCGTTGATAAATCGCACCAACTCCTGCATGTAGGATGATACCTGGACCGGAGCCGGAGGACGGTGTTCTGACTTGGCTATTCCCACCTGAACTACTCGATAGACGCCGGGCGTGGCGTCGCCTTCTCGCTTGAGATTCCGTACCGCAAGAACATGTAGTTCTCGGATAAACTGCTCCGTAAGGGGCGATCCTACACGAATGCTACAGTCGATGTACGCCATCGCCTCTTCGATGTTCTCAAGCTCGCGAAGCTCGTCAATCGGAGCGCGATGTTCGCCGTCTAGCTTGCTTTCGATGTACTCGGACAACGTCGTATGGTTTCCCTCGATTCGAGCCGATCCAAGACTCTCAAGCATGTGGAAGATCAGCTTCAATTGGAAGAACACCGGCGCAGGTGTCGTTCCTTCCAACCGAAGCCTCCGCACATGTTCAAGCTCGGTCACAACGTCCACAAGCGACGAATCGAATGTGGGGTTCAATACGTCGAGATCATAATGGGCGAAGGTGGGCACAGATGACATTATCTCGATTCAGTGTTTCGCATATCTTGAATTTGTCGATGCAAATCATTGTTAAACAATGTGTTGCAATTTACTTATGATCAAATTATCTCTAAACGTGCAAAATAAGAAATCAAAATTCCT
>JBKCNS010000020.1:0-26636 GCA_046297095.1 Kapaibacterium sp. (SeqCode) | reverse complement strand
CCCACCCCTCCCCGCAAACATCTACTCCTCACCTCACCACGATCATCTTGGCTATAGCGTTAGCATAGGGAGTTGCCAGGCGAACGACATAGGCGCCGGGTGATAAGTCTGATGTTGAAAGTGTTGCACTGTATTCCGCAGCGGCTACGGTACCATCGGCAAGTGTGGCTACCACTTTGCCGAGCATATTCAGTACGTCCACGCGCACAGTGGCGGTGCGGTTCGTGCGGTAGTATACTGTTGCCGTGTTTGTGGCTATGGAAGGGTACACAAACAACGAATCACTTCCGGGCGGTAAGGCTTCACCGTTCAGCTTCAGCAGGAATGCATCACCGCTGCCCTTATTCATACCGGCAAAGTCGCCGTCGTTGCAATCGGTAGTTCCGGTAATGGCAAAGCCGCCGTCGCTCGTTGCAGCTATGTTGTATCCTTGATCTTCATCCAATTTGCCGCCATAGTTCCGCGCCCACACTGAATTACCCGAGCTGTCGATTTTTACCAGGAAGATGTCGCGCAAGCCCTTGTGAATGCCGGCAAAGTCGCCATCGTGGGACCAGGTTCCGCCGGTGCATACAAAGCCGCCATCTCCGGCAGGTATCACGCTGAATGCTCTATCCTCTTTGCTTCCGCCGATCATTCGTTTCCATGCTAGTGCGCCGGATGCATCCAGCTTGAGAACAAATGCATCAGGTTCTGTGCGCTCATTGCCGCCACTGAAGTCTGCGTCATTCGAGTGCGTCCATCCGGCAATGGCCAAACCCGTAGAATTGCTTTGCGTCACCGCGCTTGCTCTATCTATCTCGCTACCGCCGTAGCAGTGCTTCCAAAGAACTTTACCGGTGGAATCAATCTTCATTACGAACACATCGCGCTTACCGTGATTCATGTCAAGGAAATCACCATCATTAGATTCAGTATCGCCTGTTAGTACATATCCGCCATCGGCAAGCACAATACACTCGGCGCGGTCGTAGCCCGAGCCGCCATAGGCGGAGGTCCATTGCAGTTCACCGCGAGCGTCAAGTTTCATCACATAGATATCCGGCAGGGTGCGGGAGCTTGAGCTTTTAAAATCACCATCGGCAGACCATGTTTCGCCGGCTATGATAAAGCCGCCGTCTGCAGTTGAAAGAGCAGACACGCCATCTTCGTCGCCGCTGCCTCCGTACGTCTTCTTCCACTCCACCTGGCCGTTGGCGTTGAGCTTTATCACGAATATGTCGTGACTGCCACGGTTCATGCCGGCAAAGTCGCCATCGTTTGAATAGGTATTGCCACTAAGCACAAATCCGGCATCGGACGTTGGCAGTATGCAGTTGGCAAACTCGTACTTGGACCCACCGAACAATCGTCTCCAAAGAACCTGGCCGGCTGCGTTTGCGCGTATCACGAAAATGTCGTGCTCGCCCTTGGCCAAACCGCTAAAGTCTCCGTCGTTGGACCACGTACCGCCGGTTATAACGTAACCTCCGCCGGGTACAGGTGCCACCATAGTTCCCCATTCATTCTTACTGCCTCCGTAACATTCCGCCCATGCGTCCTGCGCGCGCACAGTGGTGCCGCTGATAGTGAGCGCCACTAGAACAAGCATTAATGTTTTGACGTTGATCAACACCTTATACCACAGGGAATAATTATTCAGGCGAATAACGTAGAGAAAAAACCTACAGCAACTCTCAGAGGAATATACTCTATTCGCCGGCCAGACCGTGCTGTAGCAGTGCGAGTATTTTATTCAATAGGCGTCCGCTATATTCCCCGATGCACAGCGTACTACACATACCCGATGCCCACGTAGAGCTTTTCGAAGAAGCAGGATCGCCGCTTTTGGAAGGTGAGTATGTACAGCGATTGATAACCGAGGTGCCGTGGCGCTCGGAGAGTATCACTCTCTTCGGCAAAACATTTTTGCAACCACGTTTGCTGGAGTTTTTTGGCGATGATGGCGTGTTCTATACATACTCGAAGAAGCAATACAATGCCAAGCCGTGGAGCCCGCTACTTGCGGAGCTTCGCGATATAGCCGAGCAGCTTAGCGGCGCATCGTTCAACTGCGTTCTTGCCAATTATTACCGCGACGAACGCGACAGCATGGGCTTTCATTCGGATGATGAACCCGAGCTTGGCGCAGAGCCCACAATTGTATCAATGAGTTTCGGTGCCACGCGAGTGTTTGTGATGAAGCATAAAACAAACAAGGACATAGCGCCGGTACGCATCCCGCTGAGCAACGGCAGCGTTCTGATAATGAAGGGTGCTACCCAGCAGCACTGGGTGCACGGAATAGAGAAGAAAAAGACACACATAGGGCCACGTGTGAATCTTACTTTCAGGCATATAGTTCAGCAGTAGCAAAGCACGGATAGGTATGATGCAGCTACGCAGGAGAGTATACGTACTAGAGTATAAATACTAGAGTTTAGCTCCGAGCGCTTACGTGCGAGCCGATATTTACGAGCGCACGAAGAATGCGTTGTTGTTCTCCACAGTGTCGTAGGCGTAATCAAGACCATCCAAAGCAGCCTTGATATTATCCAGACCCACGATGGGATACTCTATACACAACACGCGCGGCAAATACTTGGTGCTGCGCATTCCTTCCAGCGCTTCCATCTCGTAACCTTCCACATCGAGCACAAACAGATCGATACTGCGGCCGGGCATGAAGGCATCCATCAAAGGATCGATAAGCTTGGCGTAGGTTGTGGTCTTTACTTCGTATTCTTTGTAGGCGCAGCCGGCTTCCTCCAGCTCCTGAACGTGAGCGGGCTTGTGGCTAAACGACCCATTTCCAAATTTGAAACCGTGATGCGGGTGCACAACGTGTTTGAAGGTGAGCACATCGTCCTTGTTTGCCAAACCAACATTGAAGTTGAATGCTTTTAAACGATTCTGTTTGAGCAATTCGAATATCGGCGGCGAGGCCTCGATGTTGATGCAGGTCCAATTCATCGACTCTTCGAAGAACAGCGTGGACGACTCTGCTACGCCATCGAACGAACCGCATTCAATAGAAATACCATTGAAGGTATTGGGGAAATACCTCTCGTAGATAAACTTATCCTGTAACCACTGTCCGTGAAATTTTGGCATAGCCTAGAGCTCCAAAGTGAACATCAAAAGCGCGAATAACCTAAGCAATCGACCGGCACTTACACGCATCCTCTACATGCGTTCGAGTTGCATATGAACACCTCGAGAGTAACCGATAGAAATTCACAAATCGATCGCACGAATCATCGACGCATCGACCATTCTACTACCCGTACGCAAAACGGATGCCAGTTCATCAGATTCATTGGGAAGCTCGTAAAATCGACGGCTTGGATCGGTTTGGAATGATTGGTCAAGCAGGAGCTGTGAGCGCATCAATCGCAATGACTAGGCACAGAGAGTTGCGCGCATAAAAAAGGTGCACGAGAACATCGAGCACCTTCATATACGCTGAGCGAAACCAAGCAGGACACACCGCTTGGCGGTTTGTTATTTGTTTTCGCCAAAGATGTGAGAGATAAGCAGAGCGCCGCCTGCCAAGCCGCAATCCTTGAGAATGCCAAGCATAGCCATTTGCTTTGCACCTTCGTCTACGGCACCCATCAAAGCGGGAACATGAATGGTGAGAATGAAAATCAGCACCATCAATGCTGTGAGTTGTCCGGCTAGTTGTGCTTTTTTACCGGTCAGAAATGCCACACCGCCAAGAATGTTCGCCACACCCGTAATGTACACCCAGAGTACCCCTCCCGGGATCCATGAAGGCACAATACCGGCCATTTTATCGCCGGCCATCATGTGCATCAAACCAATAACCAAAAACGGCAACGCAAGAAGAATGCGTCCAAGGAGAAGTGCAGGAATGCTCATCTCTTTACCCCTTATAAAATGTGAATTGGAATCTCTGCACAGCAATGGATATCGATGTTAGCATCACAAGATCTTCGTCGCAAGTTCTTCATCGCAAGTTCTTCATCTCAAGTTCTTCATCACAACATCCACTTCGCCATGCAGAAGTGCTATGCAGTTGCGCGGAGCAACCACACCGTAAAATAGCCCGCAACTGCAAACCATCAATTCACATTAGCGGTTCATCGAAGGATGCATCAGTACCTGGCACGGCGGACCGGTAAGAGGCAGTACTCTACCGGTAATAACATCCGGTACTTTGCCCTTGGCGTCGTCGCCGGGCGCACGCACCACCACATTTACTGCTCGGCGCAGAGCATAGTCCTTTACGGTGTTTGCATTATCCTTACGCTCGCGATCGATGGCTTTGCCAACAGCTTCAATGCGAATCTGTGGAGTGCTTTTGTTCTTCAGCAACCTGTATTCGTCCACGTAGATTGTCCACAAGCTATCAAGCAGTGCAGCGGTGTAGTAAGCCCGCACATCGCTGAGAAGCTCGTTTCCACCGGATCCGCTGTTCGACTTCGAAAACGGCGTTCGCGATCGCAGCACTCCGCCCGGCATATACTTTTCTCGCTTCGCCAAATCCTTCAGCTTAATCCATGTGTTGTTAAAATCTATAGTAGCGCCGGTGTACATACATGCCGGATCAATGCCCCGAGGGTCCGTCCACCCAATTACCGATACATCAATTACCTCGCCGCGCCGAATAGCTCGCTGCACGCATGGTCGCTGAAGCGAAGCGCGCATATCGGTTATGAATTTGTTGATAGCCGAGTCCACACGAACGGACCACTCGCGCTTACCTTCTTCATCGCGAATTTCCTTGGCGGGAATACACAACCCCGGATTGCGAAGCACCGACACCGTGGGCTCTTCGTAGTTCAGGCGATAGGAATAGATGTCGCCGTCTTTGCATTGCACCGTTGGCTTGTGTATTTCCAGCTGCGTACACTCAGGATTGTTGAACACAGACTGACATTGCGCAAATGATGCATACTGCATTGTGGTTGGGCACCAGTAGCACGTAAGAAAGAACTGTACTTGAACCACGCGAAAATTCTGCACGCACTCGCGTTCCTGCGGCATGGCCTTGTCCCACAGGTAAAAGTTGTGGGAGAGATTCACGCTGCTCATCACATCAAACACCAGTGTGTCCGTCTCGCTTTCATAGTCCTTTCCTTCCGCTACCGGCGGCTTTGCCGATACGACAATGCTTCGATAGCGGTAGTCCAAACATGGCTCCGACACTCCGTTCCTGGGCAACACAATGCGAGCGGTACCATTGCCGGAAAGAGCAGTGGTAAGCACCTCTCCGCTTACTTTGTCTCGCGCAATCACCTCTGTGGTGCACGGCAGAGTTTGGTCTTCGAAGTCTTCGAATACCGTGTTGTAAAACTGCGTGCGCATTTCCACTTTTAGTTCGATGGTATCTGCGGCTTTCAATACCCGAGTCATGTAGATATCATAATCCTTCTTGCCCGTAGTGTCGGCGCGTCTGTTCGAGGAAAACAAGAGCCAAGCACCGCCTGCGGATAAACTGGGGACGCCTTCGTCGGATCCCTTACGATTCACACCTTCGAAAGGCACCGGCTCAGAGATTCCTATCACAGCACCGGTTGCGTTGTCTACTCTGATACGATAAATATCCATGTCGCCACTGCGATCCGACGAGAAATACAAGTATCCGTCGCTGCCAAGGAACGGCGCTTCCTCTCGAGCGGAATCGGTACATATCGCCGCAACACGAATAGGAGAATCCCATCCGCGGGAACTTTTGCGAGACATGTAGATGTCCGTCAAGCCGGTACCTTTAAATCTGCCTCGAGAACTGGCAAAGAAAACCGTGTTGCCGTCGGCGGATAATGAGGGGGAATCGTCCCAGCCGTCGGAGTTCAATGCGTCGGCGCGCCGCACCTGCCACGCACCATTCATGGAGATTAGCTCGTAAATGTCGTTGTCCATATTCTCGCCATTGAACAATCTGTTCGATGCAAACAAGCCATAGGATGTATCGCACACAGGAAAAGTAGGACTGCCGTCTAATACCCGTCTAAATGCATCGCGCTCCTCTTGGTTCACCGGTGCGGGCAGTGGCACAAAACCATTGCCGCCGGAGGTATCGCAATGAACTCGCACCAATCGACGTGATTCGGGATTACGCATTCCGAACGAAGAGTTGAACCAGATCTCCGTACCGCCCCGGGTGGAGCGGAAGGCAGTAGAATAATCATCGCCGGGTGTGCACAAGCGATCGTATCGCTGCACTTGCGCCTGTACTTGCGCTTGCGCTTGCACCTGCGCAGCCACCAAAGCATGGAACATCAACACAAGGGCTACTGCCCATAAACGCACACGTTGTTTAGCGAAAGCCATACACATCTTATTGGTGAAGCATTATCGAATAATCACTACCGCTCGCCTTGCCGGGTCTGCTGTTCCTACATGGGATAGCAGAAATCCAACGTCACAATAAAAGCACCGGGGTTAGCACCGTCGGCATCTATCTGTTGAATCCATATTATTCCGTACTGGTAACAATTACCGCCATTTTCGTCGTTCTCTTTGCGGAAGGCAACAACATCTTTGTTCCTAAAGTTTAGAGACTTTTGCCAGCCGCTTGTAGAATTAAGCACCACAAAGGTGTTGGGAGGATACGACTCACAAACCTTACCCACGATGTTCACATTGGAGGCAATGGGCAAGAACTCAACAATGTTGTTTCCGGTCTTTACGTAGGTACCTCCGTCCAGCGTTCCACCCAGTGCGTTAACGATGTTGGTAAAAATCTCTGCGCCATTACCCAGCGCGCGTGCATCGCCCGACTTCTCCGCCCGAGCCGGCTTGATAACTATACCCTCGTAGTACTTCGAACCAAGAGCCCACTGACGCAAGTTCAAGCCAACGCTCTGCGGACACGAATCTGCCTTGCCAATCAGTTGTAGGGGCGACTGCGAGCAACCGCTTGTAAGTAATGCCGTGTGGAAGGGCACAGGTGCAGAGCCGCGATTGCTCGGCCACAAATCCGTCCTGCGCGGAGTGAATGTAATGGAATATGAAACAGTATCATTAGCGTGAATGACCGTCTTACTCGAGCTGACATTGAATTTGGCATTCGACACCGCCGGATTTTGAACAGTAACGGGACAACGTCCGGGATTGCGCAGCACCAGCGTGCGGCTGTTGGTGGGTTGTGCCGGATCGTTTGCACATACAGTAGACGTAGACACACATTCGCTTAGGGTGTCCACTACATAACGCCCGCCTACTCGCTTGAAGATGGTGGAACGTGCGCTGTCGATTTCGCAGCGCGAGACCTCGCCCAGGCCCTTGTACACAAAGGACACATAACCGCAATCGGTTGTGGTGTTTCTCTGATCAACCACTTGTATGCGATATCGTAATCGCGCGGTGATAGTACCCACGCGAGTTGCAAGTGCAACGAACACCGGCCCCACTCTCAAGCGCTCCTTAGGTGCAAGTGTAATACGCGTGAAGTTCGAGCTTCCGTTGAAGCTCACAACGCTAACATCGGGATCAATACTTTGTTGGTCCAGCGTGATTTGGATGATGCACGCCGAGTCTGCGTTGTTGGAAAGCTGATATGTAGATGGCAGCTTAAGTGTATCGTACCGTGAAGTTCCTCCTACGCACAAGGGTATACTCTGTGTGCTATCGGCCGGCACATAGAGTGTGGTGTCCTTGGTTTGCGGACAGCTGCAGCTTGCATTCACGCTAACAAATCGCTGCACTTGTAATTGAATAGTGATGCACGACGCATTGCCGGGAGAGCTTCCTAAAACGGTAGCGGAATACTGCTGCAAACCAATGGAGCTCTGCGTTCCTGCGGTATAGGTAGCGATCAACTGAAATGATTCACCGCGCGTTACCGATTGCGGCAAAGTCTGCAGCGTAGCGCTACCCGCAGCGCCTCGGCGTAGAAACACTTGCAACGCGGGATCGGCGGGCACAATAGTAGGAGCGTTCAACGTCAGTGATGATGAAGCGCAAAGGGTGTCCAAAATCATCACTGCCGTGGCAGCACTGTCTCTGCTCTGCGCCGGCAATGCTACAGACAATCGCAGATTTTCGGAACGCATCATACCGCAACACAGCGGCGGAACCGTGCGAACCAGATTCAATACAATGCGTGCATTGCCACATACTTTTGATGTATCATACCGTGTGGTGCGACCTATGTATGGCAGCGAACTTGCGTAATCGCTAACATCGCTCCCGGTGTAGGTGGTTCGCACCACTACACGCTGCTCGGTATCAGACAACTGAACCGGAACAACCGACGAATATTCACCTTCGGCAACAACCGAAAAAGGTTTCCAGTCTCCTATGGATGAATCCAGTGTAGTGCCCGGTATCTTGGTAATGATACGCCAGTCCAAACGCGCCGACGTAATTGGCTCTTGCGACTGCGACTGCAGCACCACGCGCATTGTAAAGCCCTCTCCAACTACAACGTCGTTTGGTTCATTAATGTTCTGGCAACGCAAAGACAGAAACATTAACAGGCAAAGAATCCCGGCCTGCATGCTCCGCGTGTGGAGTGAAGACTGCATGGAAGCACCGTGTGTTTTTTTGAATGATACGTGCATACGTTATGCCTAGGTAGATAGATGTTGTCTTGATAATACTTCTTGTAGTGCGGTGCTACCAATCCACACGATATCCCAGTTTCAGAAGCACACTGTGAACGTTGTTCGTGTTGACAATAAAGAAGTTGTTGGGATCGGAGGGCGACGGCGGGCATGTGGGGCACGGTGTGCGCACATTGAGCCGCATATATCTGTATTGCAATTGAACCACGAAGGAAGTGAATATGGGAACTCCGGCACCTGCACCGAACAGGTACTGACCATATTCATCCGGATTGGCCGAAGGGTCGCGCCCGGCGCCGTCGAAGCCGCCATTAAACACAGGCCCGCCTTCCACAAAAAGAAAGGGCCGCAGATCTCCCTGCGATTCCTCCACTCGGTTACAAATGAACACAGTTGAGTCGCGAGTATCAGCGCTGCGAAGTTCCGTGTAACCGTTACGTATCAACGAATCTGCAAAAGCGTTATCCGCGGGCTCGAAGGTATCATCAATAGAGTTGGGATTTCTTTTGCGAAACACGCACGGGCCGGGAACGAGCTCGCTGGCGCGCTGCTCATGCAAAGCGCCCGCAAAGGTGTAACGAAGCTGCGCGAATACCGGCACACGTAGCCTGCTATTCTCGCTGATTACTCCCGCACCAATGCCCAGCTGAAAGCTACGACCGAGCATTCTTCCAAAAGGCGCAACACAAAGCTCGGCGCCATAATAGATATCATCGAATCCGGTATTGCGCAGGGAATTCTCTGCGCGCCCTCCGTATGCTAGCAGTGGCGTAATCTCAAGGAAATTTGCCAAACCATTCTGCAACGGTTCCTGCCTAAAGAACTCCCGAGCCGGATAAATGGGCGTGGATATCGTAGCCCCACCAATGCCCAGACCTTGCAAAACAACTCGCCGTACATCACTAAAAAACACCGTGGTGTCTTTGCACACGGTGCCCTGCATATACCGCACGGCCAATGCCTGCGTGGGCAAGCCAAGATGATCGACCACAATGCGCTTAATCGACGTTACATGATTAAGGGCCTCGCCCTTGGCGAATGTTACATCAGCGCTGGAGTTAATGTCGCTTTTAGGTCCCTGTGGAAGAGGGCACTCGGTGCAGGGAGATGTAGGGGCAACGCTCATTTGGGTAGCACCGCTTTGCGTGCTGCTCAAAGCTGCCGGTTGCGAGTACATATTGGAGTGCAGTACACACAAAAACAACAGTACGCAAGTTGAGGTTGCAGACCGTACTGCTTTATTCACAGACCGCCTAGTTGTCTCTGTCATGTTCTTTAAAAGCTTAAACAATGGACTTCTACTCATGTGTCATTAGGAGGAAAATTCTCGTTCTATCCCGGCTATTATGTAGAGAACAGGCGCAGAACATTGGTGCAATGTACATGGTAACAAAACGATAATCATGTTATTATCTCGACTACCATTTTAATCACCCTCACTCTTCCCTTCTCTTCCACTCTTTAGCCAGCAACATGCTATGCCGAACTGCAGCGTCGACGCGCTTTGCATACTCTTTTCTGTAGGTAGTGTGTGAATACAATTTGTGCGTGGATGCTCTGCCGGAACTATCCACGGCTATCTCGTTGTGGTGAGGAAGCCAGCCGCGGCGCCCAAGCTCAGCCGGCTGCTGTAAATCGGAGGGATATTTGGTAAGACGGCCGAAACTAAAGGGCCCTTCCATGCTGTCGTTTGGCAGAGCATATCGTCCGCTTATAATCAGCTTCTCTCTCCAGTATTTTTTTACCTGCTCGGGGCGAGGTGTGGCAGATGCATTACTTCTACAACTGAAGAGATCCAGGTTCAGCGAGTCTGCATTGGCTTGACTAACAGGCACATCAATACTGCCCGTATAGAGAGGAATAGATTTGTTGTTCACAAAGAAATGACCATACGTGGAATGTGCGTAGAAGTCCGCCACTGCATGAAGTGCATGCGCAAAGTCTATAAGGTTGCCGCTACTCAATCGCTCGTTCACTCTGTTCCATCCTTCGGCTATGTAGCTGTTGTCGAAGTGATCGTAGGGATGATACAGCCCAATGTCGGCATCGATAGCAAGGCTGGCAGAGTTAATCACAAAGAGTTCCGCCGATGTAAACATGCCTGTATCAATCAAAGCTTTGGTGAACACATTGTAGTGTGTTTGAGCATTGAATGATGGATTAAATTTCTTCCAGAACGTAGCCGGCGTGCGATAATTCTTGCGCAGGTATTCGCCAAGAGAGGCGTCGTCTTTGTAGTGATTCACCCGCCACACATGATCGCCGTTAAATACAAACAGGGGTAGGTATTCGAATCTCGCTCCGTGTTCATGTTCATGTTCATGTTCATGTTCATGTTTATCCTTGTCCGTCGAACCATTCACTTTCTTCGTGTCCGCAGTAAGCGCAGTTCTCTCCTTGCGTGCCATACGTGCTTTGCCGGAACTGAAACGAGCAGGAATTGTTGTGGCCATAGGGTCGAAGAGCATCCATGTGCCATTCTCGGAGCGATACATCACCCAAGCATGCTGGTGCAACGCGCGGCCGCTACTTGCGGTGGTATGAGCGGAATGATCTTTTACGTATCCCAGCGCCACTCGCACCATATACGGGCTTATACCGGAGGCCACCAACAAACTGGCAATGAGAAAGGCCATGTCCTCGCAGTCGCCTTTACCCAATGCAAGAGTTTCGTCGGGATAGAGCCAGGTGTCGTAGTTGCGCGAGCCCCGCTGCACATAGCGTACGTGCTCACATACGTAGTGTAGAACATGAAGAGCACGGAAATCGAAGGCGCCTTTTTCCTTGATAAAAAATTTATAACGCTCATCTGCAGGCAACGAGTGCGCAATAACCGAGAGAGTATTATGCATCACGGTGTTGCTATCCATGGCCAGGAACTCACGAATATCTGCCGCATAGCGTCGGCGAGGGCGCACATCAGGAATGGAGCGCATGGCCCGGATCGTTGTATCAAAAAGTACTTCGTCGCCGTCCCAGTTGATAGAACGCGAATAGGTAAAGGCAGACGTTTTGCAGCACATACGCACACCCCGGCGGGACTGTTGAACAAAGAATGAACAAAGAAGTGCTCGCTATCCCAAAAACTCAGAACAAATCCGGGCGCATGATAGTAAAGCCCGCGATGCTTACTCTCACCCTAAATGGTGATAATGAGGGTGAGTTGAGGAATGACGTCGGATAAAGAGAGATCAATTGAGCCGAACATCAGGCGGAAAGCCACTCCGGAACGTCTTTTAAATTTTCGCCCCCGACGTTTTCAGCTCGCGCAGTACGCTTAGAGCTTCCGTGCGATTGCGCACGTTGAGTTTGCGATACAGGTTGTGTGCATGCCGGCGCACGGTTTCTATGCTGATGTATAAGGTGTCGGCTATTTCCCGATAACTAAGCCCCATATCCATGCATCGAACCACTTGCATTTCGCGTTGGCTTAGGGAATGCGTTTGAGCAGATATCACCGGGAAGGTGCGAATATGCTCGAGTATTCTTCGGGCAGTGTTCTCATTTAAGTAGGCACCGCCGTTAAGAACGGTATGGCAGGCATCGTGAATTCGCTCCGTGCTTTGATGCTTGGGAACCACAGCGTTGGCACCCGACTGCAAGGCGCGCAGAGATGTATCGGTATCGGCGTGATGACCAATGGCTACAAAGTCCATAGACGGAAACTCGTTCTTCACGCTGCGAATGCACTCCACGCCCGATCCATCATTAAGGCCTAGATCTACAATCACAATGTCCGGCCGCAGTGAGGGCAGCTCTCGCTGCGCCTCTTTTCCGTTGTGGTAGGTTCCACACACTTCATACCCACCCGCCTGCCTGAGCGAACGCACTATACCCTTCCTGGAGGCGGTATCGTCTATGATCAATGCTACGCGAACGGACATATAATTGGCAGCAGGGTGGAGAGTAGTTGCAGAATGAGAACGAGAACGTGGACACAAAAAGCCAACACAATTCCGAAGCGCCTTTTGAAGCTTCCGAACGGGCTAGTGTATTGCTCCATTATTAACGGAAAACTACCCTAACACGAGGTGCATTGACAATAACACGATCGTGTTATTTCTGCAACCACGGAGTGATATAATAATTAATGCTGCAGGCCGCATCAGTACTGATGTTCAGCCCCAAAAGCGCTACGCTGCGCAAATAACACTTAGATGTGAGCGGAGGAAAAAATGAAATGAGCGGGCCGGGCGGCAAGATGGGAGGCCGGCGACAATTATAGAAACACTGCTTGTGTATAAAGAAAGAAAGGAACACCGGCAGGTGTTCCTTTCTTCAAATGTTCGTAGCAACACTTCCGAGGCGGTGATAGCTACGGTTGTTTACACAATCACAATGGGCTTTGTGGTTTCGATGATGGTAACGGTAGGACCGTTAGGCGATAGAGTTACATTTACCATGAGCGATCCTGCCTGCACAGTATTTCCGACCACATTAGCTTCATCCACCATATAGATGTTCGGTGCCGGGCTGGGGAGCTGTGGACCATTAACAATACCGGGATTAGTTGGAGAATTTGTGTTTTGAATGGTTTTCGCATTCGATGCGGTGATTGCATCGTGTGTAGTAACAACTATGACACTCATAGTGAATCCTTATATTAGGTTGAACAAAAGATATTTGTGATTCAACATAAGTGATGGGACTCAGGTTTTTCTACCATGTTTAGGGGATTTTGTGGATCTGCAGGAGTTTTTACTCAAGTTTAGCACAGGATATGATGAGGTCCCTGCTGAGGAACCCATGCATTCATTGGTGCGGGCTAATAGTTATGCGGTGGCCCGTAAACCAACATCGGTTCTTGAGGTTCTGGACAGCATGTCCGTTCCAAATGACGTAGATATTCTCAACCTTTGCAAATTGGTCCGCGCGCGCGGATGTTTACAACTGGCGCGAGCGGACGAAGCAATTGAGTTGTTAGATACTATAGACCCCGATCCCGCTAACACATTACTTAAAGCAAGGGTGGCTTTGTCTTATGGCATAGCGTACCGATTGAGCTCGAACACGGAGAAAGCGCTCTTGGCGCTGAGTTTGGCCAAAACATATTATACCGAACTCGACATTGCGCTTGATGCCGCTTTGTGCGAGGTAGAATTGGGATCGTTGCTGCTTGGGCAGGGAGATGTGGGCGCTGCCACTAATTGCTACCTTAGCGCACTGGATGTAATAGAAGCTGCCGGTTTGGACACCCTTACCAACGCGGTGCGCATGAATCTAGCCACCGCAATGCAGCGCGCGGGAAACAACGACGGCGCGGAGAGAGAGCTTCGAACATTGCTTGAGCGCCACCCTTTTGATAAACCCGGCGGCGACCGCGCACGATTACTGCATAATCTGGCCGTGATCATGAAGCTCTCCAAGCGCTATCAGCAGTCGTTGGAGCTGTATGAAGAGGCGCTGCATTGTATTGATGTGGATGAATCGCCGGTGGCGCACATACACTTGCGTGTGGGCATAGCCGAGCTGGCCTTTCGCGTTGGCGACATTCTTACGGCCGAGGCGCAACTCTCGGAAGTAGAGCGACTGATTACGCCGGATCATCAAGACAACATGGTGAGTGTTGAATACTACTCGCTGCGATCACGCGTGCATGGATTGTCCGAGCGCTTGCACGAGGCGCAGGAACTATTGAACCTAGCACTGGATGCCGCCCGCAAAAGTGACTTGGTGGACGAAGAGTATCTGCTGCTGCGAGAATCACTGGACTGGGTGTACGGCCCCATGCGTATGAGGTATCTGGAAGACATCGTGCGCATACAGGAAGTTCGCAACGAAAAAACGGCGCGCGGAATCACCTCGCTTATAGAACTGCGCGCGCGGTATGAACAAGAAAAATCCGCAAGAGAAATTGAACGTCAGCAAGAGATAACACGCACGGTATTGGAAACACAAACCCGGATGTTCGAAGAGATAGGCCGCGACATTCACGACTCCGTTGGCCAGGATCTCACCGTGCTGCGCCTGATGACCGAGCGCCTAACCAGCGGCCAGTTCCCCACGCGGGAAATGGAGGACATTCACACCCGCATGCACGAGATAGTGCGCAGAGTGGAGCAAGACACACGCAGAATATCACACTTGGTGTCCGGCATGGGATGCACGGGATTAGGCCTGCGCGATGCTCTTTCCACTATCAAGAATGACATAGCAAAAGGTGCCGCTCAGCTGGAAATTGAACTAGTGATCTCCACGGGCTTGGAGCACATACCGGACGATGTGGCTCGCACTCTGCTACGAAGCGTGCAAACACTTCTTCAAAATATTTTGCGTCATAGCGGGGCGCGTACCTGCACGGTGCAGCTTCTTGTGCGCAGCACCGATATCGTTCTCTCTGTGGAAGACGACGGTGTAGGATTCGACCTTCTACGTGTTCGCAAAGGACTTGGCATGCGTGAGCTTTTGGCTCGTACCGAGGTAGTGGGAGGAAAAGTGCATATCGACAGCACTCCGGGCTGCGGTTCATTCATCGAGATAGTAATACCAAGAAAGGATGTGGAGGTATAATGAGTATTCGCGTTTTCTTTGTTGATGATCACGAGCTGATCATCGATGGCTTGGTTAAAAATTTCGCATCTATTCCTGATGTTACCATTGTGGGAACATCCAGCGATCCGGTGGCAGCACTAGAAGTAATTCGCGCCAAGCGGGCAAGCATCGATATCGTCATCACGGACATCGAGATGCCGGCGCTTTCGGGCTTTCAGTTATGCAGCGCTCTGAAGGACGAACATGAACTGCCCTATGTGGGGTACCTTACGTACAGAATGAACGAGGAAACCCGATTCAAAGCATTGCGCACAAAAGTAGACGGCTTGATTTACAAGAGCGCCAGCATCGCTGAACTCACGGAATTCCTGCATCGCATTATGGCAGGCCCGCGGCCTGTCATAGAAAACATTCCCGAAGACTTGGTGCCAATACCTGAGACAACACCGCTTACAAGTTCGGAGCGAAAGGTGCTGTATTACATTGCATGCGAGTGCATGACTACCCGGGAGACCGCAGCAGTGCTAAATCGCAGCGAGGAAACAGTGATGTCTCACCGCAAGAATATCATGGAGAAGCTGGGCATCAGAAACATTGCCGGGCTGGTCAATTACGCACTGCATATCGGGCTTCACAACAATCCGCCCGCATAGAAGCAGTCGTTACCGGCTTCCTTTATTCTTTCTTCCTCTATTCTTTACAGACTCTTTGCTCCCTTAGAGAAGCTCCACGGTGAGCGACGACACTTTCACCTGCTTCACGGTGTCGGTCTTCTTTGTGGATGGATTCGGCGCGGACGCTGTGAGCTCCTGGCGTATGGACGCCGTTTTGCGAATGGTGTGTCCTGTTTGTACATCAATAAGCGTTGTGCCCTTTCCGCTTATCAATCCCTTTGAAATTGTAACGGGAATCTTTGGAAGTGCAAGGCCTATACTGCCGCTCAGCCCTGCATCTATGCGGGCTACAGAGCTTCCGCCTCTGGTGCCGCGTGCGCCGATTTTATAGGTCATCACGGTGTTCGCAAGGAATACCGGCGGCATTTGCTGCTGAACATTTTTGGACCACGACATAGTGGAATCCACCGGCGACTCCGGGAACGAGAGTTGCTCCTGCGAAACAAGCTGCGCGAAATACACCTGCTTTACTTGTTCGGCAAGTTGCAAGCGAGCGGTATCGCTCAGCGGCTTCGATGTGGAGGCCGAGATAGCATTGATGATTCCGCTAAGCCCGCTTATCTCTTCAATCAGTCCTTTGGCATTTACAGTGATACTTACCGGCTCGCCAATGAGCTTATTCACCATCACATACTTAGGGTCGTTGCGGTTGGCAGGATTCGCAGAATTGTAGGTGACGGTTTTATCATCCGGGCCCATGCCTTTTCCCGACTGTGTTTCGGAAATAGAATCATAACGTACCGTGAACGTGACCAAGCCGTTGCGATTGGCCGTGACAGTTTTGGTGTAGTAGGAAGTGGTAACGCTGGAAACCGACATGCTGTCGTCTTGAACTAACTCTTCCTGCTGCGATACTTTATAGCGGTACACGGCAGACACCGGAAGATTAATCTTCAAATCCGGTGCCGATGCACTAGCATCTGTGGCGGGCGTAAGAGCAAAAGGATCTCCGGCATCTTGAGCCTGCGGCCCCTCGCCTTTTTGCGAGCAGGACCACATACCCGTTACAAAAAACACACAGCAAACCAGAGCGCACGCGCTCCGAAAAAATGATTTCATGGTAAAGAAGTTTATGTTCACTGCGCTTGCTTCGCTCGCGCAGCATGTGGACGTTTGCAGCGAAGCGAGTTAGTTCGACGACTGACCCAGGAACTTCCAGGTATAGGTGCTCTCCACCGTTTCGGTGAATACTTCCTTACGAACCTTGGCTTTAATCTGTGTGGTAAGTCGGCTTGTGGCATCGGCTATTATGCCCCGCTTGGTAAGATGCATTACGTGCGTACCCTGCCCTTTGCCGCCAAGAATATCCACCATCGATTCAATCTTATACAAGCGTTGCTTGGTGGGTAATACTTTCAAATTGCGTAGCGTGGTTTCTATGGTATAGGTGCTTTGGCCATAGCCGGTGATCTTGGACGTAGCGCTATCGTCGCGGCAGTCGATACCATCGGCCTTCACGAAGAATGGTTTGCGCCACGTGGAATCTTTGTGCACACGGGAATTCGGCAACGCGCCTTTTTGCGGATCGGCAAACTGCGCCAGTGCAGGTGTGGTAATACCGTTCAGCCAGATGAACTTTCTCATGGAATCCAGGCGGCCTTCGCCGTACTCTTCGATGTAGTTGCGAAGCCAATCGAGCATTTCACCTTCGGAACTCACTACCTCCCAATACGGAGAGAACTTCATGGTAAACTCGCGGTTCACCGGCACCGTAGCGGCTATCAAATCCGGAAACTTCAGCTCCATTTTTGAGCGCACATCATAGAACAATTCCGCATCACCGCTTTTGAATCGATAGGTGAGCGAATCGATATTCACCATCAGCTCCAGCATACCATCTGCCGGATCCTTCTGCGCTTTCATCTGCAAATAATAGACAATCTCGCGGGCGTACTCCAAAGTGGAGCTATCGCTGTACATGCGATTCACCACCGTGCTATCCTTGTACACATAGGCGTAGTCGCTGCCCGGTGTGAATACAAGTTTCAAACTGTTCATGGTGGGAAGGGGTGAATTGTCCGGCGCCTGAAGCCCCGTCGTTGCTTGCTTCTCGCCCTTTTGCGCTGTGGCAGGCACCACGCCCGCAAGAGTGCACACCACAAGAGCAATCATCATTACTCGGCTCACCATCAAATTTTTCATTGCGTTCATTTCTGCTAGCAAATCGATAAACAATCTCAAAACTTTTGTGCGGCATGTCGAGGATTACATTCAAAGTCATTCGCTGCTCATACCGCAGCTCATACCGCAGTTCCTACCGTAGCTCTCACAACAACACGTACCACTATACATGCCTGCCTTCAAGCCGGCGCAATAATACACAGGTTTGGCGCGAATGCCATCGCATGTGTTTCTCTTGCGGAAGGTTTAACACTTCCCCGAAGGGAGCGCGGCTCTGCAACCCTGTGTCACTGCCGTTGCCCGGCGCCGCACTTGTACAACATCCATGCAGCCAGGGTCATACCATCCCAAATCTTGTTCGTGGAGCACAGCTCATTTATATGAGCTTCGTCCACCAGGTGCACCGCGATGTTCTCCGTGGGGTCCGGCTGAGCAGTGCCAAGCGTTAGGCCTTCGGCCAAATACACATGGCACAACTCGTCGCTCAAGCCATTCATGGGGTTGAACTCCCCCAGCTTTGTCCAGCGCGTTGCTTCATAGCCGGTTTCCTCGCGAAGCTCTCTGCGTGCCTGCTCCGCGGGATCTACATCCTTGGGAAGGCCGCCGCCCGGAAACTCTATGCTCATTCGCTTGTTCAGATAACGCATCTGCTCGGTAAGCACAAAACACTGTTCGTCGGTTCGAGCTATCACAAACACCGACCCATGCGTGTGAGCGTACCAGTAGTCCGCCTCGTTGCCATTCCATAACTCGTAGCGGTCCAGGCGATACTCCCAATACGGATTAGCGTGCTGAACCGTGGACGTCAACGTACGAAATGCGTTCGGTGATTGATCCTGCGAGTGATTTCGGAGTTGATCCTGCGACTGATCCATAAAGATCATTGAGTGTATGAACGTGGTGCTCGCATCAAACAACAAACGGGATGATGACTCATCCCGTTGCGTACTGCGATAGTGTTTCTTCTGTGTTGCTTACATGCTTGTCTGTAAGCTTACTTCGTGCTTACTGGTTCGATGCCAAATCACGACCGGTGAAGAAGAACGCAATTTCGTTCGCTGCGTTTTCGTCGGAGTCCGATCCGTGAATTGCATTCTCGCCTTTGTTCGCTGCAAAGCGCTTGCGAATAGTTCCTTCTGCTGCTTCTGCAGGATCGGTTGATCCGATAAGCGCGCGGAAATCCGCAACGGCATTTTCTTTCTCCAGTGCTATAGGCACAACGGGACCGCTGCACATGAAGTTTACCAATTCGCCGTAGAAGGGACGCTCTTTGTGAACTGCGTAAAACTCTTGCGCTTGCTGGGTGGTCAAGCGTGTAAGCTGCATACCAAGCACTTTGAATCCTGCTTGTTGAATTTGTGCGATGATCTCGCCCGCAACGTTCTTCTTAACTGCATCCGGCTTGATAATAGCAAGTGTGCGACTCATATCTGTGTTGTATTAGGGTGAAACTAAATATCGTTTAGTATGCTGATTCGGGCTTTGTTGCCCGGCTCTTCCTCCGAGCTTTTCCTCCGAGCTTTTCCTCTGAGCTTTTCCTCCGAGCTCTTCCTCCGAACTCTTCCTCCGAACTCTTCCTCACTCGCGGCATGGATCGCATGCCGTATGCCTGCATGACCTTGTTTGAATTGTCGTATGAACTTCTTACTTCTTCTTCGCTGCTACTTTCTTCGCAACCTTCGAAGCAACCGGCTTTGCTGCCTTGGCAGGTGCTTTCTTCGCGGTCGCTGTCTTCGCAGCTACTTTCTTCGCAACTACCTTCTTCGCAGCTACTTTCTTTGCAGCCGGCTTCGAAGCTTTGGCGGACGATTTTGCTCCTCCACCCTTCAATGCTTTTTGCACGGTAACACCAATGTGAGCGGGCGTTTCTACCACGTGAATTCCTGCAGCTGTCATCGCTTCCACTTTAGCTGCGGCTGTACCTTTGCCACCGCTGATAATTGCACCGGCATGACCCATGCGGCGGCCCGGAGGCGCCGTGCGTCCTGCGATGAATCCCACAACGGGCTTCTTCACATGCTTGCCGATATACTCAGCAGCTTCTTCTTCTGCTGTTCCGCCAATCTCGCCGATCATCACAATCGCATGTGTGTCGGGATCTTCGTTGAACAACTTGATTGCATCAATGAAACGGGTTCCGATGATAGGATCGCCACCGATACCGATACATGTGGATTGACCCATACCAATAGCTGTAAGCTGGCCTACGGCTTCGTAGGTAAGTGTTCCGGAGCGGGACACAATACCAACATTACCGGGACGTGCTATGAAGCCCGGCATGATACCAATCTTACACTGGCCGGGTGTTAACAAGCCGGGGCAGTTTGGTCCGATCAATCTGCTGTTCGATTTTTTCAAAGCGTCCCATACCGGAATCATATCGCGAACGGGAATGCCCTCGGTGATACACACTATAAGGGGAATCTTTGCATCGATTGCCTCCAGAATTGCGTCGGCAGCCATGGATGCGGGAACAAAGATGCAGCTTGCGTTTGCACCTGTTGTTTTTACAGCATCGGCCACGGTGTTGAACACCGGCACCGGATGCTTAAACATATCCTCGCCTTTGCCTTCGTACATGGTACCGCCCTTGCCGGGGGTTACGCCGCCCACCACCTTGGTGCCATAGGCAATCATCTGGGAGGTGTGGAATGTACCCTCGCCGCCGGTAATTCCTTGTACGATCAGCTTTGTCTTTTTATTACACAATACACTCATGATCCTGGTTCCTGTGGGAAGTTTCAAGAATAGTTTGCAAAACTACGAAATGTGGCCGTATGCAGAGCCCTGTTCTGCGGTTGCAGGCAGTGATAATCACGCTCAAAGCAGTCTTTGCCGGCGCCGATTCACGCATGGCTTTGGGGCTTAGGGCTTGGCAGCTTTGAGTAGCGGACGAAGTATGAACACCGCTACAATGGTGATGTACACGGTCTCGGACACAAAGTGCGTCCAGCCGCGCGTAGTGTACATGGAAGTGAACACCGGCAAAACTTGCGGTAATACTTCGGGCATGGCGAGTGTGTGATCGGGGAACATGGTATACAAACTCCAACCTTGCCACGCAGAAAACGCAGCGGTAGGAATAAGTGCCACAGCCAGCGCTACTGCCATCATGTAGTACCCGCGCGATGCGAACACAGGGCGCCGGCTAAACATAAAGACAATAAACGCGGGTAGCGCTACAACGAATGCAGCGGCAGCGCCGGCAGTCATGTTGCTTACAATGCGAATGGTGTGCAGCTGCAGGGTGGTGTCCAAGGGCCGTAAATCCGGCGTGCCTGTTACAAACAAATCATAGGCGGCAATCTGAGAGGAGAACGTCAGACCAAACCACAGAATGGAGGCAATCACTGCTATGGTTCCCACTATGCGGGTAAACAGCGGTGCAGTGGGTGCAGTGGGTGCAATAGGTACAACTCCCGAGTGTGCCTCTTGTGCCTTGTTTGCGGTAGTGCTATCAGCATTTATGTCTGCATCCGTATGAGCAACCATGATAGTCTGTGTGATCTATAGTGAAAATATTTGAGAACGCGCGCCCGCAAAAATACCTCCTGCCCCCTGCATGTTCCACTGTTTTGCCCGCCAAGCGCTGCATTTCTGCACCGATGCAACAGCATCTTGCAGATGCCTAGGCGTCATTGCAAGACCACATCTCAGGTTTGTGCCATCAGCTAACTCGCTAGGTTGTACCTGGCGGAAACTACGATGATACGGCCCGGCAGCATGTACTCATATACCACCATAATGCTTGATTCTGATGCTATTTCGGGGGCCGGTGAGCAGCTTAGCACCCTGAGGAGAACTTTGAGCAAACGACGGGTTTAGTGCTTTTTCGACGAACGTAGGCTTTTGCGTGTTTTTGATGATTTTCGGTGATTTTTCGCAATAATACCGCACTTTTCGGCCGATTTTGGTGCATTTCTCACTGTTTTTCGGTTTTTTCGAAAAATCTTTTAGGGCCGATTTTCCTCACAAAAACTGCCAAAAATACCCGATTTGAGCAAATTTGAGCAATTGAGCAAAGAGGCTAAGTAAGTCCCGGAAAGACCCTCGGCCGCGCTCCTGTCCACCCCCCTGTCCGCGAAAAAGAGCATTTCAATGACAATTTTACAATAAGGTTTTTTAGCACTCGTTATACGGGACTGCTAAGCAACTTCCGTACCTTTGCAGTCCCGTTCTGCAAGGTTCGAGAAGCGCGGACGGGTAGCAACGAATCGTTCGACCATCGTCGACACTCGTTCACACTGAGCAACACTCATTTCAATACTCATTTTACTACTCATTTTTTCACCTCTTAACTCATAGGAGCAGTTATGAATCTTACCCCATTGCACGATCGCGTAATCGTACGCCCGGCAGCACCCGAGGAAAAATCTAAGGGCGGCATCATCATCCCCGACACGGCAAAAGAAAAGCCGATGCAGGGACAAGTAGTAGCAGTTGGTAATGGCAAAGTGGCAGAGAACGGCACCGTAACCGCATTGACGGTGAAGGTTGGCGATACCGTATTGTACGGAAAGTACTCGGGCACCGAGATCAGCATCGAAGGCGACGACATGTTGATCATGCGCGAGAGCGACATCTTCGCAGTTGTGACTCTCTAATAGAACGCAAACCTCCGGGCGCGTGCCCACCCGGCACGACCACACTCATCTTTCATTCGAACACGAAATATTTTTCAATAAGGAGTAATAATAATGGCAGCAAAAATCATAACATTTGATGTTGAAGCTCGCGCCGCGCTGAAGCGTGGTGTTGATCAACTTGCGAATGCAGTAAAGGTAACCTTGGGTCCTAAAGGCCGTAATGTTATCATCGACAAGAAATTCGGCGCACCGACCGTTACCAAAGACGGCGTGAGTGTAGCTAAGGAAATTGAACTCGAAGATCCCATCGAGAACCTCGGTGCTTCCATGGGTCGCGAAGTTGCTTCGAAGACCAGCGACATGGCCGGCGACGGTACCACCACTGCTACCGTTCTTGCTCAGGCAATTGTTACCGAAGGTTTGAAGATTGTTACATCCGGTGCTAATCCTATGGATGTAAAGCGCGGTATCGATTTGGCTGTAAGCAAGATCACCGCTGAACTCAAGCGCATCTCTCGCCCCGTAACAGGCAAGAAGGAAATCGCTCAAGTAGGTACCATCTCTGCGAACAACGACAGCACCATCGGTAATCTCATTGCCGATGCAATGGAGAAGGTGGGCAAAGACGGTGTAATCACCGTTGAAGAAAACAAGGGTACCGATACCACTATGGAAGTAGTTGAAGGTATGCAATTCGATCGCGGTTACCTGTCTCCGTACTTCGTTACCGATCCGGACACCATGGAAGCTGCACTTGAGAATCCTTTCATCCTGATCCACGACAAAAAAATCTCTGCTATCAAGGACATCCTTCCCATTCTGGAGAAGGCAGCACAGAGCGGCCGTCCGTTGCTCATTATTGCTGAAGACCTTGAAGGCGAAGCGTTGGCAACACTCGTAGTGAACAAGCTGCGCGGCACACTGCGCATTGCAGCGGTTAAGGCTCCGGGCTTCGGCGATCGCCGCAAGGCAATGCTCGAAGATATCGCCGTACTTACCGGTGGTACCGTGGTAAGCGACGAAAAGGGTTATCGTTTGGATCAAGCAGGCTTGGAAATGCTTGGCACCGCAAAGAAGGTTACTATCGATAAAGACAACACAACCATCGTTGAAGGTGCGGGCAAGAGCGACGACATCAAGATGCGTATCAACGAGATCAAGTCGCAGATCGAGAAGACCTCCAGCGATTACGATCGCGAGAAACTTCAAGAGCGTCTTGCTAAGCTCAGCGGCGGTGTAGCAGTGCTGAAGATCGGCGCTTCTACCGAAGTGGAAATGAAGGAGAAGAAAGCTCGCGTTGAAGATGCTTTGCATGCAACACGCGCAGCAGTTGAAGAAGGTATCGTGCCCGGCGGCGGTGTGGCGTACTTGCGTTGCGTATCCGTACTGGACAACGTAACCGGCGAAAACCACGACCAAAGCACCGGCGTTGCAATTATTCGCCGCGCTGTGGAGGAGCCCATCCGTATGATCGTTACCAATGCGGGCTTGGAAGCATCCGTAATCGCGAACAAGATTAAGGAAGGCACCGGCGCATTTGGTTTCAATGCGTACAGCGAAACCTACGAAGACCTTCTTGAGTCCGGCGTGATCGACCCCACAAAGGTTTCGCGCGTAGCACTCGAGAACGCAGCGTCCGTATCGTCGCTGCTTCTTACCACCGAAGCTACCATTGTAGAGAAGCCCGAACCTGAGAAGGCCGGCGCTGCTCCGCACATGCATGGCGGCGGAATGGATTACTAAGAAGTTGCGCCACGCGCAATTGTCGGTTACAAAAAACCTCTCGCTGAATAAGCGAGAGGTTTTTTTGTTTTGGGTCAGCGAGGTTCCTTCCCCCTTCTTCCCGTATTATTGAACGCCCCGCACATCAACAACGCAACGCATCGCAGCACATGCCAAACAGCACTATCGGACTCGCAGCAGCATTCTTCACCGTGGTGGTATGGACCATCAGTACCTATTCGTTTGCGCATGCTTCACGTATGACGCACCCCGGCACCGTGAACAGAATTCGCTTGCTGTTCGCCGTGATCATTCTGACAGTGATAGTGTGCCTAATGGAATCCGTGTGGCCGTGGCAACTTTTGCAAACTGTGCAGAGCGATGCTCTGCTGTACTTCGGTATTTCCGGCTTGATCGGCTTTACCATTGGTGATACCCTTTTCTTTACCGCCTTCAAAATTCTTGGCAGTAGGCGCGCCAGTATCTTCACCTGCGTAGCACCGGCGGCGGCCCTGCTTGCGGGCATACCGATGCTGCATGAGTCACTCTCCGCTACCGGCGTTGTGGGTATGCTCATCAGCATGAGTGGAATCCTGATATTGAGTTTGTCGCGCAAGGAACAGCAGGAAGTTCACAGCGAAGGGCACGGAGTGTTTTGGGCAGGAGTGGTGTATGCTCTTCTGGGCGCTGTGTGCCAGGGCGTGGGCATTGTACTATCTCGCAAAGGTTTTGCCGCAGCAGGGCCCGGACTGAACGCCGTTCATGCGGCATGGATCAGAATATTCGTTGGGACCACATCGGCATATCTTGTGTCTGTGCGTTCCACTCCGCCGCTGCGTGAACTTCGCGAGGCCATTGCAAACACATCGCTGTTCCGCAAGCTGCTGTCCGGCACACTGTTGGGCCCGGTGCTTGGCGTAAGTTCATCGCTGGTGGCAGTGCAGTTTATCGAGGCCTCCATCGCGCAAACTATTCTTGCGCTCACACCTGTTACGGTAACTCTTGTTTCGGCCGTGGCATACAAGGAAAAAATCTCGCAACTCTCTGTGGCAGCGGTAGTGCTCTCTCTGGCGGGCGTGGTGATTCTGGTGTGGCGCGATTCTCTGCTATAGTTTATTCATCACGTTGCTCAAAAAAAACGGCGAACCCTCCATGGGTCCGCCGTTGTAGGTACAGCTCTTTTACTACCGTTGATTCAAACCTTGAATTAACAGTTGCTTCAACAGTTACTTCAACAGTTACTTCAACAGCAAGGCAACGATGAAGAGAATGGAGAACACCGCTTGCAACGCAATGGTATTCACATTCGACGACACCAACGAGCGCTCGAATAAGTGCAAGCGCATGTGTTGGTAAATACGGAAGCCACCGATCAACGCAAGCGCGCCCGGCGCGTACAGATACACGTTGTCCAGCATGGATGCCAACACGAATGTCATCACAGCAGCGCCAAACACCGTAGCCAGATAAATACCCGGTGTTGCCTTTTTACCGAAGGTGACGACCAAGTGGTTCTTTCCTGTTGTGGCATCGGAGTCGGCATCAGGAATTTGATTGATGAGCAGGATATTGGACGTAAGAAGTCCGGGAGGAATACCAAGCAAGAATCCCAGCTCGGGCATTTGCGCGGTCACGACGTATACCATTCCGGCGGTGATCAGCGGGCCAAAGGTAAGGCCGATGAACAACTCACCCAGACCATGACGAGCCACCAAACGCAGTGGTGGCGCGGTGTAGAAAAATCCGGAGAGCAATCCCAACGCACCGAACAGATAAATACCTGTGCCAATGCGCGATGACAAATACACGCCCATTCCCAATGCGATCAGCGCAAGAATAGTAGCCAAACGGAAGGTGCCTTCCACGGTGATCAATCGAAGCTCAATAGCGCGGCTTCCGCCGGAGTACTTCAAGAAGTACGACGTATTGGCTTCGTCGGTGCCACTCTTGGCATCGAAGTAATCATTGTACACATTGGCAGCAAGGTGCAGGAACACCACACCAAGCACTCCAAGCACCATGTCCATCGCGGTAGCAACACTGGGTACTGCAGGGGCAAGTGATTGTGCGTAAATCATACCGATGATAGCGGGCAGAATAGCAGCGCTCAAGAAGGGAGCGCGCGTTACCACAAGCCAGCTGATGATTTTCGTGGAAAGCTTGATGGGCACCTGCACGGGCTTGTCCAGCGGCTCGGTTACGCCACAGAATCCAATCTGCTTGCCGTCGCGGAAGGTGGGAGACACACGTATACGCGCCGAGAACTCCTCGCCGTTTTTGCGAACGAAAATCGTGTCTGTTACGTACTCACCGTCCTTGGCGGCCGCTGCCAGCCAGCCCTCGACGTTTTGCAGAACAATATGACCGGGCGAAAAAAGCGATACGCGCTTCTTGCCAATTACTTCTTCCTTCGAATATCCGAACACCTCTTCGGCTCCCGCGTTGAAGGTTTCGATTACACCCTCCATATCGCAGGTAATTGTACTCTTTACTGCCATAGGAACCTCAAGTGATTAATGAGAAAT
>JBKCNS010000019.1:0-63623 GCA_046297095.1 Kapaibacterium sp. (SeqCode) | reverse complement strand
ACTTCAGCCATACTTCAGCCACAAAGCGTATGAATATTCACGCCTATAGCATCGAGGAACTCACGGCGCTGCTGCAAACAAGCCGGCATGGCTTGACGCACAAACAAGCCGAAGCTCGATTGAACACGGAGGGGGCAAACGAGCTTCAGGAGAAAGCAGTGCTATCTCCGGTGAGAATTCTAATGGCGCAGTTCGCCAACTTCATGATTGTGGTGCTGGCTGCCGCAGCTGCAATTTCCTTTGCCCTGGGCGATGCTACCGATGCCATGGTGATTCTGTGCATCGTGGTTCTTAACGCCGTGGTGGGTTTCATTCAAGAGTATCGCGCCGAACAAGCCCTGGCTGCCCTTAAGAGCATGTCTGCACCAACGGCACGCGTGGTGCGAGATGGCCATGCCGCCGAGGTTCCTGCGCGGGAACTTGTGCGTGGCGATGTAATCTTTCTAGAGTCCGGAAACATCGTGCCGGCCGATGCCAGGCTGCTGGAAGTGTTTTCGTTGCGTGTAGACGAAGCTGCACTTACCGGCGAATCGCAGGCCGTGGATAAAAACACCGACTCTATTGCGGCAAACTTTCTTCCCATCGGCGATCGCACAAACATGGTGTTCAAGGGAACGCATGTTACTCACGGTAATGCGCATGCTATGGTGGTGGCAACGGGTATGGAGACCGAGCTGGGAAAAATTGCGGCAATGCTTCAGGATGAAGATTCTCTGCAAACACCGTTGCAGCGTAGGCTGGAACGGTTCGGCAGGAAACTCGCATATATGGTACTGGGTATTTGTGCCTTTGTGGCTGCCTTGGGTTTACTTCGAGGCGAGGATCCGCTTACCATGGCGCTTACGGCAATCTCGCTTGCAGTTGCAGCCATACCGGAAGCCTTGCCTGCCGTTGTGACTGTTGCCTTAGCGCTGAGCGCGAAGCGCATGACAAAGCATCATGCGTTGATACGCCGGCTACCGGCCGTGGAAACTCTTGGTTCCGTTACCTATATCTGTACCGATAAAACCGGAACACTGACACAGCAGAAGATGTCCGTTCGTGAGATTGCGTTTGGTGCCGGTGATGTGTATGCCGCCGACCATTTAGAGGAGTGCAGCAGTCATGCTAATGCACCGCAACTTCTGCGCATGATGGCCATCAGTAACGACGTTGAGCACACGCACAACGGCGCCATGCTTGGCGAAGCTACCGAGCTTGCGTTTGTGCACTTCGCAGAGGGGGCAGGTGTGGAACGATCCGCCACGCTTGGCACGCATGTCCGCCTGAAGAGTTTACCCTTCGACTCATCCCGAAAATGCATGAGTACTATTCACCAAGATGCAGACAATGGTGAGACACAAATGGTAATGTACACCAAGGGCGCAGCCGATGAGCTTTTGCATCGGTGTTCACAGATAATGGATCGAGGCACCGTCCGGGATTTCACTGTAGCAGACGCCGAAGCACTACGGGAACACACGCTGCGAATGGCTGCACAAGGCCTGCGCGTGTTGGCCTTTGCGCAGAGTTATCCTGTGAACAAATCAGTGGAACAGATGAGTATCGAGGACGAACGAAATCTCGTGATGGTAGGCGTGGTAGGATTGATCGATCCTCCCAGGCCGGAGGCAAAGGCGGCCGTGGCGGAGTGCCATCGTGCCTCTATTGTTCCCGTAATGATAACGGGGGATCACCCCGCAACAGCGCGTGCCATTGCCACCGAGCTGGGAATACTGCAGTCTGATCGTGATGAGTTGGTAAGTGCCCGTGAACTAGACGAGTTGTCCGACGAAGACTTCGCCTCGCGTGTTGAGCATATCAGGGTGTATGCGCGCGTAGCACCGGAACAAAAGTTGCGCATTGTAAAGGCACTGCAAGAGCGTGGACACTATGTAGCAATGACCGGTGACGGCGTGAACGACGCACCTGCGCTCAAGCGTTCCGATATAGGAATTGCCATGGGTATCAACGGCACGGATGTATCCAAAGAAGCTTCTTCAATGGTACTGCTTGATGACAACTTTTCTACGATCGTTCATGCAATAGCCGAAGGGCGCAGAGTGTACGACAACATTCGCAAGTTCATCCGCTATATCATGACCTCCAATAGCGGCGAGATATGGTGCATTCTCCTTGCTCCGTTGGCGGGACTTCCCATACCCTTGCTGCCGGTACACATATTGTGGATCAACCTTGTAACCGACGGCTTGCCCGCGCTTGCACTTGCCACCGAACCTGCGGATGCGCGCATTATGAGCAGGCCGCCACGACCGCCTGCCGAGAGCCTGTTTGCAGGTGGTTTGGGCCGACATATCATTCTTGTTGGTTTTATCATGGGTTTGGTTCCGGTGATTGTTCAGGCGGCAGCGCTACACACAGGTGATGGCCACTGGCAAACCATGGTTTTTTCGGTGTTGTGCTTGAGTCAGATTGGCCATGCTCTTTCCGTTCGCTCTGAACGTGAGTCGTTGGCAACACAGGGTTTCTTTTCGAATCGAGCATTGGCTGCAACAGTTCTTGCCGCAATTGCCTTGCAGGCTTGTACGATTTATGTTCCGGAACTGCAAACGGTATTCAAAACCCAAGCATTGACGATGCAGGAACTGTTCGTTGTGCTTGTAGCGTCTTGTGTAGTGTTTGTGGCGGTGGAGTTTGAGAAAATGCTTTTGCGCAGGCGGATCCAATCAGGAAGTTCCGCTATCGGCAGCACATAGTGATATTTGCAGTGATGATGAGAATTCTTGATATCAACATGCGTGCGTTGGTGTGTTCCGCAGTGATTGCAGTGCTGTGTTCGTATGTACCGTGCGCGGCACAGCCGGGTGGCGCATTCGACGTACTTCTCAGTGGCGGTGGCGCTGCTCAGTTTGCCACCATGGTGAACACCGGCGTAGAGTTCGGGCCGGATGTGAATGTAATGGCGGCTTGGCAGGTACGCCCGAACCGCGGCTTACGAATGTGGATTGGCTACGAGAATTTTCGCGCTCCCGTCGATGAAGTGAACATCAAGGAAGTTCGCGCATGGTATATCAGTGCCGGCATTCGCACTGATTTGTATTCGTGGCAATCCGGAGTTCATTCTTTTCTTCTTCTTGGTTTTGGCGCAGGCAATTGCGAACCTTCTGTGGTCACAAACAGCACAGAGTCCATCAGAAATACGGCTATTCAGCTGGGCGTTGGAATTCCTGTTCCAATTACTCCTTCTTTGAAGTTTGTTCCCATGCTACGATTCGTCGTTGGAGCAAACTCCGGCTTTACCATTCCTGTTACCGCGGGTTTGCAATGGAACCCATGATACAGCTACAAGAGCGTCGCCCCTATGTAGCACCCAAGTACGTGCTGCAGGCCCACAAGGAGCGCAAGAAGGCTATTCGCGAACGATTGCGTGAGTTCACGGCAGTACCGCCGTCCCAATGGTTTTATGAGTTTTGCTATTGCCTGTGCACGCCGCAGAGCAAGGCCACCAGTGCCTTCGCGGTGGCAGAGAAGTTACAGCAGCAACGCTTTCTTGAGCAGGAATTCGATCCAACCTCGCTACTTCGCAATCCTGAACATTACATTCGATTTCACAATACCAAAGCGCGGAATCTGTTGAATCTGCGAACGCTGTTCCCGAGTATTGATGCCATGCTCAGGTCCACAACATCGGCATTGGAAGCTCGAGCCTACTTAGTGGAGCATGTTCGCGGAATGGGAATGAAGGAAGCGTCGCACGTACTGCGCAACATCGGGTACCGCGGTATTGCCATTATCGATAGGCATATACTCACACACATGGTGCAATGCGGTATCATCGCCGATGATACCTTCCCGTCATCACAGAAAAAGTATCTGGAGATTGAAGCCAAGTGGTTACACTTTGCTAGCGATATTCGCATCGATCCCGATGAACTGGATTTAGTGTTTTGGTCTTTACAGACCGGCGAGATTTTAAAGTGATTACCTACCATGGCTAAAGATCAAACCATTCGAATTACCGCGCAGTGCGCCTTTGAACAAAAGGAAAAAAAATGCACGCGCAAAACAACTCTTACTCATCCTTATTGCGCGCGTCACACCAAGGAACTTTTGGGTGTGGAAGTGCGGCCCTCGCAAATACGCGCAGCGGGGCTGGGCCTGTGGGCAACGCGGGATTTTCCCAAAGGAGCACATCTTTTTAACTACGAAGGTGAGCGACTAAAAACACTGGAGTACGACGAGCGCTATGCTGATGAGGCGATGGGTGTGTATGGCATTAAGCTTACATCCAGAACTGTCATCGATGCACGCCGTACCGACTCCGGCGTAGCACGGTATATCTGTTCGTACCAGGGTTCGGGTAAGAAACCCAACATAGAATATCAGAGCACTTCCAAAGTAATTGAGATGGTGACGACGCGAGCCATAAAAGCAGGTGAAGAGCTGCTGGGTGACTACGGAGACGAAATGATTGCTGCCATGGGAGTGCCGAACAAGGCCTAAGCTCCTGAGCAAATGGAGTGCGAGCTATCTATGGAGTTGCGATCTATCTATCCCGGGGCTCCGTGATTCTACCACACCTGCCGAACATAACAGTTGTCTATAAGGCGAGTAGAACCCACTTTGCCGGCCACTATACATGCGGCGTCCGGCGATTGAGTGATGTCCTGCAGCGTATTCATTCCCAGCGGATCTACAATGGCAATGTAATCAAGGTGCAGTGCGGGCTCGGCACCCAACACTTCGTGCGCCGCGCGTAGCACTATCTCAACAGATGTTTGGCCGGATTGCACTTCAGCGCAAACAGCGCGTAACGCACGGGAAAGCACCAACGCTTGGTGGCGCTGCACATCCGATAAATACACATTGCGTGAGCTTTTTGCCAAACCGTCGCTGTCGCGTACGGTTGGCACCACAACCACACGGCACTGCAGGCCTAAGTCCAGAACCAAGCGCCGCAACACCGCAGTCTGCTGAAGATCCTTCTGCCCCAGGTATAACGCGGTGGGAGTAGTAATGCACAACAATCGTGTTACCACCAGAGCAACGCCATCAAAGTGAGTGGGACGCACCGCACCCTCGAACTCCGCCGTGACACCGTCGATATGGATGTGCGTGGCAAAACCTTCGGGATACATTTCTTCGGGAGTGGGAGCAAAGACCGCATCGCAGTTGTGGTTGCGCAAAAGTTCGCAGTCCCGTTCGAAGTCTCTGGGATATCTCGACAAATCTTCGGTGGCGGAGAACTGAGTGGGATTCACGAAAATCGACGCTAATACCGCGTCGTTCCGGGACCGCGCTTGCTGCACCAATGCCATATGGCCTTCGTGCAGATATCCCATTGTGGGAACGAAGCCCACAGATTGGCCTTTGGAGCGCCGCGCAGCGCACCATTCGTGCACTTCCGAGATTCTTGTGAGTATATCCATAGCGTGCAATGATGAAGCTCAAAGATGAAGTAATGCCGGCCGGCGGCGCACTCCGTGCAAAGATGCGCAGAGGCGGGCCTTGCCACACCAAAAGATGATATTTTTGTGGGGCACGAAGCAGGGACCTTATTCGTCCTGGCGTGCAGTGTCCGGTTGTGTTCCGGATGAGTATTGTTTTGAAGTTTACATCTATAGTATTCCTATGTACGATCCATTATTAGTTCAGCCTATGCGCGAAGAGTTAACCCGCATCGGTTTTGTTGAAGTTCGCACGCCTGCTGAAGTTGATGCGGCGTTAACCAAGCCGGGCAGTACGCTCTTGGTTGTGAATTCCGTGTGTGGTTGCGCTGCCGGCAGCGCCCGCCCGGGTATAGCACAATCACTTCGGCATACCTCCGTGCCCGATAATCTTGTGACTGTTTTTGCCGGACAGGATAAAGAGGCCACACAGTACATACGTGATACCTATTTGAACAACGTACCGCCGTCGTCTCCGTCCATCGCCCTCTTCCGCGATGGCAATTTGATTGGTGTTGTGCATCGTCATATGATTGAAGGACGTTTCCCCGAAGCCATCGCTCAAATGTTGACTAACGCCTACGACGAGTTTTGCGCACCGGCTGCATCCGCGGAGTAGTTTCTCCCACACGGGGTGCTTTGATGTAAGTTTGTCGTGGTGTGGTACCAATTACCATAGGCACTCCGGTTTCACGGTAAAGGATGAAGACGGTGGAGACATCAACGAGGAATAAACTGTCCGCCATTGCGGTTGTTACCATCAGCTCGCTTGCGCTTGCTGTGCTGGTGTATATGACGGGCATATTGCGTGGCTCAGCCGGCCCTATACTTCTGTTTGGAAGTATTGCTTTTTTGGTGTGGCCGTATCGCCGGAAGTTTCGCTTAGTGCAGCGCATGTTCACCATTAGCGCTATGGTGTTTGCCTTGTGGTTTCTTGGCGATCTTGGCAGTATCCTTTTGCCCTTCGGCATGGCCTTCTTCATAGCCTACCTTGCCGATCCAATGGTAACTGCACTTGCAAAGCATCGTATACCGCGTGGTCTAAGTTCGCTTGCTCTGGTGTTGGTGTTGTTGGGCGGAATCGTAGCGGCATCCATATACGTTTTTCCGGGTGTGTTCTCTCAGATGAACGAGGTTATTCGGCGGATCTCGTCGATGGTGGCTTCCACAACGGACTATCTGGAGAGCCGTCAGTTTTACCGATGGTTAGAGAGCTTTGGTATTTCGCAGTCCACCGCACGTGAACTTGTGCAAAAGGAAGTAGTACCGGAGTTGGAGAATATTTCGCAGGTAATTATCACATCGGTTCTGGGCGCGCTTACCTCGCTTACAGCCATTGTGGAGCAAGCGATAAATGTGGTTCTCATTCCCGTGCTCACCTTCTACTTCCTGAATGATCTACCGCAACTGAAGAAACGTGTTCACTCCATGCTCGATCATCGCCATCCGGCTTTGGTTCGAGATGTCAAGCGCATCAATGATATAGTTCGAGCGTATATCGGTGGCCAAATCATTAGTGCCATTTTTGTGGGAACGATGGCATCGATATCATTCATGCTTTGCGGCGTGCCGTATCCCATTGTGCTTGGCGTTCTCTGCGGACTGCTGAATCCTATTCCGTATCTAGGAATTATCGCAAGTATGTTTATCGCTATTGTTACTATTCTTATAGTCAATGGCGACGGCGTTCTGCTGCATATCGTTCAGGTGTCGGTGATTGTCAACATTCTGCATTTTCTTACCACGTACATCATCGATCCGCGAGTGACGGGATCTCGTATTGGTTTGCATCCGGTGGTCCTCATTGCTTCGCTCTTTACCTTTGGTCACTTCTTCGGGTTTTTCGGTCTGGTGTTTTCCATGCCGGCCGGAGCGGTGGTGATGATGTATTTCAACGATTGGCTGGCATCGATATCTCCGAATACTGACGCGAGCGATTCCGGTTCATCATCGTCAGGTGTATCTTCACCCTCATCGTCATCCTCATCTACCGAGGCTTAGACTTCATCACTTTCATGGCTCGCGATACGTGCACAGTCATAACGCACATAATGATTGGTTAGAACTGCTCGGCATGTGGAGCTGCACACTGCCGCGCGTTGTGTTCATGGTTCTGTTGTGCTTGGCAATACCAAGTACCGCCGGCGCTCGCAGCGTGAGCAAGACAAAGAAGAACTCGGCATTTTTTACGCTACAGTTGAACGGTAAAAAACGCAGTATTCCTCTTGTTACTATTCGCGGGAAGCGATACTGTTCATTGAGTGTGTTGGATGCTTCGGCGGCGAAGAAAACTTCCGGCATCGCTACATGGAAAGCAGGCGATTGGCAGATCAGTGCTGCAGGGTCCGGCTTTTTTATTCGGGTACAAAATGCGGACACCATGTTTGTGGCGCAGATGCAGCTGCCGGCGATAAAGCAGACCGCTACGGTGTTGGTTCCGTATCCGCAGTTCTTTCAAACACTATCCGCGGCCGGATGTGTTTCGTTTCGCTCGGCCGAGTCTTCCGTTCGCATTCTTCAACGGCCTTTGCTCGCGGCGAGTGCTGCAAGTGCTGCTCGTTCTTTGCCGGTCTCAACCCCGGCACCCAAACTAAAAGTACCGGTGTTGCGCTCCTCCGGCGATACCGCGGTGTCCGGCGAGCGTGAAAAGGAAATCAGTAAGGAAATCAGTAAGGAAGTCAGTAAGGAAGTAAGTAAGGAACAACTTCAAAAGCAACCTCTTCACTCCGAGCCTCCGCGCTCCGAACCTCTTCGCAACAACCTAGAGGCGCCTGTTGCGCCGGATCCGCATGCAGCCGATACAGCTCTGCAAAGTATGCCCATCCGTCAGTCCTTTCCTAAGGGATTGAAGCGGCGTGAGCTGGAGGATTCGTCGCAGTCTTCGGTGTTTCCGATCTATGACAGCGCGCCGGAAGAATATTATAGAAGTTCCGGTGTAGACTCTTACCGAAATTCTCGGCCCTCATCAGTTGGTAGTAATCCCGAGTGGCCGCGGCCGCTCTTCGCCTCGTTGATACCGGATCTTCGTAGAGCGGTTCCGCGTATTAGGTCCGTGCGTGTCCGTGCTAGTGGCAGGTCTATAGTGTTTTCCTTTAGGGCAGATGAGACACTCTTGCATCCGCCTCGAGCAAGTATTACGAATAGGCAGCTTCGTATTTCCTTTCCCTCTGCCATCAATACCGCTCGTTACCCTTCATCTTTTGCCTCCGCTCGTGTTACCCGCTTTCGTTCCTTTCTGGATAACTCTGCTCAAGTGTTCAGTTGCGTATTGCCTGTGTACGGCATGAATGCTGAGGTTCGGGCTGCACGTGGCAATCTTTACACGGTTGTATGCTCGCCGGCAAGCTCTACAGCTACATCGGCCGTCAATTCAACAAAAAAATCGGAACATGATGTAATAGAGAGTGAAACACCTAAAGCGGCTTCTAGTTTAGCTTCTGAATCGGCCTCTGATTCGGATCGGCGCAAGTGGCGCTTTGACTGTGTGGTGATTGATGCCGGTCACGGAGGCAAAGACGACGGCGCTCACAGCGTGCACGGGTATAAGGAAAAAGACGCCACGCTGGCCATTGCCCTGAAGCTGCGGAGCGAGCTGCGGCGGGCCATGCCCGGCTTGCGCGTTGTCATGACGCGCTCCACCGATGTGTTTATTCCGCTTCATCAACGGGGTAGTATTGCCAACAAAGCAGATGGCAAGTTGTTTATCTCCATTCACTGCAATTCCGTGCCACAGAAACCATCGCGAGCCCGAGGCTGCGAAACATACATCTTGAGCCCGGCAAAGACGTCGGCTGCCATTGATGTGGCCTCAAGGGAAAACGCCGTAGTGCAGTTGGAAGACGAGCGTGACCGGTACGCCGGTATGACCGGAGACCAGCAAGTGCTCGTGACCCTTGCCCAAACAAGCTTTGTGAAACTCAGCAGTGGCTTCGCACGCCGGGTACAGAAAAATGTGGTGCCGCTTACCGGTATGCCGGACCGAGGTGTAAGTCAAGCCGGATTTCTGGTGCTCGTCTGTGCCTCCATGCCCGCTGTATTGGTTGAGACAGGATTTGTGTCGCATCCACAGGATGAACGGTTGCTGTTCCGGCCGGATGGCCAGAAGAAAATTGCCCGCGGTATCGCAACGGCGGTGCGCGAGTACGCGGCGGAGTATTCGAAACTATTGCGACACTGATGTAATAGCACTAGTCGCAATCCCGCTCCTGCCTTTGCTGTATAGTATATTTGAACGTCGATGTTGTACCACCATTCGAACCACGCTGTGCTCCGGTCTATTTTTATTCGTGATTTCGCTCTGATTGAATCCTTGGAGTTGTTGTTTGGCAACGGCTTCACTGTGATCACCGGCGAAACCGGGGCAGGTAAGTCTATCATCATTGATGCCTTTCTTGCTGCGCTGGGAGAGCGTACTTCCGGTGATACGGTGCGAGCCGGTGCTGCAAAGTCAATTATCGAACTACAGTTTCAAACGTCCTCGAATGCTGCTATTGCGCAGTTTCTGCGAGAGCACGATTTCGATGAAAACGAAAACTCTTTGGTGATTCGCCGTGAGATTCGCGCAGCCGGTACCTCCAGGTTTTTCGTCAATGATACTCCGGCTACGGCTTCCATTGTACGCGAGCTGGGCACACTCCTTGTTGACTTTCACGGGCAGTATGAGCATCAGAGTATTCTGCGCCCGGCGCAACAAGTGCGTATTGTAGATCGTGTGGCACACAACGACACCTTGCTTCGTAACTACCGCTCTGCTTTGCGCACCGCGCGAGACCTGGATCGCACCATTCGCGAGGTGCAACGCCGCGCAGAGGACGCTCGATCCACACAAGAATATCAACGTTCACAGCTGGAAGAAATAGCGCGCATCGATCCTAAGCTTGGCGAGGAAGAAGAGCTCGTGAAGGAGCTGGATATATCTACGCATGCCGAGGAACTTCATGAGCAAACGGATATCGTGTATGGTGTGCTCTATGCCGGCGAACAATCGGTGTCCGACAATCTGGCTCGTGTGCAAGCAGCGCTGCGGCATTTAGGGACTATTGATGCTGCTTTTCTTGAGCTGAGCTCAGAGATTGAATCGGCCGGGATATCGGTGGCCGAAGTAGCAAAAGCTGTACAGCGCTACCGAGAGCGTGTGGATTTTCATCCCGCGCGAATAGAAGAGGTGCGGGAGCGACTGGCTCAACTTCAGCGCCTACGCAAGCGGTATGGAAGTATAGAGCGCGCGTGCAGAGAGCGGGAAACACTAGAGGAATCGTTGCGCCTTATCGACAACTTCGATGACGAAATGCAGCGTTTGACAAACGAACTTGCCAAGGCAAAAGAGGCATTGGCAGCGCACGGAAAAGCTTTGCATCGCTCCAGGCTTCAAGCTGCAGAGAAACTTTCGGCAGCCATAGAAGAACAGTTGCACGACCTTGGTATTCCCAGTGCGCGATTCGCTGTGCAGAGCGTACTGCGTGAAGCGCATGCTCATGGCAGTGCTCATGGTAATGCTCATGCTACCAACACCGAAACATCCGGTGAACATACCCTTCGAGTGAGTATCGACGGCAAAGAGGTTATACCCACAGACTCCGGTGCCGACGATGTGGTGATGCGTGCCAGTATGAATGCCGGCGAAGAGTTGAAACCATTGGAGAAAGTACTTTCGGGCGGCGAGGCATCACGTGTGATGTTGTCGGTGAAATCGGTGATGGCCGATACGGACGACATTCCTATTCTCGTGTTCGACGAAATTGATACCGGTATCAGCGGGCGCGTTGCCAAGAAAGTTGGCGTTGCTATTAAAGCGCTGGCGCAATCACATCAGGTACTCGCCATCACGCATCAGGCATTGATTGCCTCCCTTGCGCACCACCATGTGTTGGTGCGTAAGCATGAGCACGAGGGCAGAACGCACGTACATGCAGAGACCATCGCCGGCGATGCACGCGTAGCGGAGATTGCCGCGCTTCTCAGTGGCGATACGCAAAGCCAAACAGCGCGTGCGCGTGCGCTGGAGCTTCTGGCAGAAGAATCCGAAGCTGCTCAGAGTGAGCCGCATCAGAGTGAACCGTATCAGAATGAACCGCAAAGTCTTTCACGAAAAACAAATCGAAAACAGTCATGAGTGTTGTACTGGACATTAAGGGCTTGACCAAAACCTACGACAACGGCACACGCGCGTTGAAGGGAGTGGATGTGCAAATCCGGGAAGGGGAGTTCTTGGCGGTAATCGGTCTTAGCGGTTCGGGTAAATCCACCTTTCTCCGTTGCCTGAACATGTTGGTGCAACCTACCTCCGGCTCCATTCGCTTTCGTGATACAGAAGTTACCGCACTGCGCGGACAGGAGTTGCGTGAGTATAGAAGCGGCATAGGAATGATCTTCCAGCATTTCAATTTGGTAAAGCGCAGAACCGTTCTCGAGAATGTTTTGGCCGGATGTTTATCATCCACCGGAACACTGGCCTCTATAGGCGGCCGATTTTCTAAACAGGATAGAGAGCAGGCTCTGGCTAATCTGGACATCGTGGGCATTAGGGATAAGGCAGATCTGCGAGCCGATGCACTCTCCGGCGGTCAGCAACAGCGTGTGGCTATAGCACGCAGTCTGATGCAGAAGCCGGCAGTGCTCCTTGCCGACGAACCCGTTGCCTCGCTGGACCCTGCTACCTCTCACTCGGTGATGAAGTATTTGGAATACATGAACAAGGAGCTCGGTACCACCGTGGTGTGTAATCTGCATTTCTTGTCGCTTGTTCGTGAGTATTCCACACGCGTGATTGCTCTGCGCGATGGTATGGTTGTGTTCGAAGGAAAGCCCGAGCAAATCACGGAGCAGTGGTTCAAAGAGATTTATGGCGAGGATGCCGTTGAAGTTGAAATTCGATAACCGAAACGTGGAAATGTTGTGGTCATGAAAAAAGTTCTTCAAGCCGTTGTACTCGACCTACTCATCGGAGTCTATCTGGCGATGACTCTGCATCGGGTGTTTTGGTGTCAAGTGATCTTCAGCACCGAAGCACCGTCCTTTATGTGGTGGCATTTTGCTCCGTACGCGGCTATTGGTGCGGCGTTCGCTGCCATCGTGGCTTTTGCAGGAATGTCGCCCGCGCGTAGGGTGCTTGGTGATCGCAGTGCTACAGGCTTTCGCGCATCGTTTAGTGAGCACATCGGCTGGATACTTATCATGGTCACGTTCGTAACCGGCTGGGTGGTTTCGCGCGTAAACATCGCTGATCTTTTTTCTGAGCAACGCCTTGATGCGGCGGGCCGATTGTTCCGCGATTTACTCAATCCCGATTTTGCGAACACGCAGCTGCTGAGCGATACCGTTACTTCTATAGTAGAGACAATGTACATTGCCTTTATGGCCACGGCCTTGGCATTGCCTATATCGTTCGTACTTGCCTTTCTCAGCGCTCGGAATGTGATGTCGCATAATGTTGCTACGCGATCAGTGTACACCGTGCTGCGAGTGGTGACAAACTTTACCAGATCCATCGAGCCATTGGTATGGGCGGTGATCTTTACGGTGTGGGTGAAGGTTGGGCCTTTTCCCGGCATGTTGGCCTTGTGTGTTCACACAATAGCGTCGCTGGCCAAACAGTATTCCGAGCAAATTGAAGAGGTAGACCGCGGGCCACTGGAAGCTATAGAAGCTACCGGCGCCGGCCCATTACAGGTGCTGTGGTTTGCCGTTGTTCCGCAGGTGTTTATTCCGTTCCTGTCCTTTACCATTTACCGCTGGGATATCAATGTGCGTATGGCCACCATTATTGGATTGGTGGGCGGTGGAGGTATAGGATCCATGCTCATTCAGTATCAGATGCTTGCAGACTGGCGTTCGGTGGGCATGATCGTTTTGGTGATTGCCGTTGTAGTGTGGATTATGGATTACGTGTCGGCAAGAGTGCGCGAGTCGTTGCGTTAATCACACGATGGAGAGCAGCAACACACTACTCGCCAAAAAGTTCCTGCAGTGTGAAAAGTGAGCACTGAGTTCCGTCGAAACGTGCAAATGTTTTGTGTCGCAGCCATTCGCCAAGGTTGATATAGCTGCCGCTGTGCCCCCCAATCGAAAACTCTCGCACCAGAGGGCTGTGCACATGGCCCATGATTACATAATCGAAACCCTCGCCAATCTTCTTCTCCGCGAATTCCGCAAGGCCATCTCTACTGCCAACGGGGCGCTTGTCCGTGTGTGCTCGGCTGGTGGTGGATGTGCCGGAGGCCAGGCGTATGCCGATATCCGGATGCAACCATTGAAAAAGCTTGATGCTCACAGGGTTGCGCAGAATGGGACGCAGCAGCAGGTATCCGGTATCGTTGTGCACCTTGCCATCGCCATGTGCCAGATAGAACTTCATGCCTCCATACACGCGCTCAACATCGCCTCGGTGAACGGGAATGCCTAAATCCTTTTCGAAAAAATCCTGATGGCCAAAATCATGATTACCCATTAGGTACTCTATGTGGATTCCGGAACGTTGTAAGGCATCAAGTTTGGTCAGAACTCTGAAGAAGGGGCGCGGTATCACGGTGGAATACTCAAACCAATAATCGAACAAGTCGCCCACAATCACAATTGTCGTAGCATCGGCGCAGCAGCGGTCCAGAAATTTCAGAAACAACTGCTCACGCTCGCCACGCTCTGAATCAGAGCCCAAACCCAGGTGTATGTCCGAAACAAAGTAGATCATGAGTTCACACGAAATGCAGATATCAAACAACGAGAGGACGTTGCAACACTCTCACCGTTCATGCGCGATGGGCTTTATTCCTTTATCAATCGTATCGTAATAGGAGTGCGGGTAGCAGCAGAGCTAATGCGAGCCACATACAAGCCGGGAGAATATGCGTGCACATCCACAGGCACCTGATGCTCACCTGCATCCAAGCGCGAATGCAGAAGGGAAGCCATGCGCCGGCCCTGTGCATCAAAGAGTTCAATATCAACCGCCGCGCTTATGGGCATCGTAAAGCGCAGTGTAGCCATGCCGCTTGCCGGCTGCGGATAGATCATTGCCTTGTATGCATGAGCGGCTTCATTCCATACCGACGACGTACTGTTGCTCACCGCTGCATAGGTAGTGTATATGCCCAATCCATGCGTTGCCACTGCTATGTATCCATCGGTACTGCGCACAGCGATCATATTGCACACTACATTTGGTATTGAGCGGAACTGCTCCCACGTTGTGTTCATGCCGTCCAGTTTGGATGTTGTAAACACACCTGAACTTGTAGCCACCAGATAAAGAGTTTGATTGTTGTAATGCAAAACTTCGATCCAACGGCAGGAAGGACCTGCACCGGATCCGTTCGGATTCTCCTCAAGATTCCCCGCAATGCATTCCCAGGTTTCTCCCTCGTCCGTGGAGTGGAATATGCTCAGTACTTCGTAGTTGCTGAATGTAACAAACAGCTCCGCATTATTCTTCGGGTTCACGCAAATGTTACTCACGTAGGCTCCCACAGGCATCTCGGGCGATGTAATTCTTGTAACTACTGGAGTGGAATTTTGTAAGCTATCCACTTTCAGAATGGTACCGGACTTGGTACCCAAGTACAAATTATTCGGAGTAGAAGAGCACAAGCCTATCGCGCTCAGACCGCCCGTAGCGGCGCCGCCCATCGAATACGAAGTCCAGTTGTCGGATGACGTGGTGGTATCGTTGGTATAGGGCCTGTCGGTAGCGTTGGAATTGCGCCAAAGCCGCGTGCCGCCTATCATGTAGAGTATTGAGTCGAAGGTGGGATGCAACTGTAACGGCGTGATAAAATCAAACTGGCCGCCGCGAGGACGCATGTTTACCCACTCTAGAGCTGAGTCCAGCGTTTCGTTCATTCGCACACGATATACCTGGCCGCCTTGATAGGCGGGATACACGCAGCGCCTATTCCCGGCTACGTCGCATATCATGCCATCGCCACCGAGCACCCATTGCATCGGCGCTCCGTCCCGCCGCCCGATGTTCGTGTTGTTGTCCTGTGCACCGCCCATAAATACACCATCACGATTACCCACGGGATCTATAGCCACGCCGTAGAACTGCCCCACGTTGTAGCCGTTGTTCAAGCTCGACCAACGAACAGAGGGAGTTTCAAAGATGTTATTTGTCTTAAACACGCCGCCATCGCAGGCAACGATTACCGTGGATGGATTTGACGGTAAGAACACTGCGTAGTGCATATCGGGATGACTGGTATCGTATAAATAGGTCTCCGGTTTGAGAGGGTCGAATTTGAATGTTGACAAATACTCTTTGCTATATCCGGCCACATGGCTCAAACTATCGGCGCTACGGAAGCCATTAGTGGAGAGGTACAAACTTGTGCCACCAATCAGAACAATATTCTCGTTTGTGGGGTGCACATCCAACGACATGTTATAGCCGCTTTGAGTTTGCAGTTTGCCTGCCACCGTCGAACCAAGAGCATCCCAGCGTCCGCTTGCGCCGGATCCATTGCCGGTAATGTAGGAGTACTTGAAAAGAGGTGTTGTATTACTGCTTCTGTAACACCAGACCACATTGGGATTGCCGGGGGCAGCGCATACACGCATTCGGGTATTGACATTCGCAACCGGGCTGCCGGTTGAAACATTCGTCCACGTGATTCCGTTCGGAGATCTCCACACCCCTGCAGATGATGTGCCCGTAATGCTGGCATAGACTACTCCGGTGGAAGTAATTGTAATGTCGGTCCACGCCACGGTGGCAGAACCTTGAGCAGCACCAAGGGCTCGTGTCCAGGTTACCCCGGCATCGTTTGATCTCATGATAGCACCATTGCACGCAGCGTATACTATGGTGCTATCCAAGCGGGAGGCATCCAGCGCTAACGCATGGGTAAAGTGAAAAGCAGTTGATGGCCGAGCTGCTCTTGCCACAGATGTTTCCGCCAGCAGCGACCATGTTTTACCGCTGTCTACAGACTTAAACACTCCGCTGCCAATATCGAATTGATACACAGGATATCCGGCAGAGGAGAATCCCTCGCCTGTACCGTAATACCATTCATGTTGGTGCCCCGGACGTTTGTCCTGAACCAGCGAACTCACGCTGTGAACATATCCGTCCGATGTCGTTTTTTTCCAATTCGTGCCGCCATCGGTGGAACGCCATACACCGCCGCCTACCGCGCCGGCCAAAAGAATTTTCTCGTTGGTGCAGTCGATCACGATGGAACGTGTGCGGCCGCCGGTGCGCTCTATGCCATGCTGCTGCAGCTGTGCTACGTCCGGCTTCAGCACTGTGTCCGCAACCGGTGCGGACCACAATGCAGCTGCATTTCGGCGCGCAAGTTCTTCCACAAAATCATGCTCGCGTTCGCGAATGCCGTCCGGAATCTTATTTGTTTGAGGATTTCTCAATCGCAGGAACTCTTCTCGAGCCAGAGCATCGCGGTCGTTGTCTGAACCCACGGAGTGCAGGGCATACATTCCGAACTCGTCCACCGGCGGAGCATATTTGCCTGAGATATAAAATGCGCCGCACAACAGGAAGAGCGAGAGTAGATACTTCATAGGAATTCAGAGTCTATAGAACAAAAGCAGAGCGCAAGGGCAGCGGGGGGAAAATACAACAAAAGCCTTTCCACTACCAGTAACCGAAAATGAATCTGCCGGTGTGCGTAGGAACAGTGGGATGAAATCAAGATTGCACACATACTACTTTTCCGGGTATGTCTTCACCTGTTGACCTACACGCTGAAGACTCGCGAACATAGATTGTGCTTTGGAAAGCGCCGCTGCACTGTTGCAGGCAAAAGGATAAAACACTTCCAGGTCTCTGGTGTTCATTCCCAGCTGCACAGTTCCCTGGGATTTATGCTCGGCCACAAGCCATGCCACAATGATGTGATAGCTCAATCGATTTTTAAAACCGAAGGAAGCGGATCGATCAACCACGAAGGGTTGCACATTAGGCATCAACGCTGTTTCGGGAAATGCGGCAAGTGTTTTGGGAATCACCGACAGAGAGTCTTTGGGCGCGTAGCCAACACCGAGTATGGCAGGCCTTGGTTCTTGCATGCGCTGCACCTGTCGAAGTGCCAGAATAGACGCACCGGAATGTGCACCATGCGTGCCGGCCGTGGGCAGTAAACACAACACGAAATCGTACGCGCCTTTGCGAAGAATTTCTTGCAGTTGAACGGCGATGCGCGTGGAGTCCCAGGCTTCGCGAAATACTTCATCAACATCGGTGGTATAGCGTTGATCCCAGTGCTCAAGGAAAAAGATGTTTCGTAGCCCGATGATCTTTCCGGCATTCATCATTTCCTCTTTTCTGATACGTGGTAAGTGCGCCCTGCCAATCTTCTCGTCGGTAAGCTCCAGGCCGTACACCGGCTCGGCCAGTGTAGAGTATTTGTATCCACCCTCGCCGTTGGTGATCAAGCACAGGTCTACGGTTCCCGCAAGTTCATGAGTGATTTTATAGACCGTAACAGCGCATCCGCTTTCGTCGTCCGGGTGTGCGTTAATGATCAGCACACGCGGGCCGCCGGCGGTGGCTTGTGTATTAACGCCCGTTGTACTGACGCCGTTTGCAGACAGTTCTGTTCCTCCTGCGGGGGCAGAGTACAGCGTGAAGCTTCCCAAACCCAACAAGCACATGATCAAGACTACACGTGTCAATCGTAAAGCCGTGCACCTTGGTGCACGCAGCATATATGGCATGAGCGTATGGTTCGATGCTCGTGGTACAAAGCCGGCAGAAATCTTTAGTTGGTTGCGGTGCGGAAGAGTTTGGTGACAGCTGTTGTGCATTGTCTGTTTGTGGTTGGTAGTAATTCCCGTGGGATAATGCCGGAAAAATACCACCGCAGGTCTAATTTCGTTTACCCACGCATCACCTGACTATATGATGAGCATATGAACGGCGACGACATATTCTTTGCACTACTCAGTTCCTTGCAGCCGGTAGAGCTTACTACCGAGCTGTTGGAGCATGCGTACAAGGCGTCGTTTTTTCCCATGGCCGATAGCGACGGGTGTATTGCCTGGCATTCTCCCGATCCGCGCGCGGTGTTTCCCTTGGAGCACATACGAATTGCTAAGTCCGTGCGAAAGCTTTTGGAGAAGGGTGAGTTCAGCGTTACGGTAAATCAAGATTTTGCGGGTGTGATACAAGCCTGCAGCAGAAAAAGTTTGGGTGATGATGCAGATGTGTGGATTTCGGACGAGATTATTCGAGCATATACCGATCTGCACCGCGAGGGCAGTGCACATTCTGTGGAAGTATGGCGCGATGGGCGGCTTGCGGGTGGGCTCTATGGCGTAAGTTTCGGCGCTGCGTTCTTTGGAGAGTCGATGTTTTCCGAAGTAAGCAATGCGTCGAAAGTTGCTTTTGCATTTCTCGTGCAGAGATTACGAGAGCGCGAATACAAGCTGTTGGATACCCAATACGCCAATCACTTTACTCTTCAGCTCGGTGCCATCGAAGTGCCGAGGCAGGAGTATGTACGAATGTTGGACCGTGCGCTAAGTATGAAGTGTGCATTTGATGATAGGGGCAGATATGAAATGTAAGGTAGCGGCTGTAGTGCTAATCTCGATGTTCATGATATCGTGCGGTGGTGTGAAGCGCCAGCCCAGGAATATCACCTTTTGTCCGCCGCCCCAGCCGGCACCGTGCTCGCCCGTTCGATTCAGTCCCTCTGACGATCCTCAAACTCCGGCAGGATATCGCTACTCCACATACGCTGTTCGCGGTGCTAACTCCGACGATCACGAATGGTCGTTGGCTTTTGTATCCGGCAATTCTTCCGCCTTCGCCTCCGGCGGTACTGTGCGCTTAAGTATGGAACATGACAAACGCGGGTACGTGATGCAGGGGAAATGGGTGCAATTCGATAGCGTGTTCACAGACGCAGAGCTTCAATTGCCAATGCGCGGTGACGCCGGTATATGTGCGTCCGGATCCATGAACCTGATTACACTCTATGCTTTTGGAAAAAATGAAGCCGACGCAGATGTGGTTGGGGTTCAAGACGGTGAATTGCTTGAGTTGTCCGGACTGCCGCAAGAGGGAACATGGGATGCTCATCCGGCGGCAACCGCGGATAACCGCATCGTATTTTTCTCTAGCGATAGGGAAGGCGGCGTTGGCGGCTGCGACATTTGGTACACCTTGAGATATGACAACGGCACCTGGTGTGATGCCCGCAATGCCGGGCCCGCTATCAACACAGCATGCGACGAGCTCACTCCCTTTGTGAGTACCGACGGCAGCCGATTACTCTTTGCCTCTCGCGGTCACAGCTCCATGGGCGGCTATGATATTTTCAGTAGCGGCATAGATCTGCAAAAGCCGAACTCTGCGGACACCGCGCTACCTTCACTAACATTCTCCGAAGCCCGCAACATGGGCAGCACGGTGAACAGCGCAGCCGACGAACTTAGCCCTTCTACCATGACCGGTGAAGCGGAGCTCTTGTACTTCAGTTCCAATAGGCGCAGCAGATTCGACTTCGATATGTATGTACGCCGCAGAGAAATGCAAAAGCAACAGAACATTTCCTCGCGCGCAGCTGCCACCACACCCACAGCTCGTGCCGCACTTCCTGACACCATTGAGCTGCGCGGTAGGGTAACAGACGAGAATCAACAGGGAATATCCGGCGCCGAGGTTTCCGCTCGCGATGTAGCCAAAGACAGCATTGTGGCCAGAACGGTAACAGACACCAATGGCCTGTACAATCTGCGAGTTCGCTCCGATATCACCGTTGATATCGTTGCGCAATCCAAGCGTGGATTTTTCGATGCTCGCAGATTTACGCCGCAGAAAGGCGATACCTCGGTCATGGTTTTTACTGTTCCTGAAGTGCTGGAACTTCGCGTGAATTTTCCCTCGGATGAAGATCGTGTTCCCTACGACTTTGTACTAGACACCAATGGCAGCGAGACCGATCAGAAATGGTCTCTGGCTATAGATCGTATTGCCGAGAATCTTAAAAAGTTCTCCGGCACGGGTACTATAGTGCAGCTTGTAGGCCACACCGACCAGAACGGTACGAACGCATACAACGAAGCGTTGGGCAAACGACGCGTGAAGTTTGTGGTGGATGAATTAGTGAAACGAGGATTGCCCGCCGCGATGTTCAAGGGAAGATCTGCGGGTGAACGAGAGCCCTTGGCGCGGCGACCTGCAGAAGACGATGCCGCATACGATAAGCGTAACCGTCGCGTCGAACTTTCGAAGCTTAATCGCTAGTACCTATCCGGCGCTTAAACATCAGATAAAACGGTATACCCGTGAGCGTAATCATCACGCCGGTCACCGAGGGGATAGACGGCTGTGTTCCGTTTGCATAGGCAGTAACTTCGCTGCCAACGGTGATCACAAGAAACACCGCAGAGAATGCGATGAACACGAGCGGAACTACAGGATAGCCCCATACCTTGTAGGGCCGAACGGCATCCGGCATTTTGCGCCGCAGTACAAACACACCATAGGCGCTCATTCCATAGAAAATCCAACTCACGAAGATGAGCATGTCCGTGAGAGTCTCAAAGGTACCGGTGACGACCAGCAAGCACGACCAAAGGCATTGTACATACAACGACGCAGACGGTGTGTTGAACCTAGGATGAACCTTTCGCATCGACGAGAAAAACAAACCATCGCATGCCATGGCATAATACACGCGGGCACTGTTCAGAATGGTGCCATTCACGGCTCCGAGTGTAGATATCATCACAACAACCGCAACAAACATTGCTCCATGCGCGCCTACCGCCTGCACCATAACGTCCGCGGCTACCAGACTCGATGCTGCAATTTTCTGAACCGGAAGGGCATGCAGGTAGGCCATGTTGATAAGCACATACAGTACAATCACCATGCTCACACCCATGATGATAGCTCGGGGCAACGTGCGCTGTGCATCACGAACTTCGTCGCCAATGTAGGCAATGCTGCCCCAGCCGTCGTAGGCCCAAAAAGCTTTAGACATTGCCAGCATTATCGCCGGAATCAGTGCCAGGCCTGCCGGTACGGAAATGGGTAATGCATCAATTGCACCAATTGAACCAATTGCACCAATTACACTACGCGCAGGCGCGGCGGGCGGTGTGGCCATTAGCCCGCAGGCAATGATTGCCACAACAGCCAGAACTTTAAGAACGGTAAACACGCCCGAGAGGCTGCCGCCAAATACAACACCCCGAACATTTACCCAGGTAAGCAGCACGATTAAAGCACAGGTGAGAGCTTTGATGCCAAGGCTATCAAGAATGGAAACAGTGCCGAATACCGGAATGCTCAACGATGTTGCGTTCACTAGATCCTGCGGCACAGTTACAAGGGGCACGACGCTGTTCATATAGTGGCTGAACACATAGGCTATGGCGGCAATGCTTCCTGTTTGTATCACCGTAAAAATCGCCCACCCGCTAACAAATGCGAATGCGCGGCCATACATGTGTTGATAGAAGCGGTATTGACCGCCGGATTGCGGCATCATGGCCGTTACTTCGGCAACACTTAGTGCTCCGCACAAGGTTATCAAGCCGGCGGCGATCCACGCGCCGATGATGAGCTCGGGTGAACCTAAGGCGGCAGCCATGGGAGCTGTTTTCTTGAATATACCCGAGCCTATCATGGTGCCTACCACAATAGCCGTGGTGCTGAACAGACCAAGCCTGGCTTGCAGAGATGCAGAGGGGGAATTCATAGGGTAAAAACTGGTTGATGCTGACTAACGAACAATCCGGAAGTGTAGGCTTCGTACTGCAATATGCCACCTGTAGTAGGTACCACGTGGTGTTGTAGTTTTGCCGCCGCAGTGATCGGCAACGTGAAGCTGCCCTAAACCCTTTGGGAACATTTACAACGTGCATGAAAATTCGAGCTGTTTGCGCCGGACCCGTTGATACCAATGCCTATCTCATAGTTAACGAGACAGATGGAACGGCTGTGGCAGTAGATACGCCAATGGGCTCGGCGGCCTGGTTTGAGGAAGAAGCTAAGCGCCATGATGTAAGCATCACACAGATATGGCTTACGCATTCCCACTGGGATCATACCGCCGACTGCGAGCAACTTCGCTTATCTACCGGTGCGCGCGTGTTTATGCATGCTGCCGATGAATACCGATTGATAGATCCCAATTCCCATCTGGTATTCGACATGCCGTATACTTTTACCGCATCCCGGTTGGATGAAACCATCGTGCATGGTCAGCACCTTGTGTGCGGATCGGACCTGTGGGAAGTGCGTCACGTGCCGGGGCACACCGAAGGTAGCGTGTGCTTTGTGCACCACAAGGAACGAGTAATCATTGCAGGTGATACGCTCTTTAAGGCTAGTGTGGGAAGAACTGATTTACCCGGCGGAAATCACGAGCAATTGATTACATCAATTCAGCGTGAACTCATGACCTTGGACGACAATATGATCGTTCTTCCCGGGCACATGGACTTTACCACCATTGGCGAGGAACGCGCATCGAATCCCTTCTTAAATCACAATTTTGGAGGGATGGAATAAATGGTACAACGCGCCCGCATATTGGCACTTGTGAGCAGCGCAAACCGCACTCCTGTAATCATCGTGGCGGCGATACTGAGCGTGCTACTGTTCGGTATTGATGGCTGCTACTCGTTTCGTGGAACGTCCATCCCGCCGCACCTCAAAACGATTTCCGTGAGTTCCGTGGTAGACAATAGCGGTTTTGGCAGCGGGGCGTACAGGGAGTTGTGTTATCTGAAGCTCGTGGAGAAGATCCGCCAGGAGAATTCGCTGCTGCTTGTAGAACGGGATGGCGATGCTCGATTGAAAGCGGTGATTAAAGAGATTCGCGACGAGGCGGTGGTGGTGCGTTCCGGCGAGATAGAGCGAGATAGAAAGGTGCGGGTGAGTGTAGAGGTTGAGTATTATGACGCAGTAAAGAGACGTGCAATTTTTCAGCGCTCTTTCAGCAATGCTGTGGTTTTTGAGGTGGCCAGAGCCACTACCGAACGAGACGTAGCCATCCGTACTGCCTTGCAGCAAGACGTGGACGATATTCTCCTTGCCATCGTATCCGGCTGGTGAGTATTTTTGCAAACAAAACAAGCAGCAATAATCGCGTCATCCTAACCGTGCATACGTTTCCACCCCCGATGAAATGTTCTCCGCGGTTTTCACGAGAAAAGGACCGCGACCGGTACGGCGTTCGTTTCCGTTCAAAACACTGATCACAACTACATACTCATGCATTCCATGCAAGATTTCGTCGTTCTCGTTTACATTCTGGCTCTGTGTATTCTGTTCGCATTTGGTTTACACGGATTGGTCATGGTGTATTATTACCACAAGACCAAAGCCTTCCGCCATCCGCCGGCAGAGCATCCTGAAGAGTTGCCGCTGGTTACTATACAGTTGCCACTCTACAACGAACTGTATGTTGTGGATCGCTTGATCGAGTCTGTGTGCGCCATGGATTATCCCAAAGACAAGATGGAGATCCAGGTGCTGGATGATTCAACGGACGAAACCGTGCACGCCACGCGCGCATTGGTGGAAGAGTATCGCAATCGCGGTTTTGATATTGCCTATGTACATAGAGTGGATAGAGAAGGGTATAAAGCCGGTGCTCTTAAGCATGGCATGACAACCTCTCGCGGCGAGTTTATTGCCATTTTCGATGCGGACTTTGTGCCCAAGCCGGACTTCTTGAAAAGCACTATTGCACACTTTACGCATCCGCGAATCGGTATGGTGCAAACCAGGTGGGAGCACTTGAACGAGGAGTATTCCTTCCTTACACGTGCTCAAGCTTTGGCATTGGACGGACACTTCGTTATTGAGCAACAAGTACGAAACAAAGCAGGTTTCTTTATCAACTTCAATGGCACCGCCGGTGTGTGGCGCAAGTCCTGCATCATCGATGCCGGTAATTGGCAGCCGGACACCTTGGCCGAAGACCTAGACTTGAGTTTCAGAGCGCAGTTGCGCGGTTGGAAGTTTGTTTTCCTCAATGATGTAACATCGCCTGCGGAACTCCCGGCAGACATCAATTCTCTTAAGACCCAGCAGTTCCGCTGGACCAAAGGCGCGGTAGAAGCTGCTTTGAAGTTATTGCCCGCAGTTTGGAAATCTCCTATGCCCTTGCGTGTGAAGCTGGAAGGCACTGTACACCTTACCAGCAACATTGTGTTCCCGTTCATTCTTGTAGTGGCCATGCTGAATATTCCAATGGTGCTTATCAAGAATCTTTCGGAAGGGCGCGAATACGAGAATCTGTTCACGATGATGTCCATTTTCGTTTTGGCGTCGATCAGTACCTTTTTGTTCTACTTGCATGCTCAGCGCGCCATTCACTTGGACTGGCGCCGCAGACTACTGCTGTTTCCGGTTTTCCTGGCAGGAAGTATGGGTCTTGCGGTAAACAATTCTAAAGCAGTGCTGGAGGCGTTGTTCGGAAAGAAGACAGAATTCAAGAGAACACCGAAGTACAGAATCGTGGATACAACCGACGATTGGAAAACAAAGAAAAACGATTTGACAAAGAAGATCGGCATTGAGGTAATCATTGAGCTTGCGCTGGCAGCGTATTTCTTCGTGGGTATTTGCACGTCGGTTTACTACAAGGAAATAGCAGCCATTCCGTTTCAGCTAATGTTTCTTACCGGCTTTGCAACAGTTGGCATTATGTCTCTCAAGCATCGCTTGCGCTCCTAATCCAAGAGAACTAGGTATAAAAAGCGCCGCTTCCGCGGTGCTTTTTTTTTGAGCGGGCCGTACGAAGCAGATGTATGCTAAAGGAGATGGTGGAAAACCGGAATTTTGCTCACGGCACGACGTACTACACCACGCACGCTGTTCGTTCGTCACTGCACATTCTCATGTCTTCATTTTTTTTCTTGACCGATTTTTTCACTGCACGATATGCCAACGTACGAATACCGATGCACCGCTTGCGGTAAGCACTTTGATGTATTTCAGTCGATGAGTTCGGCGGCTTTGACGCATTGCCCCACGGACCAATGCCCAAGCGAGAAGAAGGGTGAGGGTACTGTGGAGCGCTTGATTGGAGCCGGGGCCGGCTTGATTTTTAACGGATCCGGATTTTACCTTACAGACTACAAAAACGCCGGCAGCTCTGCGTCGTCGGCATCTCAGTCCGGATCGTCTTCATCAGATTGATATGCGCTTCCGCTGCGATTGAACCATTTGATTATCAACTTTTTTTTCGGAGAACCAGATATGTCATCATCCTACATTTTATCCGCCGCCCGTACGCCCATCGGAGCGTTCATGGGAACATTGTCGTCGTTCACAGCTCCGCAGCTCGGTTCCGTTGCGTTGAAAGCCGCGCTGGAGCGATCGGGCCTTAGTGCTTCCGATGTCAGCGAAGTGATCTTAGGCAATGTGCTCACAGCAGGGGTAGGCCAGGCGCCTGCGCGTCAGGCGGCACTAGGTGCCGGGCTTGGTGAACATGTTCCGTGTATGACGATCAATAAGGTATGCGGCAGTGGTTTGAAATCCGTGATGCTGGCCGATCAAGCAATTCGTTGCGGCGACGCAAGCGTGGTGCTTGCCGGCGGGCAGGAGTCCATGACCACCGCGCCCTATTTGCTTCCCAAGGCACGCACCGGATACAAATACGGTAACGGTGAGATCGTAGACTCCATGCAGTACGATGGGCTTACCGACGCGTATGCAAAAGCAGCTATGGGCGAGTTCGCTGAAGCATGTGCAACGGAGTGCGGTATTACTCGCGACATGCAGGATGCGTTCACGGTAGAGAGCTATACGCGTGCAATCAATGCACAAAAGAACGGCCTGTTTGCCGATGAGATTGCCGGTGTAACCATCAAAGACAAAAAAGGCGATACCGTTGTATTGCTTGATGAAGAGCCCACCAAGGTACGTTTCGAGAAGATTCCGGAGTTGAAACCGGTATTTAAGAAAGACGGAACCATTACGGCTGCCAATGCCAGCTCTATTGATGACGGCGCGGCTGCGGTGGTGGTATGTTCCGAATCGGTGATGAAATCGTTGTCTGCTAAACCTATGGCGCGCATCGTGGCGCAAGCTTCTTTTGCTCACGCACCCAAGGATTTCAACACAGCTCCTGTTCATAGTATCAATGCTGTTTTGAAAAAGGCCGGACTGACCATAGCCGACATCGACCTTTTCGAGATCAACGAGGCGTTTTCGGTAACAGCGCTTGTTGCGAAGGGTGAGCTGGCCATTCCGCACGAAAAAATGAACGTGCACGGTGGAGCAGTGGCCTTGGGCCATCCCATTGGAGCCAGCGGAGCTCGGGTACTGACCACGCTGCTGTACGCACTGCGCCGTTATGGCAAGAGATATGGTCTGGCCACGTTGTGTATTGGCGGCGGAGAGGCAAGCGCTTTGGTTGTGGAAAATCTTTCCTAATACCTTGAAATCGTATTTCCTTTTGGTCATTTTTCCCATACTGCCGTATATTTGCAGTCTTGTGTAGCACAGACGCGTTTGGGGCGTCGCCAAGCGGCAAGGCATCGCTCTTTGGAAGCGACATTCGTTGGTTCGAATCCAGCCGCCCCAGCTTTAACGGTATTTATATGTTTCGCACCACCGTGGTGAGAGAGACATTGTCACATTTACTGCGGTTCAGGCGTTTTCCATGAATTCTCGTGACATTGAAAAGGTACGCACGAGTAAGCACGATGGAACTCTAGGCGCAAGCTCAGAGATCAAAATCGTGGCAGGAAGATCGAACCTGGCACTAGCGCAAAAGGTTGCCGAGGCAGCCGGTACGCAACTATCGGCCCTTACTATCCAGAATTTTTCGGACGGTGAGATTTGGGCCAAGTTTGAAGAAAATATCCGCGGCGTGGATCTGTTCATCGTTCAATCGACCCACGCTCCCGCAGATAATCTTCTTGAATTGTTGATTTTGCTTGATGCGGCGCGACGCGCCTCCGCAAACAGAATCACAGCAGTGATTCCGTACTTTGGTTACGCTCGTCAGGATCGCAAAGATCAACCGCGCGTTTCGATCACGGCAAAGCTTCTTGCAAACTTGATTACGTCGGCCGGTGCAGATCGCGTCATTACCGTGGACTTGCACACACCGCAGATTCAAGGTTTCTTTGACATTCCGCTGGACCATCTTTATGCATCACGCATTCTTTTGAAAGTGCTCCGAGAGGAAGGCTTAGAGAATATGGCTGTTGCAGCTCCGGATGTGGGTAGCGCCAAGACAGCCAGAGCGTATGCAAAACGTCTTGATGCAGACCTGGTGATTGTGGATAAGCGACGTGCTTCGCACAATATGGCCGAAGTGATGAGCATTATCGGTGATCCACAAGGGAAGAACATTCTGATTATCGATGACTTGATCGATACCGGTGGAACCTTTGTTCAGTGTGCGGAAGCGTTAAAAAACAATGGAGCGTTGAAAATCATCGGAGCGTGTACGCATCCCGTGTTTTCCGGTCCGGCGTTGGAGCGCATTGAAAACAGCCCGGCGGTGGAGAAAGTGTACGTAACGGATACTATTCCGTTGCCCAACGCAACTCCGAAAATCCGTGTTATTTCTGTTGCCGAGTTGTTGGCGGAAGCCATCGTTCGTACGCATGATAACACATCGATTTCCTCGTTGTTCGATATTGTGCGCTAGGTAAGCGGAAGCAAATCAACGACATCGGTTCGAGAGCTGACAGTTGACTATACATTGACATTACGAAGTCGGTACCAAGCGGTACGAAGGTGCTATTTGGTACTAGTTAGGTACCAATTGATACCGACATAAAACCAGAACTCTACTCTTTATTTACAAGGAACGTCGTATGAATGAGATCACACTCAACGTAACCACTCGTGAAAACGGCAAACGTGCTGCTAAGCACGTTCGCAAGAGCGGTCGTATTCCGGGTGTTTATTACCGCAAAGGGAGCGATCCCATTTCTATTTCCTCGGACAGCCGCGAGATCCGTCCAATCATCTACACGAAGGATGTTCGTATCGTGAAGCTGCTTGTTGATGGCGCATCAAGCCCCATTGAGTGCGTACTGAAAGACGTAACCTTCGATCCCGTGACAGACCTAATCACGCACTTCGATCTTCATGGTTTTGCAGAAGACTCCTTGATGAGCTTCGAAGTTCCGGTTCGTTTGGTGGGAACGGCTATTGGCGTTCGCGACGGCGGAATTCTTCAGCACATGCTTCACAAGATTGAAGTAAAATGCTTGCCTCACGATCTCCCCTCGCACATTGATGTGGATATCAGTGATTTGAAAATCAATCACTCAATCCACCTCCGTGAAATCAGCGTGGACAAGGTTAGCTTCGTTGGTAATATGGACCAAGGCGTTGTGTCAGTGCTTCCTCCGCGCGTTGACGACTCCAAGAGAGGCGGCGCCGGCGAACCTGAACTCGTCAATCAGAAGGGTAAGAAAGACGATAAGTAATTTCCTGTACTTATCGCCCGAAGATCTAAGCAGAGCATTTTCCTCAAGGGTTGCTCTGCTTTTTTTTTACCGTTGCGGTGAAATTTCTTTTCAATAGATTCTCCGCCGTAGCGTTGGTACGATGGTTTGAAGATTGGCGTTACGCGATGTTTAAACAGATACGTTGATTTGCTATGAAACACCTGCTACTTGCTTTAAGTTTTGTGTGTGTTGTTGCTGCAGGAATGATCGGCTCGGGATGTCGCTCAACCCTTGGCGATAGCGCCCTTTCTGCTATGTATGGTACACCGGTACCGGAGCCTTCCACGTTCACGGCAACCAGAGTGCGTGGCGGATCGGTGAGTTTTGAGTACTTGTACCTGGTACCGCACGATACATCCAATGCAACGTTCAGATTACTGTTCAGTGTTACCGAAAGCTATTGCGTGATCATCGATCCCAATCGCGGCATTCTAGATACAATAGATATGCGCCCGGTGACAGGTATTACAAGCATCGATGAGACAAACGATTCACTGGTGTTGAATGGTAGAGGCTACTGGACAAATGTTAATACCGTTGAATACGATGAACTGATTTTTGATGTAGTTCTCGTGGCCGGTGGTCAGTCATATCACGATGCCCGAAGAGTTCGTCTGGCTGCAGCAACGGAAGAGCAGAAAGCTTCGCCGCTGGTGTATGTAGATCCGTTTATCGACGAGCAAACGGATTCTACTGTCACCTTCGCGCTTCTTGCCCGCCGGAACCGTGGAGCCTCTATAGATTATTTCCCCAGCAGCGAACGGCTTCGCGTGGAAGTTCTATCGGCCGATGGCCGAGTGATATTCTCTTCGAATCACGGAATGCAGTACTTGCAGGAGGTACAACCGGTACAGCCGCTCAAGCGCGAAGAGTTGCATAGATACACATTCACCTGGGGCGGAAAAGACAACAACGGAGTTGACGTGCCACCGGGTTACTACACCGTGAACCTTATTCTGGTTGCCAAGCCGGAAGTGTACAAAGCGCAAACTCGCCTCGATTGGAAGGGACGTCCGTGACGCTCGAAGCGGCAATGGATAGAGCTATGGAGCTGGCACGCAACGGCTACGGTCGCGTTTCCCCCAATCCGCTCGTAGGATGTGTGATACTTCAAGGCGAAGAAATTATTGCAGAAGGTTGGCATGACAGCTTCGGCGGACCACATGCCGAAGCCCATGCTTTGAGCCGCTTGACTCACGTGCCCTCTGATGCCGTATTGGTGTGCACGCTCGAACCCTGTGCCCATACCGGTAAGACACCGCCCTGTGCCGATGCCATTATTGCTTCAGGCATTCGCCACGTAGTGGTTGGAACCGTCGACCCCAATCCCGTTGTGGCGGGGCGCGGTATAGATCGCATGCGAGCCGCCGGAGTTCGTGTGGACGTTGGTGTTCGCGAAGCAGAGTGCGCCTGGATGAATCGATTTTTTCTCCATTCAATACAACATCGTCGTCCGTATTGCATTCTCAAAGTGGCACAGTCTATAGACGGCTGTGTGGCCACAGCCACCGGGGAGTCTGAGTGGATCACCAACGAAGAAACACGTACACGCGTACATGAGTTACGCGCCGGTGTTGATGCTGTGTGCGTGGGCAGTGGAACAGTGCGCAGTGATAATCCGACGCTGACCGTGCGACTTGCTCAAGGCCGTAATCCTCTGCGATTGGTTCTGGATTCCCGCCTATCCTTGTCTGCAGAGATGAATGTGTTTTCCGGTGATGCTCAAACAATTGTGTTCTGCACTCACGAAGGATTTGACGAGCAACGAGCATCAGCGTTGCGCGCACAGGGCGTTAAGGTAGAGCAAGTGGATATGAATGCGGGTGGAATGGTTGATGTATGGGCCGCGATTCAATGCGCATACGATGCCTATGGTGTGCAGTCGATTCTCTTTGAAGCCGGCTCCACACTGGCGTCTGCGCTTGTTGCTGCGTCGATTCCACACGAGCTGCATATATGCATCGCTCCGATAATCATCGGCGATGGTCAGCGAGCTTTTGGCGGCTTGCACACGTCCGCACTTTCGGACGCACCCGGATTTCGTCTGCATTCCTCGCAGAGAATTCAGGACGATACCTACATGGTATTCACGAAGAAGATGTAATTTCAGTGGCGCGTGCATGTGTGCTGCGCTCTCTCCGGTAGTGAAGTATAATCATAGCAACTGCTGTCATGCGAATTCGCTTTCTCGTAGCGGTAATTCTTGGTAGTGTTATTGGTATTGCCGGCAGTGGCATCACAACCCTGCGCGCTCAAGAGCCGGTAACGAAAAGGGCGGTAACTCTCATAGATTCTGCTCTGCAAATCTTAGACATGAGCCGCCGCGATTGCTCGCTTCGAGCTGACATCGTATCACCCGATAACCATCGCCCGGCAGCTATCAGCGCGCTCTTTTCACAGCCGCTGAAGAGCTTCGACTATGCTGCGTTTTATGCCAAGGCGTTGCGAGAGGTGGGGCCTGATCATGGTGAGGCGCTGTTTGCACGGGCTATGAGCGATTGCATGTTGGGCACTTACCAGCCCGTGGATTTTACCAATGCATCAGTGGCTGATGTGCCGCTCCGCGTGCGAGATGCAGCAGGAAACGAATTGCCCGGCACGTTTCTGGATAACTTCACAATGTCCTATATCATGCGGCAGTTTGTGAATCCGGTATTGCGGGCCGCCCGCATGATGCAGAGCACAGCAGGTGGGATTGCAAAGCGAAGTGCACTGTTGGCTCAGGCGGATTCTTTGTTCATGATGAGCAGTGAAGATGCTACGGCATCTCCCTTTGAACTCAAGGCTGCAGAGCTGCGCGGCGACTCTATTGCCAAAGCATTTTTCGATGATGCATCATTATTCGTAAGCGATAAGCAGATGTCCATTCCACTCTCGTTGTACAAGCAACTGGTGCTGAGTGGAGCTCTGGCGCAAACAGGTATGGCTGTGCTGCGTGATTCTATAAAAACATGTGTGATTGAAACTCCCTATGGCCGCGTGCTTATCGGTAGCTCAAAGCAGGATAACTACAGCGGCGATTATTTGTTGATACTGGACATTGGCGGCGACGACCGCTATTCTTTTTCCATGACAAAAGCAGAGGCCGCCGCGCGGCCGCTGCGTGTGATCATCGATCTTTCCGGTAATGATGAATATTCAGGCTCATCGTACACCCTAGGCGCCGGAATCTTTGGCGGTGGCTTGTTGATTGATTGCTCAGGCGACGACAGCTACAAAGCGGGATCGTTCTCTCTGGGCGCAGGGCTCTTTGGTGTTGGTGCAGTGTATGATGGCAGCGGAAACGATACCTACAACGCGGGAACATTTGCAGAAGGAGCCGGTGCATTTGGCGTGGGCCTTCTGGCGGACGCCTCGGGCAATGACGCATATACAGTACATGCTTATGGCCAAGCATTTGGAGGCACGCGGGGTGCAGGTTTACTCAGTGATCAATCCGGTAATGATGTGTATTCGGCTGTGAGTCCATTTGTGGATGTGCTACGATACGACGAGCATTACGTGAGCTTCACTCAAGGAGCAGCCTTGGGTCACCGTCCTATTGCAGGAGGCGGTGTGGGCGTTCTTTGTGACACCAAAGGAAACGATACGTATACGGCTGATATCTACGGCCAGGGCTCGGCATATTGGTTTGGGTATGCGGCGCTTATCGATGAGGCCGGAGAGGATCGCTATCAAGCATATCAATATGCCCAGGGTGCAGGTATTCACTTTGCCCATGGTATACTTCTGGATCGTAAAGGTGATGATGTATATGTATCTCACGGAGTATCCCAGGGATGCGGTCACGATGTAGGCGTTGGCGTGTTGGTAGACGAAACAGGCGACGACTCCTACGTGGCGGAATCGTTGTCGCTGGGTGGCGGTAATGCAAATGCCATAAGCATCTGTGTGGACGTGGCCGGTAACGATGCATACATTGCCAGAAACATGTCCAACTGCATGGGGTACTCGGACTTTCGGCGCTCCTATGGTTTGATAGGGATCTTTGCCGATGGCGCAGGCACGGATGTATACGGCGAAACGCGTCGTAATGCATCGGTCTCTACAAAGTCCACCTTTGGTGTGTTTCTGGATATGCCGGAACAAGTTGCGTCAGCGCCGGTAACATCTCCTTCTGCCGGCAGCGCCGCATCCGAAACATCGCAAAGAATTCCAATCGCGAGTTCGCCGGACTCTCTATTTGTTCAAGCGTGCACCGCTCCGCAGAAGTTCCAATACATGGTACAGCCGGCCCGCGACAGCCTTGTTGCTCGCCCCGCAGCCACGGCCTATCTGGCACGGTATCTTGGAACAACACAGCCTCGTGAGCGATTGGCCATGGAGAACATGATGCCGGCGCTGTATAAGCGAGACTCCGCCGGCGTTGTCACGTTGATTAAAGACTCCCTAAACTCCAACGCGCTATCAACAGTTCAGTTCTGTGTGTGGCTGGCAGGGAAGTGCCCGAACCCGGTATATGCTCCTGCACTTGATCAATGTATGCAACATTCCGACTGGCGAATTCGTGCATCCGCAGCGCAGAACATCGGCGAGGGTAAATATGATCAGTTGCTGCAAAGGTGCGAGTCCTTGCTCAAGGACACTGTTACGCATGTACGAATGCGGGCGGCATATACCATTGCTCAGCGCACGCCGCGTGCTGTGATAAACACCCTGAAGCCCGCTATCAATGACGCATCGCAGCTGGTGCGCAACGCTGTGGCTATGGGTCTTCGATCGGCAAAACCCCTGCAGTTCGGTTTGCTGCATGAGGCGCTGGAGGTTCACGCTCTTCCGCATGCACGCCGGTCATTGGTTCGTGCTCTAGCTGCAGTAGACACCGCAGCCTCTGCAGATTCTGTTGTTCGTATGATTATGATGCTCGAACCGGAAGAACGCGAGGCCGCCTACAGAGAAGTACAAGGCGAACGCTCTGCACTCTGGGCAAATGTTCTGGAAGTGTGCCGCGGAATCGAGACGGACTCCGCTTTGCGGGTCATGCTTGGTCCATCCATGCGTAGTGCTGCTGCACGTGAGCCTTTACCTGAGTCCAAGACGAAGGACAGAAAGCGCAAGGCAAAAGAAAAAGCAAAGAAGAAAGAAAAGATAAAGGAAGCACCGAAGGAAGCACCGAAGGATTTACCGAAGGATTTACCGAAGGAAGCACCGAAGGAAGCTGCCAGCACGCTGCCAAACGAAAACGGCATTGAGATTATGAACGCAAATTCGACGGTGAATGCCACAACTACGGCAAAGCCGGAAAAGATGTTGACTGCGCGGGACAGTATACGATTGAAAGCCAGAAGAGAGGCGAGGGAACGGGCAAAAGAGAAGGCCAAAGAAAGGGCAAAAGCGAAGGCAGAGGAGAATTCAAAAGCGAAGGCAGAAGAGAATTCAAAAGCAAAGGCAGAAGAGAATTCAAAAGCGAAGATGACGGAGAAGACCACGGATAAAGCACCGGCGAAGGAGGCAGTACATGCCGCTACAAAGAAAATACCGACAAAAACGCCCTCCCCAAGCACGGTTGCGCCTTCGGGCACCGGTACTTCGTCGCCTAAACCCTAAGCTATGATACGGCATCCTTACACGTTGTATCATGTTGCGCGGGAGCTCGGCGAACTGCTGCGCGGCGCACGCATTATTGAGTGCTATGTACACAACGACGAAACCGTGGTGCTGCATTTCGAAGGTCAAACATCCGAGATTGATGTGGAGGTACATTGCACGGAGCCAATTGTAGGCATCTCCGCTCGCGCTCATCGCGGTAGGCCTCGGCACCGCACGCACGACCTCTTTCCGCTGCTTCGTAGCGCGCGTATCACTTCTATCGAGCAGCCTCGCACGGACCGTGTGCTCATTGTGCACACCACAACCGTGAATCTGGAGATTCGACTATTCAGCGGCGGTAAGGTAAATCTCTTTGCCGTGGGCGACGACAATATTGTGTTGGATTGCTTCAGAGATCGTCCCAAATATCTCATGCAGCCATTGCCTACGGAAGCAGGCGGAATGCGATCTCTGCAGCAGATACCACCGAATAGTACGGTAATGGATGCTCTGGCAAAGAGCAACCTCGCGCTTGGGTCTTTGTATGCGGCAGAGGTATGCCATCGTGCAAACATCAACGGCGAAACGATGTGGCATGGCGTGGATGCGCAGACGCGGCAGCACATAGAGAATATTGCGCATCACCTTAAGCAGCAATGTATTGAGCAATCATCCTTTCAGTTGGTGCGCATGGGCGCTGGTGATCTAATGCTCACGCTGTGCCCGTTGCAGGGTAGCACGCCACTTGCACAGACGCACACAAGTGTGTTCGCTGCTATTGAAGAACTTTTGCGCACTCGATTCCGTGAACGCCGCACTGCTCGAGCCCGGCAGCGCCTGCGGCAGCATGTACAGCGCGAGCTAGCCAGAACGGAAAAAGCTCTGCTGGAGATTCGTCAGTATATCTCCGGCGCGAACAAAGCCACACTGCTTCGCTACAAGGCGGACTTGTTACTGAGCACACCGGATGTTCATCACAGCGGTAGTGATCGTGTTGTACTTACCGGATGGAGTGGGGAAGATGTAGTGATTACCCTGGATGAACACCTGACCCTGGCGGAAAATGCAACGCAGTATTATCAACGTGCACGCCGAGCTGAGGCCGCCGCGCGCATGGCTGCGGAACGTGCTCCGAAGCTGGAGGCAAGGTGCACAGAATTGCACAGGATGCAAGAGATTATTACTGAGGAATTGTCGTATTCAGAACTTCAAGAACTTATGAAGAAAGAACATCTGGATGATGCAACAGAACGCGGTACTCATCAATCACAGAAACAGAGTGTGAGCAAATACCGCGAGTTTGATCTTAGCGAGGGCTGGACGCTCTTTGTGGGGCGCTCCGCACAGAACAACGACGAGCTTACCATGAAGTTTGCCAAGCAAAAAGACACATGGCTGCACGCGCGCGGAGTGAGTGGATCGCATGCCGTGCTACGTTCTGCTCAATCCATTAAACCGCCCAAGAATATTCTGGAAAAAGCCGCAGCTATAGTAGCATATTACTCCAAAGCGAGAAATGCTAAATACACTCCCGTAGTGTACACTCAGCGCAATAATGTGCGTAAACCTAAAGGGTCGGCAGTGGGGGCGGTGGTTCTGGACAGAGAGGAGACAATCATGATTCAGCCGGGATTGCCTGCCGAGTATAAATCTTTGGACGACTAAAACTCAGATGCAATTTTACTGCCACCACACGGGGGTTTGCAGCGTGGCAGCTTCGTCGGAAAAGGTCAATTGCAGAGGGCCATTGTTCACGGGTCGATAAAATCCGGGTCCGTTGGTAATGCTCATAGTCTCGCCCAGATTATAACCGCTTTGGAACCAGTTTACCCACGGCAAATTGCGAGCACAGGGACTTCCGCTGAGTTTGCCAAACACGAAAACAATTGCACGTTCGCGCACAATTCCGGCAATCCGCATAATAAGGGGCCCGGTTATAACACTTCCATTGGGAATGAACTCGTTGTTGTTGAATACAACAATGTGGCCTATACCCACCTTGCCGTTGCAACCGAAGAATCTCTGCACTACAGAATCCGGCGGGTAGCTGTCGTAATCTAATCTGAAGGAGTTTCCGAAATCATCGATGTTGCCATTGCCCCAAACCAAGTAACGATCGGAGGTTCCAAGCATCTTCCATACAACATGCACCGAGGTACGAGCAGGAACGGTAACAGATTTTTCAAACACAAGATTGCCGAACACGGTCAGCAGCGGATCTTCTTTCTGTTTAAAAATCAATGTCTCTTTGGATTCGCCTTTTTTAAGAACTGCAGAAGTTCCCCCAACACTATCTAGGATGAAAGTAATGGTGTTTTTTCCGTCGGCGGAGACGAGTGTAATACTGGAATCGCCGGGGTTATATACCCACCGCCCGGAAGAAGATGTGATGGACGGACCTGAGGAGGAAAACGAACCGTCGGCCTTGACATCTATCACCCAACCTCTTTGAGATACACAAGTGTCGGTGAGATCAATACCATCGTCCTGCAATACCCATTGCTTACCCACAAACGCGTCTATCTTGTGCGATCCATCCAACGGCACAAGACTGCTTTCCTTGCACCCGGAGAGAGTGCCAAAGAATATGATAACAGCGATAATGCTGATGTATATTTCGCGAGCTGTCTTCATGCGATTCGCGAATTCCCGGGGTGGTATAACATCTACCCTTAAAATGAGTAGAAATTGTTTTACGACCAAAGAAAAAAACTCGTTTTAAAAGTTTAGGGACAAACCATAACTAAACGAGAATTTTGAACCGTAGTTTGTTGTGCCTTGAGCTTTTGTCTGAAGCACCATTTGCTCAACTCCTCCAAACAAGGTTACTCTGGCATCAGGTTTCCATTGGATACCGGCCATGGGTCGAATCAGAGCACCCACATCACTGGCGCCAATCAACATTTGGCCAAACAATGCGGTTCCCAGTTCCTCCGATAAAACATCTACCGTGCCACGCACACCCGCAGCTGCCCATACTATGTTTTGCTGCACACGATAGGGAACGGTGCCAACGGTGTTGTCATACACGTAGGTGGCAAAATTCTCTCTACCACCCTCAAGTAAAAGCTGGAGGTTCGATGAAAGCGCATACCGAATTCCTAAGCTCACATTTCCCATGTTCACCGCGTCGGCGCGATTTACCAGTGAATCCAGTGTTTGAGTAATTCCTCGAGTGCCACGCAAGCTGAATTCCACTGGAGCAACGGATGGTATACTCATTACATCACTTTGCATTGCGGGCATTTCCGCATCGGGAACCGTGTAGCGAACATTCGTGGTAACGGAACGTACCACAAAACTCGGAGAGGATATAGCCGGTTGGTCGCTTGATTCAGCGAGCATGGCATCCTTTGCCGCAGGCGACGAATTCTGTGATGATCGGTCGTCACTGTTCGTGCTAACGATGGTTCGATCGTCCGTATGTGAAGGAGGTACCGGTGAAGTTGCGCCAACATCCGCAGACTCGCGATCACGGCCTTGAATTGTTTCCTCGCTCGAGCTTTGTTCTTGATTGTTTGCTGTGCGCAGATCGCTCAGTCCGGTTTGATCATTGTCAGAAGCGGTAGCTGTATTCGGGGCGCTGCTTGAGGCAGAAGTTGAAGAAGCAGCCGAGGCAGTAAGCGACGCAGTAACCGAGGCAGTATTACTTGCTGTGTTCGAGGAGCCTGAGTTGTTCGATCCCGTCAATCCGGAAAATGCAAAACCTCCGGCTACAAATCCTATCACGCCGGTAACCAGAGGAATCTTCAATGCGCTCACAATCGATTGCCAAAATGCGGCAAAGCCCGTGCTCATGGAACTTGCCACACTGCCCGCAGAAGCTGCTTCGGCAGCCGCTCCAACCACAGCGCCGCTAAAGCCTGCGCGCATCATAAGTGATTGAGTAAGATCCGGAGGGGGAATCGTAGAAGCGGCGTCGGTAAGCGCTGCTGTACGAATGCGTAGAGCTTCTTCGAACTCAACTTGTAAGTCGGTGCTCGAACCAAGCGCGGAGAATAAAACCGAGCGCTCCGTGCCTGTGTGTTCTCCGTCTAGAAAGACGTCGATAAGCTCTGATGGTGAAGAAAATGACTGCATGAACGGTAGAGTAATTGAGAGTTCGAAAGTGAAATCGTAACAGTATTGTTCGCCTAAAAGTCGTGTGCACCCTCGGCGAAATAAGGAGCAAGAATTTCCCGCATTTTTTTCTTTGCGCGCACCACCCAGTTTCGCACGGTAGAAATGGGAACCTGAAGTTCCGCAGCAATCTCCTCATACGACATTCCTTGATACATCTGCAACACCAAAGCTTCACGATGATCATCGGGAAGTAACTCCAATGCCATTGTTATAAGCCCCGCTAGTTCACGCGATTCCACTTGCTTGTCTGCCACGCCCATACTGAGCTCATTGAACTCCACATTGCGCATTCCGCGATCGCGTTTGAAATTCAAGCAAAGGTTGCGTGCAATGCGCAGTAAAAAGGCGGGAACATTCGTCATGTCGCGTTCGTCGCGAGCACTATTGAGAAAACGAATGAAGGTGTCCTGGAAAATGTCGCGCGCAGCTTGATCATCGCCGAGGATTTTTCGGCAATACAGATACACGCGCTGGGAGTACCGACCATACAATTCAGAGAACGCTCGCTCTTTGAGCTTCTCGTTGCCAAGAAACGCATAGAGTTCCGCATCTGAATATGATTGCAGGTTGTCCATACTGTTGTATCAACACCCATGAATGGATTTTTGTTTCGCGCGTTTACCGAAAGTTGCAAAAAACTCTTTATTCCTTCACGACGCGCAGAAAACGCTGTTTGTACCGGTCTTGAACGCCGATAAAATATATGCCCGGGCCGAAGTCGCTCATCAATATCTCCCAATCGTTTCCGCGCGATTGCGGCAAAAGAGTACGAAGCTTCTCGCCCAGTACCGAGTAGATGTCGATATGCTCGGGAACCATGCCATCGCTACTACGGATGATGCAACGATCGCTCACCGGATGCGGGTACACCATCCAATCGGAAGAGATTTCTGATTCAACAGTAGCGATTGGTTCAATCCGAAGCGAGTCGGAACGTGATGCACAGCCGGCAACATCACGCACCTCTACAAATATCCATCCTGTTTTCAGCTTGGAAGTGTCCGTTAGATAGCTCCTGTTAACCGCGCCCGGAATAGGCTTACCGTCCAGATACCACTGATACTTTGCGGCTAAAACAGACGAGCTGAGTGTTAATCCCGTTCGCACGATTTCGGGTTTTGCAGGGGCCGGACGTACGATAATAGTAAAGGGAGTTTCGCTGGTGCAGCCCACGGAATCCGTGAGTGTCAAAAGCCACTGGCGCGTGGTGTCCGGACCGAACTTGGGTATGGAATCGGTAGACACAAACGGAAAATCGACCGCCGACCAAAAGTAGGTAAAAGGACGAATACCACCAATGATCGTGGGCCTAACGGAAATGGAGTCTCCCAGACACACCGACTGCACGGGTACGTTCACCGCAGCAGGGGAGGTAACGCGAATGTAGCGTGTGCGTATTAGCACAGCGCTGTCCACGAAGTTCGACACCGTCAGCTTTACCGTGTACAATCCCGGAGAGGTGTACGTGTGAACGGGTTCGGGATCTGCCAGATAATCCACCACTCCGTTGCCATCTACATCCCACTGCCAGTCTATAACATCAACACTGCTTTTGTCGGTGAACGATACAGTAAGAGGCGCACAGCCAACAATCTTGTCGGCGGTGAAATCGACGGTAGGTTTTTGAGCCAATACCACAGCAGGTACTAGGCAGCAAAAGAGGGCAACCGGAAGTGCGCGACGTAAAAAGGTAGAAAGGTGCATGAGTATCACAGAACAAAAATGACTAAGTAATTACGACGAGAGTACCATCGTGATCAAGGAATAACAATTCACTGCGCCAAAGGTAACAAACGTGTGGCTCTCGTTCGTTCAAGGAACAGAGATTGTTCATGGTAAGCTGTTGCCGCTTCTTTAAATATCTCTGACTATCAGGCTGTTTCGGCAAACGACGCGTCCGTACTTCGCCGCCGTATGATCTCCGTGCGAATTGGTTCGTGATCAATTGCGCGTAACTGAGGATCGCCCGCAATGATAGCAAAAGCACACTCCCTGGCTTCCGCAATAATTGCGCTATCGCGAACAATATCCGCGAAACGAAAATCCGGCAAGCCCGATTGCCGCGTGCCAAGCACATCGCCCGGACCTCGCAAGCGAAGATCTACTTCCGCTATCTGAAAGCCGTCGTCGGTTTGCTCCATGGTGCGAAGCCGCACCACAGCTGCTGCCCGCGTTTGATGGTTTTGTTCCCGCGCGCGCAACGCAAAAGCAAAGTGATCTTTGGTGGCTAAGAAACAGTACGACTGATGAGCGCCGCGGCCAACACGACCGCGCAACTGATGAAGCTGCGAAAGACCAAATCGCTCGGCATGTTGAATCAGCATCACAGTGGCGTTTGGCACATCCACACCCACCTCTATTACCGTGGTTGCAATGAGCACATCGAACTCATGACGCAAAAAGGCATGCATCACCGATTCCTTCTCGCTCCACGACATTTGCCCGTGCAAAAGCCCGCAGCGAAGTCCTTGCAACGCCCCCTCAGATAGTTCGGCAAAGGCCTCGGTAGCGGCTTTAAGATCGAGCTTCTCGGATTGCTCCACCAGCGGATACACGATATAACATTGCCTGCCTTTTGCAATCTCGTCCCGCATAAAAGTATAATGCTTTGCCAGCGTGCTTTCGAAGGCAATACCGGTAAATATGGGCTGCCGGTTTGCAGGGCGCTCATCGATAATGGAAACATCCAAGTCACCGTAGGCGGTCATGGCTAAGGTGCGCGGTATAGGAGTGGCACTCATCACCAGCATGTGCGGCGCCGGGGCTGAAGCCGGGAGCGCGGCAGAGGAGGAACTACTGCTTGAAACAAGTGTGGAAGTCTCTCTAAATGATTCCATTCCCATGGCTCGCAGTTTGGCTCGTTGCATTACACCGAAGCGATGCTGCTCGTCGATGACAATCAGACCAACCTTCTTGTACGGTAACCCTGCCGATGCGGCGGCTTTGCTTGTTTTCTTTTCGGAGAACAATGCGTGAGTACCGATGATCAACGTTGGTTCGCCCCGACCAATAATCTCGGCAGCGGCCTCGCGCTGTTTTTTTGTCATGCTGCCTGATACCAGCACTACATCTACATCAGTGCCTTCGCAATACCGCATCACCGTGTTGTAATGTTGCTCGGCAAGAATTTCCGTAGGCGCAAGCAGCAAGGACTGATAGCCGTTATCAGCGGCCATGAGCATACTAAGCACAGCAACGATTGTTTTACCCGAACCTACATCTCCCTGAAGCAATCGATTCATTGCGTGTCCGCTGCCCACATCGCTCACAATCTCTCGTATCACACGCTTTTGAGCGCCGGTCAGCGAGAAGGGGAGTTTGTCCGTCAGAGCGCGTGCGCGAGGCGACGGCGGCTTGATCACCGGCGCGCTGTCTTTAATGCGAGAGCCGTGGTGACGCAGCGCCATCGACATTTCAAAGAAGAATAATTCTTCGAAACGCATGCGTCGCAAAGCCCCGTGGAGTTCGTTTCGCGAAGCGGGAAAGTGCAGAGCATGAATCGCAGATTGTTTAGCGGGGAAGGAGTACTTCGCAATGAGAGAATTCGATAACGTTTCCGGCACGGCATGCAAACCTTTGTCTATAACCTGCTCCACCAGTTGCCTCATGGTACGCATTGAAAGGCCGGCATTTTTCATGGCCTGTGTGATGCGATACTTGGGAAGAATTCTACCCTGCTCATAGAGGAGCGAGTCTTCTTCTTCGAGGGGTTCGATCTCCGGATGGGTAAAGGTTACTCTTCCGAACGAGCTTATCTCGGCCGAACCGCTTACGGCATAAAGCTGCCCTGTAGCAATAGTCTTTTTGTAATAACTCGTATAGTTCCAAAACACCAGTTCAGCGGGAACTCCACTGCCGTCGGACACCGATACCACAAGCATCGATTTACCTTTGCGCAGCGATCGTTCCTGAATACTCTCTGCAGAACAGATCACCGTAACCTCGCCGCGAAGCGAGTTCATGCCATCGCCGGACGACATCCCGCCATACTCACGCTCGCGCAGTTGATCCCGCAGTGAGCGAATGGTACCCACAGAAGTGCGGTCTATATACGAGTGTGGAGCGTACAGGACCAGATCCTCGATGGATACAATCCCTTCCTCGGCCAGCACCTGTGCACGCCGCGGTCCCACTCCCTTGATGTACTGTAAAGGAAGCGCAGAAGAATGGTTTTTCTCAAGCCGGGGAAATTCCTGCATTGTGATTGCGATAAAGCAGCAGCGGTAGCGACGGCGGCAATTTACGCCATGCCGGTTGTATGCAAAGGTGCAGTTCCGTGGTGCCGAAAACGCATGTTAAAAACAGAGAATATGAGCTTTGCAACACTAGCGATGCGGAAGGCCGTTGTAATTCATGCGTGGCGGCGGGGGTTTCGTGGTTATTTTTGTAGTCTTTTTCCACGAACATCATAGCAGCTGCCGGCCCGCGTAAACGCGCGTAGAGAAACGGCACTTGATAGCGAGTATTTATATGACCAGCATGACCAGAGAAAACCTTCGCAACATTGCCATTATCGCTCACGTTGACCACGGCAAAACCACGCTTGTAGATCACATGCTCAAGCAGGCAGGAACCTTCCGCGACAATCAAGTTGTGGCAGAGCGCGTGATGGACTCCAACGACCTTGAGCGCGAAAAGGGTATTACCATCATGGCAAAGAACACTGCCGTTCGGTGGAAGGATACGAAGATCAACGTGGTTGATACGCCGGGCCACTCGGACTTCGGCGGCGAGGTAGAGCGTGTGTTGTCTATGGTAGACGGCGTGGTTCTGCTCGTTGATGCAGCGGAGGGCCCGTTGCCCCAAACAAAGTTTGTTCTGCGCAAGGCATTCGAGCTGCACCTTACTCCCATCGTGATTATCAACAAGATTGATCGCTCCGATGCCCGTCCCGAAGAGGTGTTGAACGAAGTCATGGAATTGTTCTTGGCGCTGGGTGCAGACTACGATGCGTTGAACTTCCCGGTGATCTATGCAATAGGCAAGCTTGGTATTGCAAAGCTTAGTCTAGATGATCCCAGCGAAACACTCGCGCCGCTCTTTGATACTATTATCAAGCACATTCCGGGACCACCGTACGATCCCGAAGCGCCGTATCAGATGGCAGTGGCTGCGTTGGATTGGAATGATTATATCGGCCGTATTGCCGTGGGCCGCGTGCATCGCGGTACCGTGCGCATGGGCGATGCGGTAACACTGCTCTCTCGCGATGGAAGCTCTACTCAAAGTCGTATCACAAAGATGTTTGCTTTCGAGGGCCTTACCCGTGCGGAGATAGACGTAGCGGAAGCGGGAGAGATCATCTCGCTGTCCGGTTTCGACTCGGTAAAAATTGGCGATACCTTTGCCAGCCCCTTGGCTCCCGAAGCACTGACCTTTATCGAGATCGACGAGCCCACCATTGCAATGTATTTCATGGTGAATACCTCGCCGTTTGCAGGTAAAGAAGGAAAGCACGTAACCACTCCCAAGCTGCGCGAGCGCTTGTACCGCGAGCTGCGCACGAACGTTGCTATGCGTGTGGAAGACACCGATCAGCCGGATGTGTTCAAGGTAAGCGGTCGCGGTGAATTGCAAATGGCTATTCTTATCGAGACCATGCGTCGCGAAGGATACGAGTTTGCGGTTTCGAAACCCGAAGTATTGCTCAAGCGCGACGACAGCGGTCAGCTGCTCGAGCCCTTTGAACATGTGGTGGTTGATTGCTCCGAAACATCCATTGGCGGTGTAATCGAGAATCTTGGTCGCCGCCGTGCAGAGATGACAAACATGGCTCCCGCCGGCACCGGTATGCGAGCAGAATTTATCATCCCTTCTCGCGGTCTTATTGGATTTAGAACCGACTTTATGACCTTGACCCGTGGTGATGGCCTTATTCACCACAACTTTACCGGATATCAGCCGTTCAAGGGCGAAGTAAGCACACGTCTACGTGGTACGTTGGTGTCTATGGAAAACGGTGTTGCAACAGCTTACTCGCTGGAGAATGCTCAGGAGCGTGGAGTGTTGTTTATCGAAGCAGGTATCCCGGTGTATGAAGGAATGGTGGTTGGTGAGAATGCCAAGGAGAGCGATCTGCCGGTGAATGTTTCGAAGACTAAACACCTTACTAACATGCGTGCAAGCGGGTCCGACGGTATAGTGCGTCTTGCCCCGCCGCGCCTTATGAGTCTTGAGCAGTTTATCGAGTTTATCGAAGACGACGAGCTCTTGGAAGTAACGCCGTTGTCGTTGCGTATTCGCAAGAAGATTTTGAACACCACGGAACGTCAGCGCGCGCAGAAACGTGCGAAGCTTTCCATGGAGAATGATGCTGCCTAAGTGTGTTTGCTACTTCAGTAGTCATACAATTCTTCTGCATGTCAATTCGTATGTATGTTTACAACAGTTTCGTCTTTGTGTAACCAACAGTGTGGTATTCCCATGAGAACCATTCTTTGTTTTGTTTGTATTGTTGTTTGTCTGGTACCGCTTTCGGCCCAGAAAAATGTTGGCTCCCCGCAGCCGCAGCGCTTGCGCGTAGCAAAAGGCGAGAGCTATAAGTTCGCAACCACCTCGGAAGTAGAGAACAGGGTAACAATGATGGGGTCGGAGCAGATTTCTACTATGTCTGCCTCAGCAAAAGCCGGTCTGGTAGTTGTCTCTACATCCAAGGATTCATCCGTGTTTGCTGTCAAGATGACCGATCTTCAGATTTCGATGAAAGGCATGGCCATGATGGGCGTGCCCGACACAACAATGAAGTTGGATTCTCTGCCCGAAGCGTCCTCGGAAGTTACCGTGCTTGCCGGTGGCAAGTTTATTCGGAACTCAAAGCAGGACGACGACATCAGCAGTGATAAAGGTCCTCAAGCTCGCATGATGCGTCAGTTGTTTGGCAGCGGCGGCGGTTCACAAAGTTTGTTCCTGCCGTTTCCCGACAAGCCCCTTGCAGTGGGCGATGAGTGGACAAATGTGCGTAACGATACGACCAAGGGCGACCGCAGCATGATTAGCAACATTACCATGCGCTACACCTACGAAGGCACCAGCGACACGCTGGGCATGAAATGCGGCCGCGTGAAAGCTCGATCCGAGCGCTACGTGATAGCCGGCAGCATCAAGCAAATGGGCGCTGAGATGAGCATGGAAGGCGATGGAGTAATTAAGGAAACACACCTGTTTGAGTTGAAGACCGGCGTACCGGTTATCGTGGATTCTATGGTAGAGACCGACCAAAGAATTTCTCTGGGTGAAGGAATGGAGATTCCCATTTCTATGACCAATACCACGCGCAGAGTTCGCGTTAAATAATCCGGTCTCCCTCTTCTATCGGGGCAGTCATTATGCCGGAAATTACAGCAACCACAATGCAGGCCGCTGTGCTACACGAATCCCCCCAAGGATTGCGGGTACAAGCCATGCCTATTCCCGGCGTTCCTGCCGGACATGTGCGCGTGCGCATGGAAGCTGCAGCCCTGAATAGACGCGATGTTTGGATAAGTCAGGGGCAATATGCCGGCATAGTGTATCCGTCCGTGCTTGGCTCCGATGGCGCCGGCGTGATTGATGTGCTCGGCTCCGATGTTCCCGACGACTACCTGGGAATGCATGTGGTGATCAACCCATCCATGAACTGGGGAGAAAATTCGCGCGCGCAATCTGCTGACTATAGCATTCTGGGTATGCCCGTGCAAGGCACCTTCGCAGAGTATGTGGTTGTGCCCTTCGGGCAATGTCACGCATTGCCGGGTCACCTGACCATGGTGCAGGGTGCGGCCGTTCCCTTAGCCGGATTAACGGCGTATCGAGCGGTGGTTACTCAAGGCAATGTGCGTAGCGGCGAGCATGTGCTGGTAACCGGAGCGGGCGGCGGCGTTTCCTCGTGGGCTGTTCAGTTTGCCCGTGCGCTGGGTGCAACAGTGAATGTAACCACACGGCACGAAGCCACGCTGGAAGCGGCCTTGCAGGCAGGTGCACACGGTGGAATGTGTATTGGAGGGAAAAGCTGGACGAAGGAATATGTAGCTCGTTTTGGTATGCCCGATTGCATCATCGACAGCATTGGCGGAGATTTCATGAATCACTTGGTGAATCTCTGCGCGCCCGGTGGAACCATCGTCAGTTACGGTGCCACCCTTGGGGCAGTGCCATCATTCGAAATACGGCGCGTGTTCTGGAAACAAATCCGACTTGTAGGAAGCACTATGGGAACAGCCGAAGAGTTTTCGGCCATGATGGATATGATCAGCATGCATAAACTCCTTCCTGTTGTAGACTCCGTTCTTCCTCTTGCTAGTATAGATCAGGCTTTTGCGCGTATGAGGGAATGTGAACACAGCGGTAAGATTGTTCTTCGCATCAATACTTGAGCATGCTTGAGAGATTTGCGGGTATTAATCGCGTTCCGGAGCTGTGGAATGAGGCCCCAAGAATTTTTGATAGTGAAGCTTACGATACTCTTCTCGTGATCCATAGAATACGACAAGTTTAGCCGGTTTGGTGGTGCAGCCTGAGTAGCAAACTGTTCGTGTTGATACCGTGTTCTCACCACGATGCAAAGTCCATCGAAATCTCGGCTCGTTCACTCTTTTCCATGGCGAACCATCTACAGACACTTCCAGATATCGAGTAAAGGGATAAGATGTTGTGACACTCACTTGATACTCCGGATGCAAGAGAAATTGTTCCGGAGATTTGTCCTTGGTATCGCTTCGTAAATCCATGTGCACTTGACCCAAAGATGCATAGAGATCTTCAACTTTTTTCGTGTACTGAGTGTTACTGATTACTTGACCTTGAAAGAGCAAGGGTTCGGTGCGGTCTGCCGGCACCAGCATGAGTATTCCTACACGTTCGTTGACAACGTACGGTATGTCGGTAAACGTATCGAGATTTCTAAGCATCAACGAATAGACTGTGCTGTCGTACAGGTGCAGTGTAAGGTTTGTGGTATCCGACGCTACGAGGAGAGTTACGGTGCTGTCCCGGTTCCTGACGGCAGCTTGCACTTCTGCCACATTCAGAGGTGTTCCATTTCTTACGGCATAACTTCCGAATTGTGCGTCCAGCATAATCCATTTACGGTGCGTGCACGACCATACCTCCGATACCACATGCCGTGCCCCTAATGCCGGACTGCTGATAGTGCCCCTGCTCAATCCTGTCATGCGAGCCGCATATCCAAAGCTTATCAAAAGATCGGTGAGAACTTTTGCATACTCCACGCAGGTAAATCGCTCGCCGCGTGCAGCCCGCGTCAGTATCTCTTTAGAGCCGGATTGCGCAGCGATGCTGTTAAAGGAATCGTGTTGCCAGCGATTGCGTACCCAATGGACGAGTTTGGGAAAGAACTCTTCTTCTATGTTGCAAAATCTTGCGATGTCGGCCGGCAGAGCCGAACGTAACCACAACGCAAGACTGTCTGATGGCCGTAAGGAGAAAGGATAGAAATACGATCGCGGGTCCAGAATTTCGTTGTCCGACTCAAGTACATTGAGGGTAAGGGAGTCCGAGTCCGGTGCCGCAATGACGGTGGCCGGCTTCTGCTGAGCATAAAGGTGATGCGCTCCGAGCACAGGGATGAGTACCAGAAACAACGTGACAACGATAGCGCTTCTCGCGGCTTGTGCGTTGAAGTGAACTACCCACCACAGCTCTGTTACCTTGCATACCTTGTATACGTAGTAAAGCAAGCTGCGGCGCAGCCCACGCCTGCATCTGCTTGCGTTGAGTCCAAAAGATGATCTTGTTGTATTGCTTGTGTGCGTATCCATTCGCAACAAGAATACATGGCAGAGCGTTGCCGCTCAATAAATAGACGGTTACATCTTCGTTTGCTATTCGTGAACGCACCGCGTTCACGAATTCATAATGATGCAATGAAGTGATAAGAAAGCAATACAAGTGAAGCCTTTTACCTGCCGGGCTACAGCATTCGCTTAGTGGCGGAAGTGGCGCATGCCCGTGAAGACCATGCAGATGTTGTGCTCGTTGGCAGCAGCAATCACTTCCTCGTCGCGCACGGATCCGCCCGGTTGAATAACTGCCGTAGCGCCTGCTTCAATGCACTGCAGAAGACCATCGGCAAAGGGGAAGAAGGCATCGCTGGCAACGGCCGAATCCGCAAGACTGATACCAAACTGACGCGCGCGAAATGCGGCAATGCGCGCCGAGTCCACACGAGACATTTGCCCTGCACCTATAGCCAGAGTGCGATCCGATGCAGCATATACGATGGCGTTGGACTTCACATGCTTGCATACTTTCCAGGCATACATCATCGCGCTGTGTTCATGATCGCGAGGTTCACGCTCGGTGGCCACCGTCATCTTCTCGTTGTCGATGAGCAAGTTGTCGGCACTTTGTACCAGGAAACCACCTGTAACACTCTTTACCGTCACGGAAGAGGACGATGCAATCTTCGCGGCATCTGCAGTAACCAGGCGGCGATCACGTTTCTTTTGCAACAGCTCCAAGGCCTCTGCAGTAAACGAGGGCGCAATGATAACCTCGGTAAAAATGGCATGCACGGTATCGGCAAAGTCCGCATCCACGGGTCTATTAACAGCAATGATGCCGCCAAATGGAGATACCGTGTCAGTGGAGAATGCTTTGTCCCACGCCTCGGAGAGCGTCGGCGCCGTGCCCACACCGCAGGGATTGGTATGCTTGATAATCACCACGGTGGGATCGTTGAACTCCATCACCAACTGCTGCGCAGCGTCGATATCGATGATGTTGTTGTACGACAGTTCCTTGCCATGAAGCTGAGTGAATGCCTCGTTGAACGCTCCGTAGAGCGCTGCGTGCTGATGCGGATTTTCGCCATAGCGAAGGTCCATTACTTTATCTCCGGCCTGAGTAAACACGCGGGGTAGAGCGCTATCGTTGCGGCCCAAATATTCGGCGATTTTGGCATCGTAACACGATGTGTGGCGGAATACATCAGTAGCAAGACGGTGCCGAAGCTCTGTAGTAATGCCGCCGTCGTTGGTATCCATATCGGCAAGCACTGCCGAGTAGTCATCGGGATTAATTACCACTGCAGTCCACAGAAAATTCTTTGCCGCTGCGCGAAGCATAGCAGGCCCACCAACGTCGATGTTCTCGATCACTTCTTCGAAACTTGCATCGCCCCGCGCAACTGTTTGCTCGAAGGGATACAGGTTAATCACCAGCAAATCGATTGAGCTTATTGAATGCTCTTTCATCTGAGCCAAGTGAGTCTCGTTGTCCAGCTGCGCAAGTAAGCCGCCATGGATCTTAGGATGCAAGGTCTTTACGCGTCCGTCCATGATCTCCGGAAAACCGGTTACATCCTGCACGCCAATAACGGGAATGCCGTTTTGGCGCAGCATGTTTGCGGTGCCGCCGGTAGAGAGAATCTCTATTCCGCGGGAATGCAGTTGCTCGGCAAAGTCAAGAATGCCGGTTTTATCGGAAACAGATATCAGGGCGCGTTTAATGCGATGCATAAAATTGTATCAACGGAATTGAGTTATAGAGAATGCCGACACGGACGTAGCGAATCATCCGCACATAGACCTACCCAACCTACTCCACGTACCGGTAGTGATGCGTTATCCTACCTGCCGTGAAATTGCACATTTGCCGGTGCATACTAACGGTATCAATTAGCCGAATGTAAAAAAGAGTTACTTAATCCACAGCATTTCTCTGTATCCGGGCAGCGACCACAGCTTCTCGGGTATAGAGCGCTCAAGGCGATCGCAGGAGCTGCGAACAAGATTCATAGCGGGTATCACGTGCTTATACATGTGATGCGCTTTCTCGTGCACCGTAGAACCGCCCAGCTCTTTGTTCACCACGCGCAATCCCTCGATGGCCACGGATAGTGCATCGGTGTGCTCAATAACTTCCTGCAGCACTCGGGTGACGGCGCTGCTCTTGAGCCCCAAGTCGGTGAGTGAACGAGCGTTGCTCGTTAGATCGCCGATAAACTCGAAACACGCGGGCAGAAGCAGTGTACGTGCGATACGCTCAGTGGTCTCTGCTTCAATGTTGATGGTCTTGAAATACTGATCGTAGTAAATTTCCTCGCGGGCGGCAAGCTCGCGCTCGCTAAGAATTCCATATTTCTTAAACAAGGCAATATTTGTTTTGCTCAAGAAACGATCTACCGCATCCATGGTGGTCTTGAGGTTCAACAGCTTACGGCGCTTGGCTTCCTGCTGCCATTGCTCAGAATAACCATCGTCGTTGAACAGAATTCCACCGCACTCGTCCATCACTTCTTTGATCACCAGGTGCAGTGCTTCTTCGCGCTTCTTCTTAGCCTTCATCAACTTTTCCATGCTTGTGGCAAGCTCGTCAATTGCTTCTGCGGCAATGGTATTCAGCACGGTGGCGGGAAACGATACGCTTTGTGATGATCCTACCGCTCTGAACTCGAATTTGTTCCCGGTGAATGCAAAGGGCGAGGTGCGATTGCGATCAGCTGCGTGACGAGGAATATTGGGAAGTACGTCCGTGCCCAATCCCAAGAAGCCGCTTACGGCCGCACGTTTGTTTTTTCCTTTTTGCAATTGCACGAATACATCGGTGAGCTGTTCGCCAAGGAAAATGGAAATGATTGCCGGGGGCGCTTCGTTGGCACCAAGACGATGATCGTTGGCAGCAGATGCTACGCTGATACGAAGCAGATCCTGATGCTTGTGAACGGCTTTAATAACCGCTGCGCAGAAGAACAAGAAAATCATGTTCTCGTGCGGCGTGTGGCCGGGCTCCAGAAGGTTCATGCCGGTGTCCGTTGCAATAGACCAATTCACGTGTTTGCCGCTACCGTTCACACCGGCAAAGGGCTTCTCGTGCATCAGGCATACCAGTCCATAGGATGTGGCCGTGGTGCGCAGCACTTGCATCACCAGTTGCTGATGATCCGCAGCGATGTTCGCGTGCTCGAATATGGGAGCAATTTCGAACTGACCGGGAGCCACTTCGTTGTGGCGTGTTTTGATGGGCACACCCAACAAGTACAAACGTTGCTCTACTTCTGTCATGTAGGACAACACGCGCTCCGGAATGGAGCCGAAATAATGATCTTCCAACTCTTGTCCACGCGGAGGTTTTGCGCCAAACAACGTGCGTCCGCTCTGGTATAAATCCGGACGGCGGTAGTAGAATTCTTCGTCAATAAGGAAATACTCCTGCTCGCATCCCAAGGTGGCAAAGGCGCGGGTAACATTTTTGATGTCGAATAGCGACAAAGCGCGCATCACTTGTTTGTTGATAGCGTCGTTGCTGCGCAGCAAGGGAATCTTGTTGTCCAGCGCTTCGCCGTTCCACGAAGCAAATGCCGTGGGGATGCACAGTGTAGCGCCATTGCTGTGACGAACCAGAAATGCCGGCGACGTGGGGTCCCATGCGGTATAACCGCGCGCTTCGAAGGTGGCGCGCAATCCGCCGCTGGGAAAGGAGGACGCATCGGGCTCTCCCTGTATCAACTCTTTGCCGGAGAACTCTGCAATGGCCGTACCGTCGGTGCCCGGAGCCATGAAGCTCTCATGCTTCTCTGCGGTAGATCCGGTGAGGGGTTGGAACCAGTGCGTGTAGTGGGTTGCGCCATTTTCCGTAGCCCATTCTTTCATGGCCATAGCAACGGTATCTGCCACAGCGGGATCCAAGGGCTGCCCGCGTTCGATAGTAGCCTGCAACGATTTAAACACCGGCTTCGAACAGCGCTGGCGCATTTCGTCTAAGGTGAAAACATCGTTGGCAAAGGTGGTGTGCAAATCGCCGTTGGCATTATGCTGACCGCGTGAACGCCAGCTCTTCGCTGCGCTCATAACCCCGTTGGAAGAATGTGTACTCATGGTTCAAATGGGAGAATAATGAGAAATGATTTTTGCCGTCTATCTCTGCTACGTGTCGCTTGCTCGCAAAGGCGTTTAGCCCATGCTATTGAAGTAACGCGAAGCTTTCGAATTGTGTTGAAAGGACTAAATTTGTTTCGGTTCGTTTTACTCCGTTCCACAATTGAATACGCGACAGTAAGCGCTCTAAAGCAGCGGTGTTTTCTACGCGTACTTTCAATACATGGGTGGCGTCGCCGGTAATGGCATGGCATTCAAGAATCTCGGTAGCCTTCTTGCATTGAGCGATAAAGGCAGGGTACTGAGAACTGCTCTCTACACTCACGAAAATGAACGAGGTGATGTCTAGGTTCAACGCAGCAGAGCTGATCTTGGCGTGATATCCTTCAATGACGTTCTGTTCTTCAAGTTTCTTGATATGCTCGCTTACAGATGTTACCGACAAACCCACCGTCTCGGCAATTTCGCTGAGACTGGTGCGAGCGTTTTGCTCAAGGAGTTTACAGATGATGCGATCGGTATCTTTCATAACGGAAGCTAATGCCATGGTGACATGCCCTACGAAAAAGACGGCCCGGAAGACCGAACTTGAAAAACTGCGATAATTGTAACAGTTATCCGTAAAAATCACGGATATTGTGCGAATATAAGGAGGTATTGTGCCAAGAGAGAAGAAAAACGGGAAATATCAAGGATTGTGGAAAAAAATCCTTCGTTGGACGCTGCGCCTGGTGGTGGGCTTCATTGTGGGATCTGTACTCTTGGTGGGAATCTATGCCGTGCTGCCGGTACCACTCACGCCGTTGATGGTGCTGCGTGTGATTGAAGGTGCCTTCGAAGGCCGTGCCGTTGGTATCAGCAAAACATGGGTGCCGTACAACGAAGTATCACCCTATGTATACAAGGCACTGATGTCCGGCGAGGACGGAAAGTTTTTGCGTCACAATGGCTTTGACTGGAATGCAATCGACCGGGCCCGCGCCCGCAACGAAAGGGCAAAAGGGAAGAAGCTCTACGGTGCCAGCACCATCACCATGCAAACAGCGAAGAACGTGTTCTTGTGGCACGGACGGAACTACATACGTAAGGGCTTGGAGGCATACTTCACCGTGCTTATCGAGGCCGTGTGGGGCAAGCGCCGAATTCTGGAAGTGTATGGCAACGTGATTGAATGGGGCGACGGCATATACGGTGTGGAAGCCGCTTCGCAATTCTACTTTCACAAATCCGCTCGAACTGTATCCGCAAGTGAAGCTGCCTTGCTTGCCGCGATCGTTCCTAATCCGCGCCGCTGGTCGGCATCCGCACCCACGCCCTACATACAAAAACGTAAAGCGTTTATCCTCTCGCGCATGGGCGGTATGCCCCTGCCCTCGTCATCATCAAAAACCAAAGGAAAGTAATGCGAATTGTTTCGTGGAATGTAAACGGCATTAGAGCAGCACACAAGAAAGGCTTTATGGATTTTCTTGCCGCCGATAATCCCGATGTTTTGTGCTTGCAGGAAGTGCGTGCCGAAGTGCATCAGATCGACGAAGACAAGCGCGTTCCAGCGGGATACCACGCTGTCTACGTGCCGCATGCATCAAAGAAAGGGTACTCGGGAGTGGGCTTGTACAGCAAACGAGAACCTGTGCAGGTGTACAAGGGAATAGGCATAGAGAAGTTCGACTGCGAGGGGCGCATTGTGGGCGCGGACTTTGAAGATGTGGTGGTGTTTGGCGTGTATTTTCCTAAAGCATACAGCGAGAAAGAAGCAGCCGGCGATGCCGCGAAGTTTGCGCGACTGGAATACAAGCTGAACTTCTACGATGCATTCTTTGCCTTCATCGCAGAGTTGCAAAAGAAGGGGCGGCGTATCGTTGTGTGCGGAGATTACAACACCGCTCACGAGGAGCGCGACCTTGCGCGGCCCAAACAGAATACCGATACATCCGGCTTTCTACGCTGCGAGCGCGACAAGCTTGATAATCTGGTGCAGCAAGGTTTTGTGGATAGCTTTAGGCAGGCCGAATCGGGAAACGGTCACTATTCGTGGTGGAGCCAGCGTGGCGGTGCCCGAGAAAACAACGTGGGCTGGAGAATAGACTATCACTGGATGACCGGCGATCTACTGCCGGTGATGAACGGCGCGTCTATTTTGCCGCACGTACATGGCAGTGATCACTGCCCGGTGAGTTTAGATCTGGCCATTGGCTAAGAAGATCTACAGCCAAACGCGCCCGAATACTACCACCTTTTACCGAGATATTTAGGAGGCTTGCATGGATTCAATCATGTGCGCAAGCTCGTTCCACGTCTTCATTTTTTCGTCCAACTCTTGCTGAATATTGCGGTGCTCGGCGAGCGCCGCAGGCGCGTCCGCCGACGAATAAAAAGAGGCATCTGCGAGCTTCGTATCAATCTCTGCCATTCTCTTCTCCAGCTCGGCAATGCGTGCTTCACAATCCTCGAGCGCGCGCGTGTGCTTGCGCAGTTCTCGCTCTTTGTTCTTTTGCTCTTCGCGGTTTTCCTTGGTGCCTGCGTTGTCGGCACGCACCTGATCTGCTTTTTGGCGCTCGGCTTTTTCGGCCTTTACGCGCTCGGCTTTCTGCGACGAGGATTTCTCCAACTCGCGCAGGTTCTCGATTTGCCGCGCCTGCAGATATCCATAGATATCGCCGGTGTATTCTTTCACGGCGCCACCGCGGAATTCAAACACTTTGTTGGTGAGTCCTTGTAAGAACTCGCGATCGTGCGATACCACCACGAGCGATCCTTCGTAGGCCATGAGTGCCTGCTTGAGAACATCTTTGCTGCGCATGTCCAAGTGGTTCGTGGGCTCGTCGAGAATAAGCAGGTTCACCGGCTCGAGCAGAAGCTTGGCCATAGCCAAACGCGATTTCTCACCGCCCGACAACACGCGTACTTTCTTGTACACCGCATCACCACTGAACAGGAAGGCGCCAAGTAAGCTTCGCACCTTGGTGCGCATCTCTCCGGCGGCCGCTGCGTCGATCACATCAAAAGCCGTGGCATCTCCATCCAGTGCTTCTGCTTGATGCTGCTCGAAGTATCCTATGCTCACATTGTGCCCAATGGTGAGCGTGCCGGTATGAGATTCACGGCCGGCGATGATCTTCGAAAGGGTGGTTTTGCCTTCGCCGTTTTTGCCTACAAATGCAATGCGATCGCCGCGCTCCAGAGCAAGATCTACCGAGCCAAGAATGTTCTTCGTGCCATAGGATTTACCCAGCCCTATGGTCTCGAATACCACGCGTCCACTGCGGGGAGCAGGCGGAAAGCGGAAGGCAATGGCAGAGGTGTCTTCATCTTCCAATTCAATGCGGTCGATCTTCTCCAGCTGTTTGATACGCGACTGCACGCGGGTGGCAAGGTTTGCTTTGGAACGGAATCGTTCTATAAACTTTTCTTGCTGCGCTATGTCTCGCTGCTGGTTCTCGTAGGCCGATTCCAACTGCGCCCGGCGCTCGGCGCGCATGTCCACATACTTGGTGTAGGGAACAGGATAATCTTCAACGTGGCCGTTCGTGATTTCTATGGTGCGCGTCGTTACCGCATCCAAGAAAGCGCGGTCGTGGGAAACGAGCACCACAGAGCCGTCGTAGTTCTTCAGGAATTGCTCCAGCCATTGTATAGACTCGATGTCCAGGTGATTGGTGGGCTCGTCGAGCAGAATACACTGCGGTTTGGAAAGGAGAATTTTTCCCAGCTCAATACGCATCTGCCAGCCACCGCTGAACTCATCACACAGGCGGTCCATGTCGGCAGTAGAGAATCCCAAGCCGGACATCACGGTTTCGATTTCGGCGCGCATGGTGGTGCCGCCTATGCGCAGAAACTCGTCGTTCACATCACTCAGTTCGTGGAGCAGTTTAGCGTAGTCGTCGCTCTCGTAGTCGGTTCTGGACGACAACTCGTCGCTGATCTGATGCAGGCGCGCATCCAAGTATTGATGCCGCGCAAAAGCATGCGAAGCAATTTCGTCGTACACGGAAAATCCCTTGCGCGTCACCATGTCCTGCGCCAGGTAGGCAATAGTATATCCGTTCGGAGTAGTGATCTCACCTTCATCAGGACGCTGTTGACGGGCAATGAGTTTTAGCAAGGAGGATTTACCTGCGCCGTTCTTTCCCACCAATCCAACTCTGTCGCGCGTACCGATGGTTGCAGTGATATCGTCGAAAAGTGCGTGACCGCCAAAACGAATGGAGATGTGCGAGAGTGTAATCATGAATTGGTTGATACCGGGACTTTTGCCGTGGGAAGTGATGCAAGAATAATGCGTGCGCAGTCGCGTTTACTGATGCGCGGAACAAACACCGGCGCGGCGTCTCCGCGCCTGAGAAGAGTAACCTGATTTGTTTGACTACCCATTGCCGGATTCTGCGGCGACGATGAATTCACCACGATCATGTCGCAGTTCTTCGCCTTCAGTTTTTTGTTTCCGTTGTCGATTTCGTTTTCCGATTCCAAAGCAAAGCCCACAAGTATCTGGTTGTCTTTTTTGGCAGCTCCGAGTGTGGCAAGCACATCGGGCGTGCGCGCAAGTTCCAATGCGGGTTGCAGGGCGGTAGCGTCTTTTTTGATTTTACCTTCTATGCGCTGCGCGGGAGCAAAGTCTGCCACGGCTGCGGAAAGAATCGCGATGTGATATTCGCTCATGTAGCGCGTTACGGCCTGAAGCATTTCGCTTGCGGATTCCACATCAATACGACTGACGCCCGCAGGTGTGGGCAAGCTGACGGGGCCGCTTACCAGCACAACCTTTGCGCCAAGCGCTGCTGCTTCCTCGGCAATGGCATAGCCCATCGTGCCGGTGGAATAGTTCGAGAGGAATCGCACGTCGTCTATACGTTCCCGTGTTGGGCCGGCGGTGACCAATACCATTCTGCCGCGTAGCGGTTTCAAGGTGCCGGTGTCCGACATGTGAACGCTTGCACCGCGCTCCTCGTTTTTCAGCCTCGTAAACATCAACTCTGCATTCCACGCATCACTATCGATTGCTTCTTGAAGCGGTGACGACGTTGTCTCTGCTGCAGCTTGTATCTGTACGTCGGTAACCTCTAAGGACTTCATCTGCTTCAGATCATCACCAAAGCGTACGGCTTGTGGCTCCACTTCAGATGCCACTGTGCCGGCCCGGACCACGGACGCAATATTCGCAAGTGCCGACGCCACTGTTGTGGCGATCACTTCGGGCTCCTCCATTCGGCCCATGCCAACGGAGCCGCTGGCTAATTCGCCGGGCACCGGCGGAATTACATGCACACCGCGTTCTTTGAGAATGCTAAGGTTGTGCTGCGTAACCGGGTGATCCCACATTTCCGTGTCCATCGCGGGTGCAATGAACAATGGCGTGTGCTCGGGCAATGCCAGCGCAACGCAGGAGACTGTGGTGTCGGTGATGCCGTGGGCAAGCGCGGCAATGGTCTTTGCCGATGCCGGCGCAATCACCATAGCGGTAGCTTTGCGCGCAAGTTCAATGTGCCACGATCCTCCGCGCTGAACATTTTCGTCGAACATGTTCACGGCAACGGCATGGCGGCTAAGGTTGGCAAGCACAAGGGGAGTGACAAACTCCGTTGCCGACGGTGTGATCACCGCGTGCACATCCGCACCCTGCTTTACCAGCGAGCGCACCAGCATGGGCGACTTGTAGGCAGCTATGCTACCGCTTACGCCAAGGATAATGGTTGTGTGCTGCAACGACATGTGCATGAAATCTATGTCAAGTATGCTCTTCGAATGCTGTGCCGGCGCATTACGAGCATCTATGATGCATTACAAAAAAAAAGCCGTAATGCGCATGATGCACTACGGCTTGGTACGACGTTTGTGACCTTAGTCAATTTTCTCTTCGGGAATGTTGTACGACAGTGTGTCGTCCATCATTTCGCGCATCGCAAGAAACGTAGGCTTCGGAATCATATCGAACTCACGGCTGATGGCAAGCTGATCGAAGTTTGTGCCTTCGGTCTCATCGCCTTCGATGATGATGTCTGCCATCTTTGCTTGCAATTGCGTTTTGATTTGATCATTCACCTGACGTGCACGCAAACCCATTGCTACGATGGACTCGTAAAGACATCCGCGCGCGGATTCTTTCATTTTTACTTCTACGGGATTGACGATGCTCATGTGATTAACCATGGTAACCTCTATGATAGCAGTGATTCGTTCTTCTTCTGTGGGATAGGCCCTTGACGGACGTCGCCACATGCTTTGTTAAGGCGGCAAATATACGCACGGCGGGCGGAAAAACGCTTAGAAATCCACATGTATCTCTACGACGCCACGAAACGCGTTCATGCGTAGGCCGGTGTCTACCGACGATACGGACGTGAGGGGCAGGGAATATTCGAACATAGGAACAAGAAAAATGCGTTTACTCACTTGCCATTGAAAACCCACGGCGGGCTGCAGCGACAACTGAAAAGCCGACACATCGCTCATGGACCCTTCCTGGATCACCACTTCGTTTTCCCCTATAAGGCGCTTGCCGGCGGCTTCCAAAGCCGCTCTATCCAGCCCTATGCTCACAACATCATCGTTGGGAAGTGTCACCGTGTTGGTGAGCAGCACCTTGTGAAAATTCTTTGAAGCTCCCACGATGATCTGCGCTGATGCGCCCAGTCGAACAAACAAGGTGCGGGCAAGAAAATGCTTTAGGTAGGGAGCTATAGTAAAGGATTGAACCGAAATGTTGGAGGTGTGCCGGAACGGAATGGCAACGTTGGAGAACGACGACATACCATCCAACGAACGCAGTGTGGTGTCTTCGCGCAATACATATCGAGCATCCATGCTACGATATTGAAATCCGGCATTGATACCCCACTTCAATCCATCCACGGGAAAATACTCGTACAATCCTCCGATAGCGAATTCGGCCCCGCCGCCACCGCTAAAATCTTGGCAAGGACAGTCCACCGAGAACGATCCCGTTTGCCGGATGCCGCCAAACGAAATGTACCCGCCGGCGCGCTCAAAAAACTGATCCGGACCGAGCGGAGATGCGTCGCCCTTCTGCGCAAAGGCAGTAGCCCCGGCGAATACAAAAAGAAGAGCGAGTACAATGATTCTGGAACTCATGAACTGAGTGATAAAGCGGTTCTGCGGCTGTAGCGACGACTTTCTTATCTTGCACCGCATCTGTTGCGGCGCAGCCGCGACAAATCTATCATTATCAAGATTGCCAAGAAAGTAAAGATTCATGACCGCTCAACCGGAAGTAGGAACAAAGATTGTATTACCGTCCGATACGGACAATCAAAGCAGCGAATTATTGTTTGCCGGACCGCGGGGCACTGCCGTGCGCATACTCTCTCGCGCAGAGAACACCGACGCCTTGATAACCAACCTTCTTGATGCCGAGTTCAAACGCAACGAGTGGTCGGCATACGATCGCGCGCTGATTGTGGAGCTTGTGTACGGCTCGCTACGCTGGCAGGCCCGCTTGGACTGGATTCTTACGGGGTTTTATCATGGTGAATTTGCCAAGTGCATCCCAACTATAAAGTTCGCCATGCGAATAGCATTGTACCAGGTGCTTATGCTGCCAAAGATCGCTCCCGGCACGGCAGTGCAGGAATGTGCGTCGTTGGTGCGGAGAATCAAAGATGAGAAGTCGGCCCATGCTGTTTCCGGTGTGTTGAAGAACATTCTTCGAAACATCGACAACATTCGCTATCCATCGAAGGACGATAACATTCAGCTGTTTCTCTCGGTCACACTTTCGCATCCCTTGTGGATGGTGAAGCGCTGGTGCGAGCGCCATGGTGAGGAAACCGCTGAGAAGATGATGACTGCCAATAACGACCGCGCGCATTTGCATGTGTATGCCAATCATCGGCGCACAACGGCGGAGAAATTGGCTGTGTGGCTCAAGGAACATGAGTGTACCTCCGAGCCAATGGCACATTTCCCAAATGTATTGAGAATCAATGGCTTGCAAAATATCGCTGCTATGGAACCCTATCAAAAAGGCGACTGCATCGTGGCTAGGGACATAGACATTTACGTAGCCCAAATGGCACAAGCCAAAGCCGGTGCAACGGTACGTGTATCGTGTCCGGACCGCAGCAGCATCAACATGTCCATACCGTTTCTCAGCACCGTCCCGGCATCATTTACCACCTTCGCCCGCTTCGATGTGCAAGCTCGGCAGCGTGAGCAGCGTTTGCTGGCTGCGGGCGTGGACAACTGCAGTATATGTTCTCCGGAGAATCCCGAAAGCGCAGATGCCACCTACGACGTAGTGGTGGTGGAGCCCAAAGTAAGCGGTCTGGGTCTGCTTCATGCCCGCCCCGAGATGCGTTGGAGAATAGAGCTCGATGCCATACGTAAGGGATCTGAGCATCAACGTGCCGCATTGGAGGAAGCCGCTGCGCGCGTGAAAAAGGGTGGCGTCTTGGTGTACGCCTGCTCAAGCTTCGAGGATGAGGAGACCTTCAGCATAGTGAGGAATTTTCTGGAAAATCATTCGGATTTCAAGCTTGATGATGCTTCGAAGTATTGCGATGCGTCCGTTTGCAAGGATGGTTGCGTCTCCATTCAGTACCATGTACATAAAGTGGATACGGTGTTTGCCGCCCGCTTTGTACGGGCTTAATCCCATTTCAACCACATACATCGCACCCCACACTATGAGGAATCTGCATTACCGCCGCTTGTTTGCGATGGCCTTGGTGTTCGCATCGGTTTTTACCGGTATCAATTCCGTTCCGTCAGTTTCACAAAGTGCCGGTTCGGACAAGAAGCTATTCGAACGTGAATTCAAGCACGAAAACGATCTCTACGAACGGGCGCGAATGGAGCGCGAACGCAGCGCAGATCCCGCTACCGGAGAGATACCCGCGAACGTGTACGAACAACAACGACTGTTCATAGATCATTTGCGTACCACAAACGGGCGCGCGGCCATTCAGAGTTCATCCATAGGTTTTCGCTCCATTGGCCCGGGTAATATTGGCGGACGTACCCGCGCATTTGCCGTTGATTATGCAAACCCCAGGGTGATGATAGCAGGTGGTGTGACGGGTGGCATGTGGCGATCTATAGACGCCGGCGAAACATGGGCTCGCGTGTCTCCTTCCGGCGATCTTCTCAATGTGAGTTGCATAGCCCAGCATCCCACGGATCCGGCGGTATGGTATGCAGGAACGGGCGAGGTGCTGTCTACCACGGAGCGCCGCACCAGCACACTGTTACGAACCATTTCAACCGGTTCGGGTATATACAAATCCACCGACAACGGTATTACATGGAATAGGATAACTCCTTTAATTTCAAATGAGTACAATAGTCTTAAAACCGGCTTACAAGGAGTGTGGGCGGTTGTTCCGGCTGCAGCAGGGAGTGGCGTGGAAGTGTTCGCGGCATGCTATGGCGGTATCTACGCCATTAGCGGAACAAGTGTTACACCCGTGCTGATTGATACACTCAAGCCCTCGTTCAATACCGAGATCACCTGTACTCCCAACCGTAATGTGTGGTATGCCGCATGTGGTGCTACCGACGACGGCTCGGCGCCGTCCAACTATGGCCTGTGGCGGCGTGATGAATCAGGAAAATGGACAAACATCACACCGACGGTGTTTCCCAAGCTTGCCCGCCGTTTTCGCATTGCCGTGTCTCCGTCCAATCCTTCGGTTGTGTATGTGTTTACACAAACTCCGTCGTCGTACCCCAATAGATTTATTTCGTTTGGATCGCAGTTGTCACTTTGGCGGTACACAGACGATGGTAAGGGCACAGGGAAGTGGGAGTCGCGAAAAGCATGGCTCGATTCCACGGGGCTCAATACCTTGGCCGGCTACGCACTAACTCTCACTGTACACCCTGAGAACGATTCCATGGTGTTTATAGCCGGAACTGATGCATACATGAGCAAGAGTGGTTTTGCGGTGGCAAACGATGCTGTGCATTTGGGTGGGTATCCGTACATCGTTGCGCCGGGCAGATTACATCCCGATATCCACCACCTGGGATTTAGTACCACAAAGCCGTATGTGCTCTATTCAGCCGGCGACGGCGGTTTGTGCTATACCTCTGAGTGGAATAAAGAAGATGGCTACTGGCGCACATTGAATAATGGCTACAACGTCACCCAAGCATATCACGCATCTCAGGATCAGTTTGATGTTCGCGACAGCATAGTATCGGTGAGCTTACAGGACAATTCAAATTACATTACCACTTCGCCGGGTAGCGGACGGGGCTGGACGCACTGTGGCGGCGGAGATGGAACATGCACCGCAATCATGCCCGGGGCATCTCTCATTTTTGCTTCCTCTCAGTATGCGAGCGTGTATGCCTTTACGCTCAACAAGGGCGAGATAGAGTACACCGGTTTTGATGCTCCATTCGCGGCAGACTCTATTCCCGCGCAGTTCGTAAATATGTTCTTCCTGCAAGCCAGGTTAGCGATGAAGGATACGGTTCTTGTCATGCCGGTGGGCAATCGGTTGTTCTATTTCGCTCCTCTGTTTAGAGCATATGAACAGTCGTCGTTTCGGCGTTTGTGGTCTGAAGTGCCCGGTATGGGGGCTTTGGTGAGTGGGGGCTCTCGTATCAGTGCGATTGGACGTTCGCGATTCGAAGACGCAACCGTGCTGGCAGGAACAACAGCCGGCTCAGCATTCAGCGTGTCGCTTGCAGCAGCCACGCCGGTCGTAACTGCGCTGCCCGCGTTGCCGGTGAAAGGATTTGTATCGTCGTTGGATCAGGACGAAGATGGCAACATTGTGGTATCGCTCTCGAATTACAACGTTCGCAGTGTGTTCATGCTGGCGCCCGGAGCAAGCTCGTGGAAAGATGTTTCGGACAACTTAGAGGGTGGCCAAGATACCCTTGGTTGGGGACCATCGGTGCGTTCGTGCAGGTTCTACACGCATCCTGTCAATGGCAAAAGATTTCTTCTTGCCGGAACATCCAGCGGATTGTTCTCTCGAGAAATACTCGCTGCAGACATGACCCCATGGACTTGGATTGCAGCTTCAACCATTGGAAATGCTATGGTAGAAGCTATCGACATTCGTCACGCGGATGGCCGAATCATTATTGGTACGCAGGGAGCAGGGGTATATGAATCGGTGTTGATAGACGATACTAACGGCGTTGATACAAACCTGGTGCAGCGGCCGGAGTTCGACGATCCCTATCCCAATCCCGTAGATGAAGCCTGTTTCCTACGATACAGAATTCCTGATGCAGGTCATGTGCGTATTCGACTCTTCGACGTTTTGGGTGGTCATGTGATGACCATCACAGATGGAATAGAAAATGCCGGAGCACATGTTATTGAACTGGACAGATCGCAGTTCGGTGCCATATCACAGGGAGCCTACTACGTGAAAATGGAATACGG
>JBKCNS010000018.1:0-108434 GCA_046297095.1 Kapaibacterium sp. (SeqCode) | reverse complement strand
CTATCACATTCACCGTCTCCGGAACCGAACCGGGAGAACGCAATCGAAACAGATAGGTACCTACGGGAAGAGAAGAAACATCCACGATCAATTCGTCGGGAGTTCGTTGGAGTGCGGTTGGTTCTAGTTCAATACTGCGGCCACCGGCGCTTGCTATTACATCCATTGCAAAGCCCGGAAGCATGGCCAAGGATGTACGTATTTGTACTCTGTGGGTGGAAGGATTAGGATAGATATCCACAGGCAACTTGGCCTCATTAACCGTGCTTACCGTGGTGTCTTTCAATCGGTCGGCCGCCATTACATAGCCAGCTAACCCACCTACCAGATAACGCTTGTTGTCGGTTATCCAGACATCCTCGCCGCCAGTTAATGCCAAGGCCACTCTTTGCTCGCATTCTTGACGCTCGATATCCCATATCTCCCATCCTTTACCACAGGAGGACACATACTTCGTGTTGTCTCTACTAAAACATCCACCACTGACATCATATAGTGGTGGTAACGTGGGGAAAAAAGCCAGCTGTGTAAAACTCGTGCCGTCGAGAATACGCACGCCATTTCGAAGTGTGTCCTGTTGGTTTTTTGAAAAAACCGCTATACGCGTTTTGTCAGGCGAAAGCACTATCTCGGTGCGATCATATTCAGTAGCCCCTATAGTACTGAATGCCAGGGGCGTCAGAGTCCCCGTTAGAATGTCGAACAAATGCCATTGCAGTCTTCCATCGGGATTCAATGTGTAGAAAAAAAGACGATTATTATCTGCAGAAAATAGTAGCGCAGGCCTTGTTCTTACATTTTGCACCCCTGGTATCAAAACTCGGCGAATGATGCGGCCGGTCTTCACATCCCAGAATGTAACCTCGTCGGACTTATAACCCGGATTACCGCGGTGCGTACTCATAAATACACTACCATCAGCAGAAAGATCATTAATACGGTACTGACCTGCATCATAGTCTGTGGTATCGCCGTCGCTTTCAAACTCCATTCGGGTACGCTCTCCCAGATCGTACTTCTCATATACGTGGGTGCGGTACACTATCACACTTTTACCGTCTGGGGTAAAGCGCATCCAGTCCGGTGCGCTACCAACAACAGGCAGGCGCCACACTTCGGCTCCCGTTAAAAGATCCCACCAAATAAAACCTCGATTCGTTAGTCCGAAGCTATACATGGCTCCAACCAATCGGTCATCGGGACTAAGTACCGGAGCGGCATAATCTTGCACCTTCGTCCACAAGGTGTCCGCTTTACGTGCTTGTGCCGGTGGCACAGCACATAGATTCAAAACAACTACCATCACAATACCGAGTGCTGCAAATCGCATGCTACCTCCAAAAAAAAAGGTTGTTGAAATATAGCGAATGAATCCTCGTGGCAGGATCCTCGTGGCAGGATCCTCGTGGCAGGATCATTATTTGCGCCTGCGAGATCATTTACTAAGCTCATTTGCTATGCGTTGCGTGAAACCCTATCGGTATTTACGACAAGATTATCTAACAACCAAATGATCATTGTTTATATTTTTTTGGAAAGAGAAAGCGCAGCGTGCGCGGGTTGAGCTTCCAAGCGTCCTACCCCGCTTGCTTTCCCTCGGCTCCGCTCGGGACGGCGCTCGACTGCGTGGTCCCTGAGTCCCTCGTCTCCGCTCGGGAACCACGGAGTCGAAGGGCTCGAAGACCTCGCGGGAAAAAAACTCGCCAACTACGGTCTTCGCTCGAACACCTCGCGGGAAGAGATCTCGTCCCGTAACGATCTAAGGGCACTTGCCACCTGAGCGGCGCTGATACTTTCGATGCCGTGAGGATCAGTAGCCACGATGGCTCTGTGCGGAGTGTGATAGGGATACCAAGGCAGGCGGTCCGGATGTGGTTGAGCATAGAGCACAACGCTTGGTGTGCCAAACATCGAGCTCACATGCACAATGGATGTATCCGGCGTGATGAGCAGGTGCGCGCTCTGTACATGTCCGGCATACTCCATGAACGACGATGCCACAGGTAAAAGCTCCACCTGTGTGGTAGCCGCAATGCTCTCTGCAATTGCGCGTTCATGAGGTGCCGAGCCCAGCACGATGCGTGCTCCCGGATAATCAGTTCGAAGCGTGCGCAACAACGTTTCGAATTGTTCCTGACCCCACCACAATGATACTTTACCGGCGCTGATGTGCACAAGAATATCCGCACCTGCACTACCGCGCAATGCCTCTATACCGGGCAGAGACGGCCGATGAGAAACTTGTGATGGGTCTATACTAAAAGGCCTAAGCAGTTCCGTCATGCAATCAACAATGTGAACCTCGCTTCGCCGGGGTAGATCCACGGCATGTGTAATCGGATGCGTTCTGCCATTATTAAAGCCTACCGTGGAGGCCGTCGCTAGCAAGCGCAGCAGCAACGACGAGGTTCGCGAAGCGTTATCCATCATATCCACAATCACATCGTACGTGCCGCGCCGTTGAATTAGTAGACGTATCAACCCCGGCAGCGACTTTTGATATTCCACAACGCCGATATTCCACCCCGCCAACGTTCGAGCTACCGCAAGATTGTGTTTACCGGCAAGTACATCAATGCGGGCATGGGGATATCGTTCACGAAGGGCGCGCAGAACAGGAGTGGAGATAAGCAGATCACCAATTTTATCGTATCGAAGCAGAAGTACGGAAAAACTCCCGGAAGTATTCACCACTTGTGTCATGACTATCCTTACAAAACACTACGCTGTGAATGAAGGTACTCTTTAATGAGTTCCTTTGTGGCTTGAAACACACTCACAATAGGAATACGCGAAAGTTCCGTGATACTTACTTCCGGCTGCACAATGCGATGCAGAGAGCTGAGAGGATGAAACTTATAGGAGTTCCACAAAATGGAATTGAATATGCCTACCAGCGGAGTATTCAGCGCCGATGCGATGTGGACCGGAGCACTATCGCTGCTCACCAGTATGTCTCCACGGTGAATAATGGCAACGGTGTCGTGAATGTCTCTCGCTAAAAATGCGCGAGCGGGAGAACCTATTTTGGCCACGATGTCTGCAGCACGAGCGTGGTCCGGAGGAGCGGCCATCACCACCACTCGGCGATACTCTTGAGTAAGCAACTTCCCTAACTCTACCCATTTTTCCGCAGGCCACTCTCGCTCGGGCTGGCCCACCGAGATGTTGAGCAGTATACGAAGCGGACGTTCTTGTTCCTCGGGCACAAATCTCATGGTATATGCCACGGCCGAATCCTTTATCGCCACCACCGGCATATGGCGTACCACCGAGTGCCCCATTACTTCCAGGGCTTTAAGGTTTCTGTCTATTGCGTGCACCGGAGGAATCACTGCATCGTTTTCCTGGGCCGAGGGCAGGCTGTGAGTATAAAGGTTTTTGGGCGGATGATTATACCCCACGGACTCCTTCGCGCCAACAAGTCGGGCAATGAGAGAACCCTCTTTAGAAGAATGATCTTTGGGGTCGATAAGAAGATCAAAATCCATTGCCCGCAAATCGGCCACGAGCTTTACCAGATCTACCGGAGACTTCACGTACACATGCACCGTATCCACGCAGTCCAGACCTTCAAGAATATTATAATTCCGTTGCGATGCCAGCACATGTATCTCTGCACCGGGATAGGTATCGCGCAGCGCGCGAAACAGCGGTGTGGTGAGAATCATGTCTCCGTACCTACCTATCTGTACAACAAGGATCTTCACTATGGAATGCCGGATGGAATGCCGGTGATGTTTGTAATTACATTGAGCTGAGCATTGAGCAGATTATCTTCGCGAAGCGCAGCTGCGGCATCGGGCATGTAGTCTGCGAGCGTCAAAATACCTACCACTATGAAACTATCGCCACGCGAAGTGATACGACAAGCCGAACGAGTAGTACTTGCTGCCCCGAAGCGCCTGCTCTACGCGTTGCTCGATCTTGTGGTACACAATCCCCGTCCGGCCCAAAAGCTTGAGCCCAGCCGGGTGCAGCGCGTGCTTTTGATTCGCAACGACAGAGTGGGCGATATGATCATCACACTGCCCACTATTGCCTATCTGAGAAAAGTACTTCCCCATGCAGACATTGATGTGCTTGCAAGCCGCTCCAACGCAAGAGTGGCTGAAGCTTGCCCGGAAGTCAGCTCCGTGATTATTCAGCCCCAAACGCTTCTAGCCAAACTTCGCTTGTGGCGCATGTTGCGTCAACGAAACTATCACCTGATACTGGCGTGTGTTACCAACCGATCCACCGGCATTGGCCTGCTGTGCAGTTATCTCACCTCCGGTGTTCATACACCTGCTGTAGATACCGCTTCGCAACATTCCTCTGCTACCGCATTTTCTCGCAGCAAGGGTATATCGGCTACCATTCACCGCGGAGATAAATACGATCGTTTCTTTCATGTGCAATCGCGGGAAGCCGCTCGGCAGCCCAATGCAGCACGCAAGTTTCTCATGGTGATTCCCGATGTGATCAACTGCGTTGTGGAAGAGAGTGATGCTGCGCCGCGCATGGCAGTGCCACAAGCAAACCTGGAGTCGGCAGTGCATTTCCTTAATTCTAATGGGCTACGTCCGGGAAGCTATGGTTTGGTAAATATCTCGGTTCGAACGCAGCGTAATGCTTGGACAGATCAGGGCTTTGTGCGTGCTCTGGATACCATTGCCGAGCGCAGTGGAATGCCGGCCCTACTTCTGGCTATGCCGTCGGATATTGAGCGCGCACACGCACTGGCTACTCAGGCAACAAGCGCCATCGTGATACCGGCATCGAATGATGTTTTGGATGCTGCGGCGCTGGTAAAATTTGCTCGCATAGTGCTAAGCCCGGATACTGCCGTGGTGCACATGTGTTCGGCCTTTGGCATTCCTATGCTGGGCCTGTACTGTTATTATTCTCAGGGCACCGACGAGTGGGGGCCGGTTAATAATACCGGGGCTCGAGTGCTTACACCAAAAGCGGGCAACGTAGTAGCGCAGATTTCTCCGGAGGAAATGGACCTGGAGTTGCGAAGGTTATGGGATGAAACCTGATAATAGTTAGTGAGTACACGTCGCTCTGCTTCACGACTGCCATCCTTTACGCATATCCTTGGAGTGCTCGCCTTCTTCACTATCACTACAGATACCACTTCAACTTCCGCCTACGGCTTCAGATTCTATCGTAGCTCTTCGAAATTTTTGTACTCGAAAATTCTATGCCCGGTGGCTCGCTCCCAAGCATCGCACACAGCCACACGCAGTGGCTTTGCTACCATTGCCCTTGCGGGATCGAATTGCGAGGTCCATACTTGGTCCCTCTTGATGCGTTCGCTCATGCACGCAGGGTGTGTTCCCGTGTAGGGTACTACCTCGTAGCAACTGGCATGAAACTCGTCGGCGGTAGGGATATTCTCTGCCATCCAGGAGTCGTCGTGATACAATCGATTCATAGCCTGCGCTTTGGCGGCCTGGTGCCGGGGGTGGCGTACCCACCCGTAATGGAAAATTCTGCAGTCGGTTTGAAGAGCCCGAAGCTTACGAATACTGCCATCGCTGTTGCGTGTGCGGAATCCCTGAGCATCGCCCCACGAAATCACGTTACCGGTGTTTCGCACGGCACGAATCTCTCGCCTGTACCATTGCCTGCCTGCTCCCTGATAGTTGTAGCTGCCAAACAAGTGTATCCATCGGAACAATAGCGCTTCCGCTCTGCCATCGGCATCCGCGGCTGCAATGCTCTGTAGAAGAAGTTCATCATCCTGCTCGTGAAGCACTTCGTCTCCCTGCAGATACAAGCACCAATCACCTTTGCAGGCTGCCAGTGCCACGTTGGTTTGTTGAGCAAGTATCTTCCCGCCTTCGCGAAGAGAGTCGTCCCATACGGTGTCGATGATATGTAATCGGGGCTCCCGCAGAGATTCTATGTACTCACGGGTATCATCATCGCTTTTGCCAACGGCAATGGTGACATCGTGGCACACGCGAAGAAGCGAGGCCAATGATTCCTCGAAGGGATACCCAAGAGAGCGGCCGTTGCGAATAAAGGTGAACCCGGAAAGTGTCATGATAAATGGAGCAATTGATGCGATGGTGATGATTCAAGTGCACGTACTACCCATGCACGCGCTGCCATGCAAATACTACCGCGCACGCGCAACGAAGCATGTTCGTGCAAAAGTTTGCGGCAAATCTAGGCCATGCCGCGTTGATGTGAATAACTTCGGCGCCCACGGCCGAAGCTCGGCTGTATCTTTGCAGAGAATTGTTGCCGGTGCCCTGCCATCATGGTAGGGAGAATAGGGAATCCCGTGTAAATCGGGAACGGTTGCGCCGCCGTAAGGACAGACGATTTGTCTACAATGCCACTGCACTCCGCGGGAAGGCAGACAAAAAGATTGACGTCCGAGTCGGAAGACCTGCCTGCAATACTCATCACGTGCCTCCCGGCACCCCGCCGCGCCATTCGGCGGAGATGAGGAACGTATCACTACACTTTGCATCCTGATGCGGAGCAGTGGCGATGCTTTCCCCTTTTTATTTCGCCGTCCATGGCAGACGGCACGATGAATTATCTCTATGTTTTCTTTCTTTTCTGCGCAAGCGCGTGTTTGGCGCTCGTGGTCGTTCAACCTTGGTGTTTTGCTCAACGCATTTGGAGCAAGTGCAAAAACCGGAGCGTTGGGCGCTGTGTGCACACTCTGTACTCTCGGTACTATTGGAACTATTGGCATCTTTGGATTGAGCTCCTGCACATCTACTACCGATCCGCAGAGTTCACTGCCGGCAACATTAGATAGCTCCGTGATTGTGGTAAATCAAGGAGCATTTGGTTTGGACAATGCTTCGCTCTCGCGTATACATCCCGACAACACGGTGGACCTTTCTTGGTTCGCTGCAGCAAATGCTTCGCGCAAGCTTGGAGGCACCGCAAATGATATAGCTTTTATGGGCGACACCGCGTTTGTCTCCGTAACAAAGTCTCACTCCATAGAAGTGATGAATGCAAAAAGCGGTGTGCACTTGGGCACGATGCTACTGAGTGTATCCCAGGATCCTTGGGACATCGAGATTATCAGCCCTACTCTTGCCTGCGTGAGCACCACCAACGGCGATGGTGTGCAGTTCTTCAACCCTAAAACCATGACCTTACTGGATCATGTGCTTACTGGCCCGGCCACACAAGGAGTAGCCTCTACATCAACGCTGGTGTTTGTAGCCAATAGCGGTTACGGAACGCTGCGCGATACGGTAAAGGGTGCGGGAACAGTATCGGTGATTGATATCGCTTCGCGATCTGTAGTGGGAACGCTGAACGTGGGTAAGAACGTCACGGAGGTTCAGCTAAGCACCGACAAAAAACGCTTGTACGCATACTATCAGGAACTCTACACAAACCCTTCGGCGCTACAGGGCATTGTAGAATACGATGTAGCAACGCTGAAGGAAACTGCGCGCTGGACATTTATTGGTAGCGGATACATGAACGTAACCGCAAGCGGTGTATATGTGATCGGAAAGATCTCCCAGACAGTATTAGCGCAGCAGGTTCTGCTTATCAATCCTTTGCTTGCCTCTCCCACGCCCACGCCGGTGATGAATATCGCCGCAGGAGTATCAATAAACGGACTGACAGTTGATACCCGCGACGGCTCGTTCTGGATTAGCGATGCCGCCGATTATACCAGTAACGGTAGCGTGATTCATTACTCCGTGCAGGGTGCAATACTTCACACGCATAATGTTGGCCCGGTGCCGGTGAAAGTTGCCATCTTTCCCTAAGGGAAAATGAAAACACAGCAGTAGAAACTGCGCTGCGCTGCTCTTCACAAGACTGTGGTGCAGTTTTAATACACTACACTCTTCTTACGCCTCACTCACGTGCTACCGCATATCGTGAACAAAGCATCGCGCACATACATACCACAGCCGGGCAGAGTGCGGTGGCATTCAAGCGCACGCGTGTGGGCGGCCGTCAACCCGCACTTGATGAGCACTATACATACCGTTGCGCTGAGATCTGTTTGTGCACTACTGCTACTGTTCCTGCTCCTGCTTCTCTGCTCGCAGATGGCATACGCACTGCATGCTACGGCAAACGGCAACTCCGTCGGAATAATAACTCGCGCCCATGCCGCAGCCCGGCAGCGCGACACGGCCAGATATGAATCGCGTGGTATTCGCGTAGAGGCTGTGCGGCCGGTGGTGCCGTCTGTGCTGGGCCACACCAAAAGTGCCGAGATGCACGACTCGGACATCACTCGATACCAAACGCGCCAGTCTGCAGAGCTGATGCGATACATGCCGGGAGTGTTTGTACGTGACTATGGCGGGCTTGCCGGTATCAAGACCGTTTCCCTGCGGGGCGCTGCAGCTGCTCAGACAGCCGTGTATCTGGATGGCGTTCGCCTTAATGCATCACAAAACGGGTTGTTCGATTTCTCCACTTTGAGCTCTGCTTTTTTACGCTCGGTGGTGGTGAGCGACGCCGTCGATGCCACGCTGTCCGGAGCGCATGCCATGGGTGGCATTGTGATGATGACTTCACGCGTGGCTACCGATTCCCTTTGGCATGGAAGCTGTACAGCAGATGCCGGCTCGTGGCAAGAGCGCGGCCTGGTAGCTCATACCGATGCGCCCTTGAGTGCCACAGTGCGTGTGTACGCCAGCGCCGACGTGCGCGCGGCAAAAGGCGATTATCCTTTTCAATTCTCGAACTTCGGAACAGCATCGGAGTACAGGCGCACGAATGCGGATTATATGTCGGCAAACGGCATGCTGAGCGTGACTGCCCGCGGAACACATGCTTCGGCTACCACGCGAGTGATTGTTCGAACCTCGCACCGAGGCGCGCCCGACGCCGTTACTCAGGGAAACATTGGCACTTCTACCGCGAGGCTGGATGATGAGTCGCTGCTGCTGATTCATAATGGCAGTGCCGGTATCAGCGAGAATACCGAGCTTCGTTGGCAAGGCTTCGGAGGTTTTCAAACACAGCAGTTCGCCGATACTTCGGCTTCGCTTCTTGGCGTGCCGTTCACCAACAGATTTATTTCTCGCGACGCCGGCGCTGCATTATCGGTGCATCATCAGACGTCTGCACACGACGAACTTGCTCTGCGTGTGGACGTTGCATCCGGAGATCTTCGCGGCGATCTTCTGCGTTTCGGCGCGGGTAATCGTGCCCTGCGAAACAGTATTGGTGCGGGTTTGGGAGCACAGTCCAGAGCACTGCAGGCCACGGATGGCATCAGTGTGTTTATACTTGGAGGTGTACGCATTGATGCCAATAGCGACGCTGCCCCTTTTTGGACGCCACGTGCTTCGGTACTGATTCGCTGCGATAACGGACTCGACATTAGTGCGCATGTGGCTCGAGCATTTCGCCTGCCCTCGTTCAATGAGTTGTATTACCAGAACTACGGATCAACGCGCCTTACAGCCGAGGATGCTCTTGTGCTCCGTGCCACGGCCGAGTACACGCTGCCACCCTCCATTGCCGGCGGAACCACACTGAGCGTGACCTTGTTCGAGCGGCACACAAACAATCAAATTGTAGCCGTACCACGAAGCCCGGTAACGTGGTCGGCCATGAACGTGGCCTCGGTACGCACGCGCGGTGCTGAACTAGGTGCGGTGTCACGGCTGTGGTCGCAGCTTCTGCTTCGGGCGGCAGTTACCGTTCAAGATGTACGCGATCGCACCCATGGTGCGCGCAGCATGGATAAGCTGCTCCCCTACTCCCCTCAAACTCTTGGCTACGCTCATCTTTTGTATGCAGCGCAGGGGTGGAGTGTAGGTGTGGGAGTGCACATGTGCGGCCGGCGCTACACTCAAACGGACAACGCTCCGGCGTCGGCTCTGGCGGCCTATGGCACTATTCAGCTTCTTGCGGGCTACGAATGGAAGCTTGGTAGCAACGAGGTATCTCTGCGCGCCGAATGCGACAACGCCGCGCAAATGGCGTACGAAGTGGTTGCCAATTATCCAATGCCCGGCAGAATGTACCGAGCATCAGTCGGCTGGAAGTGGTGATATAGTCAACAACCCGATTCGTATAAAAAAGGCAGTACTTTTTCGTTCCCGCAGCCCGCGCCACCGCTATTTTGCAGGTCACGTTGTTGCCAAAGTTGTCATTCACGTTGTTTTTTCGCAGCCGCAGAATTGCCGGCATTTACTACCGCACTCATGTCTGAATCGCAAAAGAAAGTGATCAGTATTCGCAACGCCCGCGTTAACAGTCTGAAAAACGTGTCGGTGGATATAGAGCGTAATAAGCTGACCGTGATCACCGGAGTAAGCGGCTCGGGTAAATCGTCGCTGGCTTTTGATACATTGTACGCCGAGGGTCAACGGCGTTTTGTGGAGTCGTTGTCTGCCTATGCGCGGCAGTTTTTGGAAAGAAAAAACAAACCCGAAGTAGATAGCATATCGGGGTTGCCGCCGGCCATTGCCATCGAGCAAAAAACTCTTACGCGCAACCCGCGATCCACGGTGGGAACCACCACAGAAATCTACGACTACCTGCGTTTGCTGTACGGGCGTATCGGCACCACACATTGCAAAGAGTGCGATCGGGAGGTTGGAAAAGACACGCCCCAGTCCATACTCGACACCATTTGGACGTGGAACGAGGATGATCGCATTTATCTGCTGTTTAAAATCCCGGACACGGTGACGAATATCAAGGACGAGCTGAACACCTTGGTAGCACAGGGCTATACCCGCGTGATGATCGACGGCACATTTACGATTATTGATCTGCAGGAAGAACAACTTCCGGACACTGCGACGGTTCACAACCTGTTGGTAGTGGCCGATAGAATGCTGCTTCGCAAAGACGAGGATACCAAATCCCGGCTTTTCGATTCCATAGATGCCACCTTTAAACGCACCGGCGGCAGTGTGGTGATTCGCAATGTGAGCACAGGCCAAACACATCTGTTCACCAATACATTTTCGTGTCCGTACGATGGCACCGAGTACCAGGAACCCGAGCCCAGATTGTTCTCGTTCAATTCTCCCTTTGGTGCCTGCCCCACCTGCCAGGGCTTCGGCAGAAGTATGGGCATCGACGAAGACTTGGTAATTCCGGATAAAACAAAGTCGTTGAACAATGGAGCGGTGCATGCTTTCAAGGTGCTGCAATCCTCGGCGCATAACCGCGAGCTGATCACGCACGCCACGCGCATTGGTATTAATGCCGATGCACCTGTGGCCTCGTTCACTAAAGAGGAATGGGAATGGCTATGGCACGGAGACCGCCAGTACCCGGGCCTGCACGGCTACTTTAAGGAGCTGGAGGATAAATCATACAAAGTGCAGAACCGCGTGATGCTTTCACGGTATCGCGGCTATACACGCTGCCCTGCCTGCAGCGGATCGCGCTTGCGCACTTCCGCCCGCCGTGTGTTTCTAGGCGGCAAGAGCATACCCGACGTGGTGGCACTGACTATAGAAGCCGCATCGCAGTTCTTCGATTCACTTGTGCTGAGCAGTTATCAAGAACATGTGGCCGCACATGTTCTGAAGGAGATTCGCTGGCGATTGAAACTTCTGGTGGACATCGGCGTTGAGTATCTCACCTTAGACCGTCTGTCGCACACGCTCAGCGGCGGGGAGTCTCAACGACTGAACTTGGCAACCTCGCTGGGAAGCTCGCTGGTGGGAACATTGTACGTGCTGGACGAACCCAGTATAGGTTTGCACCCCCGCGATACCGAGCGCCTGATTCGCATCATGCACCGCTTGCGTAATCTTGGGAACACCGTGGTGGTGGTGGAACACGATACCGACATCATGCGTCATGCGGATTGTATTATCGACATGGGACCTCATGCCGGAGAGCGCGGCGGAACGCTTGTGGCTCAGGGCACTGTGCAAGATATCATGGCACACAAGGAGTCGCTAACCGGTAAATACCTATCGCACCGCATGCGCATTGAGCTGCCCACCAAACGCCGTAAGGGCTCGGGCCAGCACATCACAATTCTTGGTGCACACGAAAACAATCTTGCTATCAAGGAACTGGCCATTCCACTGGGATGCACCACAGTAGTGACCGGCGTGTCGGGCTCGGGAAAAAGCACCCTGGTGCACGATGTGCTTTATGCCAATCTGAAGCGTACTATGGGCGGATACAATGGTATCGTTGGTAAGTGCGAACACATCGAAGGAATGAATTTGGTGGGCGATGTTGAGATGGTGGATCAATCACCCATTGGCCGATCTTCGCGCTCCACTCCGGTAACCTATACGAAGGCATTTGATGTGATTCGCGAGACCTTCGCTGCCACGCAGGCCGCACGGCAACTGGGCTGGAAGCCGGGGCACTTTTCCTTCAATGTGGCGGGTGGTCGCTGCGAGGAGTGCGAGGGTTCGGGAACCGTAGTCGTGGAAATGCAGTTTCTTCCGGACATTGAACTAGAATGCGAAACCTGCCGCGGCTCACGCTATAAGCGAGAGGCACGCTCTATTCTGTTCCGCGGAAAATCTATTATCGATGTACTGGCCATGACCATCGATGAAGCGGTGGATTTCTTCAAAGGCATTAAGCGCGTTACCGACAGGCTTGAAGTATTACGTGAAGTTGGTTTAGGATACTTGCGTATGGGTCAGAGCTCCTCGGTCTTGTCCGGCGGAGAAGCTCAGCGTATCAAGCTTGCCACCCACTTAGATGAGAACAACCGCAAAGGCATACTGTACATTTTTGATGAGCCCACTACCGGCTTGCATCTGGACGACGTAGCAAAGCTGTTGCATTGCTTCCGCAGATTAGTGGACAATGGAAACAGTGTGCTGGTGATAGAACACAACGTGCATGTAATGGCATCTGCAGACTGGATTATCGACATGGGCCCCGGCGCCGGAGACCGCGGCGGCACAGTGGTGGCCACCGGTACACCGGAGCAAGTAGCAAAGCACAAAACTTCTCCCACAGGCGCGGCACTACGCAGTCTGTTTGAAGAGTACGCTCGGTGATGACGGAACCGCGAGCAATCACCGCCACACAACGCACTTCAGTGCGGGCTGAAGATTGCCGCACGCGCTGAGCATGTACACACCTGAAGGCAATGATGAGACGTCGATCGTTCCGCCGGCAAGCACCGGAAGCACACGCACCGTGCCACCCAGCGCAGAGAGAACGCTAACCTCGGAACATGTTTGGAATACCTCGCTGCGAACGAACTGCGATGCCGGCTGTGGCACGAGTAGCGAAGTGTTCGCGCCCGGATTGCCTGATTGTGAATCAGAACGAGTATCGGAATCGTAATCAGAATCGGAATCCACCGATACAAGCAATTTATCGGTGGCAAGGTAGAGGCCGTTGCTTAGCGTTGAAGCCCAGTACAAAGGACCCGAGTCTTGTAGATCCACTACTCCATCCACAAGATCATAGTTGTCCTGAATCCACGTTGCGCCATTGTCGAAGCTTCGCATCAATCCACTCGGCCGAAGAAGTGCAAACACCGAGTTGCGCGTGCATCGCAAGGCAGCAATGGAATCCGAAAATGGAAGCGTGCGTTCCACACCCCAGCTACCACTCGAACCTAATCCTTTTTCGCTATAAAAAAACCGTCCGTCGTTCGTAAGCGCATAAACACAACCGCTATCGCGGGCAGCTAAACTCCGAAGGCCTTCCGAAAACGAGTAACCGTTTGCATACGAACCTATGGTATCCATTCGTAGCCATAGCCCCGTATCGCTTACCTGCAAACGCAAATACCAATCAGTACCTACAGCAGCAACAACGTTATCAAAACACACTACATGTTCGGGTACGCGAGAAAAAGCCCGTGTCCAGCCGGCATCCATCCCGGTGCTTACATACACGCAACTATCGGATCCGTGCAGAACAAGCAAGCTCTTGTTGACACGTAGTTTTTTCCATAATACATTGGGAGGCAAACCTTTGGCCGTATGAGGAAACCACGACAAGCCACCGTCGTCGCTGTAGGCCATGTCCGCACCTTCGCCCACTGCATAAAGTCTGTCGCCAACGTAAGCGGCGTCGGTAACGGTGATGGGTGGCATGGTTACTTGCAGCCAGTCGTCGAAACCGCGCACCCTTTTGAGCGATTCGCTAAAACAAGTGACAAATCCGCTAAGAGGGTGTGGCGCCATGATGTTGATTGGGCATTCCACGGGCACGGCACATAAATCCAGGTAGTCGTTAATCAACGGCTTGGCATCGATAACATGGGCCCGTACATCAATGCCCACGACGTCGTTGTTGTACGCAACAGCATCTACAATCAGTGTAGGAAAGGTGGTGATTTGCTTCCAGGTTTTGCCCAGATCGTCGGATCGGTACACTATGCCGCCCGGATCGAATGTGGATGTAAGGGCAATGGCACAAAAGGCGCTACCTGCACTCACCTGCATCGCTTTCATAGTATCACCCGGCATAAAGTCTCGCCAAGTAGATCCTCCATCGGTAGAACGGTAGGCGCCGAGTGTTGAACCGCAGATTAGCACACCGGACATTGAAGCTATAGAGTTTAGTTCCTGCGAACTGTCCGGAATATTCCAACATGTACGAAGTGTGGAATCCGTGTATATACCTCTTAACACCTCCGAACCCGACACGACGAAAATGGAATCCTCGACGGCCTGAATATCAATCAAAGGGGCACTTGCGCCACAGCGGAGAAATCTCCATTGATCTGTTCCAATCTCCTGCACTGCAACTGTGTTGTTGCCCATTATGGCGGCATTAAATTTCCGCGCACACACAACATCAATCACCGGATTTAGTGGCTCCAGAGTTTCGAATCTCCAAGACTTGCCACCATCTGTGGATTTAAACAATCTACCCATGTCGCCAATAATCAACTGATTTCCGCGCACAGCAGATCTGAACTTCGGACTACCATTGCCTAAGGTACTCCATCCACCTCCATTTATGTGAGATCGTCTAAAACCGGATCCGGTGTTTACGTACACAAAGTCGCCGTCTACCGAGAGATTCGAAAACCATGTGGACATTCCTATTCCCCCTTGGCTCATCGGATTCTTGGGGCGCTTCCATTGCAGATTTTGCGCGCTGCCAGGCAGACTGAGCAAGCAGGTAATAAGTAGCGCAAAGGCAATTTTATGGGTAGAATATCTCATGGTGTACTCCATGTCAGTTAATGACATCACTGCCGGGAATATAGCACCACATCGTTCACAGAAAAATATTTAGTCTATGTTGTGTGCGTCGTCTTGAGTATCGGCGGGAATGTCGGTGATTTCACCGGCGCGTACATTGTTGTATTCATCGACCGGCAATTCAACACGCAGTAAACGGTCTAACAGGCGGGCATAGTGCGGAACACGGCGAAGAGTATATTCATGGCCAAGGAGTATAAAGCGCTCGCGAGCGCGAGTAAGTGCCACATTTAATTTGCGATCTACCACCTGATCGCCAAAGTACGAGATACTCTGTATGGAAGCCAGCTCAGAGGAAGAATTAACCGCAGTAGAGAGAATAATTATATCACGCTCCGAACCTTGAAACCTCTCTACAGTATCAACCGTAACGGTATTCAATAGTAGCGGTGATAACAAACGCTGGATCTGCTGAATCTGGGCTCGGAATGGTGTAATAATTCCCAGACGCATGGAGTTCCACTCCTTGCCTTGAGCAGTACACTCTGCCATGAACAACTCTGCCAAACGAGCGCAGATGCGGGCTTCGGGTATATGTATTTTTCTGCCGGCAAGCCTAACGGCGGTATCGTTGCTATTATTTATTCCGAGTCTGTTAGCATTCCTTCCGCTGTCAATAAATACGCATCTATGGGCAAGGATGCGCTCGGCACTGCCGCCATTCACTAATTGATCACTTTCGCGATCATTATTCCGTTCATCTCCATTCTCTGCCGCAGCGCGTTCCTCTTTGGTCACAAGTACACTAGGTAATGTCTCTGCCTGGCGAGGCAGGAAGGAGATTAACTTGCCATCGTAGAATAAATCGGAAGGCAGTGCGCATATGTCTTGGTGCATTCGGCCTTGATGAGTGAGCATTCCATATGCATGGCTCCAACCATTACGAATACAGCGCTGCAACAGTCTCTCGAAGAGCGACGTTTGTACGTCTGTAATTCCCAGCTCTTCCATGCGCGAATTACGTATGCGGCGAGCTCCTTCCGGCACAGAAAGCACCGGCGGTAACTGCTTCTCGTCGCCAATCAAAATGAAACGCTGCACTTTGGCCAGAATACCGGCAAGATGGGGCTCAAGGATTTGTGCAGCTTCGTCCACAATAGCAGTGCTAAAGCGGCAGAAGGAGAACAGCTCCGGATTGCTGTTTAAAAAGGTAACGGTGCCCACCACAACACGAGCGGAACGCAACCGTTGCTCCGCGCCTTCAGGGCCGTGCTCTCGCACCAAAGTTTGAAAGAGCAGTTCGGGATGCTCGGTGTTTTCGCTACGCCCCATACGCACAATCTGCTGTATCGCTGTGGCATGTTTGAGCGTTCGGCAAATCTCGTCCACGGCTCTGTTTGTGTATGCCGCTATAAGTACAGTTTCGTTTTCATCTGTAAGCAAGTGTTCTACCATGGAGCGTAACATCACTGAGGTCTTACCGGTTCCCGGCGGACCTTGTAGCAGGAAGTAGTCCTTTGCGCTCATGGCCAATTGCAGGAGATGTTGCTGATGATCGTCCAGCTGAACGGAGCTTGTGGCTGTACGTGAAGATGATGATGTTTCCGGCGCACTGGCAGCTACCATTTCTTGCCCCTGCGAATGTTCCGGCATGGCGCGGCCAAGGATGACATTTCGCTTGCGCTCGGGCGCGCGAAAGACAGTCATAAACGACGCCAACGTGGCTGCATGGCTGGACTCCATGTAATCAGGCTCGCAGTGCCAATTCAGCTCGATATCATTAGTAGAAATACAGGGCTGCTGACTGCGAAGGCGCACCACCACTCGTGTAGCGTCGATCTCGCGGATATTACCCTTAAGCTGTACCCCGTGATAAACCTTCCTGTTCTGCGTTTCATCCACAGGATATACCACCACAATGTCGCCCACTCTGAATACCGATGCTTCGCTGGCTACTGCCGTTCTGCTGAAGCTAAGTATACCCTGCTCAAAGCCTTTTTCATCGGCCTGCAAGCGAAGCCCGCTCAACAGAGAGTTGCGCAACGTTTTCTCGGTAGCTGTGCTCTTCCACAAGGCCGAGAATCCGGGCGCTGCACCCGAACCGCCTATGCGCTGCTCGTAACTTTCGCGAAGAAGCAGATACAGGAATACCTGAGCATGCAGCGCTATGTCCGGATCGTCATTTCGGAACACTGCCCTGATATTCTGCTGTGCTTCGGTCATGAACGAGGGTACGGGCAGAGAGGTATCACATATACGTGCCAGGCTACGAAAGTTCTTGGAACGCAGCTCGTATTCTAAGCGAAGAATCTGATTGCGGCAGTGTATCACACTTCGCAGCAGCGCCGGCGTAACATCCACATTGCGCATGGGCTCGTCGGGCGTTTTGGAATACAGTATACGGCTGTCTCCGTATCTGCCCGGAAAGGCAGACTGCAACAACAAATGGTAGCAGGCAATTTGCGCCTCGTGATTTTTCCAAACTCTGGAACGAGGTGTGCCGAAATGCACGGCGGGCGTAGGCGAAGTGGGCGGGCGCGCAGCTGACGAATCAGATGCAGATGATTCCACCGGTGCCGCAGCTACTCCCGGCGCGGAACCCGACTTCAACTCGATAATGGTTTTATGCAAAGGGTTGTCTGCATGTTCAAGCAAGACGTCCAATCGCCCCTGCAAACCGAATACGGGAGAGATAAAGCTTGGCTCAACAATGGCGCGAGAATACGGCACTTGCTGCATGAGCGCGCGCAGCCGTTCCACATGATCACGCACGGTATCTTTTAATGCGTCCCGGCGTTCGGTGCTCACCGCTGCAATGAACGACAATGGGCGCGCAGCACAGGCATCGCGGTACATGCTGTCGAAATCCTTCTCCGGATGCAGGATAATATCGTCGAAGCAGGAGTTGATAATAGATCCCATCACCACGGCCTCGCTGGCCGGCGATTGGGTCCAGCGGCGAATCAGGGACAGAGTCGGCTCGGCTCCGCGCTGCTGAAAACACTCGGCAATATCCGTTACGTCTACAAGGGCATCCGGTTCTACCACACACATACTATCGGCGGTGGTAATGACACGCTCATCGTCCAATATCCGCGCTTCGGTGATGTGCACTATTGCGCCTTCCCATATGGTATCGGCATCGTCCACCAACATACCGGTAAGTGCAACGCGAAGTTCCTTACCGTCTTCGGTGCAACAATGCAGTACATGAATCTCTCCGTTAGCAGTGCGCTGCCGCTCACCTAATGCTGTCACTACAACACGGATGGTAGTGCGTTCCTGCCGGTTCGGTTCGAATAATGTTTGCTGCTGCGTCTGTTGCAGCGACCGGTGCAGGGAATCTAGTAGAGATTCTTGCAGGGAATCTAGCACAGCATCTTGCACAGCATCGAGCGCCTCATCTGCTGCTACGCGTGGAACTGCATGAGGAGAATCAATTGGCTGTTCACTTGCGGATGAAGCGTGTTCGTGTTCTTTCTGTTGCTCTAGTTCTAGTTCTTGCTCTTGCCGCTCTGCCTCATCAATCAGATGGCGCAAAAGCGACAGATACAAGGGCGGCAATGACGCATCTATCACCACGGCGGAGTTTACTTGGGTGCTACCCAAATTCAACAGCCGAGCCAGCGCACGCGAGGATGAAGAATCAACGCGGAGCTTCGTGGCAACGTAGCGATGCTTCGCCGCGGCGGAAGAAAAAAACTGGTGGTCGTTACGGGTGCAGTAATCAAGGAAATCGCGGTGCGCAGCAGCTGTGAGCTCCATACGCAGTTTTACGTCGGCGCTCTCCATACTCTCGATTTCATCGAGGAAGGAACGTATTCCCCAACCGTCGTGATGTTCCGACATAGACAAGGGCAGAAGCGTTGACCATTGATGATGAGACCGCGCAAAGATCGTAGATCGTAGCGCAGCGGCTTAATCGTCTAAGCGAATATCCTTTATGCGAATCTGCGGAGCGGTGTTACCGTTGTAGGTGTTTTCTTCGAGCGTGAACACGAGCGAGAAGGGGCGGCGCGAGGCTGCTATGGGCAGCTTGTCGCCCAGGTTGAATCCTATGGCATCAATCACAAAATTCGATTGCAGAGCGCGAAACTTGAGATGATTATTACCTACTACTTTTACACCATTGGCGCTGAGCACGCCCTGGGAGTAGAAAACCGGCTTGTGATTGCTAAAACCAAATGGAGCAAACCTGCGAAGATGATCGAAGAATCCGGGAGACAATTCACTGAGAGTGAGCTTGGCATCAATAAGAATCTCGGGCACCAACATGTCGTCGGTAACGTGCATCCGGGCCACTTCATCTAAAGCCTCACGGAAGCGATCTACATTCTCTGCCGGCAGGGTGAGTCCGGCCGCATGTTTGTGCCCGCCGAATTCATGCAAGTATCCCTCGCAATGTTTGAGCGCGGCGTGTATGTCGAACTCCTTGATGCTTCGGGCCGAACCCTTAGCAAAACCATCCATGCGCGTTAGCATCACTACAGGAATCTGGAACTTTTCCACCAGTCGCGAAGCCACAATACCAATTACGCCTGCATGCCAATCCGGCGAATACAGCACCAGCGAGCGGCGCGTGCCCGAAGCCATAAAACGCTCCGCTTCGGCAAAGGCCTCTGCAAAGGTTTTTTCGTCTATGGTCCGGCGAGTACGATTCTCTTGTTCCAATTCCTGCGCAATCTTGTACGCAGCCACTACATCTTGTTGAATCATCATTTCTACCGCGCGTTTGGCATCGCCAATTCGGCCGGCAGCGTTGATGCGCGGCGCCAGTCCGAAGATGATACTCGAGGTAGTAAGATTTCCAAACTCCAGGTTGGCACAGTCAACCAGACTCTTGAATCCGGGTCGCGGATCCATATTGAGTTTCTCCAAACCATGATGCACGAGGACGCGGTTCTCTCCTATCAGGGGAACGATATCGGCTGCGGATGCAATGGCCACATAATCCAGGTATGAATATGCGCGCTCGGGCGAACCGTTCACCGCACACAGAGCTTGGATGAGCTTGAAGGCTACACCACAGGCAGCCAGAGACTTAAAGGGATAGGGGCAACCCGGTTTGATGGGGTCCAGGATGGCATAGGCATCGGGCAATACATCACCGGGCTCGTGGTGATCACAAATGATCACTTCCATGCCGCGCGAGTTTGCGTAGGCTATAGTATCGTTGGAGGTTATGCCGCAGTCCACCGCTACGAGCAAGGTAGCGCCCAGAGACACGGCTTTGTCCACACTGGCGTTGGACAAACCGTAACCTTCTGTCATGCGTTCGGGTATATAATACTCCGCCCGCGCTCCAATTTCCCGCAGGAACTGGAGTGTCATCGCCGTTGATGTTGTGCCGTCCACATCGTAATCACCATGGATCCAAACCAGCTCTTTGTCACGAATAGCTTGTTCGATCCTCTCCACCGCTCTCTCCATACCATCCATCAGGAATGGATCGTGGAGAAAGTCCAGTTCGGGTGCAAAGAACTGCCGCGCGTCTTCCGCCGTTTGTAGTCCTCGTGAACTCAAAACCTTTGCAAGACTGCGTGGAATCTTTAACTCTTGTACTAATGTGTCGGCTGCATTTTCATCAGGCGTCTCTCGAAAAACCCATCTATACTTCAAAGGAGTATACCAATTGTTAACTGCGGGAAAGATACGGAAAAGCTTCGGAATGTGTGTAAAAAATCTTACACTGCCCCAAATTGAGGCAATCACTCGGGGCGTTTTCCGGGGCGTCTTTGAAGGAAGGTAATATAGATGCCACCGAATCTATGGCTACATATGGCTACAGAAACACCGGGCTACAACCGAATCTCAACTATATCATTTTCAATTATTTGCAACCTTGAACTTCATTCACATACCGCAACTTTTCCACCACCCGCTTTTGGCCGCGTGCGCTAGTTTGTTGCGTGTTCGGGCCTGACGAAGAATTGTGCGAAGCACACATTGATTCGCTCATACACATACTCAGAGTTGTGGAACTGATCGAGGCGATAATGCAGCTCAAAATGCAGCTCAAAATGCAGCTCAAAAACGCAGCCTAGGGTGTGGCTTGCGGCAGGCACGTTCCCCCGTGCTTGATACTGCTCAGTACTTCTACGGATGCCGGAATACTCGGAGAAACATAGGGAATTCCCAATGCTAATCCCCGCAGCACAAGCAACACACCCGCTACGGCCGAGACACCCAAACGAAACTTCGGGGAAGAAGCCAGGGCCTCCAGTGGGCGAAATCTAAACCCGAGCACAAGCAACAACATTGCGGGTATGGTTCCGGCGCCAAAGGCTGCCATCCACAGTGCGCTTTGCTCCACGCCGGGCTGCATTAAGGAAAGAGCGAGCGCCATATACACAAAGCCACACGGCAGGAAACCGTTGAACACTCCCAAAAAAAATGACCGCATGGGTGCGGGCGCCACGCTATTGGCAGCGGTTCGCAGGCGCGCCAGAAGTGCGTACAGTGTGGTGTAGAGGCCGGGCGGCACAATGCTAACCGCAAACACCATGCGCATCACAACTCCAATCAATATGATGCTGCCGGCTGCAAGTGATATCACGTGCTGACCAACATTCATTGCCCCCACAGCGCCGATACCATACAAGCTCACCGCCAGTAGCGTGTACGTGAGCATTCGCCCCGCACTGTATTGCAAGTGGCGCGCAAGAGTTCCCGCAATAGACTCCGCGCGGGTTTGCACAGCAATCACTCCGCACATTGCTACGCAGTGATACGACCCCACAAAGCCAAGTGCCAATGCCGGCGGTATGATCAATTCAATATTCACGCGTGGGTACTTTTCGAAGTGTAAACGGTGGGACACATGCCGGTACTTATGCAATCACACATGCACTTACAGCCGAATGCGGCACTCATGATAGAACGGCGTGGATGCGGAGGTCCAGGTGATTTGTGCGCGCCACTCGCCGGATGCCAGATCATGTACGTCTATATTCATATTGCCTGTGGCATCGCAAGCAATGGCAAAGCTGCGATCTAAACCCGATGCGGATGGTCGGTACAAGAGCACTGTACCTGTTGCCCCGGGAACAGGAAAATGTACGTTCACTGTACGGGCTTGAGCATCAAGCCGCAATTGCACTTGTTGTGAAAGCGATGCTGTGTTGGCAATGCGCTGCTCATGACTATTATATGCCATCTCGCGCTCATAGTAATCGGCCGAGACCAGCTCAACTTTCTGAGAAAAACTAAACACGGCAAAAGCGATGGTGGCCAGAGCAAAGGCGCTGTATACCAGCGCTATTCCCTTCCCCCAGTTCCAGCCGCGCAAGGGCTTTGCGGATGTGCGTGAAGGCTGTGAGCCTTGAGTATGCTCTTGTTGTAATTCTGGACGTTCATCTTGGGTTTTCATCATGTCTCCGGGAAAATGTATTTCAGATGTACTATTCTATGCAGAGCGCTGTGCGCTACAATCCGGTTGTTACAAAGGCTGTGGTTACTCTGTGAAGCTCCACGCCACCGGATGTGATTACAAAGGTGACTGGCAGGTCTCCGTGACGAACATCGCCGGGCGGCAACGCCAGAATGAAACGCACGGATCGCTCGCTTACACCTGGGACGTCGGCGATATTTCCCAACACCGTCAGCTTTGCTTCGGGATGAGACTCGCAGGTAATATTCAATGGCAAGACGGCGGTGTTTTTATTGACAATATTCATCACATAAAAGTTGATCTTATCGCCCCCGGCAGTAGTCTGCATCAAGGTTCCGGGCTGGCGAAGTATCAGAATGTCTGTCATGGGGCGCCGCGCAAACAGATATCCGAACGACATCATCAGCACCAACCACACAGCCACGTAGGCTTTCACACGATTTGTTACGCGATAGCGGGAACCTGTCTCCACACTGCTCTGGGAAGTATAGCGAATCAATCCCTTGGGTTTCGAAATCTTTGTCATGATTTCATCGCAGGCATCCATACATGCGGTGCAATTCACACACTCCATTTGAATGCCGTTACGAATATCTATGCCCGTGGGGCACACATGCCGGCAACGCCCGCAATCGATACAATCTCCACGCGACGCCGGTATAGAACCACCGGAGAGCACTGCCTGCTTATCTTCTTTTGTGAATTTTCCGCGCGGCTCACCTCGTTTGGAATCGTAGGTAACCAGCACGGTGTCTCGGTCCACAAACACACTCTGTAAGCGTCCGTACGGACACACTACTATACACGCTTGTTCACGAAAGCGAGCAAACACTGCATAGAATACCACACTGAACAGAATGAGCGAACCAAATCCCACGGGATGCTTCAGCGGAGACTCCTGCACCAATGCGAGCACGGCGTCCGAGCCAATGATGTACGCCAGGAATGTATTGGCAATGATCACAGCTATGAGAAAAAACACGCCGTGCTTCAAAGCCTTCCTGACAGCTTTATTCACTGTGAACGGCGCTGCTTCGAAAAGCTGCTGCTTGATTCCGCTGCCTTCAATTGCAAACTCGATTCGCCTAAACACCATCTCCAGAAATACTGTTTGCGGGCACATCCACCCGCACCATATTCTGCCGAATACGGAACTGAACAGCACTACAGACACGATCAGCGTTAACGCGCCAAGCACCACGATGTAGAAGTCTTGGGGAAAAAACACAATGCCGAAAAGAATGAACGTGCGTTCCGGAATATTGAATTGCAGGAATTGCAATCCATTCACTTTCACAAACGGAGCTGCAAAGAAAAAAGCCAGGAGAACCACGCTTACTGCTCTGCGAGCTGTGGTGTAGCGTCCCGCCGGTTTGTGAGGATAGATCTTGGCTCTGTTTCCCTCAAGATCGATGTTGTATAATGTGTTGCGAAACGACTCCGGCGTGCCGCGCTCTACATGAATGACGGACATACGTTGCGTGCTTTACAGTTGTTGTTGGTATCGATTTCGATTGCTATCCACTGCCTGCGACAGTTCTAACTGCTTGAGACCTTAGTGCGACTCGTTCTCTTCTCGCTCCACCTTTACATCCCGCTCAGGCTCGATGGGCTTGGGATCTGCCGGATGAGAGTCGTATTTACTCCACACATAGCTGGCCACAGCCAAGAGTTTTTCCTGCGGCATCTTCGCGCCGCTTCCATAGGGCAGCATTCCTTTATCCGGAAAGCCGGTAGTGATGTTCTTTACCACATCCGAAAACGCTCCTCCGTGTATCCAATATTCGTCGGTAAGATTGGGTCCCACGATGCCGCCAAGGTCGGCGCGGTGACATGTGTGGCAGAGATAGTCATTGCCCTCGAATATCTCCTTACCTGTTGCAAGTGTGGCAGGGTCTAAGCGCGGTGAGCTGATCAAACCACTGCTCTGCGTTTTCATCATTGCTTTAGCCTCTGCTATTTGCTGATTGTATTCATCGGTACTGGATGGTCCGCCCGCTACATGGTAAAACACCATGTAGGCTATACCAAAGGCAATGGTGAAATAGAATCCGTACAGCCACCACTTCGGCAGCGCATTATCAAACTCCCGGATGCCGTCGGCATCGTGATCGAGCAGTTTATCAATTTCATTTTGCGACATAACATTCTCCGTTGATTGTTTTGATAGTTCTTCAAACGTCTACTCGCGCGTTGCGGCACTGACTTCATCATCTTTGAGCGGAAGCTGCGCAAGCTCTGTTAGGTACAGTTTGTCTCTTCGCATTGCCCATACCAGCATCACGCCAAACACAAGCAGGAAGAGTATGAGTGATATCACGGGAAAAATCTCTACGCCTGCTATGGATTGTAATACATTTCGAATCATTGTTGTATTCCTGAGTTATGAAACATCACTGCACTTTAGTGTGCAGCCACCGGTGCTTTCTTGATGTCGGTTCCCAAACGCTGCATGTAGGCAATAAGTGCCACGATCTCTTTGTCGGGACTGATAACATTACCGGACTTAGCGATGTCTGCCGCGATCGTTGCTGCCTGTGCTTTGGCGCTGTCTAATGCTATACCTTCAAATCCCTCCGGATAGGGCACGCCAAGTTTGCGCAAGGTCATGATCTTGCCTTCGGTGCTGGCCCAATCGGTGTTGTCGTCGTAGAGCCACGTATAGGCAGGCATGATTGATCCCGGCGATGTTGATCGCGGATTATTCATGTGCAGATAGTGCCACGAGTTCGGATACTTCCCACCTTCGCGATGAAGGTCCGGACCGGTGCGTTTAGAGCCCCATTGAAAGGGATGATCGTACACGAACTCCCCTGCTTTGGAATACTCTCCGTAGCGCTCTGTCTCGGAGCGGAAGGGACGAATCATTTGGGAGTGGCAGGTGTAGCATCCCTCGCGTATGTACACATCGCGACCCTGTACTTCCAGAGGTGTGTACGGGTGCACACTGCTGATAGTTGGGATATTGGACTGCACCAAAAACGTGGGCACAAACTCCACAATAGTTCCCACCAGAATTGCCACCAGCGAGAAGGCCGCAAGTTTGAACGGCTTGCCTTCCAGCACCCGGTGCCACGATTCGTTTTCGTGATGCTGTTGCTCCACAACTTCTCTGGCCGGAGCTTGCGCTGCTTCGTTGGCTATCAGCGTTCCGTTCTTTGCTGTGCGGTACAGATTATACACTCCAAGCACGGCACCCACGATGTACAGGGAACCGCCAAGGATGCGTATAAAGTACATCGGTAAGATTGCTGTTACCGTTTCCAGGAAGTTTGGATAGCGAAGAATTCCATCGGCGGTGAATTCCTTCCACATCAACGATTGCGCGATGCCCGCCCAGTACATGGGAATAGCATAAAAGAGAATTCCCAGTGTGGCAAACCAGAAGTGCCAGCTGGCAAGCTTCTTCGAGAAAATCTCGGTGCGATACATGCGCGGGAAGATGTAATACAACACGGCAAAGCCCACGCCGCCGTTCCATGCAAGTGCACCCAGGTGTACGTGACCGATGATATAATCCGTGTAGTGTGTTAGTGCGTTGACGTTTTTCAACGACATCAGCGGACCTTCGAAGGTGGTCATACCATAGGCAGTCACACCTACCACCATGAACTTCAACACCGGACTTTCGCGTACTTTATCCCACGCACCTCGCAGAGTAAGTAGACCGTTTACCATGCCACCCCACGATGGTGCAATGAGCATAAAGGAGAATACAGTACCCAACGACTGCGCCCAATCCGGCAGCGCCGTGTACAACAGGTGGTGCGGGCCCGCCCAGATATACAGGAAGATCAACGCCCAGAAGTGAACAATAGAAAGTCTATACGAATACACCGGGCGATCGGCAGCTTTGGGAATGAAGTAATACATTATTCCCAAGAACGGTGTGGTGAGAAAGAACGCAACAGCGTTGTGACCATACCACCATTGAACCAGCGCATCCTGCACACCGGCATACATGGAGTAGCTCTTCAGAAAGGACACCGGCAGCTCGAGTGAATTGACAATGTGCAGCACTGCCACAGTAATGAAGGTGGCGATGTAAAACCAAATAGCTACGTAGATATGCTTCTCACGACGTTTGTAAATGGTCATGAGCATGTTCACGCCAAACACAACCCAGATAAGCGCGATAAGAATATCAATGGGAAGTTCCAGCTCGGCATATTCCTTACCGGTGGTGAAGCCCAGGGGCAGAGTAAGTGCGGCAGTCACGATAATCAACTGCCAGCCCCAGAAGTGAATCGTGCTCAGCGTATCGCTCCACATGCGGGCTTTGCACAAGCGCTGCAATGAATAATACACGCCGGTAAAAATTGCATTGCCGGCAAAGGCGAAGATCACAGCATTCGTGTGCAAGGGGCGCAGACGGCCGTACGATAAATAAGGTATATACCCCAGGAATGATGGGAAGTAGAGTTTCAAGGCTACCAATAGCCCGACAACAAATCCCACCAGGCCCCAGGCCATCATCGCAATGCTAAAGTTGCGAACGGTCTTGTTGTCGTACTCGAACTGTTCGATACGCAACGACGAAGTATCCATAAGAAGTCTCCCTGACAATGATGATAATGATATGTTTTGCACGTACAATTGATTTCACTCTACTACAGGCAGCGCGTACCTACCTGCTCCCGGTGCCACGCCTGTGTCGGCTTTCCGTGGGAGCATCCTCTTCGAACAGCATACGCATGGCAGGTGTAATGCCGTCGTCGTACTGCCCGGACTTCACCGCCCGCAAGAACAACCACAGAAACATGAGCGCTAGTCCCAGACTAAAAGCAATGAGCATGTAGAGTATTTCCATAGTGGTATCTGCGATGGTTTATGAAGCATAGGTAAAAGGGGCAGGCAGCGTTCCATCGTGGTGCTGCTTCACAGAATTGACCTTGGCGCCGGTGGCGCCCGACCAACTGCGTGATTCTTTGCGGGCAATGAGTTTCATAAGGCCGTAAGCAATGCCAACCACACTCCACGAACTCAGGGGCATGAAGAAGGCTGCAAAGACCGGCGTTAAATGGCCATTGCACGCCATGGCAAGACCAATCATGTTGTACACTACTGATACCGCAAAGGCAAGCACCAACACTTTATGCGCGCTTTGCGCTAGTCTCAGCATGAGGGGTAAGCGATACAAGGCACTGCCGGAAAGAATAGCATCACTGGCCGGTGTGAAGGCGCCCGACTCTTCGCTCACGGCTATACCACAGTGTGCTTGGCGTAAAGCTCCGGCATCATTCACGCCATCGCCCACCATCAGCACCTTAGCTCCGTTGCGTTGCAGTTCTTCGATGCATCGCAGCTTATCAATGGGTTGTTTGTTGAACAGCAAGTTCTGTGGATCCACAAGGCCGTTGAAGAGCGATGTATGCCGCTCGCTGTCTCCGCTCAGCACATACACGCGGTAGCGTTTACGTAGACCGATGAGCATTTCACAAATGCCGGGGCGTAGCGCACTCTGCACCAGAAACTTCCCGCGCCGGCGCCCGTCTATGTGCAGATACAAGGTAGATACGGCGTCGTCGCCTGCATCATCACCACGATTAACATGATTAGCATGATTACCACCATCAACATGATCAACTTGTGCGTTGCTTCGGGCTTCTAGCTCTCCATTGTATTCTCTGCCTTCCGAGTCTATGCATCCTTTGAAGTCCCTGTCCACTTCGGAGCATTGATTCACAAAGTGCTCAGAGCCAATACGGATGTGGTGACCGTCCACGCGGCATTCAATTCCTTGCCCCGGTGTTTCCGCAAAGCGACGCACACGCAAGCGAAGATCCTCCGCGCTTGTGGGTAGGGAATTCTGTAAATACGCCGCCACTGCTTTGCTTAGCGGATGATGCGACGAGCGCACCGATGCAAGCACGAGCAGATGTTCTTCGTCCGTTAGATGTGTTCCGCGGAAGAGCACTTGCTGCGTATCACCTGCGGCAGAAGCGTTGGCATTATCAGTGGCAGAAGCGTTGGTAAGCGTGCCGGTCTTGTCGAATACAATGGTATCCACTGCACTCAACTCTGCCACAACACCTGCCGACCGCAGGTACAAAGCTCCGCGTCCCAGAATTGACATAGCAGCACCATAGGTAAATGGCGCGGCAAGAGTAAGCGCGCAAGGACACGCCACGATAAGCACGGCCACAGCAGCGCTTAGTGCCATGGAAGCGTTTGGCCACCACCATAGCGCCGTAGCAATTGATACAACTATCACCGTGAGCGTGAATGCAATGGCAAACACTTCAGAGATCTTCTCTGCACGCTCATGCTTGCGCCTGTGGAAGGTGCTTTCGTTCCAGAGTTGTGTCAGGTAACTGTGCGATGCCGTTGCCGTAAGCTCACAGCGAAGCTCAGCGCCGGCAACTTTACCACCGGCAAAAACTCGCGCGCCCTTGAGCACTTCCGAGATCTCTGCCTCGCCCGTTACAAAGCTGTAGTCCACATGAGCGTGGTCGTCCAGCAGTATGGCATCGGCGGGAATAATTTCCCCGTGACGAACGCGAACGATGTTCCCCTCGCGTAGCTGCGAAAGTGGCACACTACGAACAGCTCCACCGGCCTCCTCCACGCCGGCCGAGATGGGAAAGAACGATGCAAAGGTGCGATCGAACGACAATGCCTGGAAGCTCTTGGTCTGAATCACTCTGGCGGTAAGCAGGAAGAATACCAGTCCGGTAAACGAATCCAGATATCCGGTGCCGGCGCCAAGAGCAATGTCTGCCATACTGCGGACAAACAACGCCAGTAGTCCCATTGCCACAGGCACGTCCAAAGACATACTCCTATTGCGAAGAGCATTCCACGAATTCAAAAAGTAATCGGACGCACTATAGAGCAATACAGGAATGCTCAGTGCTATACGCAGTGCCGCAAAGAGCCACACAAATGCAGGCGTGAGCGCGCGCAGGTCTCCGTGAAACGAGGCCAGATAGTCCGGTGCACTGAAGATCATCGCGTTACCAAAGGCAAAGCCGGCTACTCCAAGTTTCATATACAGCGAGCGCATGGTATGCGTGCGTGTGTGCTTGTCTGCTCCCTCGCGGCGCAAGTCCGGCTCGTAACCAAGCCTGGTGCAGAGCTCCACTAACTGGCGAAAACTCAGTTCGTCGTGCAGAAAGCTCACATGCAGTGTGCGCTTCAGAAAATTCACTTCGCTGCGAATCACAGCGGCATCAATACGATGAAGATTCTCGAGGGTCCAAACGCACGAAGCGCAATGAATACTTGGCAGCTTCAGTTCGCAGCGCGTCACACGGGCATCTCGGAAGTTCAAAAAGCCCGCTGCCGTCTCCGGGTGGTCAAGAAAGGCAAAACGCGGGATTCCGATGCGGGTAAATCTCTCGCGAGCGACGGCATCATTGCCCACCACATCACACACGGCATCGCTTCGTAGCAGCTCGTGAACAAGCTTGCAACCGGTACAGCAAAATGTGTGTCCCCCGGCGGCCACTCCGGCACCGGAGCATACTGCGCCGCAATGATCGCAGAGCACATCCTGCGCGTCGAGGCTACGCTTCAATGCCTTGGCTGTATTCGAGGAAACCGGTGCATGACCATGTGCAGGAGCATGTGCATGACCATATGCGGCAGCATGCGCCGGAACATCTCTAGCATTATCGGAGACCTTCCCTTTGGTACCCTTTGACGTACGAAGTTTCATTCCGTCACCCTATGAACCCGGCATTGTTTGAACAGACGTTGTATCAACTTTTTGCACGACCATCACCGACTATGCAATTTAAGATATAAATACCTTAATTCAAAGTCGTCGAGCAAAAATCGTCAAAGAAGCTCTGAAAACCGTGGTTTTTGAGGATTACGCTTGAAAGCTAGGATTGAATCGGAAGAAATAACGCGATATTGGTATGCGGGCGGAAGGCAGGAATTCGAACAGGTGCTACCGAGAATTTAGGCCTCTAGATCACGGTCGGTTTTGAGGTAGATGCCCTCGATACTCTTCTTAAGGTCTTCCTTCTGCTCTTTGTTGAGCGAAGCTATCTCGGAGGAAGGCGGCCGTGTTGCGGTGGCAGAGACCGCATTACCGTTCATGCTGCCGTGATGCTGAATAACATCATAGCGCGAAGAATCCATGGAGTCGGTAACACACTCATCACCGCCGGCAAAACGAATAGAAGAGTGCACGATGTACGCTATGGAAACAAGGCCCATAGACTCCAGCAACGACAGCGAACCAAAGGCAAATCGGTGACTAAAGAACGTGTTCCACCCTATCCACAGAAGGCCTGCGAATAGCACCATCAGCCCGCCAATGCTGACGATATATGTGAGAGCGCGAAGAGCGCGCCGGCGCAAGGAGGAACGTGATTGCATTGTCTGGTGCCAAAACCTTGAAATCGAACTACAACCCGTTGACGCAGAAGTTTACCTTTCATTTTTTTTGGACAAAAAAAAAGTCCGGTTCCAACATGTGGTACCGGACCATTTCTTTGCATTTGCCTGAGCCGCTGCTCCGCGTTTAAGCATTTTCCTTCTCGGGAACATAGCCGTCGTTCACGGAGGCGTACAAATCGCCAAGACGCTGACGCAGATGAAGAACCGCATATCGCTTGCGAGCAAGCAGGGTGTTGATGTTCACGCCCGACTCTTCGCTCATTTCGCGGAAGGAAATTCCTTCGAACTCATTCTTCTCAAACACTTCGCGCTGCTCGGCAGGCAATTCCTTCAAAGCATCCTGAACGGCATCCCAAATGGTACGGCGTACAAGGTCTGTTTCGGGACTATAGCTCATATCGGCGATGTAATTCTCGAACAACTCCGCGCCGTCTTCAAGCTGCGCTTCGGTATTCATATCGCTAAAGTTTGCGGTACGCTTCTTGCGATAGGTATCGATGATACGATTGCGCACAGCTGTGAACACCCACGAAGCGATGTTCTCTATGGGCTTGTCGATTTGCGACGAAGCTGCCAAAACATTTGCGAACACATCCTGCAGAATATCTTCTGCTTCTTCATGACTGCGCACACGCTGACGAATGAAACCGAGAAACTTTTTGCGCTCGGTTCGGAACAAACCTTCGAGTTGCATTACTAAATCCATGGCTAACTCCGGGTGGTGGTGATAAACACGTTACGTGTATAAATCTTTTCTACTGACGATCGGTGAACTGTCTTCTGAACTGCAATACTCACGCTCAAATCATTTTCTGTTATGTACCTGAACTGCGGATACTGCGTTTACAATTACGTTCTATTACGTTCTATGACAAACCGTGCCAAACAAAGGTTACGTGTATCGGTCTGTAATTTTGACAGATTTGTGTGAATATTTCGTACAAAAATAGCGTTTTTGTCTGTCATACTGTCATACATTCGTCGTCTTAAACGTTAAAGATTACTAAATGGTCAAAGCGTCAAAAAAACGGCATAGAAAAGGTGACAAAATGACCGTTTGAGGGTTATTACCAACAACAACCGGCGCGACGACGAATTCCTCTCCACAAGAACTCATTCCAATCACGCGTTGTTTTTTCGAATTATTATCAGACTTCTCACTCTTGTTAAGCCGATAAACACTATTTTTTCCATGAACGGTGAACATCGGCACACCGTCGGCAGGTCATCACATTCCGGCATACAACATCCGGAGCAATCACACCTCACCTCTATGCTAACCAACTGTTACCGTTACGTTTTTCTTGCCTTGTTCCTCACAGCATTCTGTGCGGACGCGAGCCTTGCTCAGCAAACCTCCAGGGGTCGTGACTTCTATTTCACATTCATGCCGAATATTCACAATAACGGAGCAGGGAGCGAGGACTCTCTGTATGTGTATGTGATTGCCGATTCGGCTACAACAGGTACACTTACCTACTACAATCGCGCCGGCACCATGTTCACTCAGAATATCGTGATTACGAACCCATCGCAAGTGTGGCAGTTCCAGGTGCCGTTCAACAACTTCGAGCTTCGAGGTTACAACCAAAGCCAGAACTTCTCCACGAACAACGATTTGGAGAAAGTTGTCACAACCACCTTCCGCGTTCAAACAAACAGGGACGTGGCCTGTTATGCTTTAAACAAAGCGCAAACAACAAGTGATGCATCCATAGTTCTTCCCACGCCGCTTCTTGGTTCCGAGTATTACGTTCTGGCCTACAAAGCAGACGGCGTAGTTCAAGGCGGAAACTTGGATCCTGCCTATACACCATCTCAGTTCGTCGTGGTTGCCGTGGATTCCAACACCCAGGTCACCGTAACGCCCACCGCACCCACCACGCAGTCCGGCAGTCAAACAAAAGTTTTTACCCTGCAAAAGGGAGAAGCCTACTTGTTTCAGTCGCAGTACTCTCTTACCAGTTTACGATTGGACCTTAGCGGATCACGCATCAGTTCCACCAAACCGGTAGCCGTATTTGCCGGACATCAACGAGCCACGGTCCCCGTGGAATTGCGTGGTCAATTGATATCGCGAGATCACTTATACGAGCAAATGTTACCCACGAACGTGTGGGGAAAGAGTTACATCATTACTCCCCTTGCCCAGCCTCAAGGCATTACCACTATAGGAAATGATATCTGGCGAGTTGTAGCTCAAGACGACGGCACCGTGCTGAAGTTCAACAACAACCAGGTTGCGGTGCTGAATCGCGGCCAGGTGTACGAAGCCCCGCTCACCGCTCCGGGCTTGCTCTTTGCGTCCAAGAAGGTCATGGTAGCCCTGTACAAGAAAACGCACTCTTCGAACAACAACAACTTGCGGCCGGGCGATCCCTTTATGATGATTATTCCCCCGCGCAGCCAATACCTGACCAAGTATCGATACACTAATATCCAAGCAGCCGGCAGTTTTGATCAACAGTTCATCACGCTCGTAACCACTCGCACAAATGTCAGTTCCATCTTATATGATGGTTCCCAACTGAGCGCCACGTTCACGGATATTCCGAATACCTGCTTTGCGTATGCAAACGTTTCTGTAACCGATCAGGCGCATACCATCGAAAGCCCCCAGCCCATTGGGTTGTATGTGTACGGTTTTGGTGATGCCGACTCGTATGGCTATGTGGGCGGCATGGCGCTGCGCCCGGATGTTGAAGGCGTGGATATTGATGCGGGAGAGGATCGCACGGTGTGCATTGGAGATACTGTTCGCTTAACGGTTGCCGGTGCAGCGCGAAACATTCGCTGGCGTCCTACCACCGGACTGAATTGCGACACCTGTAAAACTGTAGTTGTGAGAGCACTGCAAACCACTACATACGTCGTGTCGGCCACGGACTCGCTGGGATGCGACGGCGCCGATACTGTGGTTGTGAATGTACGCAAGTTTCTTGTCGATGCCGGACGTGACACGTCCTTATGCCCGGGCGGAGACAGCGTGCTGCTGAGCGTTCGCGGTGTGAATGGAACAATTTTAAGGGTGCGCTGGACTCCTCGTATAGGCCTTGCATGCGATACGTGTTTATCGACAAAGGCAAAACCTTCAGTGACAACGTCGTACATCGCTGTGACTACCGATTCTCTGGGATGTACAGGATTGGACACCGTGAAGGTAACCATTCGGCCGCCTCTTGAAGTTGATGCAGGGCCGGATCTGGAGTTCTGCAAAGCCGCAGATTCCGTCACCCTAAAAGTGATCGTGAAAAACGGTATGGCACGTAGCGTTCGCTGGACGCCTTCTGCGGGCATATCGTGTGATACATGCGCGCAAACCAAAGCTCGTCCAAGCGGCAATACCATGTACTATGTTACCGTTCGAGACAGCATGGGATGCGAGGGTACGGATTCTGTGCTTGTGCAGCTCAAAACCAAGGCCGGCGGTATTCGCTTACCCGGAGCGCAGTTTATATGTTTTAAAAATGATTCAGCGCAACTCTCGGTGATCGGTACGGTGTCTGCCGTGCGATGGAAACCGTCCACGGGAGTTAGTTGCGACTCATGTGTCAGCACCTTTGCCAAGCCGCCTGTTACGACGCTCTATACCTGCGAAGGCTTCGATGCTCAAGGCTGTCAGTTCATCGACACCATGCGCGTGGTTGTGCTTCCTAAAGCAACGGTGGATGCCACACCCGATACAGCCGCGTGTACATCTACGGGTGTTGTATTGCGAGCCGAGGGTAGCTACACATTTATAGAATGGACACCGGTTCAAGGCCTATCGTGCTCTAACTGTCCGGCACCTACAGCCATTCCTCCAATGAAGACAATGGTGTACACTGTGCGTGTTCGTAATGGCAATAGCGCCGATTGCGAAAGCACCGATTCGGTTGTGGTAAAGTATGCCAAGGGTATAGAGGGAATGTTGCCATCAACATTAAATCTTTGTGTGGGAGACACCGCAGCGTTTACGCTGAACTTCGGCGGCAAAGTGCGGTGGAAACCAAGCACCTATGTGTCCTGCGATACCTGCAAGAGCGTGGTGTTGAGGCCCAAAGCAAACATCCGGTACACCATCGAAGGTGATTCAGCCGGCTGTACATCACGCGCCATCGTGGATGTAAAAGTGTCGCAGCGAGCCTCGCTTGCCGCGCCGCGCGACACATCTATTTGCCGTGGCGATTCGGTGTTGCTGAACACTCAAAGTTCCAGCACCACCAACGCTGTTTTGTGGATACCCTTTGCGGGCTTGGACTGCCCCACTTGCTTGCGCCCCAAGGCCAGCCCATCGGTAACCACTCGGTACATTATTACTTCAGGAACCGGTCAGTGTGCTGTTTCCGATACGGTTGTGGTCACTGTAAAAGATCGCCCCGCCGGCTCGCTCACGCCCGCCGATACCTCTCTGTGCGAGGGTGGAACCGTGCAGCTGAGACTGGCACTTGATACCACCGGTACCGTCATTGAGTGGACACCGTCAACCGGACTGAGTTGCAGCAATTGTCCTAATCCCATAGCCACGCCAACTGTCTCAACTACCTATGCTGTTCGCGTGCGCGCTGCCAATGGCTGCGACACCACGCTCGTTGCCCGCATCGGTGTGGGCACTCGCCCTGCAGGCCGCATCACTACTGCGCCGGCAATCATATGCCGCGGCAATTCTCTCGTGGCAAATGTGTCCGGCGACACCACATCGGCAATACGATGGATACCGGCCATTGGTGTTTCCTGCGATACTTGCGCTACCACATCGATCACACCGGACTCATCGCGTTTGTATATCGTTCGAGTAAGCGATAGAATCTCCGGATGCTCTACCTACGATACTCTTCGGGTAACGGTAAATCAACTACCTGTACTCGATTCTATAACACCGTCGCAGCGATTGTGCCAGAAACAACAGATGCGATTGTATGCCGCAACAGGCACACGCTATGAGTGGTCTCCGGCTACAGGATTGAGCGATGCGAATGTGCAAAGCCCGGTTGCTTCCCCAACTGCCACCACAACCTACACCGTGCGTATCTACAACGCCGAAGGTTGCTGGACCGAGGGTACAACTACCATTACGGTGGCGCCGTGCGGAGACAGCATCAAGACAGATCCGCAAGGCGGCACCACGCCGTTCATTGCCTGCGACTCTACCGATGCATCCTTCGGTATTCGCAACCTCGGGCAGATAGCAATTCAAATAGACAGCGTCAGCGTGTGGCGCACATCCAATGCAGATGCGGATCGCGTGTTTTTAGCGCAGCAAAATGCGGCGCGCTTCCCTGTGGTTCTCCAGCCCAACGAGGACCTTAACCCGACCTTCCGCGTGCGTCTGGTTCCCGCTGCTGCGGGCCCGTTCACGGTGGTGTTCCGCGTGCATACCTCGAACGGAACGCGTATAGACAGCGTTCGTTTCTCCGGCACCGGTACTAAAGATCCCGTGCTCTTTTACCTTGGCCAAACGAGCATTCCTGTAGACTCTTCCTTTGTGTTCCCCATCTTCGGAGAATCCTCTGCGTGGGGCAGTCTGAAAATCCGTGAGGTGGTAGCATCGATTACGTTCAATCCGGCCTCGATGCAGTTCGACACCGCAAAGGTTGTAGAGCCCGGCGACATGCTCGATGCAACATGGACCGTGAGTTACGACAAGCTCACAAGTACTTCCGGCACGGCTGTATTCAGAGCCGCGGGCACCACTCCCTTATCAGCAAACGGAACGCTGGTTCGACCCTCGTTCAAAACACTTTTGGGATCGGAGCAGCGATTTGTTCCCGTGTTGTCGTACTCGTTGCCGGCGCAGCGCATTCCCTGCGCGGAGGAACGCAAACGCGATGGCTTTGTGAGTATAGTGTCGTGCGTATCGGATTTACGGCGCGTGGCCTTGGGCACCACGCAGTTTGCGCTGATGAGCATTGCTCCAAATCCTGCGGAATCTCACTTGGTGAATATTCGCTACTCCATTGGATTTGAGTGCGATGCTGATGTGCAGCTCTACGATCTTGCCGGACGCGAAGTAGCTCGATTGGTGTACGGCCCTCATCAAAGCGGGGTGTACGAAGCTCGCTTCGACAGCACGCAAATGCCGGCGGGCGAGTATCTATGCGTACTCTCGGCAGCCGGACAGAAATTCACGGCTAAACTGGTGATCAAGTAAAGGTCGTCGCCCCGAGTTGCTTGAGAGGGTGGCTGTTACCTTCGGTTGACACGATCTTGGACTCCGGTGACTTCTTGGTGACATTTTTATTCTATGGCGCGGGCTTCGCCCTGCGCCATTTTTTTTGCGCGAGCAGCACAGACTCAGCTGCAGTCCGATGCGGAGTTTAGGTGCTCTATCTCTGCTTCCCCATCCTCTACATCAGCTCTGATGTCCATGTGGATAACACCTTGGCACCGGCTCCGCTCTACCCTTTTTTCTTTATGTAATTTTGCGGGCGGATTTGCGGTGGGCTTACACAATGCACGCGCCGCCGAATTCGTCTTTGGGCATCTTAGCAACGGGCAACGTAGCCGCGATTCCAATCTTTATCCATTTACGCTCCATTACTGTATGTCATCGGCATTATCTCATTACGATCGTTTTGTTCATCGTCATATAGGTCCATCAGCTTCCGACATTCCCCATATGCTCACCACCATTGGTGTATCCGATGTGGAGGAATTGATGGAGAAAACAATTCCCAATGCCATTCGCCTCAAACAGCCGCTGAACTTGCCGCCTGCACAAAGCGAGCAGGAGTTTCTGGCGGCGTTGCAGCAAACGGCAGCAAAGAATTCTATTGCCAAGTCGTACATCGGCATGGGCTATTACGGCACACACACACCAACGGTTATTCTGCGAAACATCTTGGAGAATCCCGGTTGGTACACGCAATACACGCCCTATCAGGCAGAGATTGCTCAAGGAAGATTGGAGTCGCTGCTGAATTACCAGACCATGGTGATTGACCTCACCGGAATGGAGATTGCCAACGCTTCACTGCTCGATGAAGCTACCGCTGCTTCCGAGGCCATGCACCTGATGCATTCGCTTGCCAAGCCGCATCAGCACAAGCTGTTTGTTTCACAGAGTGTGTTTGTGCACACGCGCGACGTGCTTATTACCCGTTGCAAGCCACTGGATGTGGAGATTGTGGTAGGCAACCCCGGCGAATTCACCTTTGATGATTCCTACATCGGCGCTATCGTCCAGTATCCTGACTGCCACGGCAGTATCAATGATTATTCCTCGCTGTGCAACGACGCCCATGCGCATGGAGCAATGGTATGTGTGGTCACCGATCTTTTGGCTCTGGCCTTGCTAACGCCTCCGGGTGAATTCGGTGCAGACATTGCCGTGGGATCGGCGCAGAGATTCGGTGTTCCCATGGGCTTTGGCGGACCTCACGCTGCCTTCTTCGCTACCAAAGATGCCTTCAAGAGAAGCATCCCGGGGCGTATCATCGGCGTGAGCGTGGATGCACAAGGCAATCCCGCGTTGCGTATGGCATTGCAAACACGCGAGCAGCATATTAAGCGCGATAAAGCTACCTCGAATATTTGCACGGCACAGGCGTTGCTGGCAAATATCTCGGCCATGTATGCCGTGTATCACGGACCCAAAGGAATCAAGAGCATCGCAGAAACCGTGCATGCCCGTACCCGCGCCGTTGCTGCGGCCCTTCGCGAAATGGGATGCGTAGTGAACGATACATTTTTCGACACCTTGACATTCACCCTGCCTGCTTCGTCTACTGCTTCGTCTCTTCGCAGTGCATGCGAGGCAGCCGGCATCAACTTGCGCTACGATGCAGACGGCCGCGTAGGTTTGACGTGCGATGAATCCACCGACAGCGCAGACTTGCAGGCGTTGCTTCAGTGTATTGGCTCGGTGATTGCGCCTACAATGCAGGTACAATCTCCCGAAGCCTATCTGGCCGGAGCTGCCGCGGCTATTCCGCAGTTCGCACAGCGTAGCTCTGCATACCTTACGCATCCGGTGTTCAACTCGTATCACAACGAGATGGATATGACGCGATACATCAAGCGCCTGGAGAACAAGGATCTGTCCCTGGTTCATTCGATGATTGCTCTTGGCTCGTGTACCATGAAGCTGAACGCCACTACCGAGATGATACCCGTTACGTGGCCGCTGTTCGGAGCGCTGCATCCATTTGCACCCTCCTCGCAAACACAGGGCTACGCCGAGATGTTTGCAGGTCTGGAGCGGGCACTGTGCGAGGTTACCGGTTTTGATGCGGTATCGTTGCAGCCCAATGCCGGAGCTCAGGGCGAGTATGCCGGACTGCTGGTAATCACCGCGTATCATCAACATCGCGGCGAAGGACATCGCCGTGTGGCACTTATCCCCGCGTCGGCGCACGGTACCAATCCGGCAAGCGCGGTCATGGCCGGCATGAGCGTGGTGGTGGTGGCCAGCGATGCACGCGGCTACATCGACATGAACGATTTGAAGGCGAAGGTGGAACTGCACAAAGATGCTCTTGCATGTTTGATGGTTACCTATCCTTCCACGCACGGCGTGTTTGAAGAGCACATCCAAGACATTTGCGCTCTTATTCACGAGAACGGCGGACTTGTGTACATGGACGGTGCAAACATGAACGCGCAGGTGGGCCTTACCAGTCCGCGCAACATCGGCGCAGATGTTTGCCACTTGAACCTGCACAAAACATTCTGTATTCCGCACGGTGGCGGCGGACCCGGTATGGGACCTATCTGCGTTACGTCTGCTCTTGCTCCCTTCCTTCCGGGACACAGCGTGGTGCACTTGGACGGCGATCATCGCACCCATGCAGTGAGTGCCGCTCCCTGGGGAAGCGCGAGTATTCTGCTTATCTCGTGGGCATATATTTCCATGATGGGCGGCGAAGGCCTTACGGAAGCTACTCGCATGGCTATTCTTAATGCCAACTACATCAAGGCAAGACTGGCCGGCCACTACGACATGCTCTACACCGGAACCAACGGTTTCTGTGCGCACGAAATGATCGTGGATCTGCGTGCCTACAAGGCAGTGGGCGTTGAAGCGGAGGACGTAGCCAAGAGACTGATGGACTATGGTTTCCATGCTCCCACGGTGTCGTTCCCTGTTCCCGGTACCATTATGATCGAGCCCACGGAGTCGGAACCACGCGCCGAGCTGGATCGTTTTTGCGACGCGCTGATCAGCATTCGTGATGAAATACGAGCTCTGGAAATGGGGATGGCCGATCCCAAAGACAACGTGCTGAAAAATGCTCCGCACACACAGGCAGTAATCACGGCAGACGAATGGACGCACCCGTATTCTCGTACGCAAGCGGCATTCCCCTTGCCCTATGTTCGCGCTCATAAGTTCTGGGCAAGTGTGGCCCGCGTGAACAATACCGTGGGCGACAGAACATTGATTTGTTCATGCCCGCCGGTGAGCGATTACGAAATGGCCTAACAAGCAGCGGCCGCATCTTCCTCAACACGAGATTTGATGCGCCCTTCAGGACTTCTACATAAAAAACGAAAAGCGTGTTTGCCAGAGGCAGACACGCTTTTTTTATGTTAAAATTCGACAAGCTGAAACTCGTTACGCTGATACTCGTTGTGCTTACTTGCTATGCCAATACTCGCAACGCGCCCGGACGAATGGTCACTTCTATAGGCGTTGTGCCAACCACCTCACCGTCGATCTCCACACTTGCGGGCTCACTGCTATGCACACGTATGTGCGTGGCTTGTGCATAGCGCACCTGCGGATGGCGAATCTCTTTGCCCGCACGCAACGCCGGCATCCAACGCAGATAATCCAACACCGATACATCTCCAATGATCGTGAGCGCAATAAGCCCATCGCTGCCGTTGGCATGAGGAGCAATCACAATGCCACTGCCAAAAGTGCTGAAGTTGGCAAAGCACACACTCATGGCCTTGCCTTCCAACCACTCTCTTGCCGTGGATGATTTGGAGTTGTGTTGATGGAGATTCTCCAAGACATTCTCCGAGAGATTCTCCGAGCCATTCTCATCGCCCGCGTCTCTTTCATTCCACCATTCCACCTTCATCACTTTTTTTTGTGTGCGCAGAATACCCACAAGACCGCAAAGGAAATACCGCAGACCGGCATTCCACCACGAAGGAGTAGCTGCAACCAAAGCAGCCACTTCACCGCCCAGGCCCGTATCGGCTACATTGATGCATACATGCCGAACGTGCGTCACATCGCCGCGCGCGGCGGCACTGCGAACTTCGAGCACATCGATAACACAGGTTCGTGAGGAGCGAAGCAGACGGAGGAAAGACGCGGGATCACCGCTGATGCCAAGACTTCTGACCAGATCATTGCCACTGCCCACAGGAAAAATTCCCATGGTGATACTTGCCGAACGCTCGCCACTATTGATGATTCCGTTAGCAACTTCATGAGCGGTGCCATCGCCGCCTACGGCAATAATGTGGGTAGCGCCACGACGAGCGGCATCGGCGGCAAGCACGGTGGCGTGACCCTTGTATTTGGTGGTCAACCATTCGGTGGTCAACAACTCGGTGGTCAACAACTCGGTGGACAACAACTCGCTCTGCGGCAAGGACGTATTGGCCTCACACAGAGCGCGCAGCGCGCGCACATTAGGATGATGCTCACGCGAGGCATGAACGATAAAGCTTATCATGATTCCCCACCTTTAGGCATCCTGCATTCCCTTGCCATCCATCACACGAGCACGGGCTTTAGCTATGCGCTGAGTGCGCGTAGCGCTTTGCTTGGCGGAACCGAAGTGCAGCATATACCCGCGTTGACGCCCCGGCGTAAGGCGGGCAAAGGCCGCGGCGTAGGCGGCATCGGCGGCCATGATCTCCGTGAATTCCGCGGGTACACTCACCGAGGCTCTTGCAGTAGCAGCTGCAGCGTTGGCTGCGCGTTTGGCCGGGCCATTACTTTCCAAGGCAATGGCTTCGTCGATAAGAGCATGCAGGGCGCGTTCATGTTTGGTAATCGTTGCCGTATCCGTGCATCGAAACACTCGTGCCGACGCCGAGTTTTCGCCGGGTATAACGAGTAGCGAATGTTTGTCGCTCAGAGACGCACCCGAGAAGAAACTCAACGAGGCATGGGGTTTAAAAGCTGTTACCGCAAGCAAGTTTTTTCCATTCACCGAGAACACCGGCACGCTCCATTTGATGGACTCTTCAAGGTTGTGCGAGCGCACTATAGCAAGAAGCATACGAAGCTCGTCCTGCCAAGTGTGCACCTTACAATCGGGAGTGTCAAACAGTGAGCAGCGGCCGCAGCCGTGAAGGAGATAGGATTCGGTGTTGGGTGGAGTGGCGCGCTTCATTTTTCTCGCCAATATACCGGAGGGACTCGGTTTGGTAAGCGGTTAGGTAAGCGGTTAGGTAAGCAGTCGGCTAAAAAGACAAAACCCTGTAAGCGGCGTGAAGCCATGGCTTACAGGGTCTTGTTTGTCGGAGTGGCGGGATTTGAACCCACGACCCCACCCACCCCAAGGGTGTGCGCTACCGGGCTGCGCTACACTCCGAACGGCCGCAAGTTAGGGCTACAGGCGCAGTCCTGCAAATGCGGGCCTGATGAATGTGAAACATTCGCACCGGTTTAGGCGCTATGCTCGTTGGCTAACTCGTTGTAAAACAGCACCGATGCGCGCATACCCGCGTGAAAATTATCCAGATCGAAATGTTCATCCGGCGAGTGTGCATTCTCTGTGTGCAAGCCAAAACCCATGAGCACCGTGGGTGCATTAAGGATAGATTGGAAGAGCAATGTAATGGGAATACTTCCGCCCTCGCGCATGTACACCGGCGGAGTGCCGAACACCTGCGTTAGCGCCTTCTCTGCGGCCCGCATGGCAGCACCGGTGCGGGGTACAAGCACGGGATCGGCGCCGTGCAAATTTTCTACCTCTACCGTTACACCCTTCGGTGCAATACGTTGAACATACTCGGTGAATTTGCGGGCGATGTCTTCCGTGCGCTGGTGTGCCACAAGGCGCATGGAGATTTTTGCCATGGCCTTGGAAGGCAGTACGGTTTTGGCGCCGGTGCCGGTAAAACCGCCCAGCATGCCGTTTACATCCAGCGTGGGGCGCGCACCCAAACACTCGCGAGCAGTATATCCTTTTTCGCCCACAATGGTATCAATAGAAAGATCCTTACGAAACTCCTCTTCGTTGAATGCCACACGCGCTATCTCGTCTCGCTCTTCCACGGTAAGGTCCACAACATCATCGTAAAAGCCGGGAATTTGTATGCGGCCGTCGGCATCTTTGAGCTGTGCGATAATCATCCCCAGTGCGTTCAACGGATTTTGAACAGCGCCGCCAAACGATCCCGAGTGCAAATCACGATTGGGCCCCGTTACTCGCACTTCCATGTAACACAAGCCGCGCAGAGAATACACGATAGAGGGCATTCCCTTTTGCACCATCGATGTATCGCTGATCATCACGCTATCGCAGGCAAGCAACTCTTTGTGCTCTTCCAGGAAACGCTCCAGATTGATACTTCCAATCTCTTCTTCACCCTCGAAAATCAACTTCACGTTGACGGGCAAAGACGAGCCGGTGGCAAGCATGGATTGCAACGCTTTTACATGCAGAAAAATCTGACCTTTATCATCCACTGCTCCACGCGCAAAAATCTTACCGTCGCGAACAGTAGGCTCGAAGGGCGGATTGGTCCACAGGTTCAGCGGATCAACGGGCTGAACATCATAATGTCCGTACAGCAGCACCGTGGGTTTATCGGCACCGGCGTGCAACCAATCTGCATACACTATAGGGTGCCCGGGTGTTTCGAAGATGCTCACATTCTGCATACCGATACCGCTTAAGTGATCGCGAAGCCATTCGGCGCATCGCTGCACTTCCGGCGCAAAGTCGGGTTCGGTGCTGATACTGGGAATACGCAACAATTCTTGAAGTTCATGTACTGCACGATCCTTGTGGGCGTCCAAATACGATAAGGAATCATTCATGGTATTGATGTAATAATGATGTAGTTATAGTATAATTATTCCGAGAAAAACTCTGTGGGCCTGCTTCCAATGCGAGAAGAATCTCAACGTGTTCATGGCTCTACTTCCGAACAACGCCCTGCCATGCGTCTATAGACCGACGCACATACTTACCAACGATATCAAACTCCAGATTTACGTGCTCGCCCGGTCGCAAGTGTTGCATGGTTGTTACTTGCCAGGTATGAGGAATAATGGCAACCATAAATCCCGGAAGAACGGCAGTGGCTTCACCATCCGCACCGGCATCCTCACCTGAAACAGCATTCTCAACAGTAACAGCATCCTCTACACGTGCCACGGTCAAGCTGATACCGTTCACACAAATGCTACCGGTGGGAACCACCAACGAATGAAACTCTGCAGGGAATACAAAATGAACTTCGTGGCTAAGCGAAAGCGCTGTGATGGCGCGAACTTTGGCTACGCAATCCACATGCCCCTGCACGATGTGCCCACCCATGCGAGCGGTGGGAAGCATTGCTCTTTCCAGGTTCACGTGGTGACCCACTTCTCGCAGGCCTAGAGTGGTCTTGGAGAGAGTTTCTTCCACTGCTTGTACCATTGCCACTGCGCCGTCGCAGCGCACCACTGTTAAGCACACGCCATCTATAGCCAGCGAATCCCCAATGGCAAGTTCGCCGGTAAAGGGCGTGGAAATTCCGAATTCTCTGCCGTTGCCAAGAGCATCGGCGCGTTCAATAACTCCAACTGCTTCTATTAAACCGGTAAACATAGAGTGTGTGGCGGTAGTGTTTTATTTTACCATGCGACCTCGCGGTACATCCATTCGCATCGGCGCTCAAAATTCACCACAAACCTTCACACGGGCAAACACCATGCGCATTCTGCTTACGAATACCGCTGCCGAATCTTGGCGCGATATGCTCATTGCTCATGCAGGCATGTGGGAAGTGCAGTGGGGCGGCATAGCGCGCGCGCTAACGGATGTTCATGCACTTAGTGAAACCCGCTTTGTGTTGCCGCAGGCCTCGCATGCGCGAGCGGTGTATGAACGTATAGTGCGAGCGGTGTTTGCCCACACCGGCAAGCCCTGCCCTGCTGTGCATACTGATACGTTTCATACCTGTGTTCGTCATTTGTATCGAAGCTCCGCCGGTGCCGCGCGGCCGCCACTAAGCCCTGCCGGGCAATATCTGCTGATACGTCGAAGCATAGAGCGTTGTGCCGCAGATAACTCGCTGCGGTATTTCGCGAACAATACTCGCGAGCTTAGCAAAGCAGTAACGGAATATCTGGCGGGCATGCTGGAGCGATGTCTTCGCGCCGGGTATACCGATGTATCGCTTGGTCTGCAGCTGACCGCGCAGGGCCACGGCATCGAAGCACAAAGCGCGAGCAAGCTCGATCAACTGCACGACATCACAACCGTGCTCCGCGAGTATTTAAATGCATGCGCATCGCTCTCTATGGGTGTGGATACGCCACACATGTATCAACACCTTGCCGATTCCTCTGCTCCGCTGCAGCCCACGGGCTGCGGCCCGCTCATCTTCGACGGCTTTGCGGATTTCTCCGAGCCCGAGCTTCAGGTGCTGGAACGCCTGGGCTCAAGCTCGTTGCCGGTGGCGGTGTTTCTCCATAATGACGCGAGCAACGAAGTGTTGTTCGGCCCTATGCGTAAACTGACCGAGCGTTTGGCATTGCGCGGCTTCTCTGTTTGTGCATGCCAAGGCAAAAGCCAAGTCCAAGGCGAAGGCCCAGGCGAAGCAATAGAGCACCATTCACCGGCATACGCCGCGAAACGTCTCTTTGCAACATCGGCCTCGGGAACCGCTGAGCACGACGCTACTGAGCCGCACGCGGCGCCGGCAGACAAGGTGCAGATCATGAGCTTTCAAGATCAACGCGACGAGGTTGAATCTATAGCCCGCTATGTTAAATACTGCATTCGCCATCGCGGTATAGCCGCACATCGAATAGCGGTGGTATCCGCCAAGCAGAGTGTGTATGCCACACTGCTGCGAAGAGAATTCGAAGACAGTGGAATTCCCTACTCGATCACCGATACCGAGCCGCTTTCGGCCTCGCCGGTGGTTGCCGCTTTTTTTGCCGCAATGGACTGTTGCGTGCACGAGTATACCCGCCATGATGTTGAGCGCATTCTTTGCAATCCGTGGCTGAATCTGAATCCGACTCATACCACCATCGATACAGCGGGACTGATGATGGTAGCGGGCGAATTACGCATCAGCGGAGGCAAGGACAATGGCGGTATTCGAAGTTGGCTCAGCGAATTGCAAGCGGTGATAGACCGCACCGCTGCTCAATTGGCGGAGGGTGGCGATGATGCAGGAACATCCGACCGTAAAAAACTTCTGGCCTTGCATAGGCGCTGTACGAAAGCACTCTACGACATTCGTCATGTAAGCGAGCTATTGCCCGACCCAAACAGCTCAATGAGCCCGCAGGACTTTGCTCGAGTAATCACGAACATACTCAACGACCTGGGCGTGAATCACAATGTATCAGCCCTTATAGACCGAGCGCTCAATGAACAGCATGATACGCACTACCCTTCCGGCTCCGGCGATGAACTCGCGCTTATCACACGTTCGCTGAACTCTCTTGTTTCCCTTACCGGCGATCTGTGCACGGCACTTACGGAAACCGGCTGCGCAAAGGCCACGTTCCGCGAGTACCTTGAGCACCTGCGAGCACTCGTGCAGTCTGCGAGCGTTCGGGTTCGTGGCCGTCAGCAAGCAGGTGTGGCCTTAGCGGGCGTGCATACTCTTCGTGGTACATCTTTTAGTATTGTGATAGTGGCAGGAATGAACGAAGGTGTGTTCCCTGCGGCATCGGGTGCAGCTTCGCGGCCGGGCGTAGATCCTCTTGGCGACGAGCGTCGTGAACACGCAGAGCGCATGGCATTGGTTCATTTACTCACAAATAGTGTGGACGCAGACGAGCACGGCAGTTCGGAGTTTTTGTTTAGCTATCCAAAGAAGAACAGCAAGCACGAAGACATGTTAGCGTCCACCTTCGTCGATGAACTTCGCACGGTGTACGGCGCCGCAATTCTGGATGCCGAGAATCTGCGGCGAGAGCAGTCTCGCGGCCGCGAGGGCGATGAATCTCACGACAACGCGTCAAGCAACCACAACTCATTGCCTAGGTTCCCGTGGCTTCAGGGCACGATATCCATACGGCAATTCCTGCGGGAAAGTGCGGAGGGACTCATCGATGCCCAAACGCGCAGAGAGCAATTGCAGTCTAGAAGCGAGATCTATGCCGAAGCAGCCTCATCGGCTCAAGAGATACGCGCTACCTATGCCAAGCAGATGGCCAATAGCGAGAAGCTCACTACACCCGCAGGGCATGATGCAGGCGTAGCTCCAAATTCCGGGCAACCGGATGTACCGCTTAATGATCGGCTTATTGATCCGGTCGTTTCTTCCATCAGCGACCACGATACTGTGCTGTCCACTACTCGCTATTCTATCAGCGAGCTGGAACTGTATGCTTCGTGTCCGTACAAATATTTTGCTTCGCATAATCTTCGGCTGGCGGAACCGCCCAATGAGGAAACTTCCGTAACAGCGGCCGAGAAAGGCATCCTGCTTCATCGCATTGCCTTTAGGTTTTACTCGGAATTATACAACGAGCTTCTGCCGGCAGATGCAGCCGCACCGCATGGTGTGGTGCTCGACCCGCGCCGGCGCGACGAATACCTGCAGCGCCTGTTGCAACTGGCCTCCGAGGTATCTGCCGAGCTCGCGTTTAATCATCCGTTGTTTGAAGCGGTGGTGGACGAGATTATTGGCACGAATTCCACACCCGGCCTTCTTGCGGAGTGGTTAGACCGGGAATTACTACGAAGCATCGAGACCGGCTTCATGCCCTATCTCTTCGAGCAAAGTTTTGGTCGCACATCGGACGGCGTGAACTCCGAAGTACGTATCCACGGCCGAGAGTTCCGCGGAGTGATCGATAGAATAGACATCCGCCCTCACCCAAACGGTGGCTATGAGTTTCTCGTTGTGGACTACAAAAGCTCGGAGTCCGGTATCAAATCGAATAGCGATATCGTGAAGGCCGGCACATCGTTTCAAATGCCGGTGTATATCGTTGCCGCGCAGCAACTACTTGCACAGCGCTTTGATACTCTCGTTTTCACTCCTGTTGGCGGCCTGTATGTACCCTTCCGCAAGAAATCGGACGGAGATCAGTATGTGCTCATAGAAAAGCACGACAAAGAAACAGCCATCAAAAACCTGAACACCCGAAAAACAAAACAAGTTCTGGAATCTATGACCACTCTTGAAGCGGTGGAAGTAGCAATGGATCATTTGCAGCGAACCATAGAGAGGCGAGAGAGTGGACTCTTCCCGGTGGAGCCGTCGTCGGAGGCAATTTGCGGCTTCTGCAGCTTCGGCTCGGTATGCCGAATTGACGAACTACGGCGCATTGGCAACGGTTCCGATGAAGCCGAGAACGGCAGCGACGACGGTAGCGCGGAATAGGCTCGGAAAACGCTGGCATTTTTTCCTATATTCGCAGCACTAAACAGCAAGGGTGAACATGGAAATTTCTCAGCAAATGTGGTATTTCATCGTTTTGGGTATTGGGGCTATAGCCACCGCCATCGGAACGATCACACGGCGTAATCCCGTATCGGCAGCCATGAATCTGGTGGCCCATTTCTTTATGCTATCGGGATTATACCTTACCCTTCAGGCGCAGTTCGTTGCCGTTGTGCAGATCTTGGTTTATGCCGGTGCCATCATGGTACTGGTAGTATTCGTGATCATGCTTTTGAATATCGGTAAAGAGGAACAAAGCAAAGACTCGGCCTCGCTGGTGAAGCTTGTGGGTACTGCGATGGCGCTTACCGTTGCCTTGGTCATTGCTCGCACCGTGTATTCGGGAGCAGGTACTCATGCACCGGCCGGATTGTCGCCAAACGCTGCTGTACTGGGCACTACAGAGAACATTGGAACGGTGTTGTTTGGTCAGTATCTTCTGCCCTTCGAAGTAATTTCATTACTGCTCCTGGCCGCGTTGGTTGGGGCGGTAATTCTGGCAAAGAGAAAGATTGAATAAAAGAGTAAGGGCCTAAGGTATGGTGATGGTTGCGTTCAGGCCTATGCTGAAATGCTCGTCCCCTTGAAACTAATCCCCTTGAAACTCGTCCCCTTGAAACTCGAACTCTTGAAACTCCAACTCTTGAATTACGAACCCCTGAATACTGAAAACATGTTCCCCCTATGAGGGAACAGACATCTTAGGAAGGTATGAATATGAACATGAATATGAGCGTTGTAACCATTGAATGGTACTTGATGTTGTCGGCAGTGCTGTTCACCATTGGTGTAATCGGCGTGGCCACACGGCGCAATGCAATCATCATCTTCATGTCCATCGAGCTCATGCTCAATGCCGTGAACCTTTCGTTTGTTTCGTTTGCTCAATACCTGGGTGATACGTCCGGACAGATTTTCGTTTTCTTTGTGATGGCCGTTGCAGCAGCAGAGGCTGCGGTAGGCTTGGCCATAGTGCTGGCCTTGTTCCGCAACAAAAAGACGGTATACGTGGATGAGATCAACGTGATGAAGTGGTAGTGGCAGAAGGTATTGTTACTTCTTGACCACGCGACCGGGATTATCCTTGATAAACTGCTCCCACGAAGAGCTCTTCGAAGCAGATGCGGAATCAAAACGAAGTGCATGCGTGATAGCAACAGCCAACGCATCGGTAGCATCATAAAAGGATGGTGATTCCTTGATACCCAGCATATTCATCACCATGAATTGAACCTGTTCCTTTCCTGCTCGTCCCCTTCCCGTAACACATTGCTTCACTTGCAGAGCCGAGTATTCCGCCACCGGTATGGAATGCAAACCGGCCACCATCATTGCCACTCCTCTGGCCTGACTAAGCTTCAATAAACTTTGAACATTCTTGGCGTAGAACACTTGTTCAAATGCGGCTACATCCGGTGATGTGCGTAGCAGCACCTGGGATAAACGCTCGTAAATCAACGCAAGGCGACGCGGCAGATCATCGTATCCGCGCTTGGCTTCCACCACCCCAAACTCTACCAGTTTGAGTTTTCGCGCCGATGTCAGTTCCACCACACCGTAGCCACATACTACCGAACCCGGATCTATACCTAGAATGCGCATGAGAACGAAAAGGATCAACAAATGATCAGCAAATGATCCACAAAGGATCTTCGGACTATCAACGTAAATTACGCCCGCAAATTACCGTGAACCTGATGACACACCGCGAATACTTTTATACTATAGACACCAGAGGAAACCTCATTCACGACGGCGCTATAATAGACGACCCCGTGTTTCTGGATTTCTTTTATCGCCGTCTTCAAAGCAACAACAGTGGTGCTCATGCGGACTACCTCTACTATTCCCCGTGCGGACCCGAATGGAATTATGTTGCTGAACAAGATACGCCCATTGTATTCAGCTCGTTAAGTAACGGTTGCTTGGGCTATGCCGGAACGCTCACCGTTCCATTTGCGGCATCCAACCTGCGCTTCGGAGCAAATGGCGTGCTGTATCATACTGCCCCCGTTGGCACATGGGGCAGGCTTCACGCAAACGTTACGCTGGAGCTCAGCAAGCATATAGAGCCCTGGGGCCCGTGGTATGCCTATAACCATCCTGATAGCGGGCACTACGATGTGATACCCCCGCTGGATGGCGACGCTCGCTACAGACTACTCTCACCTCTCGCCGGCAACGCATGCGCCGGTTGCGGACAGGATAATCCGTTCAGCTTGCGCTTGAGTTTTCTCTTCGATACGGAGCAGCGCAGCGCCCATACATGGCTGCGGCCTTCGGTGCAGCTTATGGGCTCGCTGAATGTGATGCACGGCGGCTTCGTGGCACTGCTCATGGACGAAACCATGGGCAAAGTGCTTCGTGGTTGTGAAGTAAAAGCACCAACGGCGCAACTCAATGTACGCTACCGCAAACCCGTTCCCATTGGCGAGCTGTTGCATGTGCAGGCATCATTGGTGCGAGCAGAAGGCCGCAAACATTTCCTGCATGCCACCGTTACTCGCGCAGACAACAGCGAAGCTATTCTGGCAGAGTGCGAAGCGTTGTTCATTCGCATTGCCTGATCCACGGAACAATGTTGGCACCGCGTTAATCGTCCATGTGCTTTGAATACTGTACTGCCATGGATCCTAAACGCTTCGCTTGGTTTATTGTTACTTCCTCCTTGCTCATGCTGGCAATAGACGTGTACGTTCTTGCCGCATGGAATCGCTTTGTAAAAAAGCGCCAATGGCGTCCGGTTGTGCGCATCGTACCGTGGGTGCTGTGTATTGTGATGGCGGTGGTATCGCCAACCATCTCTTTTGTGCGCAGTAATTATGCCCGATTGGATGACATGTCCTATGCGCTGTTTCTGGCTACATCGGTGTGGTACCTTCCAAAGGTGCCTATTATGCTTGTGCTCTTGATCAAAGATGTGATTCGCGGAGTTCGAGCCTTGGCTCAAGCAGTGATTCGCAGGCTGCGCCCCACTGCCGTGCAAAGTGCGTCACCACCGGATAGTAATCGCCGAGCAGTACTGCAGGCTACTGCGTGGAGCGTAGCAACCGTTCCTTTTGTTATGGTGGCTCGCGGTATCGACAACACCGACAACATCACGGTGATGCGCGAAACTCTGGAGCTTCCTAAAATCGGTAACGGATTCGATGGCATTACCATCGCGCAAATCTCAGACATTCACGCAGGCTCGTGGCGCGATACAAAACCATTGGAAGAAACGCGCAGACTTATTGCTGCGGAGAAGCCGGATGTATTGGTAATCACCGGAGACTTTGTGAATTTTCATCCGGAGGAATTGAAGAACATTCGCTCCGAGCTTGAGCGATTCCGCGCACCCATGGGAGTGTTTGCTTCGTTGGGAAATCATGATCACTACATGAATGTACGCGATCATGCGCTGTTGCAATCGGTGGTACGTAACTGCGGCATACAGTTGTTGGTGAACGAGAACCATGTGTTTGAGCAGGGCGGAGATCGCTTGCAACTTGCCGCCATCGACAACACCGGTCTTGGTCAGGACTTTGGCGATTTGCCCCGAGCCCTTGTGGGTACTCGCCGGGAGGACCCCACTATCTTACTTGCTCACGACCCAACCTTTTGGGACAAGGAAGTATTGAAGCGCCACGAAATTGAACTCACACTCAGCGGTCACACGCACGGCGGTCAGGTGGGCGTGAATGTTCTGGGCCGGGAATTCAGCGTAGCGCAGATGGTGTACAAACGATGGGCAGGATTATATACCGAAGGAGACAGCAAGCTGTACGTAAATCGCGGCTTGGGTACTATTGGGCCACCTATGCGCATTGGTGTGCCTCCGGAGATTACCATCCTTACCCTGAAGAAACGACAACCGCTACTGGGTTAACCAATAGCAAGTGGATGCGTTGTTCGCTGCACCACGCAGTGGCCGCGAATCCACGTTTGAGCCACGTGATTCACACCGAAGTGATACACGATGTCGGCAATGTTGTGAGTGTTCAGCACCACAACGTCTGCCTGTTTCCCTAATTCTAAACTTCCAACTTTGTCGCTAAGGCCTAGAGCAAACGCGCCGTTCAGCGTTGCGGCATTCATACACTGCTCTACACTCATGCGCATGTTCGCGCATGCAAGCGACATCATTCCCTGCATGTTCTCCGAGTAACAACTGCCGGGGTTGCAGTCGGTGGCCAAGGCCACTATTGCTCCTGCATCCATGAGCTTTGCAGCAGGTGCATAGGGCAAGCGAAGCGTGTACGCAGTGCCGGGAAGTACGGTGGCTACGGTGTGCGATGATGCCAATGCCTGTATGCCGGCTTCCGAAACAAAGAGCAAGTGATCGGCCGAGAGACTACCGCATTCCACCGCAAGCTCGGCTGCACCAAAGGTGCTGAGCTCGTCGGCATGAACCTTTGTTCTCATGCCATGGCTGCGGGCAGCGTTCAGAATGCGCCGTGACTGCTCCACGGTGAAATATCCTGTATCGCAAAACACGTCGCAGATATCAGCCAATTGCTCAGACACTACCGCGGGTATCATGCTATTGCACACCACATCCACATACGAATCAACATCGTGCGCATACTCCGGCGGTACATCATGGGCCCCGAGAAAGGTAGCCACAATGGTAAGCGGAAGCTCTTGGCGAATGCGCTTTATGGCTCGCAGCATCTTCAGCTCACCTTCGGTATCTAATGCGTATCCGCTCTTGATCTCGAGTGTGGTGGTGCCATGCTCCATGGCCGATTGCGCCAGCTTCATTCCCTGCTCATACAGGTTGTCTTCCGTGGCAGAACGAACCGCACGCATGGTAGATAAGATCCCGCCACCCTCGGACGCTATCTGTTGATACGACACACCACGCAAGCGACGTGCGAATTCGTCGGAACGGTTGCCGGCAAACACAACGTGGGTATGCGAATCCACAAAACCCGGAATAACAACGCGCCCGGCACAATCCACAACAGAGTCTGCAGCAGAGATCATCTCCGTGTGGCGTTCGTTGGGACCAATCCACAAAATAGATTCATCGAACAACATCGCTGCGCCGGATAGCACAGAAATGTCCTGCATGGCAGATCCGCGCTTGTGCAGAGAGCCGTCATTACTCACGCGTACCAAACTGCCGATATTGGTGAGTAGCGTTTTCACAGCCACGAATCCTGTCCGCGCTCCTTCATGAGCGCTACTGCCTTCTTCACTTCCTGAACTCGATCCTTGGGCACAACCACAATGGAATCGTCCGTTGCCACTACCACCACATTCTCCATTCCGATCACACTGATCATCATGGCGTTGGCGCTGCTGTAGTTTGCAATGATCGACTCTTTGGTATCCACTACCGTCGATAACCCTACACACACGTTATGGTCTGCATCGGGCGTGTTCGTTCTTTCCAGCGAGTCCCACGATCCAACATCGTCCCACGGAAAGCGAGATGGCAGCACTACAACGTTGGGCGCCACTTCCATGAGCGCGTAATCGATAGAGATATCCGGCAGCGAAGCAAAAAGATCGTTGATCTCGTCATATGGTCCGGATGGAGCTGTATGTACGCGACTTGCAATGTCTATTGCCATTGCTTCGAGTTGATTTCCAATCTCCGGCGCGTGTTTCTTCATGCCGTTGATAAAGGTGTCGCAGCGATAAAAGAACATACCGCTGTTCCATACAAACGAGCCATCGCTCAAGAACTGCTCGGCTGTTTGGCGATCGGGCTTTTCGCGAAAGCTCTTTACGCGGCATATATCATTCTCGAGCTTTTCGCCGATTTCAATGTATCCGTATCCGGTTTCGGGGCGGCTTGGCGCTATTCCCAGAGTGACAATCTCCGCATGGTGCTCGGCATACTCCATGGCCTGTTGTACTTGCGAGCGAAATACGTCGATGTGGTCGATGTATTGATCGGCGGTAACTACGGCCACAGAAATCTCCTTTGCATCACCATACTTCGCACACAGCACCGATGCCGCCAAAGCCAGGCAGGGAGCGGTGTTCCGCTTGTGCGGCTCGGCGATAATATTCTCCGGCGGCACAGCCGTCACCACCGCACGTATATGCGGCAATAGCACCGCACTCGTGATGATGTAAATATCCTTGACGTCCACCACCGGTGCAATGCGTTCTATAGATTCCTCGATCATCGTTTTGTGCGGATGAACCAGAGGTAGGAGTTGTTTGGGTCGGGTACGACGACTAAGCGGATAGAAGCGCTCACCGCTTCCGCCTGCCATAATTACTGCAGTACGTTTCATGAATGAGGTAATGGGAATGATGGATCGAAGGAAAGTACTTGCCGAGCCAAGAGTTCCTCGGCGATTTGCACGGCATTCGTTGCTGCACCTTTGCGAAGATTATCTGCCACCAACCACAAGTTGGCACCGTTCTCCAGTGAATCATCTATGCGAATGCGGCCCACAAATACATCGTCGCGATTGGTGGCTGCAAGCGGTGTTGGATAGCCGGCATTGGCAGGATCGTCGATCACACATATTCCGGGTGAATGCTCAAGCACCGCACGGACTTCTGCCAAGCTGCATGGATTTTCGAATTCAATATTTACGGATTCTCCATGCCCGCCCAGCACCGGCGCGCGAACACAGGTAACAGACATCGGTAATCCGGGCATATTCATAATCTTCCGCGTCTCGAACATCATCTTGCGTTCTTCTTCGCTGGCACCGCCCTGTTCGCCTATGGAATGAAATACCAGATTATACGCCACCGGATGCGGCGAAATTCTCGCCTCGGGTATGCGGTCGTGAATCTCTTCGTTCAATTGATGTATGCCTTTTTGTCCGGCGCCTGTTACTGATTGGTAGGTGGACACCACTACTCGGCGTAGGCCAAATGCGTGGTGCAGTGGTTGCAGTGCCACCACAAGCTCAATAGTTGAACAGTTAGGATTGGCAATTACTCCATGATGCTCCGTCAAGGCATCGGCATTCACTTCGGGCACCACTAGCGGCACATCGGGATGCATGCGCCAGGCAGAGGAGTTGTCTATTACAACGCAATACGCAGCACGTGCAAACTGCGCGAACTCTATGCTCACCGCACTACCGGCCGAGAACAATGCAATGTCAACTTCATCGAATGAACGCTTCGTTACTTCCTCGACGCGAATACTCTTGCCCCGGAATTCCTGCTCTGTTCCGGCACTGCGGCCCGAAGAAAAAAGACGTAGCGTATCGCAGGGAAAATCACGCTCTTCCAGCACACGAAGCATAGTGCGGCCTACTAAGCCGGTAGATCCTACTATAGCAAGAGAGCAGCCCATGTATGCGCGAGACGGTAGTGTGAAGTACTTCGTGCAATATACGTGCAGGCCAAAAACGCTTCCACAAAAAAACCCGTATCACAGGAGTGATACGGGTTTGGGAGAATCTTCGTCGGCAACTGATGTGCCCTGGCGTACAAGATTGAATCGAGGAACGGCAGGTACTGCCGCAGAGCCGCGCGTTACTTGCGAATGGATCGCAGGCGATCGGCAGGATCCACCAGCGATGTTACGCGAATACCGAAGTGTTTATCGATAACCACTACTTCGCCTTCGGCAACTTTTTTACCGTTTACCAGCACATCAACCGGTTCGTTTACCAGCTTATCAAACTCAATCACCGATCCGCGCCCCAAACGAAGGATGTCACGAATAAGCATGTTGGTGCGGCCAAGCTCGATACTCACTGCTAACTGCAGATCATACAGCATATCCAGCTTCGGATCTAATGGTGATACGACATTCATATTACCGGAAAGGTTGGAAGGATGTTCAATATCTCCGAACTGGGGATTATCCACGGAAACGCTTGTGTTCACGCCCACTTGCGGCTCAGCTGCAATTTCTTTGGCTCCGCTCAACAGCGCATCTATCTCATCTTGCGACATGCTCATGATAAACCTCTTTACGTAGGAAAAATTATGGTCTTGGTAATAGGGCTACAAGTGTATCCGCATCAAGCAGATCCTCGCCGTCCAGTGTTCGAGTAATACGAATTGCTTTGCGCCCGTCCACGCCGCCCGGTCTTCCGGCCAGCTTACGTTTGTTGTCTATAGAAACAAGAATCTCGGAATTCACTTTGGTGTCAAGGCGAATAACGTCACCTTTTTTGAGCGTGAGAAACTCACGCACGGTGATGTCCGACTTACCCAACTCTGCAGATACAGCCACGTGTTGATTGGAAAGTTGCTGTTGCATCACACGAACATTTTCTTTTTCGCGCTCTGCGTTGACATATGTTAAGCTGCTGGCCATTGTTTGCTTGTTCAGGCGCGTGATAACATCTTCCAACGCGAAGGTTGGGAAACATAAATTCATCTTGTAGACGTTCGCACCAATGGATACATCCAGGCTCACAACTACCACGATTTCTGAACTTGGTGCCAGTTGCACAAAGTCTGCTTCACTCTCCATGCGGCTGTAGTGAAACGACAACTCGGCAATTGAGCGCCATGCATTGGTAAGATCTCCGAGCGCATGCTCAATGATATTACGCATCACCGACTGCTCAATGGGAGTAATGGAACGCGGCTTACGGGGCTTCTCTGCGGGCCCTCCAAGCATGCGCTCCACAAGGCACAGAGCCAGTTGCGGGCTTACCTGCATGATGCCGCTGCCATCGGTTCCTTCTATATCGAATACATACAAACAGCTGGGATTGGATACCGTGAGCGTGTATTCCGAATAGAACAATTGATCAACAGCAGTTACGGTAAGATTGGCGGCTGTTTGAAGTTTTGAGACTAAATAGTAACCTAAGTTCTCGGCGAACGCTTCGTGCACAGTTTGGATAGTGCGAACCTGGTTCTTGGAAATGCGGTTGGGACGGCGGAAATCATAGCTCATGAAATCCCGCTGCGTGGACGTTGTATCAACGCTCTCTTCCGGTTGCTGATCTTGCACATTCAAACCGGTAAGAAGGCTGTCTATTTCTTGTTGCGATAGTACGTCGGGCATTGTTCTCTTCCTTCAGCTTCAGTAGTAATGTATCGTCCTGATACGTATCAATGCGTGGAGCCTTACTGTATGATAAACTTGGGAAAGTACACGTTCTTCAGGCGAACAGGTTCTTTGCCCTCTTCCGATATGCCTCGGAAATACGGTTTCAATTCGTTCTTAATCATCACACGAAGCGAGTCGCGCAGTGCCTTGTCCTGCAGCTCCTCCGATGTGTAATTCGAGAATCGGGAAATCACCAGATCCTGAATGGGAACCATAAGTTTATTTTCTACTACTTCCTTCTTCTCCTCGGGCGTGATTTCTATGCCCAACGAGAGTATGATGATCTGTTTCGACGACCCGCGAGGATTGATATAGATGTCATTCTTGGTCGTGATAATCGCATCAACTTTCTTCGTGACGAATGTTCCCGACTCCTCGTCGGGGTCTTGCTCTTCCGATTTTTCCTCGGAGTGAGCCGATGCATGCTCGGCTGTAGCCGCTGCAGCGGGTTGAGGGGCAAAGAACTTAATCGCTGCCATCACAATACCCACCTGAACTATCACAATACCTAAGATGATACCTATCAGAACGGGCAACTTCATTCCCTTTTTCTCGGGCATTTGCTCATCATCGAGCTCATCTACGTCTGGATCCTGGGCCATAGTTACACCTTAAGAATACTCGCGGCATTGATAACACACCACGCCGATCAAGATTTGTTACAGAAAATCGTGTGCCAAATCCCGGAAACGGACGGCAAACGGGGTACTTTCTCCTGAAAGTATCGGCAGACGGTACCGAAAACTGAATAAAAGGAAGGGAGGAATCTTCGCGTGGGCGGTTTTGATTAGGGCAACACGAGGCCTCGACGCTTCAAGAATGCGTCGACGCGGGGTTCTAGCGGGAACATGGCCAGGGCGCAAAATGCACCGGCAATGGCATCCACTGCATAATGATATCGCAGATAAATGGTGGCTGCAATAAGACTGCATCCTACAACGGTAAAGAACCACCTGCCTCGGGAGCGAAACTTCCACGCAAGAATGATATTAACGAGTGTCATCATGGTGTGTCCGCTGGGCATACAATCGCGATTGACACTTGCAGCAGGATCCACCGATCCCGGCACAATACCGCCGCCTATGTTTACTTGTTCACGCAATACTCCTGCAAACCACACTCCCGGCAGTTCCGAATTGATGGAATTGAAATCGTGAAGAGTAAATCGCGGGCCTACAGCCGGAAAAGCAAAGTATGCCACGTACGAAACAAAAAAAGCAAACACCATCAGTCTGCTAAATTCCTCGAACTCACGATAACGGCCGTCTCGGTACAAGAAAATTGCGTGTATGCACGGCAAAAAGAAAAATGCCACATAACACCACTGAAGATATTCGGTGAGAAACGGATGGCTGAACTGCCCCACCCACTCGGTGGGGTTTGCGCCAAACAGCATGCGGTCCCATGCAGCTAAGGAAGAGTCGTACAGTGAGGTACGTACATGCGGCAGAATGTGGAAGGTTTGCAGATACATGGGATACACGAAGGGGATCACATAAAAGCGCCTCAAGGTGTGCCAGCTCTGAGACTCTGCTTTGCTTACCAGTAGTATAATACCGATCGTCACTGCCAGGAATGCCACATTCTCGCCCAGCACTAACCATCGTGTAGGTATGGAGCTCCAAAAAACAAGCGTGATAGCCGTGTACAGAACAATGATGGCAATGAAGTACCAGTCCATGGAATACATGGTGGATCGTGCAAGGTTCCAATTCTCGCGCAACTGCTTCATGTGGTAGCCGATTGAATTTCTCGTAACAATTGATCGAAATCATGCAGAGTAAGCTCCTCTGCCCGCTTGTCCAAAAACGGTGTGTCTACACTTCGTATATCCACTCCATACTTCGTCTGTGCGTAGCCGCTTAGAGAATTACGAAGCGTTTTTCTGCGCTGAGCAAAAGCACTGCGAATGATACCGCGGATGTCTTTCACAGACGCGGCAATGGGAGCTTGATTGCGAAACTCAAAACGCACAACCGCAGAGGTTACGCCCGGAACGGGAAAAAACGATCCGGGTTTCACATCAAAAAGGATCTTTACCTGAGCTGCCATTGCGGCTGCCAGGGTGAGCACACCGTAATCTTTGGTTCGTGGTTGAGCCACCAATCTCTTGGCTACCTCACGCTGCATCATAAGTACACATGAGCGAAGATGCTGGGCCTGATCGAACACCAGAAACAAAATCTCCGATGAAATAGCATAAGGAATGTTGCCAATCACCGACATTCCATTGGGGCACTCGCTTTGCAAGTTCGCGAAGTTTGTTTCCAATATATCGCCCTCAAGAATGCGGAATCGATCACCTAAGCGAGCAGCATATTCTCGATTCAAGAACTCCACCGCGCGCACATCTTTTTCAATGCATACCAAACGGGTGTCCTGATCAACCAGGTGTTTTGTTAGTGCTCCTGTGCCGGGACCGATTTCCACAACGCACTCCCCCGGCAACGGCTGCAAGGCATCCGCTATGCGCTTGGCAACGGCACCATCCGTCAGAAAGTTCTGCGACAGCGACTTCTTTGGGCGTACATCGCGATGTTGTCGCATTGATTAGGCGGTAATGGAATGAAAAATTTTGCGCAATTGTGCGGCGGTGTCGGTCATCGATTCAGACACAACCTTTGTCTCGGCAAGCAACGGCATGAAGTTGGTATCACCATTCCAGCGAGGTAGAATATGCATGTGCACATGGTCCGGCACTCCGGCTCCTGCTACCCGCCCAAGGTTAGCACCAATGTTAAAGCCGTGAGGATTGAACATCTGCGTCAGCGCTTTGTGGCACAGCTGCAGCACCATCATGATCTCGGTGGCAACCTCCGGCTTTAACGCGGAAAAGTCTCCGACGTGTTCGTTGGGCACCACCATCAAATGACCGGCATTGTACGGGAAGCGATTCATGATCACAAAGCACCACGTTGCCCTGTACACCACCAGCTCCGTGGACTGCTCATCCGGATTTTGGGCGGTTGCATCGCAAAGGAAACAGGAAGGCTTTTCCGGTTTGGTGCTGAAGGAATTGATATACTGAGAGCGCCACGGTGACCAAAGATGTTCCATGTGTTCGATACTCCCGGACAAAAAAAATGCGCTCGCACACTAGGCACGAGCGCATGTCATCATTTACAAAATGTTAGAGCGCAAAGCGTGCTTCAACTGCCGCTTGCAACGCATTGATCTTCCATGAATCTGTCGTGGTCATGTTCGTCAGGCCTACATTGTAGTGTAGCGACGGAATCAATGTGAGTTTGCGCAGGATGATTTCGTACTGCACACCAAACTTCAAAGCAAAACGGAATGCCGATGCGTTCTTGATGTCCTCATCACGGATGATGGCGGTACGATCAAAGTTTTCATAACGAAGCGGCTTGTTTGCAACGGTATCCGCCACACGAATAAATCGTGCATTTACCGGTTGAACGAGTTCAAACTTTTGCACCGCCTGCTGTGTCATGGCAAAACCCGGAGAAATACCGGCTGTCAGACCAAGAGGTGTGGCACCAAGATTGAAGCGATACATAATATCAAGATCGATCGTCGTGTACTTGATTTCTGCTACGTGTTGCGTGGTCGTAAAAATCACGGTATCACGATTGTTGCCTGCATCACGCACAAGCGACGGCAAACGGTCGCCGTACTGGGTAAAGCTAGACGGAAGGTTATCGTAGATAATGCGGGTTACGATCGACGACTTCGATGTCTTGGGATCTCCAAGCAAATATTCAAAAGCCCAACCAACCAAAAATCCGTTACCCGAACCGTCGGTAAAGGTAGGACAGTTAACATCATTGCTGAAAGAGGGGAAACCTCCGGAGTTCATAACTCTGTTGTATCCCACAATAGGGCCCATGTAAATACGCGGCGGCGCTTTTCCTGCCGAAAGCGGGCTTACATCTTCCTCATCTTGGGCAAAGGCGTTTTGAGACGTCCAGCTCAAGGCGAGCAGTACAACACACAACAGACGAAACTTCATATTGTCCCCTACTTAAAAAACATGATAGGAATTTGATACTCGATGTCCCTCGATCGCAACTCGATGCGGTGATAACCGCCGGTAAGTGAGTGCGTGTCGAAAATAAGAGAATTGAGTCCCTTCCGCAAAAACAATTTTTCCGCAATCATAAATTTCCTGCCGAGCACATCCACAGCCTGAACGCTAACTGAAACTTCGTTCATTTTCGACTCTACCTCCATATGCAGTACATCGCCCGCTGGCACCGGATAAACCGAGTGCACTACTACGTCTGCAAGCGAGAATCTACGCACATCTTCGGCGCATACCGGCCCAACCATCAATGTGGTTGTGTCGAGCGCCAAGGCGAAGCAGTCGCTACTTTTCAATGAACTTATTACCGATGTGTAATTCTGCTGTGAAAGCATCGCCAAAAAGGGAATTTCCACCAGCCAGTCTTCTGCTCTATCCACCACAATCGGCTGAAGCGATTGCACCAAAATATCATTGCCATTGCGGGCTATCTGTAGCGGCTCGCTACGTCCGGATTGCACACGAGTGAGCACCGATTTATCCTGCAGCACCACCAGCATGGAAGGCGGAACGGAAGCGCGGAAGCTAAACTCCTGCGCCGAAACGGCGGGCTTGTTCCATCGTCCGCTGAACCGCAACGTCACAGTATCATTTGGGGCAGCCGAAATCGGTCCTTGCAGCGCGATGCTCGAAACCGATTGCACAAACTGCACAAGCTGTGTAGTATCTATGGTCCACGTGCCGGCACGAATGATACACCGAATCAAACCCGTTTGCAGGGGCGGAGACAATGACCACGTGAGTGTCTCAATTTGCCCGGGTTGAAGAGTGCGCGGAACTGTAAGCACAACCAAGGTGTCTGCCGACACTGCAGTACGAATTCGCGCATCGCTAATGGTAATAGGAAGTGTATCCGAGTTGACTATGGTTACCGAGTATTGAAGAGAATCACAGGTGTAGCGCTGCGGCTGCGCAGACAATCGTAGCACAGGTCGGCGTGCGCGGGGTTTGGTGGTATCGTTGGTGGTGGTATCGTCCACGGTGGTGTCCCGCGCCCATCCACGCACTTCGATCACGCTCTCTTTGCGGAAGTATGCTCGGTCTGCATCGTGGCGAACCACAAGATTCATCAGGTGCAGTCCCGGCCGCTTGGGAGCGAAGATTATGGAAACAGAAGCGCTGTCGCCGGTGGCAAGCTGCCTATATGCCCTGTCGGCAGACTGCACCGAAAATGATGCCGCGTCTGCTCCTTGCACAAAGATGGTATCGATGGTGAGCGTTTCATTTCCGCGGGAGAGTATGCATGCAGTTCGCTTCTGCTGCGTGGCGCCTACCGCTATTGTGTCGAACACCACATTGCGCACCGCGATTTCCGGTTCAGTGCCACGGCCGGTGAGCGGCACGGCAACCGTTGGATACTTCGCGGCCGAAGAACCCGTGCCCGAAAAGTTCAAAGCGGATGCATACGAGCCCGGGATAAGCGGGTAGAATCGCACCAACAGAGCAAAAGAGTCTTTGGGCTGAATCGTAATCACTCGTCCTTGGGGCAAAGAGTGCAGGAACTCCGCTGTGTTACCGGACTGATTGTCATATCGCAGGGAAATGGGTGCATTGCCATTGTTACGAAGCACCACCAGCGAGTCGATAAACGTAGCCGTTCGCCGCGCGCCCATATCATACCCATTGGCAACCAGAATGGGCATCACTCCCCTTCCGCGCACCTCGCCCTGAACATCCAACGCAAGGGAGTTCTCGAACATCATAACGCGCTTAAGATCGAAGGTGTCGGTGGGGCTAAAACAAACTCGCAGCGTCAATGAATCACCCGGTGCCAGCAGTTTAGGCAATATGGTAGATGCGTTTGTGCTGAACACCGCAGTCGGGAAACTGAGATAGGCATTAGTAATTGTTGCTGCTCTGGTTCCGCTATTCACCACCTTCATAAGCAAGCACAGCGTATCACCCACGAGTACCGAGCCAAAGTCTAAATCTTCCACCCGAAGCGCAGATGTGGGCGTAGTAGCTCGCACCGGAACACGAATACTCAAACCACAACCGATGTCGAAGATCACCGTATCGTTGATCTTTAATCCACTTTGACCGCGCGGCAGAAAACACAACGAGAAGTCAAATCCATTTTTGTTCGGTACACGCGCCGGAAAGCTCACCGGGCTTTTGAGCACCAGTTCCTTGGTTCCTAAAGCCAATCGAACCGAATACAGCACAAGGGTATCTGAAGCAGAGGGATTCTGAATAAACAGGCGCTGGCATAGCGAATCGTTCTCGCTTTTTGCGCTAAACGCTATTGAACTTGTCTGGGTAAAGCGTGGCGCTCGGTAATAGCTACGAAACAAACGTCCGTTCCCTGCTTTGTCTCGGGTGATGACAAAAATCTGAGCATCCTTGTAGGGATCCGTAGGGCGGGCAGTGAATGTGACCGTGTTGATATCTCCGGGCGGCCGTACTGCGTCGAAGGTGTAGTTCTTTGTGCTGTCTGCGTCGATGGCAACAAACGAGATTCCGGTACTCATGGAGTTCACCGTTTCGCGAACCGTGCCCGTCACTACTCCGCACGACACAGCCGATGTAAACTGCGGTGCAATGGTATCACTCTTTCCCGTTACCGTGGCAAAGCCCAAGGTATGTGCATACGAATCCGTGTAGCCCATGCCATATAAAGTACCGGAGAAGAAACCGGTGTCGCAACTTATCTCGTGTTTGCCCGGAGAGATAGGAATAACCGCCCAGAAGTATGGCGAAGAACGAAACTTCGCCGTAAGAATTTCGGGCGCAATGTTCCGGCTGATGTTCACGCCGTCCAGCTTAAGGGATGTACGAGCAAGGGAGTCGCACATCACGTTCAAGAAGTGCTTTTGATACTGCGTTGCAAATGCCGGCTCGCCAAGATTGAACGGCGCCTGAAAAACACTGCGCGTGATGTACTTATCCGTGGGTGCAATGATTGTAAGCGAAGGATCGTACCCCGCAGATCCGCCTACCGAACCGGTAAGCATGTATTGACCCACAGCCACAGGCCTGTCTGCTCGAATCCATGTTGGAGAGTTTACTCCGGAGATAGTTTGAACATCGCCGGCATTCGTCAAGGTATAGTTTAAATCCTGCCGCTCGGTGTATACGGAAATACGGGTATTCGGTTGTGTTGCAACAATGCGAAGTATATCACCTACCGGCACTCGCGCATCGGTGAAAAATGGCGTGGTGAAATACTCCGATGTCAATGTTTGATCGGGCATCAACCATTCGGAAAGATGGTCTTTGCTGTCGGCGGTAGTAACGAGTCCTTGAGGAATTGATGTGCGCGCGTGGCCGGATATCACGGCAATCGGCTTGTTTGCCCGAATCACGCTGCCGGTCAGATCGCCGGTTTTGGGTTGGCTGGGGAATGATTTAACCAAATAGCATTGACCTTTTTGCAGTACTACTCGTTTGGATTGCTTAGCGGGAACACCGCCCTCGCTTGGCGAGCTAAGAAAAAGATCCACCGCAGTGTTATCCTCCGAGGCCATCACCAGGAACTCGCTTTGCCGAATCTCTGTGGGCGGAATGCCGGTGGTATCCGAACCAAAACCGTAGGAGTCGTTCGGCATACTCAGCACCGTGTATTGGTTACCCCAGTTCGATACGGGAATCACTGCGTATGAATCGGAGGTTGTATACTGGGAGTTCATGGCATACACGGCCACGGGAACATCCGAGGTAACTCGTACCAGATTATTCTTTGCCACTTCACTCTCTCGCATTTCCAGAACGGAAGGAACAACAACCGCGAGCGTGGAGTTGGCAGAGATGGTGTACGGAGTAGCGGAACCATTGGGAAACTGAACGAAAACACGAGCCGGCAGAGCGGTCGCAATCACCAAACGAAGACGAAGACCGGAGGATTGAACGAAGTTCTCATTCTGCATATATCCAACCAGAAAATCATAGCCCTCGAACGACGATCCCCTGCGCTGCGCCAAGGTATCGGTGAATTGAGCCTGCAGCTGCACTGCGCACAAGCACAGGCACAGTAGCAGGGTATTCAATATCGTGGGTGATTTTTTCATGGCAGGCCACTATCTCTGCGATTTCGAAGTTCAATGTCTCGTTGCAGTCGCGTGTTCAGATCCACTTTACGAGGCCGGTTTCCGATGTCTTTGTAATGAGGAAGATAATATCGTGAGGGGCCATCGCCAACGAGATTCTCCGGGTAATACTCGCCGGACACCCCGCTTCGCCAAACAATACTATCCGGCTTACCCGCCGAGAACAGGACGAATAGCGAGTCGCACGCAGTTCGGGAAGCGCCGTCAGGGCCATCTTCCCCCTGCATAAAGTATAGGCTGGCCGCATCACCCCGAGCCGACACTAAGCGCACGGAATCCATGTGCACATCAATATCTATGAGTTGCGCGCCAATCTGCTGAGAGCGAAGAGCCGAGAGGGAATCTTTCATCAGCAGGAAAGCACTGCCGGCAGCATGCAATTGCACCAGCTTTCTCTTCTTGAATTGCATCACAACAGAATCCGCATGCAAGGCCAATGAATCTGCCCATACCAGCGGATCGCCTCGAAGCTCGAAGGTTTCGTCGGTGTTGTCGTACATGCATCTTGACGAACGTGTGGCCAGAGTGCCGCGTACAATTTCTACATTCCCCTCGGCCATGTAGCGATCGCGCGCCGTTTGACGCAACGACTCCATGCGCTGCGCACGTATGGTGAGCGTGTCGATAGTACTTTTCGATGAATCTCTTGATGAAATTCTTGATGAATCAGCAACCATTTGCACTGCGGCAGAGCGAGAACTATCGGCAGCGGTAGAGCCCTGAGAATTGCTTTTGCGTAGAGGTTGAATAACGTTCGTGCGTTTCTTTCCTTTGCGCTGAGGCGTTGCAGTAGCAGAGGGGGTTGCAGGTACGCGACCCACTGCGCTATCCACGGGAGCTGATGCTGAATCTGCCGGTATCTGCTCGCATTGCTCGAGCATTGCGTTGCCTTCCACACGGGAATATCCTGCCGAGGGTTGATTGAAGGCGCTGTCGCCCACCAAAATCACACGTGATTTTTTGTTGCGTACCACCACATTTGTCCATGCGTAACTGTCTTTGGTAGAGCGCGAGTACTGCGCACGTTCGGAAGTGATGCAAAGCGAATCGTCTTCCACCACAACCCCATCGGAAAAATCCACAATGGAAGTGGAGGTATTGTACGTACCAACCGGAGCAAAGAGCTGCATAGCTCCATCAAGAATCTCCACACCGCCGATTCCGGTTGCAATACTCTTCATGCCATCGTACTCACCCTCGGGCATTTTCATGGTGAGAGTGCCTTGAATAATGCGCACATGACCACGAAGAAACACCTTATTGGCTACCGGATACTGCGTGGCTTTATCGCAGTACACGGTAACATTGCCGTGTTCCAAATGCACCTTGCCGCTCAGCTCGCGCACGCTCAGCGAATCGCGGGTGCTCACACTGTATTCCTCTGCAAACACAAGGACGATGGGATCGCCCGACGCAGGTGCGACACTATGCACAGGCGCAGCATGAACGGCGGAAATCAGCGCGCCGATCATCATACGTACAATGATAATTTTATTCAATAACCTGTGCATGGCGCAAGTTACAACGTCGCTTTGCCGTATTTCGTGCACGAACATTTTTTTTGCCACACTTGCCGTAGCCGTAGTTTCGTCTATACACAACTGCATCGTCGGTACAGCACGAGCTGCAGTACAGCCCGCCATGAAGAAACACGTCGGTGGCCGTTCGTCAACATTTATCCGAATTTCATGTACACCGAATCAGCATCTATTCAACGCGAAACCGCCATTGTTATATCCGTTGGAAGAAAGGGCGAAGATCGTGCAGCGGTTCGTGAACATCTTGAGGAACTGGTGTTTTTGGCGCAAACTGCTCAGGTACATGTGGCGGAAACCATGATTCAAGAGCGAGTGGCGCCCGACGTAGCCACATATATAGGCAAGGGCAAGGTGCAGGAACTCAAGGAACTGGTGGAGCAACACGGCGCTCATGTAGTGCTGGCCGACGACGAACTTTCGCCGGTACAGATCCGTAATCTTGAACGTGAGTTAAACGTGAAGGTACTGGACAGAAGTGCACTTATTCTGGACATTTTTGCCACCCGAGCTCGATCTGTTGAGGCCAAAACGCAAGTGGAACTAGCTCAGTTGCAGTATTTAATGCCGCGCTTGTCCAGGATGTGGACGCACCTTTCTAAACAATATGGCGGTGTGGGTACCAAAGGTCCCGGTGAGACGCAGATTGAAAGCGATCGCCGCATGATTCGCTATCGCATTCAACGGCTTAAAGAAAAGCTACGAGAAATTGATGTGCAGCGTAAAGAACAGCGCAAACAGCGCGGTGCTCTTACGCGCTTTGCACTGATCGGATATACCAACGCGGGCAAATCCACGTTGATGAATGTGATGACCAATGCCGAAGTGTACACCGAGGATCAGCTATTCGCCACCTTGGATACCACCGTACGCCAAATTGAACTGCCACAGGGCACCACCGCACTGCTGTCCGATACCGTGGGATTTATTCGAAAGCTTCCTACACATCTTATTGCCTCGTTCCGTTCCACCCTGGCGGAATCGATGGAGGCAGATATGTTGATCCACGTGGTGGATGTAAGTCACCCGGCATTCCAAGAGCACATGGCGGTGGTGGACGAAACCTTGCGCGCACTTCACGCAGAGGAAAAACCTAATGTGGTGGTGTTCAATAAGATTGATGCAGTGGAGGATAAAGAACTGCTGGAGAGCTACACCCGAAGCTATCCCGATGCGCTTTTTATCTCTGCAAAGAAGGGACTGAATGTTCGTGCTTTGGTACAGCGTATGCAGGAGTTCTGCGATTCATTTGCAGCACCATTGGAACTACACATTCCATTCTCTGCAATGAACAGAGTAGCGGCGCTCTATACCCAAACCGAAGTAGTGGAGCGGCGCGACGACGACGACGGCGTTTTTCTGAAAGTGCATGTGGCACCTTCGCAGCAAGGATGGGTGCAATCGGTATTTGCCGAGTATATTCGCAGCGGTAAACAGCAGGCGCTCGATGATGAACATTCCTAATGCCTGACTGATTTTTTGAAGATAATTGTTACCACCATGAATTTTATCTATCTGGCCATCGTTACCGTCATCGTGTTTTTTGTGACTGTATCGCTGGTGGTGATTGGTCAGGAAGTAAGCGTACTCCTGGCTATAGGCCTGTTCGTGGCACTTTTATATGTATCTCTGAAACTCGTTTCCCGCCGGCTAACGAAGTTGTAGTCTTCCAACGATTTATCGAAGTGCTACCGAAGTAAACGCTCAAAGACTATTTTTTCTTTGCCTCGCAGCGAACCACAAACACCGGGCAATGAGAGCGGCGAAGAACATGTTCCGTCGTGCTACCGAGCAACACGTGATTTAATCCCGACCTGCCGTGTGTGGACATACAGATAAGATCGATCTTGTTCTGTGATGCATACTCCGTGATAACGTCCGCCGGTCTGCCCTCGCGAATCTGCGCGCTCACCTTCAAGCCTAATGATTCCAACTCTCTCTGCGATTCCTGCATCAGCACGGTAGATTGTTCTCGCAACCGCTGCATCACATCAAAATACACCGACTGCTCCACGCCATCTGCCGCTGTGAATGCAGCTAAGGGTTCTACCACATACAATAGGTGAAGGTCAGCGTTATAGCGCGCAGCGAAGTCGGCGGCATACTCCTGAGCATGCCTGGAACACGGCGAGAAATCGACGGGTAAAAGAATGTGGTGATACTGTTTGGGCTGTGTAGTCATTACAGTCTGTTATTTAATGGGTAACCGACAAATATTACTTGGTACTTACCTGCGAACTACGCTGAGGAGTTATCGAAGCACAACACCGCGCAGGGAACGAATCGAGCCATCGCTCATGCATACATGGGCAAGGTACATCCCCTGGAGTAAGCCACTCAATTCTACACTCTCACTTCCCTCTGCTTGTGCAGCACCGAATGTACCTACCTGTTCACCGCGGGTATCGTACACCCGAACACTAGTGATACGAGCAGCCCCGGCATTGCAGCGCACCAACAATGTTCCGGTAGCCGAACTTGCCATAAAGCAGTCGTTGCCTTGAAAAGCTCTATTGAGCCCATCATTGTCTGTAGACGATGTCTTCTCCGGAGTGACCACAAGTATGAATCGGGAATTCGCATCACTGCCCACATACAAACGGCCTTGTGTATCAACCGCCAAACCAACTGGTCGGGCCCATCCCCAACCGGAACTGCGTGTGGAATCAGTCATGAAGCCGCTAAGAAAATCTGATACAGAATTTGCAGATGTATCTTCCTCGTTATCAAAATCCAAATAGATAATCTTCCCTCCGGTGGCCGGTGTTCTATTCCACGAGCCGCGCAGAGCCACAAACACACCGTTTCTAAACTGCTGCGGCATGAGTGCATGACCGCTTACCAGCGCCATGGGGGCGCTATGAGACTGTATCAAAGCCGCCGGCTGGACCATGCTCTGAACTTTCGCCGAGTCGCGGGCAGTGAGCGGGAGTAGTCCGCGGTAATCCGCCGGTGCCGTGCTACCCATCGGAAAATAGATTCCATGCGAATGAGCATACGGATATCCATAAAAACCGCTGTCGCGAATCACATCAATCCACTCCGGGGGAACATCATTTCCCTGATTGTCACTGCCATTGTTGGAGGCCCACAAGCGCCCTCCGCGCATGAGCATTCCCACAGCATTTCGAATGCCCGATGCAAGGGTGCGCCTGCCGGTGCCGTCTAAGTTCCACTCCTCAATCAATGCACGGTTATAATCTGTTTCAGTGGGTGCATCAGCACGGCAAACATTGCAGAGGGAACCAATGGACAAATAGAACTTATTGCGAAGCGAATCGATGATAATGGTGCGAGTGGTATGACCTCCTCCCGGCTGAGCCGCACCTTCCGCAATAGGAGCAATGAATTCGCTACGCGTTTCGTAAAAGCCATCGCCATTTACATCACTCAAGCGAAGCACCGAGCGCTCTTGCGCAGCGTACAAATCACCGCGGTAAAAAGCGATGTCGTGAGCTGTCACATTCGTAGCTACGGCTATAATAGTGTCTGCAATACCATCGGCATTGGCATCAGGAAGAGCAAAGATTGTACTTGCGCCCAGGTCTGCTATGTGCAGAACCTTCGCCGGGCTCCACGCCATAAAGCGCGGCTTCTTTAACTGCGCACCCGCATAGAATACGGATACCTTGAAACCCGCGGGCACATTAACCGTTGCATTCGCCGGTAATATTCCTCTGAATTGCTGGGGCTGCTCCACCACAACCGATTGAAGTTCAACCTTTTTGTGAGGAGTCATAACGGGTGTGTCAAAGCCGTATACATTGATCCCGCAACACACAATGGCTACGATCAGTCCAAGAGTTATCGCAGGTATTGTGGTGTTCAAGTGCTCGCGAAGCATCGAGCGATTTCGGTTATTCATATCATCATCAATTGGAATTGCAAAAAATTCAGATCGAAGATGCACAACGCTCTCGCAACATTCAAGAGAAATCATACCGCTCTTCGCGGCAACACTTCATGGACCTACCGCCGTTACCGTTTTACTTTTTTGTACCTGCTGCTTTTACTCTGCTTTTTTTCACGTCGGCTACGGTCACTTTTGTTCCGTTGTTGCCCCAGCTTCCGTACACGTAGGTGAGAATATCAGCAACATCTTGGTCTGTGTACTTGGCAGGCAATGGTGCCATCACGCCATTAAATTTCTTACCATTTACCGTGATCTCGCCTTTCAATCCACCGGTAACCACCTTGATAACTTCCGCCTTGCTTTTTGTTTTCAAATAGTCCGACCCTGCCAGCGGAGGATACACAGAGCCCAACCCCTTGCCGGTTTCCTGATGACAGGTCTTGCAATACTCGTTGTACAATTTCTGCCCCTTGGCTTTATCCTGCGCCGACACTCCGATAGCGAATACCGAGCTCATCACAACTGCTACAAGAACATAACTTTTCATACTGCCGATCTCCGAATAAAATGAAACACTGATTTGATTCTCTGTTTGAACTGACTTCATCGAAACCCCACGCGCGCCTAGCTTCTTTGCCACGCTACCTATGAACACAAGCAATTTGCCGTCGCACTTTGGGTACCGCATACACGTATGGGTGAAGAGAGTATTGCAGCATTTTGTACAGCCTGAATCTTTGCAACACTCATCATTATAATGCCATGCGAACTAGCACTTCCGGATGCGCCAAACGCAGGTTCAGCGTATTTGCATCGTGTGCCATGGAAGCCAACGATGTGGCTCGAAACACCCGTACAATCTCGGTTCTCAAGGCAACCCATCTCTCGTGCATGGGGCAGGGCTCTGCCGTTCCGCAGCCGGGCAATCCCAACATGCATTGCTCGAACACATCGGTTCCATCGATCACGCTGATAAGGTCGAAGAGAGAAATCTCTTCTGCGTCTTTAGCCAACAAAATTCCGCCCCGAACTCCCCGTTGCGAGTTCATCAGGCCCGCACCGGTCAGCTGTTGTAGCACTTTGGTAAGAAAGTGAAACGAGATATTCAGGCTGGAGGCTATTTCGTTGATGGAAATCCAATCCTCTTGCTTGCGCGCTGCCACGTAGATGGCCGCTTGTATTCCGTATGTGCATGTTTTCGAGATCATAACCGAGCCCCGTTCGTGGTGAATCCAGCTCTATAAGATATTAGGACTATATTGTCTGCAATTTACAACCCAAGTCTACTAACAACCAAATCTTCCGTGCATTTTCCTCCTGCAAGTCCGGTAGATATTCAGTACACCGGGTAGGGTAATCCTGCTGTGCGCTAATTGGCGTTAGCCGCGGCAGGCAATGTATTTTTGCACTCTCGTTGTATGCCGGTATGCACCGGTACCACCTATTCGAACTTGATCCCAACCGCATGGCCGTATCTGCTCCTCCATTGTTACCCTTATTGCGAGCGTTTGAAAAGACTCCTTTCAACAAGAGTCTTACTGCGGCGTTGGAATCGAAACAACCGGTTCTCACCAAAACTCTGCGCGGTTCGCTGAAGTCTCTGGTAACGGCATCGGCGCACATGCATGCCAAACGTAGAATGATGATTGTGTGTGCCCCCGAAGTAGTCTCGGCATGGTACCACGATCTGGCCACTATTATTCCGCATACGGCTGTTGCTGCATTTCCCGAGATATCTAAAACACGCTCTGCCATCAATCATCATCACGAGGATATGGCGCGCATTGTGGATGTAGTGACAACAATTGAGAAAAGTGCTGTCTCGGTGGTGATTGCCACTCCGGCATCTTTTCTCATTCCTCTGCCGCGGCGAGAGGCGGTAGTTATAAACACGCTGCAACTACGCAGAGGAGACACCCGCGGCTTTGAAGACCTGACTACACACCTGCTCTTGAACGGCTTTGAGCGGCGCGACTTTGTGGCACAACCCGGCGACATAGCTATCCGAGGCGGTATCATCGACGTGTTTCCTGTGGGATGGTCCACCCCGCTGCGTATTGAATTTTGGGGTAATAGCATCGACTCTATTCGCGAGTTCGATCCTTTGTCTCAGCGAAGTATTCGCGAGCACGAATCCGTTGAGTTTCTTGCCAGATTTATCAGCGATGAACATGATGAATTCTCGTGCCGACTAACCGACTACCTGCACGACGAAACGCTTATTGTGCTGGATGAGCCCGATCATTTGTCTACTCTGTTCGACGACTGCGAAGCTCATAGTTTGTACGAACTTCTGCATTCGAGGGCAACGCTCTTGATTAATCCGCTTGGTGCATGCACTCTGGAAACGCAATCGTCGGCGCAGATGTCTGTGGATGCATCCATGGATGAACTCTACGATGAACTCATTCAGAATCAGGATGCAGGATATGCGGTGTTTGTGTGTGCCGAGGGCTCTATTCACACAAAGCGAATGCACGAGTTGTTAGACAATGTGGCCGACCGCCGCGAGTCCGATGAGCTCAACGATGTTAGCCTACGAATTGAGAGAATACACTGGCTGCACGGCACACCACATGCGGGCTTCACATGGCCGGAAGAACGCCTGAGTGTGATCACCGAGCACGAAGTGTTCAACCGTCAACGCTTCCGCGACGCCAGGCGCTATGCGCCCTCGGCAGGCTTAACGCTGCGCGAACTTCAACAGTTGCGGCGCGGTGATTTGATCGTGCACATAGACAAAGGCGTGGGGCGATTCGACGGCCTGGAGACTATCACCATTGCGGGAAGCAAGCAAGAGAGCGTACGCCTGTTGTTCGCCGACGATGATGTGCTGTATGTGCACCTAAACTATTTGCACAAGCTGCAACGATACTCGGCAGCTGAAGGAGTTTCCGCTAAGCTGAGCAAACTGGGCAGCGGCGATTGGGAACGGAAGAAAGCGCGCACCAAGAAAAAAGTAAAGGATATAGCCCGCGATCTTATAACGCTCTACGCTCAGCGCAAATCATTGCGTGGCTATGCTTATCCTGCCGACACCATTTGGCAAAAAGAATTCGAAGCGTCGTTCATGTACGAGGACACTCCCGATCAAGCTCGTGCCACTGCAGAGGTAAAGTCGGACATGGAGGTGCCCATGCCAATGGACAGACTAGTATGCGGCGACGTTGGTTTCGGAAAAACGGAAGTAGCCATTCGAGCTGCCTTCAAAGCTGCGCAAGCCGGCAAACAGGTAGCGGTCCTTGTGCCCACAACCATTCTTGCCCAGCAGCACTTCCTAACCTTTAGCGAGCGCTTACGCCGCTTCCCTGTTAAAGTTGATGTACTGTCGCGCTTCCGCACACCGGAGGAGCAGAAGAACGTTTTGGAGCGAGTGAAAGCCGGCGAAGTGGATATACTTGTGGGAACACACCGTATCCTAAGTAAGGATGTTGAGTTCCGCAATCTGGGCTTGTTGATTATCGACGAAGAGCAACGCTTTGGCGTGAGTGCCAAAGAAAAGCTCCGTTCTATTCGCGCCAATGTAGATACACTGACGCTCACGGCTACGCCTATTCCCCGCACATTGAATTTCTCGTTGATGGGCGCGCGAGATCTCAGCTTGATCGAAACTCCGCCACGAAATCGCCTTCCGGTTCAGACGAGCATTATCGAGTGGGACAACGATGTGCTTCACGAAGCCATCGCACGCGAGCTGGAGCGCGGCGGGCAACTGTATTTGGTAAACGACAGCATTCACGAGCTGGACGAAATAGCCATGCGCTTGGTAGAGATCATGCCGGGTCTACGCTTCGGCATCGCTCACGGACAAATGGATCCGAAGAAACTTGAAAACGTGATGGAGCGTTTTCTGGAGCGAAAATTTGATGTGCTTCTGAGTACAAAGATTGTAGAGAGCGGTCTGGACATTCCCAACGTGAATACCATGATCATTAATCACGCCGATCGTTTCGGTCTGGCGGAACTGTATCAGCTGCGTGGGCGTGTGGGGCGATCGAACACACAAGCATATTGCTATCTGTGCGTTCCACCGGTAAAGACATTGAATCGCACCGCCATTCGTCGCTTACAGGCCATAGAAGAACATACCGACCTGGGCAGCGGATTCCACCTAGCCATGCGCGATTTGGAGATTCGCGGCGCAGGCAATCTGCTGGGAGCAGAGCAGAGCGGATTTATAGCCGAGCTTGGTTTAGAGACTTATCAGAAAATCGTGGATGAAGCGGTGCGCGAGTTACGTCATGATGAGTTCAGCGGCATGTTCCCGGAGAGTGAGTTGCTGAATGTATCGAACGAAGACTTGGCGGTAGAATTAGATGGCGATGCCTTACTTCCGGAGTCCTATGTGCCTAAAGACACGGAGCGTTTTGAGTTCTACAAACGCTTGTTCAATGCCCGCACGGAACGTTCGTTGGAAGATATCTCCGGTGAACTGCGCGACCGTTACGGCGCGCTTCCGCCCCAAGCAGAAAATCTGCTCTTTGCGGTGCGGCTGCGCCTGGCGGCACTTCCTGCCGGCTTCGATCGTCTGCTGGTTTCGAGCGCGCAACTCACTATCGAGATCTCGGCTTCCATTGCAGAGCAATACATCAAGCTGGCGTTCCCGCGTATCGTTGAGCGCGTTTCACAACGAGACGGTGCGCGCTTCAAACAAAATCAAAAACGTATCATCATCGAGATCCCCGTGCAGCACAGGGACGAAGCGCTTACGGTGGTGCAATCGTTGGCACTGGATGTTCAAGAAGCTCTTGTACGGGCACCAAAAGATCATGCATAAAGACTCATTCATTGTCAAGTTGTTCGCAGCGTTTGGAACGCTTACAGTGATGCGCGTACCGGCATCGTTGCTGTGTGTGATACTTGCCGGCAGTGCCGGTAGTTTCGCCGCTCCCGTCACTACTCCCGAGCAGGCAACCATGGCCAAGACCTTCGTTCAAGGAAGTATAAACGAATACGCGCCTGTGGTGTACCCGCTGCTTAGTTACGACGGCCGCACCATGTATTTCTCGCGCAAGTATCATCCCGACAATGTAGGCCGCACGCGAGATGCCGACGATGTATGGTCGTGCACGAAGGACACCTTCGGCCGTTGGTCCGAAGCCGTAAACGAGCGCTCGCTGAACACCTTAAACAGCGATGTACTGTGTTCACTTTCACCCGATGGCAGCACCGGTCTCTTAGCGCGCACGGTAATCACAAACTCAAAGCCACGCGTGCAGTTGTTTATTGTGCAACGGTTGGCCGGCAGTTGGTCTGCGCCCACTCCCGTGACGATCGACGGCGGCGAGTTGCAATCATCGCATGTCTATGCTCATCTGGCATTTGATAACCGTACCTTGTTTCTTTCGCTGGAACAGCCGGGCCGCGGGATGGATGTATCTGTATGCTCTAGAGTGTCCACCTCGAATAATTCATCGTGGACATTTTCCGCGCCCGTGTCCCTTGGAGACCGCATCAACACTCGCGGAACGGAGGGATCTCCGTTTCTGGCCTTTGATGGTCGCACGCTCTATTTTACCTCCGATGGTCGTGGTGGCAGCGGCAGTCAGGACGTGTATGTTACACGGCGCAGCAGCGTCGAATCGAACGATTGGACTGAGCCTACCTCGCTGGGAACATCGGTAAACACGGGAGCATTGGATCATTGCTTTTCGCTGGCAGCAGACGGTGCTACTGCCTTGATTGTTTCCTCCGATTCACTTCACGGATCGGGAGTGTTCAGCATTCAGTTGCCGCAGAGCAGCCGCATGGGTGTATCCATCGTGAAGGATGTACGTATCGCTGAACAGGCGGATTCAACTCAGCGAAGCTCTGCTTCCCGAACAAGCGCACGCACCGATACAGTACAGCTGGAATGCCGCTTTGAAGTTGATAGTTACGGCATTCGAGATAGCGCATTTGTTTCTACGCTGCGCGTCGTTGCATCGCAATGCTTATCGAAGAATGTTCGTGTGATTATTCATGGGCACACAGACTCCACAGGAACTACAGCACACAACGCAGTATTGTCCACGAAGAGAGCTCAAGCTGTGCGTATGGCTGTGGAGCACGCGCTACGTGCGGCTGCATCTGAATCTGTGTCTACGTCTGCAAGCCCGAAAATTTCATGCGCCTCGTTTGGTAGCTCTATGCCTGCCGCCACCAACACCACTGCTGAGGGCCGCGCTCAAAACCGCCGCGCAACAGTTCGTTTGCTCATCAGCAACATGCCCTAGAATTGCACGGAAATGAGTAGAGATGCGGCTGTCTGAGAGCCTGCTCCACGCACCGGCAGCGGAGCCCAGCTTACGCCTTTATCGCTCACATCAAAACTGAACAAATGAGCGCCCACATAGGCATCCACGGCAGCAAGAGCATACACACCAAGCAACCATAAGCCGGCAACATCTCGCTGATCTCGGTAGAACTCTTTTTCTCTGAATGTGCGCTCTTTAAGTGGATCGGTGGATGACAACGCATCGTACCGCGTTTGCGCGCCGGAAAATTTAACGTCGTTCCACACAATGATGCTCGTCACGGAGACAGCAGCAATAGCAAATGCTCCGGCTTTGAGGTACGATTCATTGTACAACTGCCCCCATCCCGGAAACACCAGAGATCTTAGTATCGCTCCCGTCGGAGATTTGCTCTTCTCTTCGTCGAGCTTAGCGCTTTGCGCGCTCACCACCGGCGGCTTCAAGGCGGTAGAATCACCCGCGTGAAGCACTGTGCCAAACAACGCCATGCACATCAGGCATGTTATGGCCGCAGAGCTCATTGCTGGGGGCCCATTGCGATCACTTCAATTTCTACACGAACGTCCTTGGGAAGGCGCGCTACTTCCACTGTGGAACGAGCCGGCGACGAAGCGCCAAAGTACTCCGCATACACTTCGTTCATGGCCGCAAACTCATTCATATCTTTTAGGAACACGGTAGTTTTTACCACATGAGAAAAATCCAGAGCTTGAGAATGCAGCAACGCTTTGATGTTCGCACACACCTGATGTGTTTGAGCTCGAACGTCGCCGTTAATCAATTCTCCGCCCGCGGTGAGCGCTATCTGACCCGAAAAGAAATACATGCGGCCCTGGGCTGCAATGCCTTGTGAATACGGCCCTATAGGAGCCGGCGCATCACTAGTTAGAATTGTTTGCTTCATGGAATGGTGTAAATGTGTGGAACACGCAGGCAGTATCAGTGCTGCCATGCACAGGAAAATAGCTGTGATCGAAGTGCGAAATACAAAATGCCGTGTCATGGTTGTGCTGAAGGTTTACGAACAATAACCACTTGCTCGCCGGGACGCGCCAAGCCGTACTTCTCCCGCGCTAAGCGTTCAATCTCCAGTGTATCGTAGCGCAACTTTTTGCTTCGCACAAAAAGTGAATCCACGTTCGTACGTGCCGATTGAATAGAGTCTGTGAGTTCGGATTTGCGCTGTTCAAGCTGCAGACGCGTAATGAAACCGTAGTCTGAGCACATCCCGAACAGCACGGACAAAACTCCAATAAGAAGCACCAGTAACCGGCGGCGCCGTCGAATCACTACATCGCCACTTGCTACGACGGGTGGTTCTATGTTCGTATCATCCGGTGGCACCGGACCTCGAGGAGATCTCATGGTTCTGTAGTTCGAAGCCGAAGGTTTTATTTCGAAAATACCTTCTTTAGAAGTTCCGTGGTTCGAGCAACAGGGTTGGAACGTATCTGCTTCTCTTCGTTGGCAATGGTAACAAACAGTCCGTTCATGGCCATGTTCGTGGTGTAAGCCGGCAAATCGGGATTGATCTTCTCCACGAAGGGAATCTTATTGTACGCAGTCATCACCGACTGCCAGTATTGCGTGGCTTGCACTTTCTCCAATGCTTTGGTGATTACCGGAAGCATGGCCTGATACAGCGCCGGCGAGGAACTGCGGCGCAGGTAGGCAGTGGCTGCAGTGTCGCTGCCGTTAACGATAGACACCGCATCGGTCACCGTCATCTTTTCAATAGCCGAAACGAAAATCGGTTTTGCTTCGTTGGCCGCTTGCTCGGCGGCTCGGTTGATTGCCAGCACGGCATCGTCTACTTTTTGCCCCAAGCCAACTTTGCGCAAAGTACTCTCCACTTTTTGCGCGTCCTTCGGAAAGGGAATCTTCACGGCAGGATTACCAAAGTATCCATTCGTTGCGCCCAAGGCAGCACTGCCCTTCGAGGTTCCTTGAACCAGTGCCTCTTTCAACGCTTTTGCGGCATCGTCCTCGCTGAATCCCTTTACGGCGGAGCCGCCTACATCTTTGAGGGTTTTCTTTGCTTTGTCCAGCCAGCCCTGAGCCGCTGCATGTGTGCTGCTCACAGCCAATAGTGCTACGACAACAAGTACTGCACGAGAAAGTGTTTTTGCGGTTATCATGATTTTCATGGTGAGAATGATAGAGAATGATAAAGAAAGTTCAAGGGTGTGAATGCTCGAGCGGCTGATTGGCATTTGGAATACTGTTCGCGCATCAGAAACTACCGATGAGTAAACAACCACAATTGATACAACTCTACAGACGTAGAGAAGGCAAAAACAGTATTACGTCAAGGGTTGAATTGTGTCAATTTCTCGAGTGTAAAACTCATCAAGCTTGTTGCGGTACGGTGCCCTGTTGAAAACAACGATGCGGGCGCACTGCTGTAACTTGCGAGTCGTTCGTCAGATATTCATCGCCACGGCTATCTATCAACCTCCTATTGCATCAACATCTATGAAAGATTCACTGATTGCACGTCCACACATCTTTGTGAGCTCGCTTCTTGCAGTAGCCGCAGCATGGTTTGTGCTCTTCAGTGGTGTAGGTGAGTTTTCAGCTCGCATCGGCAGTCTCTACTTCTGGCCCGCTATAACACTGGTCTGCGGAGCAATGATACTATTTGTGATGCGGACTACGGAGTTGCGAAGCGTGCCAAAGGGCAACAACATTGTAAGGAACATAGGCAGGGGGTTGCTTCACGGCTTGTTCTTTTCTGCACTCACCGTTGCAACGCTGGTTGCTGCGCGCGAGTTCATTCCGCAGATGTACGATCGTGTTCACACACTTTTTGAACTTCGCAACCAACTACCGGCGACGATCATAGCGCTGATCTTGGTTGCGGCCGTTGCTCCGGCCGAAGAACTTTTCTGGCGCGGCTATGTGCAGAGTGTTTTTTCGCAGCGAATGTCGCCCGCCAATGGTGTTGCAGCTATGGCTGCCACGGATGCCGTGGTTCATATGGCAACCGGCAATTATGTACTTGTGGTAGCAGCAGCATTTTTTGGATGGCAGTGGGGATTGCTTCGCAATTCAACCCAATCACTCGTCCCCTGCGTGATCTCTCATGCCGTGTGGGATCTGTGTGTGTTTTTGGTGTATCCCACGGTGATCTCTTGACGAAGCGGTTACTTCGAAGAATTCTCGCCGGCAGAGGCATCAACCTTTTTGGTGCGAGGTTGTAGCCTGCGTTTGCCGATAGCAAGTGCCACCGAAATGCGGCGTGTTCCTTGCGTGGATGTGTGGCTAACAAGAGAATCGCCAACCAGCATTTGTGCCGATCCTCCGCCATCCAGATTCATGGCATTATAGGCCCCGAATCGCTTCATGAATTCTCCCAGCTCCGCAAGGGTAAAACCCACCGAGCGAGTGTTGTTCTCTACCGTGGCCATGTAGAAGGTGTTGCGCGTGATGTCAGTACCGATTGCCGTTCGAGCAAGGCGTTGCAGGAAGAATCGATCTCGGCCCGAATTCAATGGGCGAAGGTCTTTGCTAATAGCACCGTTCGACACAAGGATGGGAGTGCCGCACACAGAATTGGTAAATACAATGCTGTCCCGGCGGCTGGTGGAATATCGCAGAACCAGCGTATCACCTGCGCGCAGCGTTCTCTGCTTGGCAATAGCACCACCCATGGATATCACGCACCCGCGCAGGGGCATATCCACGCTGCCGCTATCGGCTACATCGAGCACCAACAAGGGGATATCTTGATTCACCGCAGGTGAACGCAGATATCGCGTGCGAATCTTTGTAGTGCCAAACTCGGCCGATGCTTCCTGACGCTCCCGCACAAGCAATGCGCGCACGGAGTCTCGGGAAATTTCAATATCTGATGAGTCTCGCACCATGGCAGCTGAATCCGTTGTTTGCTCCGCAACCAGTTGCTCGATGAGCTTACCCGAAACAGCCGGCACCGTCTGACCAACAAAGGAGTTGAACACCACAAGTGAGTCCGGCGCTACACGTCGGTTCACAGAGCGTATAGGAACGCGTTCTCCGTTCGGGAAACGAACTGCTGCTTCCAAGGTAATGGAATCGATCACCGGTCTGTTCTTGGCATCGAACAAGCAGGTCACCCAATCTTTATAGGGCAGCAGCTCACACACTTCGCCATTGCACACTGTGGGACCAATAGGGGTGGTGGTTACAGCGCGCCAGAAGTGCGCATTCACAGCGGCGTACAGGGTTTTATTCTCGGTAGTATCCAAACGGGAGCGGAAGTCTCGCAAACGCTCCAGCGACGAGGCCTGATTCTCTGCTTTGAGTGTCATCACGCTGTAGTCGGGATTGCGCAGCACACAGGTAAGCGCATGCACAACGGATACCGCGCCATCGGCATGAGTAGCCCGAATCTGGCGATAGATCACGCCTTCGGTAACGATGGAATCGCGAACAATAGTGATGGACGAAAGCGCTTTAGGAATGCGGGCCTCTGCTCGGGCGCGAGCAAGATCGCGCCGGCGCTGAGCTCGGGAGCGGGCACTGCTTTTTCTCTTTGAAGCACTCTTTTGTGATGAGCGAAGAGATGATCGCGGCGCGGACACGGACTGCTTCTTGTTCTTTTTGCCACGGGCAAACGCGGGATCCTGCAATCCGTTCAGACACATTGCTACAACCGCGAGAATCAGCGCGAAAGCACAAATGCGAGAATTACATGAACGACTTATCCGAAAGTAGAATTCCATTTCAAAGTTCTATGCTCCTTGGCTCGCTTCGGGAGACGAAACAGCGAGGAGTTTAAATGCTGCAGAAAGTTTAGTTGTTGTGCGCTGTTGAGTTCACGAAAGAATCTCTGTATCCAGAACTCTTCGGTAAAAAAGGTTCCTGTAACACAACTCAACAGAGCGAGCTCCACATACACACACACGGTAAATCTATGCTCCGGTGCAAGGATCACGGCAAGAAGAAACAAAATCACGGCAAACGAGAATCCCAATGTTTCAAAAGCATTGAACATGGTTCTCACACTGCTGCCTTCCGGTAAGGTTCGTCGCTGCAAGCGGTATTGCGTGAGTGTCCACGTAATACCAAACGAACTCACGATCAATCCTACTGCTGTTCGCAGCTGATACTCATCTGCATGATATCCCGCTACAACAGAGAGTAGCGACATCACGAACAAAAACTCTGCTCGACGGCGTCGCTGCTTCAACAAAAGGTCTTCAACAATTCCGGTCTTCATATACAATGGCAGGTAGTGCATCCCTGAGATGCTTATCCTAAGGTGTTGCTGCATCCTGCATGTCCGTGGGCCAATTTAGTAATTTTGCCAGACCCATTCGTTGAACAACCGATAAACTCTTATGACATTCCCGACCATACTAGTCAACATCGCCGATGGCATTGCCACAATCACACTGAACCGGCCCGATAAACTCAATGCACTGAACGCGCAGTTGTTGGCCGATCTGGATGCCGCATTTGAAGAGCTGCACAATGATCACTCGCTGCGTTGTGTTGTGATTACCGGTGCCGGGCCTAAAGCATTTGCAGCCGGCGCCGACATCTCGGAACTCGCACAGTGCGATAGCACGGAAGGCAGAACGTTCGCAGCTCGAGGCCAACTGATTTTTGATCGCATAGAAAATTTTCGCGTTCCCGTAATCGCTGCCGTCAATGGCTTTGCGCTTGGCGGCGGATGTGAGCTTGCCATGGCTTGCCACATACGATATGCCTCAGACACCGCCAAGTTCGGTCAGCCGGAAGTGAAGCTGGGAACTATTCCCGGATACGGCGGAACACAAAGACTGATGCGGCTTTGCGGTACTGCCGTTGCCATTGAACTCATGACAAGCGCGGATATGATGACCGCTGCTCGGGCACTGCAATGCGGGCTTGTGAACGCTGTGTTTCCGGCTTCCGATCTTTTGACTGAATCAAACGGACTCGCCGCTCGCATTGCCTCGATGGCACCCATTGCGGTGCAGGCCGTACTTGATGCGGTTCGCAGCACATACTCCCTAACGCGTTCGGGCTACACTACCGAGCAGGAACTGTTTGCTCAGCTCTGCGATTCGCAGGACTTCAAAGAAGGCACCACTGCCTTTCTGGAAAAACGAAGCGCTGTCTTCACCGGCAAATGATGGTAAGGGTTATCCATATCCTTTACAACATTGTGGCTGTGCCGCTACTCGCGTGCGTGTACGGATTGCTCGTGGTGTTTCACAAGAAAACACGCAAGCGTTTTCGCGGCGTGCGCGCATCGCTGCATTCTCATGAACTCACAGCACTGCACTCGCATACTTCGGTGGCGTGGTTTCATGCCGCAAGCATGGGAGAATTCGAGCAGGCAAAGCCCGTAATCGAAGCGCTGAAAGCGCGGAATTCTTCGCTGAAAATTGTTGTGAGTTTCAGTTCACCTTCGGGCTACGAGCCGCAGAGGAACTACGCTGCAGCTGATGCTGTGATGTACTTGCCCTTCGATTCCTGGTGGAGTATGCGAGCACTGGTACAATCTTTACAGCCTGCAGTGTTCGTGTGCATTCGCTATGATTTATGGTGGAATCTTTTGTTCCGGCTTCGGCTTCAACGTGTACCGGTAGTTCTCCTGAATGCCACCTATACACGATCGCGTATTCTTTCTGCCTTCCCATTGAGGCAGATATATCACTGCCTGCTTCGCATGTGCAGTGTCATTCAAACAGCAAACGAAGTTGAATACAAGCGCTTTGCCGAGATGCAGCTGAATATGCAGCTGAATATGAAGTTGAATATGAAGTTGATCAGCGGAACCGATACTCGCTATGATAGAATTCTTGCAACTGCGCGGAGCGAACAACAACACGAACCATGGTTCGAGAACTTTGCAGGTTATACTTTAGAAAATTCCGCAAACAGCGTCCGGCCCTTGGTTGTGGCCTTAGGAAGCGTATGGCATGCAGACCGCATACAGTGTGGCATCAGCGAAGAATTTCTCACTCAGAATCCGCACATTCGGCTCTTGATTGTACCGCACGAGATTGATGAGAAAACGCTCGCAACATGGCAGGAACACATTCCGGGATGTGCGCGATTGAGCCGGCTTCGAGCCTCGACGATTACTCCACCCTTTAGGCATGTACTGGTGGATACCATGGGTGAACTGCTCCGGCTGTATCGCCATGCTGATGTGGCCTATGTGGGAGGCGGCTTTGGAAGTGGCGTGCACAGCGTGGCTGAGCCGGCTGCCTATGGTATTCCCGTTGCATGTGGACCGCACACGGCAAACAGCGCCGATGTTGTTCGCTTATCTGCACATAATGGATGCCGCATCGTGACCGGTGCGCAAGAGTTTGCCTTGTGGCTTCAAAGTATGAATTCAGCGCAGCTGCGCGAGCAAGTTGGCGCGGCAAACAAAGATGCACTCGAGCAGGCAGCGGGTTCCACCGAAACTGCGGTTGCAACTATCAATTCCTACGTACGCTGACCGCCATCAGGCTGCCGTGTGTGCGAGCCTGCGGCGCAGTAACACCGCTCCTGCAACTACTAGCCCCAGGGCAATCCACTGGGCCTGAGACAAACCGGCATACAAGGGATTGAGACGCAGGAACTCCACAAGAAATCTCTCTAAACCTGCTCCCACCAGGTACCAACCGAATACGAGTCCGCGAGCGGGAGTAGGTGCTTGCCTCTGCATGCGAAACAGAAAAAGAAATATCAACAGACACGCCAATGTTTCATAGACCGGGGTGGGATGCACCATGATATCCACGGGCAGCGGTTGCCCCGGGTTCATCTCCATCCACTTCGAGGCAAGCTCAGGATTCAGTGCGGAAAGTGTGGGAACAGTGCCGTTAGGGTAGCCCATTGCCCAGGGCAATGTGGATGGGATTCCATAATCGCCATCACCTGCCAACTGACACCCTACTCTTCCAATACCGTAAGCCAAAATCAATCCCGGTGCAGCCACATCCGCTATGAACAAAAAGGGTACGCCTTTTTTACGCAAGTACAGAAAGATGCAGAAAATGGCCGCGAGTAAACCTCCAAAAAAGGTTAATCCCGATCCACTGAATATCTCCGAGATTCCATTGCGAAGGAGCAGCTCAGGATTCTCCAGAATGTGGAAAAGTTTTGAGCCCGATACACCCGCCAAAAGAGCAATGAGAGTGATGTTCGAGGAAAACGCTGCCGACTTTTCTTCGTTGTTCCACCTGCGATTCAGCTCGCGGGTTAGAAGATAGTTTGCCGTGAGAAAGGCAATCGCCATCATCAGCCCAAAGCTGTACACGGGAAAAGGTCCGATGTGAAAAAGTTCCGGTCTCATAAGTGCCTACAGTGCTAATGATGATGTAAGGTGTCGGTGGATGACGGAAAATGCCCGCGGTATGCACTGATCGGGGCTAGATGTCATCAGAACAGCTTTTCTACCAAACTATTATCTGAAGGTGCATCGGCTACCGAGGCATTGCAAACTACCACAAAAAAGGAATCTCCTCTTTCGGACCACGGCCGGCCATACGCTTCGTCTCCTTGCCTTTGCGAACACTAAGCTGACATTGAAATTTGGACGGTAATAGTTGACACTTTTTACACCAAGCACGCGGCATAAAAAATTCTTCGGTCATCATGGAATTTTCTGTTAGTTTATCGCACGCACGCACGACGCGCGGCCCGGAGGCTGAAAGAGCAAAGTTGAAACACTTCGCTGTGATTGAGCATAAACTCGATTGGTTTACACCGGTTCGCTCTCATGGGTCGTTAGCCCTCGGGGCTTTTTTGACGGGGATACAGGGCAGCAGCAGGGATTCTTTTTCGATCGCGGGGACATCAGATATCAGAACACACACCGAATTAGGACAATCGGTGAAACACGCATCCGCAGAGATTCTCAGATCGCCGGATTCGTCACGGAATAGAAACTAGTTTTCTCTCATCTCAATTGTAGGAGTTGTATGATCGCCTCCATTACTCATGCCATGCTACGTGTGTTAACGTTGTGTGCGCTGGTATGTTCAAGTGCACTGTTTGCACAGACCACGGGAAAAGAAATTCTCGAGGGTCGCGAATTTTATTTCGGAATTCCTCACTGTGATGTTCAAGCCGGTGAAGGTTCGCGCGGTAATCCCATTCAGTTGTGGATTTCTTGTAAGGTTCAAACTCGCGTAACCATTACGTGTCCTCGAACGGGAATGAACATCGGTAATTATGTCATTCAGCCGAAAAAAGTACAAACGTTTCCCGTTCCGCAGTCCTTGATGAACACCGTTACAGGCATCACGGACAATGGTGTGCACATCAAGGCGGATGACCCAATCACAGTAACTGTGTTTGTGAGTTACAAATGGACCGGAGAGGCCTATCGCGTAATCCCTGCAGAAGTGTTGGGCAAGCGATACTTTACGTTGAACATGTACCAAGACAAAACGGAGCGTGAGCGCCCTGCACAGGTACTTATCGTTGCCACAAAGGACAATACCATTGTAAGTTTTTCGCCAAAGACTCTTACAGAAGACGGCACCCCTGCCGGCGGCTCGAAAAACTATCGCTTGATGCGTGGTCAAACTCTGCTCATCAAAGCAAAAATCCAAGCTGGTAAGGATTTGGACTGGTCAACAGACCTTACGGGAAGCAAGATCATTGCAACAAACCCTGTTGCTGTTTTCTCCGGACACACCAAAGGTGCCTTCCCCCGATTTCAACCCACAATGTTGGGAACTCCCGCGAACTTCATGCGGAATATGATGATGGACGCAATGTGGCCGGTAGAGTTCCTGGGCAAAGAGTACTTCTCTGCGCCGGTTATGTATACCGATCGTCCGCGCGCCAACTTCGACTTGGATTCATGGGGCGATTTGATTCGTATCGTAGCCACCGAAGACAACACCGTTGTGTACACAAAGACATGTGGCGGACCTAACGCTGATGCGGATTATCAACCGCGATATCCGGCACTGAAAGCCGGTCAGGAGTACCGTATCGACAGCCAAGAGTGGCCTGCCTTGTACCGTGCCAGCAAACCGGTATTGGTTGGTCAATACGGAAAAGCTTGGCGCCTAAATCAGGTTCAAGGAACGGGTAAAGGAAATGCTGAACAAAATCCCTCGCGTAACGGTCAGGGTATGATGTACGCATTGACACCGGAGGAACAGTGGTCTACCTACACCACCTTCTACTCTCCTGAGTCCATCGACAATTTCGTCATGGTGACATTCTACACCGCTGATCGCGGCAAGTTGATATTCGACGGTGCACCTATCAATGCAAAGTTTGGTAGTTATATCAAGCAGGTAGCGGGTACCAACAAGAGCTATATCGTTGCCCCCGTCTCGTCCGGTAGCCACACGTTGGAAGGCGCAAAATTCACCGCATACGTTTACGGTAACTGGGATAAAACAAAAGACGGATTTGCTTACGGATACCCTACCGGTGTGAACTTTGCTCAAACCTGCCCGGACACTATTCTTCTAACGGGTACGATAGACTGCGGTATCGTTAACGGCTTGGCCACAATCAAGCCTGATACCTCCAGCTGCAGCTCTATTTTCTCCGTGGAATTGGACAACTCCAAAACAACCAATTTCAAACTTGACTTAGATCCGAACTTCGAGAGCGGAATGATGAAAACTACATTCACCGCCTCGGTCATTGATCCTTCCAAAGATGGTCATGTTCGAATCATTGGTGTTACCCGCTCCGGCAAAGAAGCGTATTTGGAGTTCGACTATGTGGCAGAGGCAATCTCGGCTAAGCCGACGATTGTCGACTACGGAATTCTTGCCGTAAACACAGACTCAGCTGCCAATATCAAGCTGACGAATATTTCTAAATCACGGACCGTTGTGAAAAACGTCTTCCTGCGTAACAAGATGCCGCAGTTCAGTTTTTCTCCTCAACAGTTTCCGCGTTCGTTAGAACCGGGCGAGTCCATGACCGTGACTGTGATTGCCCGCACTGCCGAGAAACTCACAACAGCAATCAAGGATAGCGTTATTGCAGAATTGTCATGTTACGAGGCCCCTGTTGCTTTGTTGGTGTTGAGCGGCGGCACCCCCTGTGTTCGAGTGTCTGATGTTGTGTTTCCTCCTTCGCCTGTCAATACTGAAGCAGGACCGCGCCAGTGTGTGATTTCAAACACAAGCAAAGTGGATGCAACGATCACAAGCATCACCGTTCCTAATGATGTGAGCGGCAAGAAGTTCCGCCATGACCTAACCGTACCATTCAAGCTCACTGCAGGGCAGTCTCAGAGCTTTAACGTATGGTACACTCCTTCGGATCTAACTACCAAGGATGCGATCAAGGTGGTATTGGAATCCAATGGTGAACCTGCATGTACCGACAATGAGTCCGAATGGAGCGGCAGTGGTTTGGATGCAGGCCCGAAGATCAGCGATTATGACTTCCGCGTGGTACGTGTTTTGGACACCTACAACAAGAATGTCAACGGAGTAACCGAGTATAAGGGCACCGTAACTATTGATGCCTTTGGTAACGACCCGTTGCAGAACCCGCGCATCAGCGTAACAGCAATCAATGCGCCGGCCGGAGCAGATGCCACCGTTGCAATTGTATTGAACACAGCCGGAATGCCCTCGCAGTTGTTCCCGAACAACCCGTACTCTATCCCGATGTCGTTCCGTCCGGATGTAGTAGGCGATTATGGTCTGCGCGTAACACTAACAGCAGACTTTAACGGCGAACCTCGCGTGGTGTCCAGCACAGTTCTGGGTAAGGCAGTTGTTCCTATCGAAGACTCCTTAGGATACACCTTCCCCACCACGAATATTGGAGCCACCGCTCCGGCAGGAAATGCCGTGATCTACAACTCCGGTTCCATGGATTTGACCATCAAGAATCTTAGCATCGATAAAACGCTGGATGTGAATAACGCCTTTGAGATTGATCCTTCGTGGTTGGCTACAAATCTTGGTGGAGGTAAAACCATTATTGTGCCTGCCATGAGCGGCTCTATTCCGAGCTCCATTAATGTACCTCTGTCATTTACGGCGAGAGCAGCCGGTGTTCAAAACACCAGAGTTGTTGTGGATTGTGATCTTGATGAATCGGAGATTCGCCATCCCCAAATCTTTGGTAAAGGTCAACCTAATATTAAAGTTGTGCCGGACTCGCTGGACTTTGGCGACGTTGCTAAGTGTATGAGCAGTACTAACACAACCACAGTAAAGCTTCATAACGAAAGCGATGTGGAATTAACGATCTCGGATCTGGTTCAAACCGGAGATTTTTCAATGTTCGAAGTTGACGCTCTATCAAAGATGGCTCTTATCGGCACAAAAATCCCGGCACGCGGCGTGTCCGGCGCTCTGACGGTAACGTTCCGCTCTCCGAATACTTCAGGTAGGGAGAGACAACGCGAAGCACATCCGTTCGCTGAAGGCAACGGCGTAACGTGGAAATGCATCGGAGCGAATGGCGAGGAGAATCAACAGTTCTCGGGATTTGCCGGAACTGCGGTGCCTACCACAGTATTGGTAACTACTCTGCCTTCAAATAATTCCGGCGAGTATCGTATCTCGTCAACAAAGTACAACGAACCCACTATTATGGAGTTCAATCTGCGCAGCAACCCTGAGCTTGTGGATCAAGCGGGCGTAACTGCGTTCCATGCATACATCAAATACGACGGCACGGTGCTCGATCCCGTTTTGGATGTTACCTCTATCGGTCTTGCAGGTACCTTGTGCGAAGGCTGGCGGGTTGGCCGCGTGCTGGATATCAATGACGTTCTGGATGTAGAACTTATTCAGGACGACAAGAGTAAGGCTTTGCGCGGCACCGGTACCCTGTTCACTTTCCAGATGAAGGGATTCTTCTCGCTGACACCGATGGAATCTGCTATTCTTGGCGCGGACATGTATGCCAACGACGCATTAGGCTGTTTGAACATCGACAACCTGCCTGCTGTTGTTCGTTTCGAAGGTGGTTGTGTTTCAGACCTGCGCCACCTGAATATCTCGGTGGCCGGATATGCTCTGATGGCCCCCCGTCCTAATCCGGTATCTTCTACCACACAATTAAACTTTAATGTTGGAATGGATGCACCCACCACCATCACTATCTATAATAGTATTGGTGAAGTGCAGATGGTAGCAGTAAACGGTGAAATGAAGGCCGGAACCTACGAGGCAAAGCTTGACTTATCGTCATTGCCTGCCGGTACATATTTCTGCCGAATGATTTCCGGACCCTGGACCAGCCCGGCGGTTTCGATAATCGTACAGAAATAAAAAATCCCATAAACGGCTTTGTTTAAGCTAAAATCCCGCGTCGACAACGACGCGGGATTTTTTTTTGATTTTTTGTAAAAATTTTTTTTCCTAATGTCCAGTTATAGTACTCTCAATCGTTTTGTGTATAGGGACGAGATTGAGTCTCTTCGAATGTGGGGCGGTGTTTTATATACAAGAGCGGGTATGGCGACACGCACCACACAAGAAAGACAAGATCCACGTTCTGCAGTTCAAACGTTTTCTCTGCCGTTGCGGCGTAGGCACTAAACATCAAACGAGTTCTTCACGAGCGATGTGCAGCACCTGTTACCAAACCTTTGAAGAAGCAGAGAGAACGGGCGAACAAGGAACGAATCGTTGCCTAAAGTATCCCTTGAGTACGAGCGGGATTCATGATCAAGAAGTGAAGAGAATGGATCCCTGCTCGTTTTTTTTCACCACACCATATCAACGAGGATATCTATGAAAAACGTTTGGTTTTTGGTGGCGGCAGCTCTTATCTGCACCATCACGTTCAGTGTTCCTGCTGCGGCAAGAAGTATAAGCGAAACAAATGTGTTAGAGCTAAAGAGCGCACAGGAGAAGCAATGGGTTGAATTCTTTGGAACTAGTGTTGAGATTGCTTTTGGAACCAATATTCCTAACTGTCGCTGCTGCTATGGCGGAATCTGCAGCGTAAAAGTGAGTCTTCCCTTCTTTTTGAAAAAAGGTCAGCTCGATGACGAATATATAGCCTCGCAGGTTCGAGGCTTCAGAGCTAACGACGATGCGAGCATAGGGCGAACAGCTGACGGCGAACTGTATTTGATCTTTAGTCGCGACATCACTAGGCCGGATTTTTTGGGTTCCAGTCTTACTATATCTGCACCGGTGTACGTAGACCCTACACTTTCTACAAAGTACAATGTTCCGCAAATCCCTGCTGGTACCTACAACATCATAGATAATGGTCTTTTCAAAATGATTCGTATCAAATAGCATGATGCATCTTCAAACCATCGCGAGAAAAAAGTGGATAAAAATCACAGCTGCTGTTATTGCTGTATTGAGCTTCGTAGGAATAATAGTTCTTGGGCCTTCTCTCTGGGACACCTTTGTTGTTATTGGCTATCAGCCATGGAACGTCAGGGATCATTCCTATGAAGAGATCACCGCGATGGCTCGCAGAGACCCCATGCGTAGAGAAGTACACTTGTACGGAGATCACAAAAGCGTGATTTCCCTGTTTAAACGTGCGGGTGATATGGACGAGGGGTCGGAACCTAAGTATCTGTTATTCAATCGCGATGGTTTTTTGATGCGTCAGCATGCATGTTATGAATCGTGCCCCGGCTTCATAGACAGTGCACGCAAACTGAGCGGATGGTACACGGTGGATACAACTATTCGTTTCCCATCATGCATTACCGGTATGCGCGAGCTGTTTAGCAAGAAGCTCTTTACATCGGACACCATTTCCCGGACTGACTACACCGTGCTCTTTGGTTGGGACGATTACTTCCGGCATGGCTCTCGTAAGCTGGATACATTTCTGTATGCGGTTCACTCCAAACCGTATACAACCCGCGTGCTACTGATAAACACGAATAGAAAAGATTCGAGCTTCTCTGCGACAGCCCGAAAGTAGACCGGTTGAAGCACCGCCACGCATATCCCGGATGAATTTATTCGACTCCGTCACAAGGGCGGTTCTCTTTGGCTGCATTCCTTGATTCAGGCTCCATTGCTCAGGATCCATTACTTGAGCGGCATTGCTCGTGTCTTGAAAAAACACAACAAGGCGCTAAAACATGCTGTCCGTAGAGCGCATCCCGGTTGGAAACTGACTTAATAAGCAAGTAGTTCAAGCATTCCCCACTCCGTAATCACAAAAACAATGTCGTCGAAAATCGTTGTAGGCATCCTGTGCACGATTGCGTTGTGTTGCATGGTGATTCCACTGGCACCGCATTTTGTGCGAACAGTGTCGGCTGAGCATGGTATTGTTCTGGCAATGCCAAGCGAGGGCAAGTACAAAAGAAAATTACATCCTGTAAGTCCGTCTGAACTGCGGCAGCTGGTAGCGCGCACGCGCAAGGACACTATACTCGTACATTTCTGGAACACCTGGCGCAACGACGGTACACGATATGTGCGTAAGCTGAATAGGCTCTCACATCGTAACCATCCCTCTACTGCAGTGGTGCATATCTGTACAGACATGACCGGCCTGCAGCAGCAAAAGGCATCTCGAATGATTGCAGAGAAGCTTGGAATTCCCGGCCCATTGCTATGCATTCGATCGAGGGCGAACATCTTTGATCTGCGAAACTCGGATGCCACAGGAAAATTCTATAAAAGCTTGACCGGTAAAAACCCGGAGGATGTATCACCATCGGTGCTCGCACTGGATAAGCATGGATTACCCATGGCTTTTGATGGCAAGTCATTCGGCGACAACTGAGCGGTGACAGCTGATCGTTGCTGACAAGGCAACCCCGGTCAGTAATTACGTATACCCCCAAGCTTTGTAGGCGCACAAGGAGAAGGAATTCATCACATGTGTTTCGATGTGTTCTATGAGTGAGTTCAATCCCCACGAAGTACATACAGATCTATGAGTGCGCTCCGGACTGTATTCGGTGGATTTCTTCCTCCTTGCCCGCGCCAAATCCGGAATATTGCCGCTATACCCTCACAGTCATCATCTACATCTGCAATGTGCCATGGTAGAACATATGTACTATCTCTGTTTTGTGCGAGCATACTCTGTTTCGCCGTCGTACGTGGAGGAAATGCTGATGCTGGCACATCGAATTCCCGTTCCGACTCGACGAAGAGACGGGAGCACATCGCGCTCACCTTTTTCTTATCGCATCAGCAAACGGACGACTGGTTGCTCGGCAAAACATTTCACATGGATAGCAGATGCACACTGCAATACAAGTCCACGTGGACCGGATCCAAGGTTCTCATGTCCGCAGAGGCACGATGTTATGCTGCCGCCACATACAACACTTTTGTTCCCCAAGGAGTTGCGACATTTCGATGCACAGATAATGAAATCTCGGCGCAGGTAAAAACAGTGTTTATGCAAGGATGGATTCTGGACCCCTATGTACGTGCGTCAGTGCAAACTCCACTTACCGAAATGTTCCCCGCTTTCTCTGCGCCATACGAACGCTCAGCCACATGGTGGGATCCTATTCAAAGCGATCAAGCCTGCGGATTTCATTGCAAACTTCGAAATGTCTCGAGCCACTCAGTATCCATGCTCTTCGGAACGAGTCTGCAACAGGTTCGTGCTCGCACTCACACCAAACTCACCGATCTTCCTGCAACGGTAATGATGCAAGAGACATACAAGCATACCACCGGCATCGAGTGCATGTTGCATTCCGATTACGACATAGACTCAACAGTACGTATAAGCAGTAACTGGCAAGCCCGAGGATCATCTGCGGCGCGAGTGATGGTACAGAGTTCTATCGATAACGAAATTCGCATAAAATTTTGGCGATACTTCGGGCTGTCTTTGTGCACGAACCTTCGGTATGATAATTCGTTAAGTAAGCGGGTAACGTACAAACACATTGCTCAATTGGGAATCGTTTTGGATCGCTAAGACCACATCCCCCGTTCCGGCCACATCTCAAAGTTATCCACATAGCTAGTCATAAATCTTCATTCCGGCAAGCGATTCTTAGATGTTGAAAGTAAAGCACTTGCGCGAATTCATTCAAGGTTAAATCCTCGGATTATAGGCAGTTTTCCACATTTCTGCATCGCTTGGGCTTGATCTCGTTGGAGCTGCTCGTTGGAGCTGAACTCGACAAGTTGCCCCTACCTCAAAGCGCGATCACACTATCACACGTTGGTGCATGGTGGTGACAATCTCTACTCTCTTCGCCAGCACCCCGAACCCGCATCTCTCGCCCACCCGATATTCGCATTGTTGGGTATTACCAAAAGCATACATAGCCCATCATTGCCACGCATCATACCTTCAGTAACTTTGCATACTTCATGGGGGCAATCCCCAACCGCAGTTCGTTAGGACGTAACGAAATCAGACATATCATTTTTTACTAATCTCACATTCATTATGAGAAAATTTCTTCTCTGTTGTGGCGTGGTGTTGTTGCATGCTGTTATGATGTCAGCGCAAACAAACCCCACCCCTTTCGATCTGAGCACGGGCAACTACAGCTTCACGCAGTGGGACGCTACAAATCCCGCACGCACGTATCCTCCGAACATGCGTCTACATACGTACTCAACAACCAGCTCGCTGACCGTAGTGGAACCGCTGGCGTTGAATTACGAAATGAACGCAGATTGGGATACTACCTACAACCTTATTAGCGGTGCGCGATTCAATGGCTTGGGCGCGGATGGAATGTCGTTTTTGAATACCTCCAGCTCGGCCTATTCTCCCTTCCGTTTTTTCGGTGCTATGACCTTGGGTCTGAATACTACTAACCGTCAAAACGTTCGTGTGACATGGACGGGTGGGACGGTTGTATCACAAACTCGTCTGTATGCCATCATCTTGCAATATCGCGTTGGAACTACGGGCTCGTGGTCCACGGCTATCGTCAACGGCACAGACACAGTACAGTACAAATCATCTACAACCGGTAACTCGGCAGTAATGCCCACATTCACACTTCCTGCAACGTGCGAGAACCAACCCGTTGTGCAAGTACGCTGGCGCATGTATCAGTGGAGCAGCGCCGTTACGGGTAGCCGTCCGCAGTTACGCGTAGACGAAATATCTGTAGTGAGTGATGTAAGTACCGGTACTCCCACAAAACTTGCCGTCGTAGGCGTTAGCCCCTCCGTACCCTCCACGTTGACGCCCTTCAGCGTAACGGTTCAGGCAAGAAACGCAACTGATCAGGCGCGCAATGTTCTTACAGCAACCGATGTACAAGTAAGCGTGTTTAGCGGTAGTGGCGCTCTCTCCGGAACTCTTACAGGCACGATGCCCGCAGGAACAAACACACTGGTACTCAACAACCTTGCCTATAATGTTGCAGAGCAAGGCGTGGTGTTGCAGATAGCGCGCACAGCAGGAGACGTCCTTTCAAGTGCACTGACCTCGCCCTTTACTGTGGTGCCCAGAGCTACTCAGCTGACCATGACCTCTGTACCGTCGTTTGCCTTTGTGGGTGTGAATATTCCCGCTGTAACGGTAACCGCGCGTCGTGCGGATAATTCCACAGACCTGAACTATCCCGGCCCTATATCCATCACAAAAGTCAGCGGTCCCGGAAACGTTACCGGTACGTTGAGCATTACCCCCGTGAATGGTGTTGCCAACTTCACTAACCTTGGCTTCGATGCACCCGGCACGTATGTGCTGAGTGCAACAGGCGACAACGTGAGCAGTGCAACGAGCTCCGCAATTGTTGTGGTCAGCTTGCCCGGAGTTACGGAGCTCTTGATGCCGCAATACATGGCAGCCAGAAACATAACCTTGCCTTCGTACGCATTGATTCGCTTGGACAATCTTCAACCCAACACTGCGTATCGCTTCTTTACCTCTGCTGCCGAAATCAATAACCTGGTTGGTTTTGCAGCCGGTACCAATGTTCATCAGAATGTAGATGCATCCACATTCTCGTATGTGCCGAACGACTTCAGCGATTTCAACCGCGCAGGCCGGCACTCGCAGTTCACAACCGGCAACAATGAAACATCGAAGGTTGTGTGGGTAAACATGGTTCCCTCCAGCAACTCCCGCTTTACCGCCGGCAACAACATGTACTGGTATGTAACGCTTCGCGATACAACACGCAGTATCGAAACCCGCTTTGTGACGCAGGGTACCACAAAGACTATCAATATTTCAACCGCTATCACCGACGCATCGGGAATCGTTGATACAGCCAGCACCTGCGCGCCCAAGACGGTCATCTGTTTGTACGACAATACAACCGGAAACACACAGCCTATTTCCACTGCACTGGTGCAAGATGAAGGCACCGTGGTAACCGGCGCTCCTGCTTTCTACAGCAATGTGGAAGCAACACGCACCGCATGGGCAACGCTTATCCCCAACAATCTTCCTAACGGTATTCGTCGTGTTGAGCAGCGTTCACTCACCACCGGTCAGATTCTTAAAGTATGGGTGGATGGCGATGGCGTATGGCCGCCCTCGAATACGGTTAATCCTTCCGGCGGCAACAACGCTGTGATGTTTGCAACACCGCAAGTACTGTTCCCCGCCAGCTTAACCGGCAAGAGCTTCTGTAGCAATCAACCTGCGGTGATTACCTGGAGCGCGCGCGGTATCTCTACCGTAGACCTTCAAGTAACTGCCGATGGTACAAACTTCACAACCATCGCTACCGGTATCAATGCCCTGCTTGGTACGTACACCTGGAACATTCCGAGCATGTTCGCCGGTGGCAACAATTTGCGCCTTCGTATCGTTGATACCGATCGCCCCACTACTGTCTCCGACATTTCCGGATTCGTGAACGTCAACACACCTGCGGTGATCGTTGCCCAACCCGAAAACAAGGAAGCATGTCTTGGTGGCGCCGTTACTCTTACAGTTCGAGCAAATGGAACCAGCCTTTCGTATCAGTGGGAAAAAGATGGTGTGTTGATGGCAGGTCGCAACAGTCCTAACCTTGAGATAACTACCGTTACCTTGGGTACAAGCGGTTTGTATCGCTGTATCATCAATGGCGGCTCCGGTTGTCCCGGCGCTACCTCGGGCTATGCATTTATCTCTATTGTTCCCGAGCTGAGCATTGTTTCTCAGCCGCAGAGCACATCGGCTGCAGTTGGCGGCACAGCTGTACTTCGCGTAGAAGCAAACCTTCAAAGCGGCGTACAGTATCAGTGGTATCGCGGCACCAACTTGCTGAGCGACAATGCACGTATCACGGGCACACGCTCGGCCACACTCACGCTGCGCAATATTGTTACCGCAGACTTCGGTAACGACTATCAATGCCGTGTTGTTTCCAATTGCGGATCTGTTGTGTCGTCCACGGCAAGCATCTCGTCGGCAAGCATCACCATAACTCAGCAACCGGAGTCGGTAGAAGCTTGTGCGAGTGGCGATGCTACCTTCACCGCTGCAGCAACCGCGACCGGCAACAACGTGACCCTTTCGTACCAGTGGTTGAAAAACAATGCTCCTCTGAGCGACGGCGCTAAGTACAGCGGCACACGCACATCTATTCTTACAGTAAAGAGTTTGGCCGCTGCAGATGCGGGTCAGTATTCATGCAGAGTATCTGCTTCGAACGGTGCAGTTCGATTTACCTCTGCAGCTGTGCTACGCGTATCAACCGGTCCCAAGGTTCTTAGCCAAAGCGGCACAGTAAGTGTGTGCGATGGCGACACCGCAAAGCTTTCCGTCACAGTGGAAGACACCACCGGTGTAACGTACCAGTGGTGGTTCAAGGGTGCGCCTATCGCCGGCGCAACGTCGGCCTCGTTGGAACGAATCGGCTCGGTAACCACCGAGGGTTCGTACTGGTGTGTAGTAAGTACATCTTGTGGCAGCGACACAGCCAAGCAAGGCAGTATCGCGCGCAACGCAGTAACCACCATTACCGTGCAACCGCGCAAAGAGACAAAGCTTCTTGAGGGCGGTACGATTGTACTTACGGTAGAAGCCACCGGAAAGAACTTGAAGTACTACTGGTATGTGAATGGCAAGATATTGCCCAATGATACCACCGGTACAGTTACTATTCGTAATGCAAAGGGTTCGGACGCAGGTGTCTATCGTGTTCGTATTCTTGGTGATTGTGGTGCAGCGGAGTCCGACTCTGCGTTGGTACTCGTTACCAGTGATGTTCGCGAGCTTGCCGAATTCGGATTTACCATGGATGTACCCACACCGAATCCTGCACAAGATCAGGCCACGGTCTCCTTCGAGCTTTTAGCTCCCAAGGCAGTGGTATTGTCGGTAATGGACATTCTTGGCCGCAATGTACTTACTCCGGTTCAAGGCATTATAGAGGCAGGTCGCCACTCCGTAGCACTTGATTGCTCGTCACTCAGCGGCGGCACGTATACCATTCGTTTGCAGAGTGGTGAAACTGTGTTGAGCCGCACATTCGTTGTGGTCAAGTAGCACTAGTCAATCGGTAGTTTTTTGTTTGTTCTTACGTGGCAGATTGGCCCTTCGGGCGATCTGCCACGTTTGTATTAAGTTGTCCCTATGAATACATCCCGCTCTATAGCTTCCATTGCGTCCGTGTTTTTTGTTGCGCTTGGCCTTTGCTGTGCGCCACTTCGCGTAAGCGCTCAAGCAGTGCTTGTAAGCGAATACTACAACGCCAGCGATCCCACCGCCGAGTGGAACGAGATCATTGTGGTGCAAGACAATCTGGACATGCGCGGATGGTTCATCACGGACAACAACACCAATCAAACGGCACGTCAGGGCGGCGTGCGCTTCAAGAATATCGACTTCTGGAAAAATGTTCGCGCAGGAACTATTATAGGAATATGGCACCGCGCGTATCCATCGAATGCCATCACCGATGTAGACACCACCATAGCCGATGGCCGCGTGATGATTGCGCGCCAAGACGCCAAGTTCTTCGACATCGTGGAATGGACAGGCCAGCCCACCGGATTCAATCTTGCCCGGCTTGGCGATTTCATTCAAGTATTTACCAAAGACACTATTCACGTGCACGCTATTGGGCACCGCGACGACGTAGCACCGGGAAGCTACTGGGGACCCATGCCTGCTCCCAAAACCAATCTGCTACAGCTATGCGAGGATCGCGCGAGCAACCGCGTGTACCCGGGAGCGTCCATGGCAGACTATAACGGTCCGAACCTGGAAGTGCGCTCCCAAGCTTGTGCCGGAAACATTACGCGAACGCTTCCCAATAAGGACTGCAATACCGGAGCATCGAATTATCAGTTCTGGCATACCTTGCGCACCCCGCAGTGGACATCACCCACGCTGAACGCTTCGGTGAATGCAGCTACCGTGAGTTTGTCGTGGAATGCAATGACCGATCCCAACCCGGGAGATGGCGTTCAGGGGTATCTGGTGATTCGTGATAGCGGCACCACACCCTTTGTGCCTATCGATGGACGCGTGTATTCCAACGGCGAGAGAATTGGTTCTGCCGTTGTGCTGGCGCACGTGCCGTCGTCGTCGCAAGCTTATGCGGATAACGTGGATCTTCCCTGCGGCGTTATCTATACCTATCGTGTGTTTGCCTATCGCTTCGGTCTTGATGATGAGTTTGGTGTAAGTACAGCAGCCACCACCAGCCGTGGCAGACAATACAATACAACCGCCAGTGCATTTGCCGAAGTTCTGAAGCCATCGGGTATCGGCCCTGTATTGCAATACACCAAAGGTGCCAATGTATTCTGCGAAGGATCATCTCTGGCCGTATCCGTGCCGCCACAACCCGGATTCACAGCCCAATGGACTCTCAACGGCACCGACATTCCGGGCGAGAATTCCCTGAACATTACGGCGCGCACCACCGGGAGGTACCGCCTGAAGCTGCGCAATGCACAGGGCTGCCTGGTGTTGAGCGACTCTGTTGATGTTACCGTAAATGCTCTGCCGGTTGTGGAAGTGTTCCCTAAAAGTCTGAGCTTGTGCAAAGACTCCACAGCCCTTCTGCAGGCAAACGTGAATGCCGATTGGCGGTATGAGTGGTTGGTGGGAGGAGCGCCTATTTCAGGCACCAACACAGCAAGCTATTTGGCCACAGCCGCAGGTGATTATTCCGTGCGCGTTGTGAACACACAAACCGGATGCGCATCCGTTTCGAACACTGTTACACTCAAGCCATTGGATATTCAGTTTGCTTTGTCGGGCACAGCAATTGCGTTTCCCGATCTACAAGACTGTGAGTCGTTTAAAGACAACAGCACCGTGAGTGTGTCGAATCCATCGGCCACCGATACTCTGCGCTTCACGGCTATAGAGGCAACGAATTTCAGTATCGTGTCGCCGGCCTTCCCCTTGGTGCTTGCGCCGGGCAAGCAGGCTACCTTGGTGCTTCGATTTACCCCCACCGGCTCTGCTGCCCTGAATCAGACAATCAGTATCATAGCTCAGCCCTGCGGTATCACAAAGCTTATCTCGTTGAGCGGGCGCAAGCCCGGTGCCGGCGCGGGCGTAACCACAAACGTTAGCAGTAAAGACTTTGGCGTCAATGCGTTCTGCGGTACAAATCCCACTGCTCAGGACTCTATCATCATCACGGTGTCGTCGCCCACTACCATCACCGCTATTGATGTGCCTTCGCCGTTCAGCGTGTCGGCCGCGGATAAAGCGGGCTTCGCAATGGCAGCAGGAGAGTCGCGCGTGGTACGCGTTACCTTCAGCAGCAACTCCAATCCTTTTCAAACCGGCAAGAGCGACTGCGTGATTCGCTACACGGCAGGAGCGTGCAGTGACTCCCTGAAAGTAAATCTTCGCGGGTCGTTCACACTGCCGCAATTGCTCGCCGATGTTTCGGTTCTAAAGTTCGATGCTCTGGATTCCTGTTCAGCGCTGTCTCGAGATACCATCATCAATGTTACGAACCCCAGTGCGGTAGATATCTTCTTGGATCAACTGAGCGAAACATCACTGCAGATCTTGGAGGTACCTGTAGGTGGCAGCTTACGGATACCTGCGGCCCAAACCATACGCGTCACCTTGCGCTTCGCGCCAAACGGATACCAGTCGGTGAGTAACAAACGTGTACTTTTTAGCGCGCAGCCCTGCCTGGATGTTTCGGGATTCATTTACAGCGGGGAGCGTCGTCAGGTTTCCGTGGGCAGCGTTACACCCTCGTTCACCTTTGGTACTGTTTCGTCGTGTAATGGCGTTGCCATGCAAACGCAGTCGGGCACCATCGATGTTACTACCACGCCGGGAGCGTTGGCAACCATCACGGATATTCGCTCCACCTCTTCCCTGCTAAGCACTAGTTTAAAAATCGGTCAGACCTTTGGCAGCGGTTCGCAGAGCTTCACTGTGTCTCTTGCTTCGGGCACGTCCGTTCCTCCGGGACCGTTTAGTGCCAAGCTGTACATTAGCTTCGAGCCATGTGGAGTGCAGCGAGAGATTAATATCACTGCCGATTTTGTGGGCGCGGAAATTCTATTGAGTTCTACGCTGAAGAAAGATACCGTGGTAGACATCGGTACTATCGATACCGGAGTTCGGGTACTACGGTCCTTGCGATTCCGCAATACCTCCTCGGTACCTGTCACGCTTGGCCAACTTGTAGCAGTAAATCCGCCCTTTGCATATACACTTATTACAAATACTCAAGGGATTCTGCAGCCACAGGAAGAAGCCTTTATCGACGTGGTGGTGTTGCTCACCGACACCGGCCGATATCAAGTGACGATACCATTCAGCATCAGTCAGCCATGCCAAGACACCGTGTTCGTTACCATCGTTGTCAACGGAAAATCCGGTGGTGTGAATCCACTGCCCTTCCATTTTGAACTGGATCATCAAACTGCTACTGTTGGAACGCAGTATTCTATTCCCGTGCACATCAAAGGTACGGGCATTGACGGGCGCGCTCTTAGTGCTGCGGATGTGACGGTGAATTACAATCCCACGTTGTTCCTGGTAAGCGGAGTGCGTGTGGGCCCTGCTCTGAGCGGCTTTACCGCATCGGCATCGACTACCACAAATGGCATTCGACTCTCGGCACGCAACGGCACTCGTGTGCAGAGCGAGGGCGTAGCATGGTATATCGACGGCACGGTTCTGCTTGGTGATGTACTCAGCACGCCGCTGGCGGTGGATACATCCGGTGTGTCGATTACAAGCGCGGAACTCACTCCTGAAGCACCGGTAAACGGCTCCCTTACTATCGAAGGTTCTTGCCGCCTATCCGATCGCCTGCTGAATGTGGGCGGTACCTTTACGCTGATGCGCTTGCAAGTGGATCCGCAGTCTCGACGCGGTACTATTGCCTACGAAACCATTGGCGAGCAGCACACGCGTATAGAAGTGTATGATGTAAATGGTAACAGAGTGGCTGTGGTGGTGGACGGTACAGTTCCGGCGGGCAAGCACGAATCGGTGTTCTCGTGCCGGGAGTTGAGTCAAGGTGCATACATGCTTGTGATTCAAAACGGCATGCACCGCAGATCATTACCGTTTACCTTGATTCATTGATACGTGGATCCACTGATGCGTTGATGGCACACGCTGAATCCTGACGCACTCGTACCAAGCAACAACCGCTGTTATGCCTGCTCCGGGCTGTCGAATATCTGAAGCTTGAAGCCCAAGCCGTGCACATTCACAATAGTGATACGAGCATCATCCTTCAGGTACTTGCGCAAGCGTGTAACGAATACGTCCATACTGCGGCCATTGAAGTAATTGTCGTCGCCCCAAACTTCTTTAAGAGCATCGCTGCGCCGCACCACTTCGCCTACGGAACGTGCCAAGATGCGCAGCAGTTCGGATTCCTTGTGTGTGAGTGTGCGCGAGTCCGCGCCCTGAGTAAGCATGCGGCGCTCGGCATCGAAGCTATAATTGCCTATGGTAAAACGCTTCGCTTGCGGCTGCAACGGCTGCGCCGATTGGGTGCGGCGAAGAATAGCCTTGATGCGCATCATAAGCTCGTCGATGCTGAAGGGCTTGGTAACATAATCGTCGGCACCGGCCTCGAATCCTTGCAAGCGATCTTCGGGTAAACTCTTTGCGGTAAGAAACAGTATAGGCACCTTGGCATCAATGGCACGAATGCGCTCGGCCAAGGTGAATCCATCTTGTTTGGGGAGCATTACATCCAGCACACACAGATCAAACAGGCCGGGCTTGAATGCTTTTTCGCCCTGTTCCCCGTCTGTGCAGAGAGTGATGTGGTAGCCCTTCAACTGCAAGAACTCCGACAGCACCGAACCAAGATTGGCATCGTCCTCTACCAGCAATAGTCGCGCGGCCTCTGCCAAGGGCGATACTACAACATCCGTTTCACCGCTGTGATCACTACTCTGCATACTCATTCTCCTTGCTCACTGTGATTTCACTACTTAGCCACACTTAATCGTACTTAGCCAACCTTTACGGCCCTACGCCACGCTCATGCACGGTAGAATCACACTAAAGGTACTTCCTGTGCCCACCTCGCTTTGCACACTTACCGTGCCTCCGTGGGCTTCAGCTATGGCTTGCACGTACGACAATCCCAACCCGAATCCTTTCACGTTGTGAACATTTCCGGTAGGTACGCGGTACAGCCTCTCGAACACGCGCTTCTGATTTTCCCGGCTGATACCAATGCCGCGATCTGTAACGTCGATTCGAACATGCGTGCCCGTGTTCACGGTGCTTACGGAGATGAACGGCGCATCAGTACTGTATTTGATGGCATTGTCCAGCAGATTCAGCACCACATTTCGCAGGTGCATTTCGTCTCCGGATACCACGCGCGAATCCGCTCGCAGATCCGTGTGCAACTCGCCTCCTCGAGATTCCAATTGCAGCTTTATAGCGTCCGCAGATTCCTCGATGATGTCGTGAATGTCTATGGGCGAAGTATTCAAGATCAATTCTCCTCGCTCCATCTTTGCTGCTTGCAGCACACGCTCCACCTGCGAGCGCAAGCGATGATTCTCCTCGCGAATCACACCCAGAAATCTCTGCACGCGATCGGCACTGGCAGATACGTCGGGATCGCGCAAGGCATCGGCGGCCAGCTCTATAGTAGCAATGGGAGTTTTGAGTTCATGTGTCATGTTGCTGATGAAATCGGACTTCATCTCCGAGATTTTCTTGTGGCGATTCAGATTCCGCATGGTCCAGCCGAACGAGCCGACGATAATGGCCATGAACACCGCCGACGACGACAATATCGCCGCGTTCTTATTCATCAAATACTCGCGCTTGCCGGGGAAGCTCACGTGCAGCGTGTGATTCTTCGGAACAATATCTCCGGGGAACAACACCGTGCTGTAGGCAGACTCCGCCGCATCGGGCTGCACGCCGTTCTTGGTGCAGATAAACTGCGCGCTTCTACCGTCTCGGATTCCGAACACATAGTCGGTGGGAAGATTACGCCCGCTGAACTCAAGAAGTAGCACCGAGTCTACCACTCGAGCAGAAACACGCTCGCCAAGGTTGCGAGTGAATTCCCGCAGATCTCGAACTGTCTGCCGGATGTTCAACATTTTGTTTCGGGCACGCACATTGTACACTCCATCTCCATCGGCATCGGAGCTTTGCGAAGGATTCCGCTTTGCCGAGGATACGGCTTCGGTATTGAGATATGCGGATTGCTGAGCCGCTCGGTCAGGTACTTGATTTGCAGCTTGATTTGCAGCTTGATTTGCAGCTTGCTCCTGTATCAGGATCACATCCGGACGGGCATTCGCCGTGGCAGCATTCGTGGTGAATCGCCGTCCAAATCGCATGGATGCCGGATTACCCACCGATACCGAATACGACGACTCCTTGCCGTAGAGCATCGGGCGATCGGCTGAGCCGTTCCCGCCAAGATTCACGCTGGTACCACCAATGCCAATGGTCACTTGCACCTCGGGAGCTTGCTCAGGGAACGGATCCACGGACGGAACATCAAACACAAAGCGCCGCGAGCCCATAGTCCGAAGAGCCTGCTCCAACTCCTGTTCCACACTAGAGAATGCCACATCCAAACCCCCGCTCATTTGTCGGAACACCGAATCCCATACACGTGCTTCATTGGCTGCTCTGTTCAGTGCTTCAATGCCCACAGGTACGCGAAGCTGCCGCCCGGTTTGGTTTGCCAGTTGTGCATTATGAGCTTTCTGCGCTCTGTTCACAGCGTCGAGCTGCCGCTTCTGCTCTGCTTCGCACTCTTTGCGCGCATCTCGGCCTGCTGCTATTGTGGCTTTGCGATTAGGTATTTCTGCGGCCGAAGCGTTCTGCTCGTCCACGGCATGCTGCGCCGCGGCAATGGTCACGGCATCGGCCACGTGCTCTGCATCTTCCAGTTTACGTGCCACCGTACTCAGCGATTCCTGCACCTGCTGGCGGAACAACTGATCGCTGAGCTCCAGAGAATTCCTAACCAACAGAGCTTGGGCCACCACCAGGCCCAACATGGCAAAGGCCAGGGCTGCAGTGATAATACGTGTAGATAGTACCGATGAGCGATTCATGTACGAGTGACTGTATGTTAACGTTTAATATCAACTAAGCCAAAATAGACGCACAAAGACACTCCGTGGTATACGATTAACACACCTTAACAGGCCATATACGTCAAAAACAGCGAGTTGCGGCAGATAGCACCTTCCGCGGGGGCCTTGAGGGAGCGGCCGCCTGCGCAAATTTCATTTGGGTGCGGCTTTTTGCTATATTTGCATTCGGTTATGACAATCTGATGGGCGTCTCGCCCATTTTTTATTCGATCGAATCTTGATACGAACGATCCCGGAAGAGTCTTTAGAGATCATACATCGCGTGTGTGCGGAACATAACTGCACGCTCGTGGATTTTGCTCTCCGCGGTACCGAGCACCGCTTGATTCTGGACCTCTTTATTGATAATCGACAGGGAGTTACTCTGGACAACTGTTCATCAGTTCACCGAGCCCTTCTTGAAGAAGCCGAAACCGACAAATTTCTGAGTGATGTATACACGCTCGACGTATCATCACCCGGTGTTGATCGCCCGTTGACTTTCAATTGGCAATACGACAAACACGTAGGACGCACGCTTGCTGTGCACTGTGCCGACGATCACGTTGAAACAGGTGTACTGACCGAAGTAACCGAGAACGATATCGTTCTTGTTCCATCGGCTAAACGCAAGGCTCCCGCTGAACCCCGTCGTATCCCCTTTGATCTTATCACGAGTTCAACCGTAGAAATAGTTTTTCGGTAGTCCGAGGAAAACGGGCGAAGAGACGTGCTGTGCGAATATCTGTCGCACTCGTCGCCTTCCCGATTTCCTGCATTGCAACGACGCAATCAAAAAGAAAACATCGAAACAGAAATCGAAACAGAAATATTCACTCACAGATTTTAACGTGTAGGTAGCACCATGGCAAAACGTAAAGCTGCGCCGAAGTTCGATAAAAAAGTGATCATCGAGGCATTTGCCGAGATGGCTCGCCAAAAAGGTATTGATCGTGATCTCCTGCAGGGTCTTCTCGAGGAGACTCTTGGCATGATGGTGAAGAAGAAATATGGCAACGACGCCAACTTCGACATCATCGTGAACATGGAGAAGGGCGATATTGAAATATACCTCACGCGCGAAATCGTAAAGTTTGTTCTCAATGAAGCACGCGAGGTTTCGCTGGCGGAAGTGAGCTCCAAATCCAAAGAGTCGTACGACATCGGCGATGAGTACATCGAAGAAATTTCTTTGGAGAACATCGGATCCGAATTCGGCCGCCGCATCATTACTCTTGCGCAGCAGGCCCTTGCACAGCGTATTCGCGACGTAGAGAAGGACAACATCTTTAACGAATACGAGCAGAAGGTTGGCGAAGTGATCGTTGGCGAAGTGTATCAGATTCGTCGCAACGATTTGCTGGTGATGCACGACAAGCACGAAATGCGCATGCCGCGCGAAGAGCAGATCCCCAATGAGCGATACAAAAAGAACAGTGCTATCAAGTCTATTATCAAAGAAGTTCGTCGCAGCGGCACAAGCGGCATGCCGGACATTATTCTTTCTCGCGCCGACGATCAATTCCTTGCTCGTTTGTTTGAAATTGAAATTCCGGAAATCTTCGACGGCATCATCGAGATCAAAGCTATTGCCCGTGATCCCGGTGAGCGCTCCAAAGTGGCTGTAGTCAGCTTTGATGAGCGCGTAGATCCTGTAGGTGCCTGCGTTGGTATGAAGGGTATTCGTATTCACTCCATCGTGCGTGAACTCGGCAACGAGAACATCGACGTTATCGAATGGAGCGAAGATCCCGTGAACTTTATCAAGCGAGCTCTATCCCCTGCGAAGGTAAAGGAACTTATTCTGGACAACGAAGCTCGTACGGCAACTGTCGTGGTGCCCGATGATCAAGTTTCACTGGCAATTGGTCGCAATGGTCAGAACGTTCGCCTTGCATCGCGCATCACCGGATATACTCTTACTCTTATCAAAGAAGGCGGCGAGGATATCGAGCTTATCGAATTCCGCGAAGAGATTGGCCGCGAGTTGTACGACAACATTATTGAGGCACACATCGACACCGCTCGTGAGTTCCTCTCTGCAGATCTCGTAACGCTTGTGCAGATACCGGGTATGACGCCGGAGAAACTCATGGAGATTCGCGCTCTGATTCTTGAAGAGTTCGACGAGCCGGAAGTATCCAACATCAGCGACAAGATTATCGCAGCGGTAGTGTCTCTGGATCCGGATAATGTTCCGGTGAAATCCATCGAAGATGAAATCGGTGATTTGTTCGACGATATGGTCACAGACTCCGGTAGCGACGACGATGATGAGCAGTCGGAATCCTCGGCCGCAGACGAAGAAGCGCCGAGCGATAACAACGACAACAACGAGTAGATGAGTCGGTAGCAAGGGAAGATCCGCGTGGTCTTCCCCTTGCGCATTTTATTTATTAATGGCTTGTATCCATGGCTGAAAAAAGAGAAAACAAACTTTTCAAAGTTGCATCTCAACTGAACATAGGTAAGGACGAGATCGTTGACTTCCTGAAAACCAAAGGTTTCTCTGTTGAGAATAAACCTACATCGCAACTCAGCGACGAGATGCTGGACGCGGTGTACGAGAAATTCAGCAAAGAGGCGAAGCTTGTAGAAAAGCAGCGCGAGAAAATTGAAAAGCATAAAACCGTTGCACGAAAAACCGATGCAGCAGTTTCTTTGCGCAGCCGCGAGCAAGAGCGCGTCATGGAGCAGGAAGCCCGCGATGCCGCCGATCGCCAGGAGCGCGAACGCATCGAGCGTGAGCGTAAGGAACGCGAGCAAAAAGAGCGCGAGGCACGCCAAGCATTAGAGCGCGAGCGTTTGGAACGCGAGCAAGCAAAAATTGACGCTGCCGCAGCCTTGGCTCAAGCCGAGAAACTTGCGGAGCAAGCTTCAGACCAGGCATCCGAACAAGCATCGGCTCTGCCCGCAGATCAGACTGCTGCGGAACCTGTTGCCGCGGCACCTTCCACACCCGCTACGGAAGTGCCGGCAGCGGCCGTAACCGCAGACGCTACGGCAGCCGCTGAAGACGGCGCAGCCGACGACGATGGCACCGGCGATGGCACCGAAGAGATTGGCGAAGACGGCATCAAGAAAAAACGCAAGCGCAAGAAC
>JBKCNS010000017.1:0-52850 GCA_046297095.1 Kapaibacterium sp. (SeqCode) | reverse complement strand
CAAGCCGTTGGTGATCGACGCTTTCACTACAAATACCTTAGAGGTTCAAGAGACCATTGTCACGGAAACGTATCCGCTGCTGCCCTATGTATTTTTCGACAGTGCATCGGCTGAGCTGCGCCCTCGGTATAGTGCTCCGGTAAACACGGAATCGTTCCGTGAGAAAGATCTGGAGAAGAGCACGATGACCATGTATTATCATCTGCTCGATATCGTTGGATCGCGCATGCGTGCAAACCCAAGTTCGATGATTACCGTAACGGGAACTACCGATGGCCGCGAAGGCACTCAGGCCGTGCAACGCAAGGTACTGGCGGAACAACGCGCATCCATCGTAAAGAAGTTTCTTGTGAGCCGTTGGGGAGTTAACGAGCAGCGTATTCGCGTGGCCTCCAGCGATGTTCCCGGTATTGTGTCCAACGATGAATACAGCGAAGGCCGCGAGGAGAATCGTCGTGTGGAAATCAGCAGTGCTACTCCTGCATTACTTGCACCTGTAGTGCACGAGCGCTTCCTAGAGTTTGTGCCCTTGCAACAGCAGCAGAACTTTGCTGTGAGGGTGCTTCGTAAGGAGCGTGCCGTGCGCTGGGAAATGGATGTTCTTCGTGGAGATCGCGTACTTGCCTCAAAGCAAGGAATGGCGCCGCTTCCGGACCGTTTACCTGTTACACTGGATTCGTCGGTAATGATTGCGCTCGGCAGAGAGATTCAGCCCAATGATTCTTTGGACGGACGCATCCGACTGATTCAAGACGATGGAAGTGTGGTACAAGCCGCGTGCCGATTCCCCATTGTGAAATCACAGAACACCTACGAACTCAGCCGCTTAAGTTTGATCGTGTTTGATTTTGACAGAGCGGACATCACGCCGGTGAACAAAGACATGATGCAGCGCTTCGTTAAAGAAGCGGTAAAGCCGGAGTCGAAGATCAACATCGTGGGCAGCACCGATAGATTAGGCGAAGCCGAACACAACCGCAGCTTGTCGTTGAACAGAGCCGAGGCCGTGCGTTCTTTTGTTTTGCAAACTCAGGCCGGCGCGAATATCGAAAGTTGCGTGGGCGTGGGATCGTCGAGGTTGCCGTACGACAACAATGTTCCGGAGGGCAGATATTACTGCCGAACGGTGGCAATTACCGTTCAGACACCTCGTTCCAAATAGTAGCACTCCGGAGTTTTGCGGTCTGAATGCTGTAATCTGTACTCTTTGTTCGAATGACATTTTTGTAACTTGAAGCGATCACTAGGGTTAGTGATGACATGCACAGTGGTTGGATAATTTTGGTTTCTAATCTTGCGTTGAATTTCCGAAACGGGAGGCACTATGAATCGTCGTAGTTTTTTTACACTTCTAACACAGGGAAGTTCGTTCCGAACGGAGTCTGCATCCTTAGGCGATCGCGCCGAGATTACGGCCGGACTTGAGCCCTACGCCACACCATTGACGCGCACCGATGCGTTGCACTTACTGCGGCGCCTGAGTTTTGGACCTACCACAAGCCTTGTGAATTCCATAACGGGCAAAACAGCACTCGAAGCTGTAGATATGCTGCTTGGTAACGGGTCGGAGCCTGCACCGGCATCCCCGGGAGTATGGGTGGACAAAGCTCAAGAAGACCCCAACAATTTGGACATCATCTCGAAGAACGGTATTGAAGCGGGATGGAGGTCGTCGTTCTTGCAGCTGCAAAACTGGTGGGCGAATCTGATGATGAACGAGTCTACCGTGCTCAGCGAGAAGCTGACCATGTTTTGGAGCGGACATTTTACCACCGAGTTCACCTACGATTTAGGCTACATTCCGCCGCAGGTGTTATACCGCCAGAATCTCTTGCTGCGCCGGGATCGTCTTGCGAATTTCAAGACCTTTTTGGAAGATATTACTCTAGACCCCGCGATGCTCGTGTATTTGGGCGGAGTATTGAATATTAAAGGTAAGCCGAACGAGAATTACGGCCGCGAGCTTATGGAGCTGTATTCATGCGGCATTGGTCAATACTCAGAGGGCGATGTAAAGAGCGCAGCGCGAGTACTAACCGGTTGGAAAGCTGCGCTATACTCAGACAGTCCTGCAAAGAACGGCGTGTTCAACTCGTACTTTGAACCGCGCGATCACGACATTGAAGCAAAGCAATTCCTTGAGAACACTATTCCGGCGCGCGACGATGCTTCGAATACGGAATTCCAGGTGCGCGCGGAAGAAGTCCGAAAGATGATCGACATTCTTTTCAAGCAAAGAACCGATGCAGTGGCCAGATTCATGATGAATAAGCTGTACCGTTACTTTGTGTACAGCAATCCTTCCGCTACCGATGCTCAAGTGATTAACGAATTAAAGTCGTTGTTTATTAGCAGTGATTTCGAGATCAGGCCCGTTGTGCGAGCACTGCTTAGCAGCGCACACTTTTTTGATGCGGCAAATCGCGGAGTGCAGATAAAAACACCGGCAGAGTATGTTGTGGGATTAGCACGCCAGCTCGGAACTGCGTTGCCTGCAACAGCAGTGGCTACGTCGGATGTTACCAAGGGTAGCATGGCCTCGATGGAGCAGGTGCTCATGGATCCGCCGAACGTGGCAGGATGGCCGGGCTATCGTAACTGGATCAACACGAAGAGCTATCCTCAGCGCTCGCAGTATGCACGGGATCTAATCAAAGCATGGACCGACGCGCAGATACAAACATTCGTTAAACAATTCCCCAACTACACTGATGTCAACGCTATCGTAAAAGGAGTTACGGAGTTTCTGTTTCCTGTACCGGTGTCGCAGAAGCGTCACGACTATTACGTAAGCGTGTTGTTGGCAGGTGCAAAGGACTACGAGTGGGCCGGTATCATCAATAATGTGACAACAGGTGGTGTGCGCATGCGCACCTTAATGAATGCAATGATGAAAGCACCGGATTTTCATTTGTGCTAATGGTTGTGTGGCGGTAAAATCTGAATGAATACCTATAGAAGGACTTGAGATGAAACGGAGAACGTTTATACAGCAAAGCGTAGCAGCAACAACAATGGCTGCTGCTGCTCCTCAGATTATCGCGGGAATGCGCGTTCGAGCGAATTCACCCGTGTTCTCATTCTCTCCGAATGTGTTAGACGACAACGACAACATTCTGATCATCATTCAGCTGTTCGGCGGTAATGATGCATTGAATACCGTTGTGCCTGTTGCCGACGACATGTACTACACTATGCGCCCCACGTTGGCAGTGCAAAAGAAGGATGCGTGGCAGTGGTTAGGAACGGATATGTACTTCCACCCTGCGCTGGTAAAGAACGCATATCAGAATGGCTTTGGCGGACTAATGGATGCCGGCCGCCTTGCAGTGATTCAGGATGTGGGCTATGAGCAGCCGAACCTTTCGCACTTCCGCTCCACGGATATTTGGCTTTCGGGTATCAACAACTCGGACCCTACCTATCGCTTGGATGAAGGCTGGATAGGCCGGTACTTCGAACGAGCATTGCCGGACTTCCCCAATACATTGCCCGAGCACCCGCTTTGTGTGCAAATCGGCGGATCGCTCTCGTTGCTGTTTCAATCGCAACGCGGTGATATGGGTATTGCTCTCACCGACCCGCAGAAATTCTTCGATTTGGGCCAGGGCTTATCGCCGGACGAAGACTATATGACGGACCAAACTCCCTATGCCGAGGAGTTCAATTTTATTAGAACCATTGCGGCTCAAAGTGACAGCTATTCGCAGGTGGTGCTCGATGCCTACAAGAAGGGCGTAAACAAAGAGAACTATGGCACCACAGGATTGGCCGCACAGTTGGGATTGATTGCGCGTCTTATTTCCGGCGGATTGAAATCAAAAGTGTACATGGTGAGCATCGGTGGCTTCGACACGCACGTACAGCAACAAGATGCAACAGATCCCACGAAGGGTATACACCCTGCGCTGATGTCGCAAATAGCTAATGGCGTATCCCGCTTTATGAGTGATGCTCTGCAACAGGGATTCAGCAAGCGTGTTGCGGGACTCACCGTATCTGAGTTTGGTCGCCGACCGTACGAGAATGGTTCTCGCGGTACAGACCACGGCGCAGCGGGCGTGCAGTTCGTGTTTGGCGACGGCAACAACATTCGTTCCTCGCGATATGGAAACGCACCGGACTTAAAAGACGTTGATAAGAACGGCGATGTGGTATATCAAACCGACTATCGCCGAATCTACGCGGATATTCTGATGAACTGGTTCAACGCCAGCGAAGATGACATGCGTGCCATTCTTAAGCTGAATGCAAACGATACCATTGCTCCGCTGAATGTGTTTATCAAACGCACCACGGATGTACGTGATGTGTTCAACGGCATGGGAGAGAACGCTATTGCCATTCATCCGAATCCTTCGTGGGGCGATGTAACAGTAACACTCGAACTTGCCAAGCCGGACGATGTTCGGGTATCGGTATTCAATTCGCGCGGACAGTTGGTACGCCATATTCACGAAGGTATGCTCATGCCGGGCCGCATTGTGATTCCCGCGAACATTTCAACAAGCGGACAGTACTTGTGTGTGGTAAATGCCGGCGGACGCATGTTCCAAAAACCATTTTCAGTTGTTCGCTAAAGCGCGATGCAGTAATATTGATCATGAAGTCAACTCGATTGTGCGGGAACATGTTTCCCGCTTTTTGTTTGCGGCAGTTTCTTTTTGCAATACCGGCCTTGGTTTTGCTGACAGTAACTGCATGCAACACCACCGATCCTGAGATTTATTACAACGTTCGCTTTGCCTCGATAAGTGCCAATTTGCAAGGCGGCACAGAGGGATATCCGGATAGCACGTACACCTTTTCCGTGCGGCATACCTACGTTACCGTGCCGCTGCGCTATGTATGGACGTTCGACGACGGCGACTCTGTTGTAGCGAACGATTCCCTGCCGGTTCGTCACCGCTTTCGCAGCGAGGGTATGTACACGGTGGTGCTTCGTATCACCAACACCGAAATCAATCGCGAAGTTTCTCGCGTCTCTCTGAATGTAAACATTCGCTCACGCGTTCCCCTGATTCCGCTAGTGGAGATTCCCGGGGGCAGTTTTGTGATGGGGAATAATCGAAACATCTCTCAATCTGAATCCCCCGCACACCCTATCACGATCTCGCGAAACTTGCTGGTGTCGAAGTTCGAAGTGCGCAACTTTGAGTGGAATACCATTATGCCGAAGTCTCCGGCGTGGTCGCAGCAGGATTCGCTTCCCGTGGAGAACATCACTTGGTTTGAAGCCGTGGATTTCTGCAACCGCTTGTCCATTCGAAGCGGACTGATACCGGCATATTCAATTCGCGGAGATACCGTGCAGTGTTTCTTCTCTGCCACCGGCTATAGGCTTCCCACCGAGGCCGAGTGGGAATACATGGCGCGGGCAGGCACCACAGCGGAATTTTACTCCGGAAATCCGGGTGTGTTTTTCTCTGCCTGTCTTGCAAGCGATACGCTCGACCCGGTTGTGGATTCCATAGCGTGGTATTGTTTGAATGCCGAGAGCCGTTCGCACGCATGCGGCGAGAAGAAACCTAATGCCTTTGGTTTGTACGATGTGATTGGGAATGTTGGAGAGTGGTGTTGGGATTGGCTAGATGGCAATTACTATCGCAACAGCCCGGCGCTCGATCCAGCCGGTCCTCCGTCCGGCTTTCTTCGCGTTGTTCGCGGAGGCGATTTCACGGTGGGAGTTTTAGATTCACGTGTGAGCTCTCGCAGATTAAGCGCGCAACCTTCAACGCACACATACAGCATCGGCTTGCGCATTGTGCGGCCGAAGTGATGCGCTGACAGCACACCACAGATTGCCAATCAGAAAAATAGATTCGCCGGTTCTTGATCATCACTACGAGCACTCATCATGCCTAAACAATCTTTTGCTCTTTTTTTGTTGTTCTCCGTTTTGTGGATGTCGTGTATGCAGGCTCGCGACAACGACACCGTGGTCACCATCGGCACATTCAACATGGAGTGGCTGGGCGATGGCGATAGTTTGGATGTAAAGAAACGCACCGAGCAGGACTACAAGAATATTGCTTTGGTGATCGAACAGACCGGCGCTGATGTTTTGGGTATTGAAGAAATTGAAAATGATGCCGCGATTCGACGTGTGCTGCGATACCTGCCGGGCTATTCCTTTCAGCTGGGTTCTCATGGACGCGCGCAAAATGTAGGCGTGCTCTATAAATCCACCGTGAGCGTACGTGCGGGCTTTGAGTATATGCCGGTAGCCACGCGAGGAGACAGAAACCGCCCGGGATATGTGGTGGAGTGCAGTAAAGGGAACTTTGCTTGGACCATGATGGTAGTTCATTTGAAGTCTACGTCGCGCGCCGACAGCACACCGGAGCTACGTGTGGCCTCCTATGCAAACCGCCGCGAACAAGTGCAGGCTCTGCGGTGGTGGATGGACTCCGTGTCTGCCATTTCCGGAAAAAATGCCATCATAACGGGAGACTTCAACGACTTTGTTCAGCGCGCGCAAAACCCCACACTGACGGAGTTGATCAACAGTAGCTCGGTGGTGTTTCTTACAAAGGAATTGCGTTCGTGCCGAGTACCCACGTGGTATGGCATCGATCATGTGGTTGCCAATACAGCGGCAGCGTCGCGCTGGTTGTCTGAGGGTGTGCAGGTGATTCCCATTGAGCGTTTGTTACCCAAGGAACAGGCAGAAATGGTGAGCGATCATTGCCCGGTGGTTACCGTGTTCAGCACGAAGTAATAAAGTTCACAACGGGACCGCAACCGCAGCACATGCTGAGATCATTGACACAATGTGCTCGATAATGCTATGAGCTCCACAAGACGAATCCCGCTTTAATCCGCCACAACAGTTGCGGTGCGGGTTTGAGAGGAAGCTTGTAGTGATGATTGTACGGAAGCTATACCGTACACCAACGATGGGAAACGCCCTTTGGCGTCGTTATCGGTTTGTGCACGCTGCACAAAAATGTACACGCTTTCGTCGGGATTTTTTGCCGAAAGTATGCGATGCTTACGAACTGCTTCACTGAAGTCTTCGAAGGTATCATGCACCATGAGGTCTGCGCTTCGCAGAGTGACCGGCTCGTATTGTGATCCTCGGAACGCAAGAATGCGGGCATCCTGTTCCTCGGGCACAAAACCTTCCAGCTCTACCTTGTGAAGAGACACGCCTATACTGCGAGCTGCACCGCGGGACAAATCCACTATGCGGGAGCGCACAAAAGGACCACGATCGTTCACCTGAACAATAATACTGGTACCATTGTTGGGATTGGTGACACGTACAATCGAGCCAAATGGAAGTGTTCGGTGAGCAGCAGTAAGGTCATTCATGTCGAAGGTTCGACCGCTGGCTGTGCGGCGACCATGAAACTTATTCGCATAGAACGAGGCTTTTCCGTACTGCTCAAGAATGGCGCGAACGGGAAGAACGGGCTGAAGCGAATCCGATACAGCGGCGTTCCTAAGATCTGCTACCGATACGATGCCGCCTTTGGGGCCCGCCGAGAAGATCCGGGTAGTTTCGCACACGAGCAGCAAGCTTAACACTACTGCTGTACGAACCTTTATAAAGACACCTACCAAAACATACCTGCAAGGTGATGGCACAATACTCTCTGCATGCAACGTGTGCATTCAGCGTCCGTGGTTTAGATTGTCTACGTCCGTTAGAGAGGGACGGCAATATAGCGGAAAACGTGCTAACTGCAATGAATTGCGGCACTTAGAGTAGGGGCACAGCGTCAAAATCGGCCATTTCGGGCAAGTTTTCCACATTTTGGGGCCGATTTTTTTGCGCGATTTTACTCGCGGCGGTCAGTTTTTACCTACCGAAGCGGTGATGTCCAGATTGATCTTGATGTCATTATGTACTTTTATCAGTCCCAAAAGTGCGGTTGGCGGATCCACATTGAAGTCCGTCATCCGAACGTTTTTGCTGCACACAAACCTAAACCGATTGTCGCCAAGGTTCACCCCCCGAACATCCATGACAATGGGTTTGCACACATCAGTAATGGTAAGTGTAGCCATTGCCACTACATCGAACCACTCATTTGGCTCGGTGCGCAACGCCGAGGGGCGCAGTTGGATTTGCTGTAGTTCTACAACGATGTAGGGATACCTGGAGGCCTTCAGTGCGTCGCAAAGATCGCTGTTCATTCGGGCATTATTGCAGTCCATAGACTGTGTAGGAAGCTTCAGCAGCGCATTCTTGAAACGAATGCGATACGCACTGTCCACGCGTTCGATTTGCAGCACTTGCCTTTTGAAGGTCTCCGCGCACAAGCACGAAAATGTATTCACATTGCTCTTTCCGGTAATGGAAAGCGAACTGCCGTTTTCGATAGAATACACAATACTGGAGGTACGCACATCAGAATCGGCAAAGCTGCTAAGCACTATACCAAGCAGAAGAGCGGCGGCGTTATGGAAGAGTGTACGCATGAGTTCCGGGAAAAAAGTAAAGCTGCGGACCTTACAATCCGCAGCTTCACAGATACTTATATCACGATGACACGGATGTTATCGATAAAAGAACTTGTCAAGTAAGCCTGTTACAGTCCCACAACGGCTTCGAATACTACACCATTGAATGTTCCGCCATGGCGGATATCTCTGTTCGGGAAGTCTTTGTCGTTGCCTGTTCCGGCGGGAAGCGAAGCTGCATCTTTACCCTGGCCGTAGTTCTGCATTACATATTCGCCCTTGAGCAGAATATTCTTGGTTAAGAACCAGCCTGCAGCCACTGCGATGCGGTTTACGGTCTGCTTCAACGGTGTGTCGAGACCCACGTTGGTGATAAGATTGCCGCTTACCAAATTGTAACGTGCTCCAACATAGTAGTTCTCGGTAGCGCCCATGCGATAGATCACATCACCAACGATCTGTGTGAAGCTACGATCGATAGACACACCCTTGCTGTCGCGGTCCGAAGCATTATGTCCGGTTGCGGTTTCGAATGTTCCAAAGAACTCCAGCCCTGAATAATTCATCAATAGGTTGACCATGTAGGCATTTACTTTGTCAGAGAAACCGGGATTTACACGACCGGAAAACGCATTGGCGGTATAGGTAGCGCTTACAGGCTCCATTACCATCCAGTAGTTCGATCCGGTGCGATCACCACCAAACAATGTGTTGCTTTGCGAGCTGGAAACCATGTAGCCGGATCCGGTGAGACGAACACGAAACTTCTCGCCGAAGGTGTTGTCATAACCAAGTTTGAACAGCAAGGCCGGCGCTTTGGAAGTATCATTATCTCCAACGACATTGCCGTTTACTCGGATGGCGTTTACTTCGTCCACACTGCCTTTGATGGCACCGTTAGTCATACCTACCATGGCCAGAAATCCACTATGACGGAACAGTACCTCTCCACCGATTTCCGTTGCAAATGCATCGACAATATTGTTCTCCATAAATGGATTGTAAAGTGTTTGGCCACCATCGGAACGGCGGAAGTGAGCATCTCCGTAGTTCACTTCCATGTGACCTACCTTGATGGTGAGATACTTCATGATACCGTCCAGCCAATCGGCTCCTAAAAAGCTAAGCTTATCGAACTGAATGAATCCGCCTTTTACCCATGCCTCGTTGTGGTGGCGAGAGGAGAGATAAGTGACAACATTTAAACGAACACCGTCTTCCAGCTGCACATCCATGTTGAGATTTGCCTGAGCTGTTGCAAAACCCGGGGTGATGGGTTTGAGTTTATAAATGGCTGTGTCGTAAATGTTTGAGTGATTCAACGCTTGGAACTGTTGGGTGAAGCCGGCACCGAAACGCACTTTAAGACCATCAAAACGTGTGTTCTCATCTTTGGGTGCTTCAAACACGTTGATACCCGATTGGTCGTAGGGTCTCCAATTCGTGATTGTAGGTAACTGAGCCGACACTGTTGCCGAAGCGAACACGACGAGCATGATTGCGAAAAAGAACTTTTTCATAACGAACTCCTACTGATTAGTGATACGGACAGGGATTGATTTGCAGACTGAATTCTGTGAACTGTTTACTCTATTCTCTATTCTTTATTCATTTCGAAGTGCAGATCCCGAAAGCGGCCAAAGCCGTATTCCTATATGCGCTTCTTTTACCGTGGGCTTAGCCGCGCTTCATGGTAAGTGTAAAGGCAATGGTTATCTCATCACCTGCTTTTACCACTCCCCACATTGCGGTTGGGGGATCCACATTGAACATGGTCATACGCATGGTCTTTGAACCACTGAACTCGATGTCGCCGCCGGGAAGAACTTTACCGACAACAGTTAGCTCTACGGGCTTTGATACGCCGGCAATAGTGAGGTTTCCCGAAGCCACGATGGAATAAGCATCGCCTTTCTTTTCGATGGATTTCATTTTGGCCATCTGAAATGTGATCTTCTGATAGGCGTCGGTCTTCAGGGCTTCGTAGATCTTTTCGTCCATAGCGTCTTTATCAGACTTGATGGACTTCGATTCCACTTCCACCCAGAGGTTGTTCACACTTTTCAAGTCGCTGCCTTCCATTGTTACATCGCCGGTAGAAACCAGCTTCGAGGCCGGGCATTTCCAATCGTGGAGCGTTGATGTTCCTGCAACTGTCATCTTATGGGACTTCACTGTCACCTTCTCTGCTTGAGCGGATGGTACTCCAATCATCATTAGCAGAAGAATTCCAACCGTTGCCGTGTAGAGAGCTTTCATTGCTAGACCTTTCAGTTTGTTATACTGTCGTTATCAAATTTTGTTCTGCGCTATCCGGTGCCGCGGGCATCAAGAAGTTCTACCGGTTCGCTCAACATCTCCAAGATGGTTTTCTACCTTTTTATCTTAAATCGAGGTGTATTGAGCCCTCGAATTCCGATGACCACGTGCTACTGAATTTTACCACTCCGCCTGCCGCACATGTTCATCGTCATTTCTTACGGCGCAAATATATGAATAAAAGACAAAATAATCTTCTATTCTCAAAAAATATTTTCTGTGTTGGGGAAAATCAAACAAAAAGCGCCATAAACGTGAAATTTTGGCGCTTTCAACAGAGAAACAACATAAAAGTTTTTAGGGCCGTGACGGTACTATGAGGCTATTCTATAACAGAACCTCGCACTTTTCATTGGCTGAAGTATACATAGCCTCTACAAGTTTCATACGCTCAACTGCCTCCCATCCTGTGGAAATCACCGGCACGATATCCTGCACGGCATTCACAAAGTGCTTAAGCTCCAGCTCGTACGACTTTGAATACTGCGACATTTTTGAGCGCGTAGAGTTCTCGTTTGTGTAGGTTGAAAATCCTTGGCCTTCCTGCTTTATCACCTTGAAGGGATTGATGTAAGCGCTTCCCTTGCGGCCATACACATTGCAGTAGTAGAGATCATCCGGGCGCATCAGCGACCAGCTTGTTTCTACAGTGGCAACACTGCCATCTTCAAAATTGATGGTGGCTATCACAACATCTTCCACCGAGCGGGTTTGATGATAGAACATGGATGCATTGACCGAACGCACTTTCTTGTAGTTGAAGATGTACATCAACAGGTCGATCATCACAATTCCCAAATCCAACAATACCCCACCGCCGGACTTTTCTGCCTGTGCCATCCACTTTGCGTCGCTCGATCTTTGCTTAAGCCATCCGCACTTAACGTAGTATAAATTTCCAAGTTGATTCTGCTCAATGTAGTTCTTCATGAGAGCAGTGTCCGGACGGAAGCGGTGATTCATACCCACCATGAGCTTTCGCTCGTTTCTTGTTGATGCATCAACCAATGCTTGCGCCTCCGCTCGTGTGCGTGCCAGCGGCTTCTCAACCAATACATCCAAGCCGGCTTCCAGACACGCCAAGGTGTTTTCGTAGTGCGCATCCGTCGAGGTGCAAATATCGACAGCGCGCAGGCCTTCGATCTTTTGCAGTTCTTCAACTGATCGACACACATGAGGAATGCCGTATCGCTCGGCAATCATTTTGGCTTTAGACAAATTCTTATCGCAAAGCGCAAGAAGACGCACGTTGGGCATCTTCGCCAACAGCGGAAGGTGAATATTCTGCGCGATGTTTCCCGCACCAACCAAGGCCAACCCTACATTTTCCATGCTTCTTCAAAAGAATTTGGCAATGATCTATACATTGCTCTGTTTACAAATTGTTCAACCCTCGTTGCTCATTCGCCGAAGGGGAAAAAAGTTCTGCTGCTGCATCTGCTACTTGCTGCGGATCAATGCCCAACATACACCGGAAGTGCCCTCGCGGACATTCACTGCGGCCTATGTGTGTGCATGGCCTGCAACCTTCCTGCGCCTGCACAATGCGATGCTCTGTACCATATGGGGTAAAACCAAACTCCGGAACAGTAGATCCGAACACATCCACCACGGGAACTCTGCATGCCGAGGCTATATGAACAATACTGCTGTCGTTAGCAACAACACACAAAGCTGAACTCATGATTCGCATTGTGTCCTGCAAACTTATCACCTTCCACGTACGCACGCGCTCTGCAGGAGCGGTTCGCAGATGGCGCATCACATCGGCGCATAGGGCTTCATCGTGTTTTGTACCAACCACTACAACACTCGTTCCCTGCTCCACCAGCAAGTCGATGCAGCGGGCGAACAACTCAGGCGGCCAGCGCTTGGTAGCATGTTTTGCGCTAGGAGCAACAACAACCTCCGGCCTTGCAACAGACCTCATCGATTTACTTCGAAACTGCGAAGCGTGTTGCCACGAGTGCTCGGAACCCCGCTCTGCAGTTGCCGCGCTTACTGCATCACTGTAGCGAAGATCCGGGCCAACCCACAAGTCCGGGCCCGCACCATCATCCCTAACTCCCAGTGGAGCAACGGTTGCCAGATATCGTTGAACCACGTGCGGCAAGGCAGCGGCGTTAGTATGATGTTGGACCAGCGCACGTTTCTGTGCGCGAAGAGAATCAACCACCAATACACGACTACCGAATCGATGACGTAGCACAAGCGATCGCAGATTGTTTTGCAAGTCCACAACCACATCGTACGTGTTCAACGATCCGGGTAATGTTGAGCGCATCACTCCGCGAAGGGCCGAGCCGCGCTTATCCAACTCGAGTACGTTTGAGAGGTATGGGTTTCCGTTCCACACTTCGGCATACTCCTTTGCTACCGCCACATCGATACGAGCATGAGGAAAGGCCGCGCGCAGCACACGTACCACGGGTGTTGCGAGCACAACATCACCGAGGGAACTTAAACGAAGTACAAGTATGGACGCTGGTGGCGCTGGGGTAGAATGCACGGAACACACAGTGAGTAACAGGCACTTCGGAATCGTTGCTGCGAATACTGCTTGCGAAGTCCTGACGCGAAAATACAACAGCGACGCTCCGGCGTTCCATGAACGATAGCCTTCGCCACACATTTATAGCTGTGAAAGCTTGGTTGGAGTACGGATCTACTCTATGCCTGAGGAATTCGAATGGTGACCGTGGTGCCCTGACCTTCGCTGCTCACCACACTAAACGATCCGTTGTGTGCCTGAATGAAATCGCGCGCCAGCGTAAGGCCCAGGCCAATACCCTGAACATCTTTGGCATTGGCGGCACGGTAGAACGGTTCGTAGATGTGCACCAGATCTTCGCCCGGTATTCCCTTGCCGTGATCAATCACGCTAAAGACAAGATCGTTGTTGTCTTCGTACAGGCGCAACGTAACCTCTTGGTCCGGGTTGGAAAACTTCACTGCATTTCCAAGGATATTGCAAACAGCCAAGCGCAACAGATGCTCGTCAACCAAGATGGTATCCTTGGGCCACTCATTCTCCACCCGCACTTTGCTATGCTCTTCCGGAAGCTCTTTACACTGCACAAGAATGGACTGTAAAAAGTCTGAGGGCACAACAGCACTGAGCTCTGCTTGTAATGATTCACCCGGCTCGGTGGAAGAAAGAGCATTATGTACCAGTGCTGCCAGTTGCTGCACCTGCTCTTGAATGATGCGCAAATAATCGTCTCTTTGCTCGTCGTTCAATCTGTCTGCATAGCGGCGCATCACATCCGCAGACGATCGAATGATCGTGAGCGGAGTGCGAAACTCATGAGACAGCATCTCTATAATTCTACGACGAGGCATATCAATATCACCCTTTACGGAAGCTACCCTGGGATTACGTTTAGAGCCAATAACAAGATCGAATCCGGAAGCCGAAGCATCCGTTAACATCGACAAATACAAACCGTCTACCACTGTGTCCGGAAAGCGAACAGTGCGCACACTTATCACCGGCGATGGCGATTGATAAGGGAGAAACACCGTAGCAACTGCATCCGTAACGGGCAGCAATGTTTGTTTCACAAAGCGCTTGGTAAACGAACGTGTAGTTTCGCCGGCAGCGCTTTGAAAAAGCCTATCTAACACTCGTAAATATACATCCTCTGCACGGGCACCAAAAAGGTTTTCCGCCTGAGAATTTACTCCCAAGATATGCCCTGTGTGTGAGAACACAAGAGTGGGATCCGGTAACTGAGCAATGTATTCGCGTATGTCGTGTACCAACTCCGCGGGATAATCTTCCTTGAACTCACCTTTCATTCCATTCTCTTCTTCGAAACTCGAATCAGAATTCATGGTAGTGCGCTTAGCGCGTATGGTTAGTCCTACGCAGTTATCGGACACTCCTCCATAAAATGTAGGACAAAATCCTATACAGCCGCAAAATTGTCGGATTCTTGAAAATCAACCACGAAAACCACAGGAATTCCGGCAGATTTGTGCCTTTGATGTACACAGAAAAGCCCATTTTCGAGGTGTTTTCTTTTTCGCAAGCGTTGATTTTGAAGAGATTTCGACGTTTTACTGTGAGCGAATAACACGATCGTGCTATTTTTTCCGTAAACACCGCGCAAGCACGTTCGGGCGGGTGCTAAACATCGATTTTTAGTTCACCACTACCACTTTTTGCCGAGCGCGAATAGCATTATTCTGACGAACAATCACCACATAGACGCCGGTTGGAAGATCATGAAGTGCTACCTGCTCCTGCGTCACGTGTACAGAGCACATCACGTTGCCCTGCTGCGACACCACTTCCAATACACTGTTTTCGCCGGATAGTGCCGCGGGTAGTTGCACCATGCAACTTCCCCCCGACGGATTCGGCATGACCGTCATGGGAAGGAACTCACGTTCGTCCTCCACGCCAAGGGGCACACCAATGCGATCCGGATTGGGAAGATTTTTTGTGGTGAGTACGTGGAATTCTCCGGCACCGAATAGGCACGTGGCTGTTGTACCACGTACCACGATACTATCGCCGGTGAAGTAATCGTAATACGTACCGGCTGCCGGGAACGGTATCACCACATTGCGCTGACGCAAACCGTAGTTGGCAACGATCACCGCATTCATGTCCGGATGCTTGTACTGCATCCAGCGCACGGTATCGTTTCTCCCTGCCTTCATGCTGAGCTCTGTCTCAAGAGAGGTAAATGTTGGGTACGCGCGCAGCCGGTTGAGTGCTGCATATGTTTTGTACAGCTCCATGCGGCGCGGCTCTGTGCGATAGCTCCAGATCGAAGGCTTCACGGACAAGCGTATCGAGGGATTGTCCGTGCAGGCACCATTCGTGGTTTGCAATTGCAAGCCAACGTCGTACCCGCGCTCACCGAATTGCCATATCATTTTGGGGCCGGGCACCGGAAGCAGAAACGCTGCCGCGGCTGCAGAGCGCTTCAGTGCTATGCTTGTGTCGCGAGTTGAATATCCGGGCACTGTGGTGTTTCCGTAGCAATAGTGCTTCTTCATTAGTCGCTCTTCGTCGTGCGATTCCATGTACGCCACATTCGCCGGGCGCGTCAGTCCGCGGTTTTTAAAATACCCCTGCGCGGTGCCGTTATCCAGCAGACCATTTATCCATCCCATGGATGCATCGATGAATGTACCGTTCATGTTGTGCCACAGCAAGAAGCCGCGCTCGGCAAGCTCGCGCTCCTCACGTGCATCGGCGAAATGCTCGAGTATCAACACTGCCGTTGTGTCATAGCGACGAATTGATTCTCCCATGCGCGTCAAAATTCTCACGCGCGAGGAATCGTACGCGGCCATTTTATCGGCTTCGTTTCCACCCGTACCCAATGTTTGTTTTTGGGTTAATCCCTTGGATAAATCAAAGCGAAATCCGTCGATGCGGAATTCCTTGAGCCAGTATTCGTTTGCACGATCCACATAGCGTTGCAGTGCAGCACTCTCGTGATTCAAGTCGTTGAACACGTTGAATGGATGCTTGGGCGAGGTATTAGCATAAGGATTCTGCGCTGTGGCCGGACCGTAGGTTCCGCTGGCCCATAGCCGCACAAGCGGCGATGCGCCTGTTGCATGATTGTACACCACATCCAGCAGCACAGCAATACCGCGAGCATGGCATGCATCTACAAGACGCTTCAAATCTTGTTCGGTACCGTAGTAACGGTTCATTGCCAAATGAAACACAGGATCGTAACCCCAAGTTTGATTGCCATCGGCTTGATTCACCGGCATGAGTTCAATCGCATTTACACCCAGCGATGCTAAATACTCCAGTGAGTCGATCACCGCTTGATAGGTGCGACGCTCCGTGAAGTCACGCACGAGCATTTCGTAGATCACAAGATCCTTTGCTGCCGGCCGGGTAAAGGGCTCTGTCTTCCACTCGTACGCATACACAGGATCGTCATTGCGCGAGCGCATCACAAACGTCGTGACAAACTCTTTGGTTTTGCCCCTGGGATATCGCTTCAAATTGGGATATCGGTTTCCGGAAAGAATCTCTCCTTCCAGCGACTCACTGAGCGCGCCGTGTGCAAAGGGATCGCCCACACGTATAGTACCTTCTACCAAATATTGGTACCCAACCTCGGTGCCGGGCTTGAACCCGGATTTCCTCAACCAGAAATAGGTATTCAGCGAGTCCACTTTGTCTCGCTTCATCATGTCTTCGTTACGAACAGAGTAGTCGTTGAAATCACCTATCACAAACACCGATTGCTTGAAGGGAGCATACAGGCAGAAGATCACGGTGGAGTCGTCCACAATCGTTACCCCTTCGCGAATACCGGCAGGACGTGCTTCATCGATGGTGGGACCCACCACATCAAGCTCCGTAACAGCTGTGTCGGCAGCACCTTGATCGTCCACACCTATACAGCGAAGAAAATGCGTGCCCAAACGCGACACCCTCACATTGAAACGAAGAGTATCGTCTTGAACGGAAGTGAGCAGTGAATCATCAAGAAACAAATCAAGATTTTTCACAACTTTTCCTAGAGACTGCGCCACAGCAAATACCGGCTGCTCCGACGTAAGCGAGAGTATTACAGGGCTAGAAGCCGGTGTGACAAACCGCACCTGCATTCCGGGCTGAGTTACATCCAGGAACAAATCGCTGTTTGCATCTCCTTTGCCTTCCCGGCTGTTGTCTGCACTGCGAAACACCATAGCAAGGCGCATCACATCTTCGCTATCAGGCACACCGTAATAGGAACGAATATCACTGATGGTAAACGTGTACAGATTTGTGGACACGCGAGAGAGTTTGGTCTCGGCTGTGTTTTGTCCCCAATTTGTTTTTACATACCGCCAGTCCGATGGCCCTGTGCTTCTTGATGTGATTACACCTGTGTGCACATACACATCACCGGTGAAGCCCGCCAATCCCCTGGACCCGCGGTCGGCATAGAAACTAATGGTAACCGGCTGATCCATGCGCGCCGGAGACGGCACACTTGTTACCACTTGCGCCCACGCACTTCCTGCCACAGCAAAGAAAAATATCAGGCAAAGAAATACTCCATGGATTCCTGAAAGCCGGTGTGTTGATGTTGATTGTGTACGAGTCATAAGTAGAGAATAAAAATCGGGTGTACTGTTTAAGTGTCTTGATCAAGTACTGTATCTAACGGTTGTGTTCAAGTACTAGCTCTACCGGTTGTGTTCGAGTGTTGTTCATTGTCTAAGGACATCTGCCGAATCACGGCGCGATAATCAGAGGCGCAGATGCATACTCGCTATCAGTCGATATAGTCAATGTGTACATACCGTTTACTGCTTCTGCCGGCAACCGCACTTCAATGCTGCTTTCGCCATCGCTTGTGTGTTGACCAAGGCTGAATGAACGCCCTGCAATATCCAAAAGGCGCAGACGAACATTGCCCTTGATAGACGTTTGGACCAGGAGCCGTTGCTTGGCACCCAAAGGCATTGGCATTACCTTGAGAGTTGGCGCAGGCGCGGCGCCTTCCGGCTCGCTTTGCGCGCCGGCAGACTCCAGGGGGAAAAAGCGCGTGAGGATTCTTCCCACCCGCGCTCGCCAGTTGCCCCAGCTATGACCTTCATTCACTTCCAGATAATCATAGGGATAGTTCTGCGTGGTAAGCAGTGACCGAAGATTGCGCACCAATGGTATGAGCTGCGCAATGTCGTACATGCCTATATCCAAATAAAAGTTTGAACTCAATCGCGGATCAGCTTTAAGTCTGTCGGTAATCAGGTTCGTCACATTGCTTGATTGAGCGCCAATGTTTGCAAACACATCGGGGCGCATCACACCTTGATAGAGCGCGCAATGACCGCCGTCGCTGGCACCGATCACTGCCCGGTATCGCGCATCATTAATCACGGGATATCGCCGCTGCACATAGCCCAGAATAGTGTCACAGATAAAACTCATGTACGCATCGCGCTTGGTGGTGCGATACTCGGCCACTCTGTCCTGCGCCGGTACAAACACAGCGATAAGCGGCATAATCTTTTTGTCGGCAATAAGATTGTCGATGATAGTACCCACACTTCCCAGATTCCAGTAGTCAAGTCCGTCGTGAAAAAGCACAACGGGGAATCGCGCCGACGACATCTCAAATCCCGGAGGGAGATAGATGCGCACCGTACGCTTTGCAATAGTACCACCGCCAAAGCTCGTATCGATAAAACGACCTTTGGCCACGGTACTGCGTGGAGTAATCTCTGTGGGAGCGCTGTAGTCGGGCATTTCCAAACTGGAGTTCGGACCAAAGCCACCGGAAACTTGTTTAGAGTTCTTGCTATCGAGCAACCAATTACTGCCATTCACAACATACTTGTAGTCCAGGCGTGCATCACGAGGGAAGGTCTTGAAGCAATACCATAACGATGTACCGGCAATACTCTTCATGGTATCACGCTGAGCCCAACCGGTGTGATCTCCGGCCACCGTTACCACGTTCGCTGTACCCTGATAGAGAAACAATGCAGTAGTATCCTCTACCGGCGGGAAGCGCTTCTGCGCCAAAAGGAAACTGTCCGTAACTGCTGCGCGGGAACCGGCAGGCAACTGCTCCACACGCTGCACAAACTCGCGCAGCGACTGTGCCTGAAGGCAACTAGTGAATGCCTCAAGCGAACAACAGAGAGCTAGAAGGATCAGTAGAGAGCGCATCGAGGGATTCCAAGAGATAAAAAAAACCGTGCAATTACAGGTACAAAAGTTGAATCACTACACTGACGTTTCGGCATCAATAGCAACGCGAAGTGCCGAAAAAAAAAGCACCCTCTTCCCTGAAGAAGAGGATGCTATGATTGTACTCAACACTCATGAATTATCGTTGAACAACGATCGGTCGTGATGTTACGAAGCCGTTCGATGAGATACGATACATGTACATGCCGTTAGCAACAATTTCACCGCTGTTGTTGTCGCAGTTCCACAATACAATCTGGTTGCCAGGTTGTTGGAACTCGTTAACAAGTGTGCGAACCAGATTGCCTTGCAAATCATAGATAGCAACACTCATCATTTGCGGTTTGTCGAGAACGGTGTAGTTGATGGTTGTGATAGCCGAAACAGGATTCGGAGCAATTACGCCGGTGTTGTGTGTTACACCTTCGCCATCCTTCACGGATGTTGTACCTGTGGGGAACACGATAAAGAAATCGGAACCGCCATCGGCCTTACCTTCACCATCGCCGGCAGCATTACGGAACACGCAACCAAATGATGCGATAGGACCGGTATATGCCATGTTGTCCTTCTGATTCCAGAACATCGACGGTGTTACGATAGCGCTGAATACGCCCGGCTGAACTTTCTCCAGCTTACCTACGTTGTTGTCTTTGCCCCACTCCTGACCGGTAGGGAAAATTTCCCAGAACTTTGAAGCGTCAGAGCCTGCACCGGAGTGCATGTAGACATACTCTTCGCCGGCAAGGTTCTTCTTACCATCGGGTGTGAATCCAAGGTTTGCATTGTACACAATGCCGATAGGCATGTTCTGATCGTACATACCATCAGCACCAAGAACGGTGATGGCAGAATACTGCGCGCCACCATCTTTGGATGTGTAAGGAATAGGCTTGGGTGTAGATGAAGGGAACACGATAAAGAAGTCGGTGCCGCCATCGTTCTTGCCTTCGCCGTCGCCGGCTGCATTACGGAACACGCAACCGATAGAAGGAAGATCTCCGGTGTAGTCTGCACCACCCTTGTCCGTGTAGAATTCAGACGGCTTGAAGGTGATGGAGAAAACGCCCGGTGATACCGATTCCAACTTTCCGATGTTGTTGTCCTTGCCCCACTCTTGTCCCTTCGGGAATACTTCCCAGAACGAAGTAGCAGCAGTACCTGCACCGGAGTGCATATAGATGTACTGCTCGCTCGCAAGATTCTTCTTGCCATCCGGCGTGAATCCCTTGTTCGCATCGTAGGTAATGGTGATGGGCTGATCTTTCATATACAGACCCGTCATGGATGTAACGGTGATCGCTGCGTATGCAGGGCCGCCGTCTTTGGATGTATAGTTGATGGACCGCTGGGCCATCACCGCGCTCGCGCCTATAAGAAACGCAAGGGCAAACTGTAGAAGTTTTTTCATGAGAACCTCTCCAATGAGTTAATGAGAAAATAAATACACAAACGTGTTAACCTTGAACCGCCGTTGAACTTGCTTTACAATTTATGGATTCGGAATGATACCTGGATTACCGCTGATCTCGCTGGACGGAATTTTTGCGAGCATCTGATCGCTGTCCCACGGCAATCCTCGAATTGACGATGCTTTAGTCCGCTTCAAATACCATAATCTGTCGCCTTCGAATGCCATTTCCATGTGGCGCTCATTATCAATAGCTGCAAGCAATGCCGGCTTTCCGGATACCGAGGCATCCAGGTCCGGGATTCCCGCACGCTGACGAATCTGATTGATATCCGCGCGCACCGCGTCTTCGCTTACACCCGTCTCCAATCCCGATTCGGCACGAATGAACAAGATCTCCGCATAGCGAATCACGTTGATGTTCATGATGGTGGTATCGAATTTCACGGTATAGTTACCGGATGCATCGGGCTTCAAGAAGGCCTGACGCTTATCGGTGCTCGGGAAGGTTGCGGCGAAGGCAACGAAATCGTTAGAGAGCACAAACTGCGGAAGCGAGGTTCCGAACTTGCGGTACATACCGGTTAGACTATTCGAAGTATTGTTTGCCGTTGTAACAGGAATCTGAAACACTGCTTCTTTGGTAAACGGCTTGCGCTGCACGTCGAACACATTGCTCTGCAACTGATAGGCGCCGCTCTTTACCAGCTTGTCTGCGGCTGCATAGGCATTGGCATGATCGTTCTTTTGGAAGTATACACGCGCCAGGTACGCTGTGGCAATAGCCGATGTAGCGCGTCCCTGCTCTGTTTGCGGGTTCGCGGCCAACAGCGTTTCTGCTTTCTTCAATTCATCGATAACAAAGTCGTAGCACTCGGTTACTGTGGAGCGTTGCTTGATGGAAGCGCTTACACCAATAGTGGGCTCGGTGCGAATCACCACACCGTACTGAGTTTTGTTAGCGCCAACACCCGGCTGATGCCCCCACATGCGCAGCATTTCAAAGTGCAATGCGCCGCGCAAGAAGTAACACTCACCACGAATACGGTCTTTTTCTTTGTCGTCCATGTCGGTGAGTTTCTCGATGGCTGCCAATACATTGTTCGCAGTATTGATGGCCTCGTAACTGTTCTGCCATGTTGCGCCCGGAAGACCGGTGAACAAGGACATATTCTGCGTCCACATTTCACGATAACCGAAATCGCTGCCGGTATATCCCACATCGCCGGCAAAGGTCTCGGCAAACAAACTCGGGTTTGCACGGCCAAGCACTTCTTGCATGCGGTTGTATGCACCCACCATTACCTTGCGCACAGAGCTTGCATCGGTGATGGCAGCTTCATTGGAAAGCCCCGACTCATTTTTTACATCCAGTACTTCAGAGCACGACTGCATGAACGGCATACACGCCAACACACCACAGAGTGCACTTACGATAAATATCTTTTTCATACTTGTGTTGCGTTTAGTTATTAAAGTTCAACATTTACACCGAAGATAAACGAGCGCGCTTGCGGCGGCGTTAAATACGTAACACCCTGATTACCATTGCGCTGCTGGTCTGTAGTGTGGTCTCGCACCACTTCCGGATCCCAGCCCGGGAAGTTGGTGAAGGTCAGAATGTTCTGCGCTGTCATGTACACGCGCAGACGATTAAGCCCCAAACTGTTGGAAGTAGCCGTGGGCAACGTGTATCCTATTGTCATATTCCGCAGGCGCAAGAAGTCTGCGCTGTACAAATGCTGATCGGTATTGATATCGCGTGCACCCTTTAGAGTGAGTCGCGCCACGTTGGTTTGATCGCCCGGATTTTGCCAACGCTCTTCGGTAATGGTCATCTGATTCCAGCCACCATCCTGCGAGATATTACCCACAAGGCGCTTGCCGGCGTCGTCGTAAATGGAGTTTCCGATTTGATAGGTAAACAGAACGCTTACATCAAATCCTGCGTAGCGGAAGGTGTTGGTGATACCGCCAAAGGCATCGGGATAGTTTTTGCCGGTGGGCACACGCCAGTTTGCATTCCATGCCAAAGGATTTCCCGAAGTATCGCGAGCTTCCTCCAGCTCCAACGGACGTCCGCGAAGGCCGTTCATGGCAACCATGGTGTCTCTGCCGTTCTCGTTGAAGTTTCGCATCACCGGTCTCATGTACACAGGCAATCCCGTCTTAGCATCCGCACCTGAATACCGCACCAGCATGTAAGTAGCAAAAGGATATCCCGGCACAACGCGAGTTTCACCAAAACCAAGATCGATAGCATCGGGGCTGGTGATACTTCCCAGCGAGATAATCTTGTTCGTGTTCATCGTGATGTTGAAGTCGGTAGTCCATTCAAACTCGGGCGATGACACATTCACGCTGCGCACGTTGAACTCCCAACCGCTGTTGGACATTTCACCCACGTTTCGGATTACAGTTTGCAATCCGGAGGATGCAGGCACGCGCTCGTTCAGGAGCATGTCTTTGGACAATCGGTGATAATAATTCACCGAACCTGTGATGCGGTCGTTGAGCAAGCCGAAGTCCAGCGCGATATCTGTTTGTTGCGAGGTCTCCCATGTTAGGTCTGCATTAGGTAACTGCGAAGGGCGTGTACCCGGCTGGCCGTTGTAATCGGAGCCGGCAGAATAGGTGCCCTGCCATGTAAAATCACCGATAGCAGCATTTCCGGAAATACCGTAGCTGGCGCGGATTTTACCGAAGGTCAAAATGCCGTTGTCTTTCATAAAATCTTCGTTGGAGAAAATCCATGCAGCCGAAGCCGACGGAAATGTTCCCCATCGTTGATTATCGCCGAAGCGTGAAGATGCGTCACTGCGGATCGTTGCAGTGAATAAATAACGGTTCAAGAACTTGTAGTTGACGCGGCCGAAGTACGAGAGAAATCCCGATGCTGTACGGAAAGTGTACCCATTTCGAATAGCTGCGTTCTGCGGTGTTTCGAAGTAAGTGTTGGGAAAGCGCTCACCGGTGGTTCCCACATCCTGACGATCGGAGCGCTGAACCTCCATACCGGCGGTCATATTCAGATCGTGAACATCGCCTGTTAGTGCGGAGTAATTCACGAAGGCATTTGTGGTCCAATTGAATACTCGAACGTTACGAAGTTCAGCGGTAGGTACTGCCGTCAACACCGGCGGATTGTAGCGATCTTCCGTGAGATCGTAGATATCAAAACCTGCAGTACCGCGCACATACAAACCATCCATTAGGTTCAACTGGCTATAACCGTTAGCCACGGTGCGCCATGTTGTAGCAATGAAGCGGCGGTTCTCGAGTTCGGCAAGAGGATTCAGCCCGCTACCCGGCCGCCAGTATGCGCCGGTGGAATCGTAGATGGGATAGATAGGCAATGTCTTTGATTGCGCAGCTCCAAGGCCACCGGACCACGCGCTGTTCACGCGGTTGTTACGCTCGCGCGTTAAACTGATGGAGCCGCCCATGTCAAACCACGATGTGGGCTTTGCATCTACGGACAAACGATTGCTGAAGCGGTTGTAATCGTTGCCGACGATAAATCCTTGCTCGTCGCGATAGGTAGTGTTGAAGAAATATCGCACGGCATTGGTTCCACCATTCAAGCTGAGATAACTCTCGCTTGTTGATCCGGTGCGCAATACCTGGTCGAACCAATTGGTATTCGCTGCGGTTTGCCGCGTGAATCCCTGCGGAAGTTTTGAGTTGTTGATCAAATTGGTCATGGTGTCGTTCGAGGCAATGAATGCCGACACAGTGTTCCAATCCTGACCACTGAAACGAGAGAGTTTCATAAGCGAGTCGGTGACATCGTTCTTGCGGGCTTCGTAATACATGTTGATCCATGTATCGCGATCCACAAGTTTCAATCTGTTCGCTTCGTTGAGGAAGCCGCTGTAATGGCCGGCGCTCACCTGCATCGATCCGTCTTTACCACGCTTGGTGGTGATCAGCACAACACCATTTGCTCCGCGTGAACCATAAATAGCGGTTGCTGCAGCGTCTTTAAGAATGTCTATAGACTCAATATCATTGGGATTCAGGAACGAGAGCGCGTTGGTGTTCGATGCCACCGCATCACGAGCGCTGAAGTCTCCGGTTGTCATGGGCACGCCGTCGATCACATACAGCGGCTCGGTATTAGCAGTGATAGATCCTACACCGCGAACCCGTACAGAGGCTGCTGTTCCCGCCATACCGTTTGCTTGCGTAATCTGAACGCCGGACACCCTACCCTGCAAGGAAGCTTCCATGGTGGGGTTCGGTGTATTCACAACTTCATCACCCTTTACCGTTGTGTACGCTCCTGTTACCTCGCGTTTTTGCTTGGTACCGTAGCCTACCACCACTACTTCCTCCAGGAGCATGCGGTCCGGATCTAATTCAATGTTTACGGTAGCCGTCTGATCGCTCTGCACGGTAACGCTCTTCTGCGCTTTCTTGTATCCCATGTAGGTGATACTCAGCGTATAGTTTCCGCCTTGCAACAGTTTCACGGAAAAACTTCCGTCGGCTTTTGTCACACCGCCAAGGGTTGTTTTATCTACCCGCACCGATACTCCACGCAAAGGCTTCTTCGTGGATGCATCGCTGACCTTTCCCACCAGGCCGGTCTGAGCCATCGCGGTGCTTGCCATTGCCACGGCAAGAAGCACCATACAACAGTAGCGAAGAATCATGTCTTCCCCTTTATAAATGATGAATGATTAATGTGAATCGTTTACTACTTATCGTATTCAATATTCGTTGTCGTTGTGTATTCGCAATAACAGCTCTGATGCGAACATCTCTACCGCCATTTATGCGCCTGCACTGCGAACTTTAGATCCGCTCAATCCGTAATACACGATGTATGCATAGCACGCAAGGGGAATCACGAAGGCCTGATGCAAACCCATGGAGTCCGCCAGAAGTCCTTGAATGTATGGCACCACTGCTCCGCCCACAATTGCCATGTTCAGCAAACTGCCGCCCTTGTTTGTGAGCACACCCAAATCTTTAATCGCCAATGTGAAAATCGTGGCAAACATAATGGAGTTCATAAGCCCCACCAGTATCACAGACCACATAGCAGTGCTTCCCGAACTCATCACGCTAATAGCAACCAGGGCAAAGGCAAGGCCTGCCTGCACGGCAAGCAGTAATCCCGGTTTTACGCGGGTGAGCAAGAACGATCCTATAAATCGTCCCACCATTGCACCGCCCCAATAATAGGGCACATAAGCAGCCGCGGCTGCTTCTTTCATACCGGCAATCTCCGGCAGACCCAAGAAATTGATAAGGTAACTTCCAATAGCAACCTCGCCACCCACGTAGGCAAAAATTCCAATTACGCCAAGTACCAAATGCCGCTGCTTAAGTGCCTGACCATAGGTGGTGCTTCGTTCGGCTTCACCTTCCACCGATGAAATCGAGGGCAAATGAAGCATAAGCACAATAACTCCAAGCACCAACAGCGCAATGGCTAATCCCACGTACGGCATCTGCACCGATGCGGCCTGCTGGGCTTTGTACATGGCGGCTTCGGGAGCGGCAAGAGCGCGCAATTGCTCACCGCTCAGTGTTGCTCCGGCCAGGATCAGCACCGTACCAAAGTAGGGCGCAATAAAAGTTCCAACCGAATTAAACGCTTGCACCAATACGAGCCTAGCTGACGACGTTTCTGCTTTACCGAGCACAGCCACATAGGGATTTATAGCCACCTGCAGCAAAGCGAATCCTGCAGCCATGGTGAACAGTGCTACCAGGAAAAACTCGTAGGAAGGAATTGCAGCAGCGGGAAAAAACATCAGCGCTCCAATACCCGAAGTACATAGCCCTATGGCTGTTCCTTTTTTATACCCGAACATCGAAATGATTTTTCCGGAGGGAATGGCTGCAAAGAAATATCCGAAGAAGAATGCAAGCTGAATAAGCGACGCTTGCGCATACGACAAATCAAAAATGATCTTCAAGTGCGGCAGCAGAATATCGTTCAAGCAAGTAATGAACCCGATCATGAACATGAGCGAGGCCATTGTGGCCAGCGGCACTGTGTAGTTCGTACCCTCAGAGCCATTGCTCGAAGCCGATGATGTTGGCATTGCTGTCTGCGCCATAAATCTCCTGTGTAGTATTCGTTAAGACCGTCCCCGTTTACGTACTCTTCGCTGATAATGATCATAACTCTCTGATCATCACGCTTTGATATTCATTCTCATTGAACTTTTTTACAACAACTCCAGCTTGTGTTTGCCAAGCATCGCCGCACCTACAATTCCTGCATTGGAACTGAAATGAGCCATGCGAATCTCTGCTTTTCCGGCTATGGTGGGCAGCGCCCGCTGACGAATAGTTTCGCGAGTGGTCTCCAGGAACAATGGATGCGATTTGGAAATGCCGCCACCAACCACCACAATGCGCATGTCCAGCACCGCCAGAATACTGGCAATGCCAAGACCAAGCAAATGTCCGGCGCGGCGAAACACTTCGCACGCGCATTCATCACCCTGCTCCACTTCCCGCGATATATCCTCTACATCAAGCTCCGCGCCATAGCGATGCAAGGAAGACTGCGGGTATTCATTCACCAATTGCAAGGTAGATGCCAGCAAGCCCGGCCGCCCAAGGCGCTCCTCCATTGTACCCGCGCGATACGAACGGCCACCTGCCTGCATAGCGGGTGTGGGTTCGTCATACATATCAACAATGATATGCCCTATCTCGCCGGCACCGCCGCGCTCGCCTGTATAAATTCTTTTATTGATAATTATTCCGCCGCCCACTCCGGTGCCAAGTGTTACATAAAGAAAATGCGAGGCGTTCATGCCCGCGCCTGCTTCGCTCTCGGCAAGCGCAGCTACGTTTGCGTCGTTGTCAATTGCCACGGGCACAGAGGAAGCTTCCTGCAGTAGTTGTACCAATGGCACAACTTCCCATCCGGGAAGATTGGGCGGATAATACACGCAGCCGTCGTGAGGATTTACTACTGATGGAAAACCTACACCAACGGAAAGAAGCTTTGGGAACTGCTCTTGCAAACTCTTAATCACGCCCGCGATATCGGCAATCATAGCGTCTTTGCCGCGCGTGGCATCGGTAGGATGCGTGTGCTGGTAAATCATCTCGCCGCCGGCGTGCACCACACCATACTTGATATTAGTTCCGCCTATGTCTATGCCTGCGTACATAGAGTTATGCTATTGATTTCTACAGATAGAATTCTGCTACAAGAACGTGATTACCAGCTAAGCGTTACTTCCTGCGAGCCGAACGGCATCACCACGCTCAACGCATTTACGTTGGCGTCGTTGATTTGAACTTTGCCGATGGGATCGAAATTGGAAATGGGTTGCAGAAAATTAACGCGCTCGCCCTGCAACTCTGCAGAGCCCGAGTTTACTCGCACCGAAGCACCCGCTTTAAGCGAAGCGAACCCAATCATCATGATTTTCGCTGCCTTGAACTTGGATGCATATGAACCTTCCGGCTTGGCAAGGGTAAATGTGCGAGCGGCAGGATCGAACACCAAACGACGTTTCATCGATGATCCCTGCTGATACTCGTAGGTAGCGCCGTCGTCTTCGTAATACGTGAACTCACCCGAGGCAGATCCGTAATACACATAAATGCTCAGTGTATCCGAAGGCTTGTCCTTCGAGAGATTCTGTACCGGCGACTGCATGGGAATAATTGCACCGCCCTTGATAAACACCGGCAACTTCTCGATGGGAGATTCCACAATACTTACATCACCTTGCGCCGGACGCAGTGTATGCAAGCTGTACCACTCTGTCTTTGGCAACAATACTTTGCAGAAATCCTGACCGCTCCATTGCGGGCACACCATTATCGAGGGGCCAAGCATAAACTGCTGGGAGAATGCCCAGTCGTAGATACGGTTGTCGAACGCGTAGTCTATAGCTAGCGAACGCTGCACGGGCATGCCTGTTTTAGAGGCCTCGTGAAACAGCGAATAGATATAGGGCATAAGATTATATCGCAGCTGAATGTAGTTGCGGGAAATCTCTTCCACGCGCTCGCCGAAACTCCAGGGCTCCTGATCCTTGTTGTCTATGGCCACATGTGCTCGGAACAAGGGCTGGAAAGCGCCAATGGTAATCCAACGCGCAAAAAGTTGGCTGGAAGGATTACCGGTGAAGCCACCGATATCCATACCGACGAACGGCATACCCGTGAGACCCATGCTGTTGGTAAGGCGCACACCGGCCATCATGTGATCATCGGAGGAGGTGTTGTCGCCGGTCCACACCGCGCTGTAGCGCTGCACACCGCTATATCCGGCACGTGTTAGAATGAAGGGACGTTTACCGCCCAGCAATTTCTTTGTGCCTTCGTAGGTAGCGCGCGCCATTTGCATACCGTACAGGTTATGCCCCTTACGATGCGTACCGATGTTGCCGTCGAAATCAAACTCCACCAGCTCCGGGAAGCGCTGACCCCAGGTGGCGGGCTCGTTCATGTCGTTCCAAAAACCATCGATGCCATCGCCTACATATCCCTTGAACGACTCGCCCCACCATGTGCGTGTTGCAGGATTGGTAAAGTCCGGAAAGTGGCACCAACCCGGCCACACCTGGCCTGTATAGTTGCTGCCATCGGGATACTTCAAAAACAAGTTATTGAGTTTGCCTTGCTCGTAGCTCGCATATCCCTTTTCTACTTTGATACCGGGATCTACAATCACAACGGTCTTGAACCCGTTGAGCTCCAGATCGTCGAGCATCTTCTTCGGCTGCGGGAATCTCTCCGGATGCCACGTAAAAATCTTGTAGGCATCCATGTAATGAATGTCTAGATAAATCACATCAGCGGGAATTTTCTTCTCTCTGAAGGTTTGCGCCACACGCAGAACTTCTTTATCGGGGTAATAGGAATAGCGGCATTGCTGGAAGCCCAACGACCACAAGGGCGGCATCTCCATGCGGCCCGTGAGTTCGGTGTAGGAAGCAATGATTCCGGCCACGGAACTGTTGGCAATGAAGTAATAATTCATATCGCCGTCTTCGGCTGTGAAAGACGAGAAGCGATCGTTCGAGGCTCCGAAATTGAAATGCGATTTGTACGAGTTATCCATAAAGATACCGTACGTGATATTCTTTCCCTTTGATGCATGAAGCCCGATGTACATGGGCGTTGTAAGGTAGATAGGATCAGCGCCGCTGGGGTATCCGAAGAAATCCGTATTCCAATTTGTATACCCTTCGCCGCGTCTGTTCAGTGGTCCTGTTTTTTCGCCAAGACCAATAAACTTCTCATCCTCAACGATCTTCTTATACGTAGTTACTTCCTCGCCAATCCACATGGTGCCAAACGCCGGCTCGTCTTCGTTGATCACAACACCTGAGGTGGTTTCGAAGGCAATGCGCAATGGTTTGGTACGCACTACACAGCGAACGGAATCTGTGGTTACTATCCAGCGTCCGGTTTCTTCTGCAAGGGTAAAGGAAACCTTGGCTGGTTCCTGAATAACCGCATACGATTGCTTGTCTGCTTTTTGCCCGGCTTTGGTGCAATGCACGCGAATCACGGTAGGCGTGTACACGGTAAGTTCCATGGTGCCCGACGATGTTGTAAACACCACGCCGTGCGATGTCTTCGACGCGTTTGTTAGGTCCGCAAGGGCAGTTCCCCGCTTGTGTTGAGCGTGAACAGGCAGCAAAAAAGCCCAGGCCAACAGGGCTACAACAATCATGCGAACAGTCAGGAAGCGTAATCGTAATGTCATAGAAGCTTTGAAGAATTCATGCGTGGTAAGCCATGCAGGTAGTGTAGAGTAACGCCAAACGATGCGACCGATGCATAACGTGCGAACGGCATTCACCTTCGTGACTCATCCGCACCGACCGAAGCTACTCCGGCAATTTTTTTCCGTTACCGTTATTCCCGAATCTTTTCCCCGTCGTTGAAGCAACGAAAGCGTTCGAACAACCCCCGTTGGAACGGCGCAATATAGACGCGCACACAACTTTGTACAAACCGCAAAAACACGATTTCAAGGGAGTTTCAGACCAAAATGACGGAATACAAGAAGGGGGGGCAACCTAATGCGCAGCTGATTAGAGTGAAAAGCGAAAGAAGTCTGCAGTTAGCACCAACTGTACTGACGGATATTAGCGGAAAGAGGCCACGTGCACGATCGCCACATGTGCACTCATTGTATAGCGGTATATCGAGTTTGTCCGCCCCAACATTAGCTTCCGAACCAACAGGTAAACACTCAATGGCCGGGATATAGGAGTGTTTTGGGGAAATTTTAATTGTTTATCTTCCATGGCATCGATGCCGATAAAGCGATAAAGGTAGATATCGAATCGGCAACAATGAGATCGTTGAAGTTTAGTCTGATTTGCTTTCATGACGGCGTAGGTTTTTTGGTAGTGGTTCTTATTTAGCTGTCGAGCAAATGATGAACAAAAGAAAAACGCCTGAACATGGACCACTTACCGATGGTAGACACAAAGTGGACGAAGTACAGGTATTCCGCGGCTTACGGACATAATATTCGATAATTTTTTCGTACTACTCTTACTCACAAAGGAGTTCTCATGACCCGCAGGTTATTTTTTACCGTATCCATGGTTTTCCTTGTTGCAGTGTGTGGCATTACTACATCGCTGAACGCTCAGTGGACGCGAGTACCTACGCCATTCGGAGAGCAACAGGTTTCGGGTTTGTTTATTGACGGCTCCACCATGTACATTGGCACTCGAGATTCGGGCGTCTATAAAAGTCCGGATAAAGGAGCAACCTGGGTAGCAGTGCGTGATGGCCTTCCGGTCATCAAACATACCAACGTCCTGAACCCCTGGTGTTTTGAACGTTCCGGTGAATATCTTTTCGCTGCTTCAGGCGAAGAAGGTATCTATCGCAGTTCCGACAATGGATCTTCGTGGACCCGAGTGGACCGATTGATTTATGATGGTACTATTGTTCGAGACACGACGTTTCGGTATGTGAATTCTTTGTACCATTCGCGGGGAAGAATTTTTGCGCTAGGATTTGATGGTATAGTTTCCAGTTCGAATAATGGAGACACCTGGACAACTCTTCGCTACCGATTTGGAAACATTATGGGAGTTACCTCTGCAGTATCTGTAGGACAAGACCTCTACGTGAGTCTTTACGGTGATACCACGATCGGCCTGCCGCCCCTTTCGTCCGGTATTTACAAAAGCAGCAACTTGGGTGAGAAATGGAATAAAATGAATACCGGTATGCCCGATAATTACATTCAGTCTCTGGCCACCTCTGACGGTTATCTTTATGCCGGCAGTGCAGAAGGTATATCGATCAGCGAAGATGGCGGTAATTCCTGGGTACCGGTTTCTACACCCATGCGGATTACCAGCAATGTGCGGACTATTGCCGCGCGCAATTCGATCGTCCTGGCAGGATCGAGCGGTGGCACTATTATTCGAAGTTTTGATTATGGTGTTACGTGGTCGAGGTTCATGGACGGACTTGTTGGCGCAGGATCCATACGTACGATTGTTTTGAGCGGCCCTGGTGCATACGCCTGCACAGATAAGGGTCTGTACGCACTCGCTGATATTACAAGTGCTCCTGATGATGCTGTACAAACCGACGCAACTCCGAAGGTTGTTCCCCAACCCACGTCCTCAAAGGTGCTCATTCGCTGCGGCAGATCCGTTCAGTCCATGAATACACGCATAACTGATGTATTGGGCAACGACGTAACAAATTCAGTCACTATCACCGGCGGCAATGATGATCACTCCTTCAATTGTGACTTCTCCGCCTGCCCCGCCGGCGTGTATTCGGTGATTCCGGGTTCCGGCAGCGGCGCTGCAATCACCACTGCAATTACGGTGGTTGTGTCCCGATAGGAACCGCAACGGCGGTAATGCGGTTATTGAATCTCAAAACACAAAAGCCCCGCTCATTGATTGAGCGAGGCTTTGTTTTTTTCTGCTCCGACTCACAGACTTGAACTGTGGACCCTCTGATTAATCCCGACAAGTCGGGACTCTAACCAACAATGAGGAATCGCTCTTATCGAAGTGATCAAACTGCAAGGACATCCTCGCCCAACTCATCAACCCTCAAAACACAAAAGCCCCGCTCATTGATTGAGCGAGGCTTTGTTTTTTTCTGCTCCGACTCACAGACTTGAACTGTGGACCCTCTGATTAACAGTCAGATGCTCTAACCAGCTGAGCTAAGTCGGAATACCGAGTTTCTGCGTCGAAACACTCCTTTTGGGAGTGGCGTGCCGAAACGGATGGCAAAAATAGTGCGGGGACTGCTTTTTTCAAAGTTTTTTGATGAACATTCTACCAGGGCTCTGCCTGAGCGCTTGTTAGCGGCAAATCACCAGCACAGAACGGTTGCGGCTTCTGCCTTCCGGCGTGGTGTTGAGCTGCATACCTCCGGTGCGAATCTGCACATCTGCGTCTGTCACTCCCAACAGTTTAGCTGCGGTTTGAGCGCGCTCTGTGGCCAGTTTGGTGTTCTCGTCGTTGTCGCCCAGAGAATCGGTCATAGCGATGATACTCACGCGCCCGCCTGCGGCATGATGCCGGCGTACTTGGTCCACCACATTCATGTCGATGCAGGAAAACTCCGACTCATCGAAAGCAAAGAACCCAAGTACCATGGCGTCCGACGCAGTGCCGGATTGCACATGCTTCACGCGTGTTTCGCGCAGTTCAAGTTGCGGGACCCACGTGCTTCGTGGCGTTGTGCCGCTTGCATTGCGGCCATCGGCATCGGTGGCACGCAGTGTTGCCTGCACGCTTTGCGCCTTTCCGCTCATGAGCCACTCGCTTGATATCTGTATCGCAGTGCGGCGCTCTGTACCAACAAGCCCGTCGTTCACGGTCTGCATCGTGCGCCCTACGGCATCACTCACCGTAAGAGTTGCTTCTGCAGTAGTGTCCGCCGTTACAGTAGTGAGTGCATGGCACTCCACCGGTGGGATATCCAAGCGTGTGGTATCGCGTGTTATCAGCATGGGCAGTTGTTTGTTCGAAAGCGAAACAAAGATTCTCCGCGATTCTTCTTCGAGTTCATCATACCGCTCATTGCGTCCGCGTTCAGTTTCAATAGCAATCTTCCAATCATCAATGCCAAACTCCTGAATCAACTTTTTCATGGCGTCGCCGCGCTTGCGCGCCATGGATGTATCCTCGTCCGATGATTGCTTCGAATACAACTTCACACGCAGCGACGGTTGCATATTCATCAGGCGAGCGCTCTCTTGAGCAAGCAGCGTATCCTGCGCTGTCATTTGCACACTATTCTTCGCGAAGAACACATAGGGCGCAAGCGATTCGCGGCGCTCGTCCACGATTATGGGAATAGTCACGTTGATTGTAGTGTCGCGCACTAAGGGTTGAGGCTGCCCGCGCAGCAGAAGCTGAACGCCGGCAATCAAACGCTTCTCGGGAACGATGACCGCCGGAGGTGGAGGTGGCGGAGGAGGAGGCGGTGGCGGTGGTGGCGATGGAAGTAATCGCACATGCACACCGGCACTCACCGAATGCGTGTACCAGGTGTATCCCGGAATCACCGGTGTAAGAGACAGCGCTACCAACAGCTGCGGCTCGATCATCATCGAGTTCCATTCCGTGGAACCGTACCGTGCTCCCAGCACCAATGCTGCCCGGAACGTCGACGCTTCAGGAATAGTTCCGCTTTGTTCGTTGCGCCGTGTAGACCCGTTCTCGAAGCTAACAGAGGCCGGAGCGTTCACAAGCTGTTCGTATTGCTCGTAGCGTGCAAGTACGCTTGCGCCCAAACGCAACGCGCCCACTATAGACCACGCAGAACCTTGCACCGAGGGTAGCACCAATGTGGGTTCCACAGCTACATCCAGCATTGTGCTGCGCAGCGTGTGCTCGGAGATTCCGGGTATCACTTGCGATCCAATGATGATATTCCCAATGGCGTTCTGCTCGCTCATTGTGGTCTGTTCGTAACTAACCCGCAGCTTCGCACCGGACACAACATCCATACCCATAAATCTTGTCAGTTCCTTTCGCTGCACTCCACCGGCTAGCGAAAATCCGGTTCCCATTCCGAAGCGGAATTCGGTGCAGCAGTTTGGTACGCCCGGCATCTGGGTAAACGATGCTTGATGCAGCGTCAGCGGAATCATCACATCGCCCACATAGCTCACACCCGTTGCGGATGAGTCGCTAGATGCATCATACACTGCAGGGTTCGGAGTGATGCTCGGAGTAATGCACGTAGTAATGCTCCGAGTAATGCTCCGAGTAATACTCAACGCAGCACGAGCCGATGCGCTAGAACCTCCCGCAATAGCGAGAATAGCAAGCGCGGCGATTGCTCGGTGTGATACACGTTGCATTACGCAGTGTGGTACGCAGTGCAGTACGCAGCGTATTCCGCGGTGTATTACCTCATGTATTACCTTCTGTATTACCTTTTGCATCATCTCATCACCATCAATAATGTGGATGATGCGCCGCGAGCCGAGTGCAGCTGCACGGTATAGGTACCTGCCGATAGCGCGCTGCAAGAAAGATGAGCAAGGTTCTCACCTGTTACTGCTTGAAGCTGTTCTGTATGAAGAAGCTCACCGGCATTGGTAAAGACCCGGCAGGTCACGAGTCCGTCTTCTTCCACGGTGTATCGTATGTGTGCTTCGCTCTCTGCGGGCTGAGGATCTATGGCGGTAATGCTTACCCCGCCGCTCTGCACTATTCTCCGCGAGCCGCAAAGATTCGTTAATCGCATCTCGCCATTGGTGGTGGTAACGCGCACAGACGAACCGAAGAAGGAGCTCGATGCCATCCACTTCAGCGGAGATACGTCGGTTTCTGCAAGGCCCGCCACCCCATGAACCACTGCTGCTATGGTATCTGCATACGGAAAGTTCGCTTCCACACGCAGGGTAATGCGGCGTTCATCATCAACAATTTCTTGGCGAATAATCGATGCCCTGCCGATCACCGATTGCACACTGTCGGCCAGGAACATGCGTGGGTTAACACTAAACTCTGCTTCCATAGTTCGCACTTCGGCAAAGGCAAAATTCTCCGCAACTTTTAACAGCACCGGAATGCGGGCTCTGCCGCGAGGGTCGGCATTCACAGCACCAAAACGCAAGGAAGCAGTACCGCTGTATCGTTGCAAAGGAACGGTCACCGGCGCGCTGCATGGTGCTATGCTAGTTTGCAAACTTCCCTGCGTAATCGATGTGTCTGTCCAATACACTTTCACCACCAACGAATCACCCGGCAGGATAACTCGCGGTAGCGAAATCGCATCGATACTAAAGGCTCCCGCAGGTGTCACATTAAGATCGGTGATCGACACTGCATTCGCATTGGAATTCGTGAGTGTTACAAGGCGCTCTCGAACTTCCGGTATAAAACCCACAACGCGCGGCCGTACCTGCACTTCAGAACCGATGCCTCGGCCATGCAGTACTATTCTGGCCACATACCGCCGTTGATTACCATAAAACACCAACAGCACCTTGTCCTGCACACCAATTTTTGTGGGGGTGTAACGAATGCGCACACGATACGATTCGCCCGGAAGCAGCGTATCCCCTCGTGCAGCGCTTAGCACGGTGTACCACGAATCTGTTTGGTCGCTAAGAAAGGACTCATCAATTACTACAGGAACGGGATCGTTGTTCGTGATCACGGTAACAACAGTATCCAGCGGAGCATTGGGGCAACGATCTCCCATATTCACGGTGTCGATGCCTCCTAAGTTTCTCGGTATGGAATACACCTCCACCGGAAGTGAAACGGCAAGCGCGCACAGTTGCAGGCGAATATCATCTCGAAGCTTTCCTGTATCCACCGGATAGGTGCGAACTCTCAAGCTCATGCATTCACCGGGCATAATTGTATCCGGCAATACTGTGTTTAGAAGTCTGAAGTTGAACGACTGGGCAAACTGTGCAGCCGTCACCACTGCCTGCACCTTGCCTGTATTACACACGTTCAGCGTAATCACCGTATCGGCGGAAGTAAAAGCGTACATGCTATTCACAGCCAGTGGTGTAACACTCAGCACGGGACGCTGAATGGAAAAGGACGCGTCGGTGTAGTCGATCTCCGGATAAACGAATGATCGAACACGAAGATTATCAGAGGCAACAGCAGAAGATGCCAGCAAGGTTCCCGACGGACTAAAGGCCACATCCGTCAGCGAGCCGCCGTGTCCGAGCACGCTACCATATACTTGATTAGGCGATATGTCCCAAAGAGGGCCCTGAGGCTGAGCTACATATCCGAATAGCACATATCGCGATGTGCTGTTTGCGCTCACTGCTACCGGTGCGGTGGCGGCTTTTCGCATTGCCCGAATAATTTGCTGCGTGGCAATGTCCACCACGTAGGCATCAGAGAATGATGCTTCGTTCGTGCTGGGTTCATTTACCTGACAGCCAATAACCAAACGCTGATTATCGGGAAGAAGCATCACCTGTTCAATCACCGGAACCGTTGGGCAGCGCACGGATTGTAGTTGCGTCCAGGTTTGGGTAGAGTACAGAACGATCTGCCCATCCAGGAGCGCAATAGCTGCGCGGTCTTTAGCAATGGAGAATGCTCGCACAGGCGCCGGCATAGGCAGTACCTTCTGCTCAGCGCCGTTTGCAGCCGAGAGCAGTTTTACCACAGTGCCGCTGCGCGGAACAAGAATAATGGTACTGCGCGATGAATCGAGGAACGCACCCTTGTATCGCACATCCGAACCCAACGCAACCACACGTAACGGCAGACCAATACCCACACGGAAGAACACCAGCGTATCGCTCACAGCTCCTGCCGTGGTGTTGCGATAGGCCACAAAGAAGGTTGTATCTGATGTATAGCCGCATCCAAAGCTTTGCATACCGGTCCCAAGGTTGCCGGAGGTTCTTAGTGTGTACGACGCAGCAGATGCGAAGCTCTGCATATTCCATTCCTGACATTGCCCGTTGCGATAGCATGACAGCAACGTGGAGCTATTTGGGCTAAATGTCAGTTTATCGCATGCGGCCGTGTTCGTGCCACTCAGCTGTTCATTTGTTTGATTGTCTACCTCTGCTCGCACCCGCAGCATGGCGTCGTTGGTGGGTGTATCGGGGACGGTCCATTGCAACGATGAATCTTTACTGCGCCCAATCTCCTGCCACTTCACTCCGCCATCGAACGAAGCTTCCACAATCGTTGTGCTGCCTACCGATGCCCCGGTCCATTGGACATTAACAGTTTGGCAAGGCGCCAACATCTCGCTACCATTAGGGCTGGTAATATTCAACACGGTACGTGTGGGAAGCACAAAGGAATTGCCGATGAGCGCCAATTGCTCCACGGCTCCGCCTTCGTAATACACCGTGAGAATATCTTGATAATACTTCCCGTCCGGCGGCGTAAACTCGATGGCTACGGGATAATCCAAGGGCGACGACATTTTACCCGGCAAGGACCACGCGCCTAATCCCCCGCGCCAAATAGGTTTGAAGTACGGAGTGGTTGTTCGGATGGAATCCACGAACACGCGCTCTTCGTTGCGATCTGCATCGAAGCGCCCGCTGGTGGGTACGCAGAACACCGTGCGAGTTGCAGTTGTGCCTGCAGGAGTGTTTCCAAATGCAAGTTCTTTGATACGTCGGTTTCGCGAGTCGGTAAAGCGAAGCTGCGGTGTACGGGAATCAATACCCAGACCTAATGATGTGTCTGCACTTGCCGACGCCGTTTGCGTGGCCGAGAAAATCACAATGGTGGCAGAACCGCCTTTAACATTTCTGTTTCGTGTGTACCACGATACCGTTTGTATGCCAGAAGAAAGTTCGCTCACAGCGGATGGCACCGATACCACTACATCCTCTTGAATCAGCACGTTCGAAGTAGTTAACACAAAGGGCAAGCCATTTAGCGTGGCCTTCACACGAGCCGTGAGCAAGGGATACTTCAGGCCGTTCAGCGGAATTGTATCAACAAACTCCACACGCAGCTGTGCCGAGGCAGACACAGCCCATAGAAGAACAATAAATATGGCGCGAACAGCAGAACGGTGCATGTACGTGGTGATATTCTCAAGTCAGACTGCAAAAGTACGGCGGTATGCGCAGAGCAGACGTATGAACTGGGCGCCGAAGTGTTAATGAATACGAAGCACTATGGAAGAGGCTGCCACATCTTTGTGGATTGTGTGGTGTAGCCATACGCATTGCGAATGGAGAAGCGCACGCTGAAGGGTGCGCTGAAGTCCGCATCGGGCATCGGTATCACGGCATAGCATACGCGCTCTCCGGTGGGTAGCGATACTAATTTCTGATCGGTGGCCTGAACACTGCGCTCGCCTGCCATACTGCTATAGCTCACCGAGCACACCGACGACGAGGGCTGAAGATAGTCGTTGTAGGTAAGCACAAGAGACGGCACGCCATTCACCAACAGCCACTCCGATCCATGTAGTTCGGGCTTGCCTTCCAGTGTGACGCGCTGAACCTCCGGCGACTTTTGCAAATGTTGGGTGTGCACCGATTTCAACACCACCGTTCGCGCAAGGCGCACGTTGTCCTGCTTGTCCGAGAACCAGGGAATATTGGTAATCACTTGGCTGGATGTACTCACCACACCGTCGCCTGGAGTGAGCAGGGCAGACAATCCGTTGTCGTATAATTCTCCGACGCGCCGCAGCACTTCCTGCAGTGCCGAGGTACGAAACTTCTGTGCGTCGCCAATCACATCCACGTTGCCGATCACGCTTACATATTCCACATCCAGCGGATGAGGTGCCTTACCCAATCGATCAAGAAAATTGCCTGCATTATCGGGCGGGATTAAATCGCGCATAGCCGGAGCATCGAAGGGCATATCGGTCTCGCATGCTTCCACAGCGCTAAGAGCTCCGCCAAGAATGGCCTGCGAAACGGGATTGGAACTACTCGCGAGCGAGTTCTTTATTCCGGCCTTCAGCGAGTACACTCGAGCAAAGGGCGAGCCCAGATGCGGCGAGCCTATAGTGATCAAGCGCTGAACACGATGATTCTGCTGATGCTGCGTTAGGTACAAGCGGGAAGCAACTCCGCCCATGCTGTATCCCACCAAGGTAACTTTATTTGCTCCGGTGCGGCGTACTACTTCGTTGATAAACTGCTCTAACTCCGCGGACCACGCAGCTACGGAGTCCACGGGATTGCTAAACGACACCGTAAAGAAGTCCGAGGGGCCGGATCCGTTTTTTGAGCATTGCACGCGACCATTTTTCATGGTGAGTACTCCGCCAAAGTGTAATCCCAACGTTTGCTCGTAGGAACTCAGCGCGGCACCTTCCCACACGTGGGCTTTTTGACCAAGGCCATGCAGCAGCAGCAGAGGATAGGCCACGGTGGTGGCGCTCACCTCGCTCACTCGGGGCGCTTCATTCATACGCACCGCACGCATTGTGCGGCTGCTACCGCAACCCGATGCGGTGAGAAATAGTATGGCTACTGCAACGCCAAGAAGCGCACGCAATGGCATGGGAATACATGATTCAATCTTGATCATAACGGACCAAAGTGCATAGCAAAAACATCAGTGAACACCTCTGCGAATAGGGCTATAAATCCTCCGTCATACTGACTTCCGTCATACTGACTTCCGCATACGGACTTGCACCACAAAACAGCGCAGGTATCAGGAGCCGGGCTTCCAGGTGTACACAACAGTAGCGGCGCCTTGCACCAGGGGCAAAGGTGTTTGGGGATCGTCAGCATGCACCGTATCGCTACTGTGCGTAGACGCTGACTCTGACGCTGACGCTGACTCTGACTGAGGCTCTGACTGAGGCACAAACAAATAGCTTATCTGCAAAGCACTGCCGTGTTCAACCGGAAGACGAAACTGCAGAATGATATCGTGATGAGCGATCACGTGCCTGCCGCGATTACGCACCGGCTTGAACCTTAGGCTGCGCACCAGTCTCAGAGCTTCGTCGTCGCACCCGCCCCCTATTCCACGAACCACATGCGCTTCTATTACATGGCCGGATTCCGCAACATCAAACTTCACATGCACATCGCCCTCTATGCCCCTGCTACGAGCTTGCTCGGGATAGTGCAGGTTGTTTTCGATGAACGCTCGCAGAGCCGCGTTACCACCTTCGTATCGGGGCAAACGCAGAAACTCCTTCTCTCGACCTCGACGCGGGCGCAAGGACTTTGATTGTTGGTCTTGTTTCTTGGGCTTACTCATGATGTGCTATTGCTTAGCTCTTGTTTAACCTTGCACTGCTCGTGTTTTGCTCGTGTTCTGCTCGTGCAAGGCGCATGCATTGCGCCTGCACTACTGCTGCATTGCAATTCAGGCATTCGCGTCAGGCCGCTCGCGCCGGGATATTCGTATCAGTATACTCGCTTCAGGGCACTTTCATCAGGGCACTTGCATGTAGTTCTGCGCGTTGACGATTGGGGTCCGGTACGTTACTGCTTTGGGCAAAAGCTCTGCTTACTTCTTTGCTCATAAGCTCTGCTTACTTCTTTGCTTTACGTGAAGCAGCTGCAGGGCGCTTGATTGCTTGCGGCGACGCTCCGTTGATAAAATTGCTCCAAGCATATTCACCGGGAACGGCTCTTCCCTGTTCGGCACATTCCATCAGGTACGTGGCGGTGGTTTCTACCACCCACTCGAAGTTATCGTCGCCCACCGAGCCCTTCTCGGCATCCGGTGCGGGGTTCATATAGTCGATAGCGTAGGGTATGTCGTTTTCAACAGCAAACTCAATGGTGTTGAAGTCGTAGCTCAAGGCATTGCAAATACGCAAACAATACTCCTCCAACTGTTTCTTCCGCTCCGGTGTAAGCGAGAACGATGCGCTGTAGCGCAAGTGATGCGGATTGCGTGGTTCATAGGGCATGATATGCACGTACTTCTTACCAATGCAATAACAGCGATAGTACTCCTGAAAGTTTACTGCCGCCTGAAGAGTCATACAAATAGAACCGGTTTCGTCGTAGGCATTGAAGAACTCCTCGCGAGAGTCCACCTTGTACACATGCTTCCAGCCGCCACCGTCGTGGGGCTTCAGAAACGCCGGGAATCCTACGTACTCGAATACTTCCTCCCATGGCAAGGGATAGGTCATGTTGCGCATGGATTGCGAGGTTGTCTCGGGCGGATGTTCTTTGGTGGGCAGCAACACCGTGCGCGGTATGGGCACACCAAGTTTATTCATCAGGGCATAATTAAAAAACTTGTCGTCGGCACTCCACCAAAAGGGATTATTGATCACTCGGGTTCCACCCAGCGCAGCCACTTTGAGCATGGAACGATAGAACGGAATGTCCTGCGAAATGCGATCAAGAATTACATCGTATTTCATGATGTCGTCCATACGCACGCCACCCACTTTAACGAACTCAGCGCGAATGTCTGCGTGCATTTTGCTGTTGATACGCTCCACCACTGCAGGCGGAAACGATTGCTCCATACCGAAGAGTAATCCAATAAGTTTCATGGCTTGGTACCTTTTTCACAATGAGTGGATATAGCGGCGAGCGAACGCTGTTTGCAACGTAAGCATCGTGTGCAAAGATACGAAAGGCCCGGGGCGGGAGTCAGGGATGCATTATCGCGGCGGCATTTGCTCGGAACCTTGCAAGGGAGCTCCTTCGGGCAGAAGCTGCTCGCCTGTGGCGGACACGCCTGTGCCATCTACTGTTCCGTCTACTGTACTCTCGGCGCCACCAAAAAACGAGAATAAATACCGTAAGCCGGCGCGCACATGAAACACAGCCGGATCGTAATTCGCCGAAGGCGTTGATTGATTATACACTATAGGCGCCGATGCATCGGCAGCGGTAAAGAACGACGACACCTGATAAGAACACGAAAGCAGACCGCTTAGTACGCCGTGTTCGTCTTCGATAAAGGGTAGCACGACGCCTGCACGAATGTCGAACATAGTGCCCACCAATGAACGCAGCGAAACTTCTTTGCCGTTCATCGAAACACTTTCGTCGCTACGCGAGCCGTCCTGCCACACGCGCCGTGCACTAATGGGAAGATGCACGCCGAAGCCGGCAAATACATTACCCACTCCTACGGTAGGACACACCGAGGCGTAACGCATGGTCACCGCAAAAGGATCAGAAACACCGGTCACGGTGGAGCATCGAACACTACTCGAGGTTAAGCCCATATCCAGCCCGGCTGCCATACCGGCACGTTGCCACACCGGCAGAATGGTGCTGATAAATACATCGGGAAGATTCTCGATTCCGGGCTGAATATGCCAGCCGCGCGGAGGAGTAACGGTATTAACAGAGGAAGAAATCGAGGTAGAAATTCCTACTTCGAAGGGACGCGGTGTATCTTGTGCAAGCACGTGCAGGCCGAGCACACACATTGCAAGAATGTAAGGTAAGTTCTTCATCCGTGAAGCTTGTTGTGACGCGCAAAAGTACATAGGTTTCACTCATTGATATCGCACACATCATGAACCGCCGATCTTTTGTTCAACATCTGGGTGCATCGCTGGCAGCAGTGGCCGGCATGCCTGTTACATCAAGCTCACCAACTATGAATTCTCGCTCTTCAGCTGCGGACCTAAACTCTACAACGGGCAAAAAAAATCAGCGCGGGGCGGCTCTTGCATCACGCACCATGCACGAGATTCAGGAACTGTTGAACACGGGAGCCGTAACGAGCGAGCAGCTTACACGCGAGTATCTGCGCCGCATCGAGGCCACGAACATCAAAGGTGTAGCGTTGCGCGCGGTGATATGTACGCATCCCGATGCTTTGCGCGAAGCGCAAACAATGGATAAAGAACGGCGACTCGGCAACCTTCGCGGACCGCTCCACGGGGTCCCTATTCTTATCAAGGACAACATCGATACGCGGGATATGCCTACCACGGCGGGGTCGTTGCTCATGGCATCGCATCAGCCCGTAAGCGATGCACCGTTGGTAAAAAACCTGCGTGAAGCCGGGGCCATCATTTTGGGAAAAACAAATCTTAGCGAGTGGGCGAACTTCCGATCCACTCATTCGTCCAGCGGATGGAGCAGTATAGGCGGACAAGCGCGTAATCCTCATGTGCTCGATCGTTCGCCATCGGGATCCAGCTCCGGCTCTGCCATTGCCGTGGCGGCCTCGTTGTGCGCCGCTGCCATCGGCACCGAGACCGATGGTAGTATTGTGTCGCCGGCATCGAGCTGCGGCATCGTGGGATTCAAACCTACCGTTGGGCTTATTGATCAACAAGGCATCATTCCTATCTCCGCAACGCAAGACACTGCCGGGCCCATGGCACGCAGTGTTCGGGACTGCGCGGTACTCATGAACATTCTGCAGCAACCGGTGCACACCGATCCCTATTCTGCCACGTCATCTTCCACGGCTTCACCGGCTTCGCGAGCATTGCCCGATCACACGGCCTATCTGTATGCGGAAGCTCTTCGCGGCAAACGCATCGGCGTGGATGTTTCCTACAAAAATCATCTGCCTGCCGTGGTTGAGTTATTCGAGAAAAATCTCAAGGTACTTCGCGCATGCGGTGCCGACATCATTGAGTGCTCGCTGTTCAGTGCAGTGCAAAAACGCACCGGGTCGAAGGAGTGGGACGTATTGCTCTATGAGTTCAATCGCGACCTATCCGCCTATCTAAAATCGTCCGGCGCGCCGGTGCATAGTCTGCAGGAACTTATAGACGCAAACATCAAGAATGCCGATCGCTGCATGCCTGCATTTGGTCAGGAAATATTTACCGAAGCAGTGCGCGCAACGAATTCGCAGGAGTATACCGCTGCTCTGGAGAGCACACTGGCAGCGCGCGGAGTAATCGACGACGAATTTGCCGCGAAAAAGCTGGATGCTGTAGTGTGTGTGACCACCGGTCCCGCTTGGTGCATAGATCTTATCAACGGAGACTCACCTACATCACCGTCGTGCACATCGCCGGCGGCCATGTCCGGATTCCCTCATGCTACGGTGCCCATGGGATTTGTGCGCGGATTGCCGGTGGGTTTGTCCGTCATGAGCACAGCAAACACGGACGCACAAGTGCTGGGATATGCCTATGCATTTGAGCAGGCAAGTTCTGCTCGCCGCGATCCGGCATTTGCCGCAACGGTGTCGCTCTAAACTCTCGAGCTTCTATCAGCGCTCTGTTTGAAGGGTCCACAGCAATTGCTCGGGAGCAAAACCACGCTCGCGAAGCATTGCAAGTACGCGGCTGCGCGTGGCATCATCGATGCTCTTGGTGCGCGACAGAATCCACAGATATGATCTGCTTGGCGAGCCAACCACTGCCGTGGTGTAGTCGGCATCAAGATCGATAATCCAGTAGTCTCCCCACCCTATACCAAGCCACCGCAAAAACCCCGGAAGGAAGGTCACCTTCAGTTTGCTGCGTGTACTCGTGTCTACCACTTCACCTTTTCCGCGCGATACCGTCGTGCGGCCGTCGTTGAGAACACAGCTATTGGTCACATTAATGGTGCCGTCGCTGCACAGCTCGTAGGTGGCCGTTACGTTGCACGAGCATTTTGTTTGAAAGGAATTGGGTAAGCGCGCTACTTCGTACCAAGTGCCCGCATAGCGCTTCAAATCTACGTTTGCAGCGGTTTGCAATGGCGCCTGCACGCCGGAGCATCCGGCCAGTGCTACCGTGGCCACTGCCACAATGGTACTCGCCATGGGTATCCACCGCGAAAACGAAAGAAGGTCGAGTTTCAAATGCTGTATCATAACCGGTACCTGCGATAAAGTGATGTGGTGTTTGTAGTACAGACGTACCGGCAGATTTTTAGGTGCTATACCGACCCGTCTTTTTGCGCCGGATGTTCCCCGCGCAAAAACATTTCCAGGTCGTTCACATCGTCTTCACTACCCATAAACACCGGCACGCGCTGGTGAATGCTCTCCGGCTGAAGCTCAAGCACGCTGCCAATGCCATTGCTTGCGCGGCCGCCTGCCTCTTCAATTATGGCCGCTAAGGGATTCACTTCATAAATCAGTCGCAACTTTCCGTTGGGCGATTTGGTATCCGAGGGATACATGAAGATTCCGCCGTAGAATAAAGTGCGATGAATATCGGCAATGGCCGTTCCGATATACCGCGATGAATACGGGCGCTGACCATCGCTGCTCGGCAGTTTCAGATAATTCACATACTGCTGCAGCTCCGGCGCCCAGCTGTGATAATTCCCTTCGTTCACGCTGTAGATTTTTCCGCGCTTGGGTATGCGCACTTGCGAATGCGACAGCAAAAATTCGCCTATAGTGGGATCGAAGGTAAACACATCCACACCGTGACCTGTGGTATACACAAGCTGGGTACTACTGCCGTACAAGGCATAGCCGGCACACACTTGTTTAAATCCCGGTTGCAGCAGATCGGCTGCATTGCCATCGGTGATCTCGTTCGGTTCAAGACGTCGATACACCGAGAAAATGGTACCGATGGTAATATTCACATCGATATTCGACGATCCGTCTAAGGGATCGAAGGCCAATACGTAGCGGCCTTTTTTGTACTCGTTAGGAATGGTAATCAAACCATCGGATTCCTCCGAAGCCATCACACAAAGGTGACCTCCGTGATCCATAGCTCGGAAGATGATATCGTTGGCAAACTCATCGAGTTTCTTTACGCTTTCGCCATGAATATTGGTGGTTTGCGTGTAACCAAGAATATCGTTCAATCCTGCTCGGCGAACGTCGCGGGCAATAATGCGCAACGCAAGAGTGAGATCGCGAAGCAAGCGCGAAAACTCGCCTGTTGCCTCGGGAAACATATCCTGCTGTTCAGAGATTTGGCGCTCTATGGTAACAAGCTTGTTGGAGTAGTCGTTCATGGTAGTTCGGCCCGCATAAAATTATTCACACACCCGGGAAGTTAGTTCAAGACTATAGTTCAGCGCACTAACTCATTTCCGGAATCTTTGCGCACATCCCGTTTACACCACAACAGTAGCGCCGAGCAAAGATACAACCACGCTCAAAGCTCCGTTCGGTGCTATTTTTCGGCAATGACACCGGCATCTGCACTTCACATACTGCAATCGGCACGATCTATAGGAATACTACGCACCGATCGTTTAGGCGATATGGTGTGCACGCTGCCGCTTGCGAGCATTATTAAGCAGCAGTTTTCGTCCGCTGAAATACATCTTATCACACGCTCGTATTGCCTGCCGCTGCTTCACCACACGCCGGCCGTACACCATGTGCATTGCGTGGATCATACGCCGCTGGCAAGCATACTTCGAAGCACAAAGTTCGATGCATTGTTCTTTCCCCGCCCTGTGGCAGAGGAAGCGTGGGCAGCTGCGCGAGCCGGAATTCCTTTGCGCGTAGGCAGTGCGTATCGATGGTACTCGCCGTTGTTTACTTTTCGTGTGCGCGATCATCGTAAAGAGTCGCGCTATCACGAAGTGGAATACAACACGCGCATGCTTGGTGCTATCACAGCTAAAGATTACACGCCGCAGTTAGTTCCTCCCGTGGTAGATGCCCGTGCGCATGAGGCCGCAGAGCATCTGCTTGCCGGCCGCGGTGTGTCTGCGGAGCATAGGGTGGTAGTGCTGCATCCCGGTAGCGGAGGCTCTGCACGTGAGTGGCCGGCCCAAAGCTTTGGAGAGCTGGCTGCAGCGCTTACGCGTTTGCCGAATGTTCGTGTGGTGATCACCGGCATTACGGCGGAAGCCGATGCCTGCGCGCGTGTGGCTGCAGGCGCTCCCGCCGCCCTGAACCTGTGCGGAGAGTGCCCGTTGGATGTGATGATTGCACTGTGCCGTCGCGCCTCGCTGCTCGTGGCAAACTCTACCGGCGTACTGCACATTGCAGCGGCATCGGGAATACCGGTGGTGGGACTATTCCCTGCTACTGCCTCCATGAGCCAAAAGCGTTGGGGTCCGTATTCTGCATCGGCGCGTGTGGTGTCGTCGGCTCACTTTGCGCCCGCGCATGATGCCGACAACTTGCAGTACATTCCGGTAGATGCCGTGATAGCGCAGTGCCTGAGCGCTTTGGAAGCGCAGTAGATGTGCTTCGGTAAGGATGTGTACGAATGCGTTGATTAGCGGCACGAATGTTCTGCAGCGGTTACCGTCGAGTGTTCCCCTATCCTGCGGCACCGCGCCACATCGTACTTTGCAGGTATAGCGTGCATCTATCTTGGCAGTTATCTTTTCAACACAGACAATCATGACCACACAACCTTCTTCGCGCTTCTCGTTGAGTTTGGCCCAGCAGATTTTCCTGGGCATGTTCATTGGCGGTATGATTGGGTGGCTGCAGCCCCAGTGGGGAAGCTCGCTGTTTTTTCTGCGAGATATTTTCCTGAACCTTATCAAGAGCATTATCGCGCCGCTGGTTTTTTCTACCATTGTTGTGGGAATAGCCGGAAGTGGTAGCGCGCGGAATGTAGGGCGCATGGGGCTTCGCTCGCTGTTGTACTTCGAGATTGTTACAACTCTGGCGCTGGTAATCGGTTTAGTTGTGGTGAACATCACACAGCCCGGCGTGGGCATACAGCTGAATGGAACTTCCGATGCCGTGCAGACCATTGCCCAAACCCAGCCCAAAACGCTTATTCAAACATTAGTACATGTGTTCCCCTCCAGTATTGTTGATGCCTTACTGCGTGGCGATGTACTGCAAATAGTTGCCTTCTCCATTCTGTTTGGATTTGGTATCAGCGCTGTGGGCGAAGCTGCTGCGCCCTTGGTACGCGTATGCGAAAGTTTAGCACAGGTGATGTTTCGTTTTACCGAAATCGTGATGATGTTCGCGCCCATTGGTATTGGCGCTGCAATGGCTCATACCATTGGTCATCAAGGTCTGGGCATTTTGGTGAATCTTGGTGTGCTGATTGGCTCGCTCTACGCTGCACTTGTAATCTTCGTGGTGCTGGTGCTTGGCTCGGTGGCGTGGATTGTAAAACTCCCGGTGAAGCCCTTTCTGCGGGCGGTGCGCGAACCCTTTATGCTGGCCTTTGTTACCACCAGTAGCGAAAGTGCTCTGCCAAAGGCAATGGAGAACATGGAGAGATTCGGTGTGCCGAAGCGCATTGTGGGATTCGTGATGCCCACAGGATATTCGTTCAATCTTGATGGCACCACTCTGTACCTTGCCATGGCTAGTGTGTTCCTGATGCAAGCAATTAGCACCACCTCGGGCGGCGCGTTTAGCTTTGGTATTGCGGAACAAATCACGATGATGCTGGCACTCATGGTAACAAGTAAAGGCGTGGCCGCAGTGCCCCGCGCTTCGCTGGTAATTCTTATGGCAACGGCAGTGAGTTTCGTGCCCGCACAGTATCAGGCACTGGTGGGCATTGGTGTGGCAGTGATCTTTGGCGTAGATGAATTCATGGACATGGCCAGAACATCGGTAAATCTGTTGGGGAACTGTTTAGCCACGGTGGTCATAGCGCGGTGGGAAGGAGTATTCGACGATACCAAAGCCCATGCGTACGGCAGTATCGCGCAAGAATAAATCGCACTAGAATAAATCGCTCAAGAATAAATCACACAAGAGTGAGTTGAGGAGGTGTCTGCCATACCCAAGAACAACACCTATGGCAACCGGCTCGGCGGCAGCTCGCTCACTACTCACTTGCTACGCACTTGCTACTCACTTGCAACTCAATTGCTGCTTGCAAGAAGCAGGCCATGAACACCGGGATTATTTCTTGGCGCACAGCTGATCCAGCGTAGACGCCAGTGTCCGTGCGGCTTCCCGGCGCTCGTAGCTCTTGATAGCAGTTGTATTCGGAGAATATAAACTCTCGCCCTTTCTGTAGCGTTGAATCAGTGTGCGCAAGGACTTAGCGCACGCTTCCACATCTCCGTACGCTATCACATCCCCTGCGCGTGTTTCTTCCAGCAGTTCTGCTATTGCCGATTTTGCCGGCGCCAACGCTATAACGGGTTTGCCCACGCCAATGTACTCGTATACTTTACCGGGCACGATCTCGTTGCTTTCTTTGGCATCGTCCACGATAAGAAGCAGGGCGTCGCTTTTCAATAGGTAGGCCACACTTTCTTTATGCGGTACGTAGGGGATTATCTCGATGCTGTAGCGCAAATCGTCTGCTTCGAACTTGGCTTTAACATCGTCTCCCACTCTGCCCACACACCGCAGCAGCACTTCATCCGGGCGTATGTCTCCGCTTTGCACAAGCATATTCAATGCGGCCAGCAACGTGTCCGGATTGCGCAAACCATAGAGCGAGCCGGAGTAGGTTATGGTGAAACGTTCGCTTGGTTCCTGCGGCACTTCGGGGAACTCGTCGCTGTCGAAACCATTCGGCACATGAAGGAACTTCCGCGCATCCAAATGCGGATACTTGCGAAGTGCATCGCTGATTATTCCCTTCCATGCACACTCTACTACATCCGCCTCTTTGAGCACCGAATGCTCCAGTGCTTTATCAATACGGGCGGGTAGCCACCATCGGTGCGGAGTTGTTAAGAACTCCGTCCACGGATCGCGTAATCCGGCCACCCAGGGCAAGCGAGTCTGCCTATGAAGAGCGCGGCCAATAAGCGAGCAGGTGTACGGCGGAGACGAACTATAGATGGCATCGATATTATGCATGTCTATCATTTTGCGTCCCTCACGCACAGCAGAGAAGAGCCAGCCTATTCGTGCGTCGGGAATAAAGAAGGTAGAGCGAATAAAATTGGCGATGCGTTTCTTCCATCCACCGCTCTGCTTGGCCGTAAGAACACTTACATCTATGGCCGTGTTCTGCTTTTCGCCAACAAACATTTTATAAAGATCGTAGGGCTCGTAAATGTGCGTGCGATGCACCACAAGTTCCGGCGGAAGAGTTTGCAGCAGCGATTCGTCGCGCGCAGGAAAGGTTCCATTCTGCACCGTGAGCACTATAGGATTCCACCCAAATGCGGGCAGGTACTTTACCATCTTCAATACACGCTGCACGCCGGGCCCACCCGATGGCGGAAAGTAGTAGGCCACGATAAGAACGTTCTTCATTCTTCCCTTCGATCATCATTCAATCATGTAGTGGCGTAAAATACGAAGACGGCTAATCACCTTTGAAGGGGCGCCATCACTACGGTAGCAGGAACGTTCCACCAAGTCCGTCTCTGCTGCGGGTTTTTCGTATGTTGTGGGTGCTGCGTGCGCGGCCTATTGGCCTTAGTCAATCACCCTGCAAAGATTATTGCAATGGCTAAACGCATTCGCATTACTGCCACTACATTCGTCTCTAAACCAAACATTTGATCTCGTCGTATGACTTCACAACTGGCACAACACATAGCGGAATCGGTAGCGGAGATTCGCACACGCACGGTAGCCAAGCCACGCGTGGGGATAATTCTTGGAACGGGGCTTGGCGCTTTGGCCGAGCATGTTCATGCGGATGTTGTCATTCCCTATGAAGATATTCCGCACATGCCGGTGTCTACCGTGGAATCCCACAAGGGCCGTATGATTTTCGGGGAGCTTTCGGGCCGTCAGGTGGTGGTGATGCAGGGCAGGTTTCATTATTACGAAAACTACTCCATGCAGCAGATCACGCATGGTGTGCGCATCATGAAAGCGCTGGGTGTAGAAACCTTGGTGGTATCCAACGCGTGTGGAGCACTGAACCCGGACTTTAAGCGCAGCGATATTATGATTATCAACGACCACATCAACTTACTTGGTGATAATCCGTTGATCGGTGCCAATGATCAAACCCTGGGGCCACGCTTTCCGGATATGAGCGAGCCTTATACCTTTAGCCACATTGCCCGCGCTCACGAATGCGCCAAAGAACTTGGCATCGAGGTGCGCGAAGGCGTGTATGTAGCAGTGGCCGGGCCAAACTTAGAAACCCGCGCCGAGTATCGATACCTGCGCACCATTGGCGCCGATGTGGTGGGAATGAGCACGGTACCGGAAGTGATCGTGGCAGTTCATGCAGGCATGCAGGTGCTGGGGTTCTCCGTGATTACCGACGAGTGTTTTCCGGATACCTTGCAAAAGGTTTCTCTGCACGAAATCCTGGAAGCCGCATCCATAGCCGAGCCGAAGCTTGCGGCGTTGATTGCCAGGTGGCTTGAGCAGTATTCGTAAACGTTTAGGCCGGCTTAATCGTTATATCATGGTAGCCAATACGCGTTATGCGCGTGGGTATGATGTATTCAAAACAAAAAGCACAGTGGCTCGGCGCGGTACATGCTGCGCATTCCACCATGCAGTTTTTGATCAGGTAATCTTTGATCATGCAGTCTTTGATCATGTATTCTTTAGGAAGCACCCTATGAATTCTTCGGTAATGTTTTCACGACATCTGCTTGGTATTCTTTTTTCTCCACTGCTCGTTGCACTCGCAGTGTGGCTCTCAGTGAGTTTTGGCGCGTGCTCGCCGGAGGAGCCGGAATACGTGCTTACCGATACAGGATGGAATATGATTACCACCACAACCGAATCTCCGAGCGCGCTTCGTGTGGTACATCAACCGGACAATATCACAACCATTGCAGATGCTTTTCAATCTGCCAACGGCGCGGCATTATCCGGCACGGTGACGAAGATTGTTCCCCTTGATACAACTCTTTATTTGTTGATACCCGGCTCGAAGAGTATTGAAGTGGTTGGGAGAACCGGATACAAGAGACTTGCCACCATCACCACTGCGCCCCATGCCGTAAGTGATCTGTGTTTTGCCAATGCCACCACTGCCTATGCAGCCACCGAAGATTCATCGGTGAGTATTATCGATATCACGGTATCACGATTGCTCGTGGGCCGAGACATTCCCGTGAGCTCTCGCGTAACTGCTATAGCCGCTCTTGGTAATAAAGTGTGCGCTGTGTGTACCGATGCATCGCGTATCGACATTATTGATACGCCCACCAACTCGGTGGTACAATCGGTGTCCACTCCTCCGGCACCGGCTATTGTTGGGCAAGACCTTAGCAGCGGAACCTTTGTGGTGGCCTGCCTTGGCAACGGCAAGCGCGGGGGCAGCGAACCCAAATCACCCGCACATATTATTAGCTACTCGCCATCGCTCAAAAGCATTATGTCCGATGTTGTTCTCACGCATGGTGGCCTTGAGCCCGAAGATGTTCTTCCGCGCAGCATGGCGGTAGTGGATGGCGGT
>JBKCNS010000016.1:0-28652 GCA_046297095.1 Kapaibacterium sp. (SeqCode) | reverse complement strand
GCGCTCTTGACGTGCATAAAACGAACGCCGCACGGTCGTCCGGTTTCATTGGCGACCAACACCCGCACGTCGTTTGCGTGTCGCTGTTCGATCGTAGCGATTTCCCACGTCCCGAATTCCTCGGATCGCTCCCAGATGACTTCCATGCCGCTCCAGCCGTAAACCTGCGCTGAGGAAATGTGCTCAAGCGCACAGGACCAGAGTTTGCGGATCTGCCGCATTACCCACGCTCCGACCGCTTCATCCTGGCACATCACGCCGATCTGCCATTGGCCGTTCATCTCATAGCCAAACTCGCATCCTTGGATCGCCGCGCGGCGGGCTGCAAGTCCGATCTGGATCGTTTCGTCGAGTAGGATCTGCTCGATGACCTGGAACGACATCACGGGTAGCTTTTGGTGCCGACGTAGCCACCATGTTTGGATCGGAGAGTAGCCCTTCGTCTTCGCGACAGGCTTTTTTATCGCGTCGCTGATGCGTCCATCGTTTCGGCTGTCGTTTCGAGTCTGGTCAGGTACGGTACTCATGGCATCTTCCCACAATGTTTATCGACTAGCAGTTGGACAGCCTGGTTTCGAGCGTTTGCTGCGATTTGTTCATCGCCGTAAGCTTCGAGCCACAGTTGATAAACTGCTTGGTAGTCTGTCGCGTCATAGTTCCCTGCATCGATCCGCTTCTTGGCACGAATCGACGGCATCAATTCTTCCAGCGCCACAATCTGTGCGCTGGTCAAGTCAAACGGATTGATTCCTAGCTCTACTCCGAGCCGGATTCTCCGTTCGTATTTTTTTTTATTGCTTCGATGACGGATCCCAATTTCGTCCAGATTTGGAACGCCTCGGAGACAGTCGCGCCGTCGACTCCCATCTTCTGCAACTCGCTTGCCACGTCAGACAGGAACGCGCGCGTCGCGTACACTTGCCCATCGCGCCGTTCGAGTGCGTGCTTGCGTTCCAAATCTTCGAACACTAGCCGCATCTCGAGCACGTCGAGTGTTGCGTTGCGCTCTTGCCCGTCACGTTTGTACGAGACAGAGAACGATTCGGAAGTAAGATCAATTTGTGCCACAATCGCATCCTTTAACTACGGAACATTAGGGGTCTGCGGGGGTGTTCCGGTACCGCCCGTGCCCGAACTGAGCGTGCCACCGTAGCCGCTCCCATCGGTTTTTCGTGATGTATCCATCGATGCTGGAAGATCCTGGAGTTGGTACAGGATTTCCCACTTTGCCGCGTACACAGGCTGGCAATAGAAAATTCCTAGGCACGTCGGCTTAAACGACTTGTCGATGCAAGAAAGTTTTGCGCCTGGAACCACCAGCTTGGGCATGGGGATGTCATAGCCAACGCGGATCGCAGTGCCGCGATATACCAGCGTGTTTGCGTACCCTGGATTCTTCGCGAGGATTGCCGGAATTTCCGCGCGTGTGTCCCGGCCTAGTTTTTTGAGTTCATTGAAGCTTACCACGCCATCTTCGATAGCTTCCGGACCCGTTGGCACCCAGTGATCGCGCTCTACGCCGTATTGATACAAATCGATAGAGGCTTCGAAATGCGCCCAGGAGTTTTCCGGAGGAGGAAGAGGATTGCACAGGTGCTCGGGCTGAGTCACTGTAGGATCGATGTGATAGTCGTGCTCATCGCGAATTACCGGAAGCGACGGGTAATTCATGTTTACCAATAGATCCTGCGCAATTGGATCTGGCGTTAGGTTGCTGATCCCCCTTGGCTCCTCAATGTGGTGCATCGAAACTTCCCACGGATCCCATCGCAACTCGACGGGCTGGAAAATCCCGCTTTTTGCCAACCATTCGTCAACGTCGTTCAGCGTTCTGTAAGCCACGGACACATGCAGCGCGAGCCCAAAAATCTCCTCCTCGACCTCGATGCTTTCGATTAACGTGTCGAGACCCTGCTGCCTCGCAAAAAAAATGCGTTTCAAAATGACTTGCTGTGCCACGAACCAAGCGTAAATGGTCGGCTGATCTGCTGCAATTTCCACTCGCACGCTAATCCTATGCTGCGTTGTCGCCATCTGCGACAGCGTTTTGGAAACGGCGTGTGTCGCCTCGATTTCGACCACTCCTGGCGGATACGGATTCCTGGTCTTGATTTGCGTGTCGACAATCGAGAAGGTCAGAGTCGCCTTATCTTCCGACAGGCTGTATTGCTGACGACGCTCGTACCCTATCGGCTTGACGATCTTAATCTCATCGCGATGACTGTCAGCGTTGTGCGCGATGCGGTTTGGGGAGACAAATTCCTTCCGGACTACTAGTGTTCCGTTGGTTGTGCGAGTTGTCCACCCTCCGTTGTCTATCGAGTACGACTGCGCATAGGTGAATGCCGCTATTTCATCGCTCGTTATCCCTTCCGATTCATTGAATAGCACGTTCAGTTCGACGACCCAATGTACTTCGATCGCCGAGGTGTAATCCTGCGCGCCCAACGGCTGGAAGTGGAGCAGTCGGGGGAATGGTCCTCCAAGAACATCCTTGACGGACGCACTACCACCCACGTCCAGGTCGAACCCTAGCCCGATGTTTGTCGCTTTGAGTCGCCCGCCGTTCCGCGTGAGCTTCGCACGAAGTTCGGTCGCCGTTCCATTCGGCGATGTCACCGTTGGCGAAACGATCGCGTCTACCTCGATTTGGATTCGGTGATACTGCGTCTGGCGACCGTCTGGAGTCAGCATCGTCTCGAGCGACACTTTTCTCTTTTGACCGATCCCAAGCGAGATTCCCTCGTACGTCAGTTCATCTACGGTCGGCGGGTTTGGCATCAGAGTCCCCTCGCCTGCGCAATGAGTTGCTGCATTAGGGCAGGATCCATCTGCCTCGGAGCGCCCATCGCGTTATGGAGCAGATTCAGCAGCGGATCCTTGAATTCCTTTTCCTCTCTGCGTCTTTCCCTGGCGTCTTGCCGCCCCATCAACTTATCGACCTTCTGCATGTGTTTTTCGTTTGCGTCACGCCATTTGGCGTCTTCCGCCGCTTCGTCGCCTAGTAGATTTAGCCAGTCGATAACCGTCGCCTCAATGACTCCGCACGATGTGCCAATAGTCTCAACAAAATTGGCGGTGGTGTTTATTCCGCCAATCAGTAACTCCACTGCGGGAAGTAGACGATCAGCCAAATCCACAAATTGATCGGTGACTCTATCACCTAAATTGTTGATCGCTTCATCTAGGCGATCTTTTGCATCTCCGACGCGAGCAAGCGTTTCGCCGCGCTCGTTAGCTCGGTCGATCAGTCGCATCTGACGCCGAACGTCGGTTTCGGCGCGCTGCTTGGCGATGTCTGCGCTGTAGCCAGCAAGTTCATCTGCTTGTTTGGCGGCTGCGTCTCCGATCGCATCGAAGGCTTTGTAGACCAAATACCCTGCCGCTGCGACCGCTGCAAGCGATCCTACGACCACTCCCGCTGCGACAGCCACCGGGCCAAGCGCTGGGCCAATTCGCGCCAGAGCTTGCGCTGCTCGAGATGCTGCGGCTTCCATCGCTGCCGAGCCCTCCGTTGCTACGGCGGCTTCCTCTGCCACAGCCGCTCCCTCGACTCTTGCTCCCGCCTGTACTGGGATGTCGGCCTTGACCGCATCGAGCGCTTTGTTCGCGAGACCGGGTGGCTTCACGCCACCTCCATCGCCTTCGGATTTTGGCTTCACTTCCTGTGAGTCCTCGCGACCGAACAGGAATTCGTCTTCCGGGGTTTGCTTCGAGGGAGGTTCCGGGCGATTTTCTATCGGAGATGCGGGAAGCGGATCGGCTGGCGTTTCGATGCGCGATGGCGTGTTGTCATGAAGGCTCTCGTTTGCGTTCCCGGTCTGCTCCGCGATCTGTTTCGTCTTTTCGTTCTCGGCCCATACACTCTCAATTGCCTTCACGATGCGATCGGCTGCGGTCTCGAGGTGCTCCGGATCGGTGTTTCGGTCGATCTGTGCGAGTCGCGTTTCGTCGCCAACTTCGTCGTTTCTGGAAGTATCTGCCCTGGGTTCATCGAGCGATCTGTCGCGTCGAGAATTGGACTGGTCGTCGGTTTTTGCCGCTGTAGGTTCTGGTTTTGGGGTGTTGTCCCGCTTGGAAAACAGCGATGCGACCGAAGATAAGGCTCCTCGGATCTCACCACTGATTGACTTGCTTATGGAGTCGAGCCCGAATGAAATCACAGGGGCATGTGGTTTTGGTTTCTCTGGTTCTTGCTGTTTTGGATTTGGAGAGTTGTCCAGTTTCTCGCGACCGAACAGATATTCGTCTTCCGGAGTTTGCTTCGGAGCATCCACCTTGACGGCAATCTCTTGCTTCCCCAAAGGTTTCGGCCGTGGTTCTCTGGCCGGTTCGGGATCGTCTTTGGCTCCTACGAGGTTGGAGATGCTTGCCGCTATCGATCGCCAAAAAGGTTGCTCAGGCTCTTGCTTGGTGGCAGTCGGCTTCGTCTCAGGCTGTTTCTGCGGCTGCGGCTGCGGCGCGGGGCTGTCTGGTTTCGTCCGGGTGGTGTATTCCTCCCAAGCGGCCAATAGCGCATCCTCATCTCGAGGCTCCGGGCGCGTTTCTGTTGGCTTCGCTGGCGATACCGGCTCCACCCTTGCTGCCGGTGGTGTCGCTGGAGGCGTTGGCGTCGGAGGCTCCACCCTTGCTGCCGGTGGTGGCGCTGGAGGCGTTGGCGTCGGAGGCTCTACCCTTGCTGCCGGTGGTGGCGCTGGAGGCGTTGGCGTCGGAGGCTCTACCCTTGCTGCCGGTGGTGGCGCTGGAGGCGTTGCGTTTGGTCGCAGGGGAGTTAGCAGTTTCGCGGCTGCGACAACGCCATTAAACACTTTCTGCGACTCGGCAATCGCAGCGAAAAAAGGATGCAGGCTTTCCTTTAAGTGAGATGCGTCGAAGACGATCTTCGTTGCTTCGTGCACGTTCTTGACTAACTCTTTCCGCACATCGCCCTCGGTCGGCCGGCGGACTCTCCTTGCTGCGGTGTGTTCCCGATCGGCCCGCTCGTTTGCCGGGGTGGCACGAGTTTCGGCTACGTTTGCAGGCCGATCGGTTTGCGTTGGTGCGACGGCAGCACGGAGCGGTGGCGCAGGATCCGGACGCGAGGGAGGCGGATTTGGTGCGGCCTCTCGCCTCGCTGGTTCCGCTGTTGCGGTCGACGTTCCCGAGGTGGTTTCGTCGACCAAAACAATTTGAAACTGCGCGCCATCCATTTCACTAGGTAGCAGCCACGAACGAGGCGCTGCTCGTTCCCGCGATGTTCGGATACGCGCGCAGTCTGATTGGAACTTCGCGGAGATCCGGTCCTTGCAACAAAGTTACTGGGAAGTTTTCGTGCAGAATCGTCTGATACAGAGTGATGGTGGCTGGTAGTGGCCCAGGGTTTGTTTCCATCGCGGTCAGCACCAGCGATTTTGCAAAACTGCCGCCGACATCGAGTTTTCCGATTCCAGCAAACGCATAACCCGTGGTGTACGGATTGATGAGCGTCTGAACCGCAGCCGCGTCAAACTCGATGAGGGTCATTTCGACCGTCACCTCCATGCCCATAACGATAGCATCTTGCGCGGTTTCGCCCCATTTATCACCTTGGATAAGCCGCTTCATGAATTGATGCGAGATCCTGTATCCCTCGCGAGTCTGCCCGACCGCGAGCGCGTTCCAGGTTGCTGTGTATCGGCCTGTTACGAATGCCATGTTTATTCTCCTGTATTCCGATTCTTACATCCGGGACAATTAGCCACCTCAAAAGCCTTCGTTGCCGCTTCCAGATTGCTGAAAGTGGCCAAGTACGCGCGGTCTTGGTCGCACGCTATTTTCCATCGCAATCCGCCTTCGCCTTCAATCGGCCCTTTGTTGTCTTGGACGAGCCAATGTGTCAGCACTTGCACACCAACGAACGGCGGCTTGTTCGCGCCGCACCTTGGGCAGGCAAATCGATCGTGGTCTACGGCAAACGAAAAGTAATCGTTCGTGTGCGGGTTCGGCTTGCAGTCTGGATTCAGACAGTAGCCCATCACTTGCTGTTTGGTCGTCCGATCGTGCGGGATGCTGATGCCACTCATACCGCCTCCAATCTGCGGATCCGGCCAAGCGTAATGCCTCGCGTCACTCCCGCCATAACGTCGGAGCCACTTGCCGACGCTTGCGACGACGCGCCATACGTATCGACCGCCACGCCGCGAACTCGCGAATCGATCGCGATTAGTCGCAGATAGCCGACAAACGGTCCTGCGGTCGGTGTGATAGCTGCAAGAATCTGATTAGCTCGCGCAGTGATCGAGGCTTTCCAGTCGACCGAGTAAACCACCTTGTCAAGCAGTGCGTTGACGCCTGAAAGCTGATCGAGATAGAGCGTGCGGCGTTTGTCTCGAGGGACAGCCCGCGATCGCACAAACACACTGACGCGACATCCGTACTCCACATCGCGAGTCGTTCCGCTCGACTGGTGTACGTTGCCAAGGCTGATGCTGGCTGGAACAATCGACACATGCAGATCGCCTGCTGTCTGTGGTACAAAATCCTCGTCGGATTCGATCGTACACTGGTCGTCGGTCAAGCCCAGCGCGGTCTTTACCGCCTCCTGGACTGCTTGAAGTAGGCATGGTTCCGCGCTAAGCACCTCGAGCCCCCTCACTGACGGCTCGCGTCAATCCGGCTGCCAAGGCACGCTCCAACGCGCCCAACCATCGCTCAAGCCACACTTGCGGGCACTTTTTCGGCAAGAAGGGACGTGCTGGCAGTTTCCGCTTTGGCGCGCCCCAGTTGTGCGCTGCGGCGTATTTGACGTTGGTTCCAACAATTACACCGTTGGCGATCGTTTTGAAAATCTGCCCGCCATCGGCATCGGGCTGCGGTGGTCGATAGGAAACACCATCGCTACCCAGTTCTCCGGGAGACAGCGAATTTAGCAAAACGCCTGTATCGCGCAGGATTTCATGCGGGCGATTCCCGTAAACCTGGAGTTTGGTTTTTCCGCCCTCGGCCTTGATGCGATTCCATGCCATGCCCGCCGCGATCGACTTGGCTGTTTCTGGATCGTACTTGGTGATGAGCCATGCTAGATTGCGACGAAAATACAGTCTCCATTGCCGAAGCTGCGCGGCCGACAACAGCCCGGTTCCGACTGGGGCGTGTCGATGTCCACGACCTAGCCCAGCCGCCTGCTTGAGTTGAGTCTTTTCCCCTGGTCCAAATCGCCGGGAGTAGGCTAACGTCGCAGGCTTCAGGGGAGCCCATTTCACGCCATCTTCGCCGACACCCCCTCGAGCCTTGCGAACGAAGTCCGCGTGAATATCCGAAAGTGCAGCAAACCCTAGTGCGGTAAAAACACCTCTAGCCGTGTTTGCTACGTCGGGAGCTTGCCCGACCAACGCAGCGTGAACACGGCGCACCATCGCCGCTGCTTGATGTTTGTCGCCTCGGAAATATGCCCTAGTAGTAGCCAACGCGGGTAATCTCCGTGTCTTGTGGGCGTTCCTTGGGCATGTTGGTTGAATTGATCGCGACCCGCTGTTGCCGCCGTGCGTACCGGCGATCGATGTGCATGTTGCTAAACATCGGGACGTTGATTCCCTTGAGCCGAACGCCTGGGATCCGCATCTCGTCGCGCATGATGAGCGGTAGCTTTTCGACGATCCGCTGGTACTCAGCGACCAAAGACTCAGGGACCGGGTTTCCCCGGCGTTCGCACAGATAGACAGCCGACAACACCACGCACCATTGACGCAGCATCCGGTTGGTCTTTACCCCCTCTTCCTCGTAGCGGCGTAGCACGTAGAGGTTGATTTCGTCGGTGGCTTGGGCAATGCAGTCCTCGAGCGTGGCATCTGAACCACGCAGATCATGCGCAGCGAACGCTGCTACCCCAGTGTCCCCAAAGAAGTTGGTCACGTCTTCGGGAGTCGCATAATTCCAAGTAATTGCCACCGCTACTCCGTTTCATCGCGAACTAGAACACCACGGTTCCAATTGCGAGGTTCATTGGGACTTGGTGAAGCATCAAAGCGTTGTCCAAGACAAACAGTTCGGTGCTGGTTGGGTTGCTGATTTCGCGCGACCATGCCGACAGGCCGAATCGCTCGGTCTTGGGTCCGCCGTCGTACTCTGCGACGGGCTCACCCGCGATATAGCACTCGATGTCCGATCCGCCTGTCACGGTGTCTGACGCGACAAAGAACGCGGTGTTCGCAGGGACGTGCGGTGTCCAAACTTCTGACCCCGGCTCCCCGATCTCGAGACCTTCGTCGGTGATGCACCACTCGCACCACGGCATGAAGGACAACCGAGCCTTGAAATTTTGGACCGGCTTCCCGTCTGGGCCGCTCGCTGTCTCTTTCGAAATGATCTCGTAAGGCTGATTCGCCGTACCGTGTGCCTCTTGCACTGCGTCGTTTTTCAGCACCAGTGACCAGACTTGCGAGGTGGTCACAATTTTTGCAAGCCCTGATCCCGTCAACCGCTGAAAGGCTGCATGGATCGAATAGAGGTTGCTCGGAATGTCGGCAGACGCCGTGGTGGCCCACGATGTTGCAAGAATGTTTCCACCGCCTGTCATGTTCAACTGGCTCTTGTTTCCTGCGGGTACTCGCGTTTGAAGTTGCCCGGCCGCGCCGGAACTGGAGTAAGTCCAATACCACGAATCGCCGACAATCTTGTAGTACAGGCTGTCACGCAGCATCCCGACCAGCATCGCGGTTCGCCAGTTGGCTGCAAGTTGCGCGAGGTACCCAGTCTGCATCTGGATCATCTTTGCGCCTGCTTTGTCGCGCGTAGCTGGATCGTCAATGCGTCCAATGTTGTTGACTTGCTCGGCCAGGAGCGGGATCGAACTGTGCATTCGCGGGTACTCGAACGGTACGCGGGAGGCAATCTGCATTTGCATTCGCCCAGCAGCCGTTCCGGGCGCTCGCCCCTGCGCTGTTTTCAAAGTGTTGTTAAAAATGTGGTACGCTCCCAAACGCCCATGACCCATGTTCGTCTCGTTTGGTCCGCCGGGCTGCACACCAAATTCTTTGAGCAGAGATCCAGACGCCTCAACTCGTTGGCTGATAACCTTGGTGAGTACCTGCGGTTTGAAAATATCCTGGAAAATGTTCGGCATCTTCTAATCCTTGGTGCCACCCTCGGAAGAAGAAAATCGTGGTTTGGAGCCTAGCTACTAGGCTGGCAATTCATCATCGAAAATGAAGCACCTGCCGACAGCCTTCAGTGCCGTCCTCGCAGCCGCTTCATTGGTGTGCCCAACAAACGCAGCGCCTTGGATGAGCAACTGCGAAGCGCGGATGTCACCCGACACAAGGATCCGCACGGTCTGGTCTTCGTTGTTGCCCGAATCGTCAACGACTCGAACGTCGTCGAGGAGAATTCCGACTGGCGTTTGGCTACCGTCAGACGCTCCCGCGTTGTACTGGGCAAGTTTTTTGGAAGCAGTGATCTGTCCGAGCACCATTCCCCCTCGCAGCGTGGTGGTTGGCGTGTTGACGGCATCTCGCGCGGTTCCTGCGAGAATGCGAGTGACGATAGTAGCGCGAACGCGGCCATCAGAAACGAATAAAATCGGACGGGTTGCGAGTGCATCGGTGACTGTTCCTACTCCAAGAGCCATGGTTTACTTCCTCGGTGCCACCCTCAGAAGAATTGTGAGTTAGTTGCCGTTTATGAGTTTGAGAAGGTACGCTTCGCGTTCAGGTGTCAGAACCTCCGGATTCTTCGGTTCCGCTACGCTCATCCGAGCCAGCTTGGACCCCCCTCCAGAGCGAAACGTCGCCGTCTTGAACGTGCCAACTGGGATGACTTTCCGCGAATCCATGAAGCGTTCCACGTCTCCGGTTTTCGGTTTGCTGTACGCATCGAGCGAGAGTCGCTGGGCAGCGACCCGAGCAGCGTACAAACTGAACTCCTCATCGAGAATTTTTCCTTGGTCTCGCAGCGATTCGAGTTGTCCGAGCAGTTCTCGGTGATACGCTCGCTCGGCGTAGGCTCGAGAGTTGCGGACGATAGCGGACATGGTTTGGATCTCAGGAGAGACAGCCACGGTCCCATTGTCAGGGTTGCCGCCACCCTGCCCGCCGTTGCCGAGCACCATGCGAATGTTGTCGACGATATTCGCGGCGCTTGTGTCTTCGGGGAGTTGCACTCCGACTTCCTGCATCACGTCGACGATCATCTTGACGATGGAGTCGGCATCACTACCGCCATCATTCATCTCATTTCCGGGAGGGGCTGCGGGAGCCGCCATGTTGGTATCGGAAGCCATGTCCATGCGAAGCACCTTGGGAGTAAAAATGGTTGGTTTGATCCCCATCCGAATGCCGCATCCCATTAAGGCTGGGATTGCTGCATCGACTTCGGCTGGTAGAAATGGGCCTTGGGAATGATCGACCGGGTAATCGACCAAATCGACACTCGTAATCACGTCCGCGTAACTGTTCCCATGTCCGTCCATGAACTCAGGAAAAATCACCGGCGACACATAGACCGAGTTGGCTTCCACCTTTTCGATGGCGCTCGGGGTCAGGATCTCCACGGTGATCTCGGCGGATCTTCCGTCCGGTGTCACCTTAAAGTCGACCATGCGCCCTTCGGTGTTGTGTGCGCCGCGAGTGTCGCGACGTGTCAGGGAGTCCATGGCGATCGGAGAGAGCATTTCGACATCATCGAGTTCCGCATGGTTCCAGTGCATCGGAACCGCGTAGCCTGCATCCTTCAACCGCTGGAACTGGTCTTCCCAATGGCGCAGCCGATCGGAAGTAACCGTGACGGACCCATCTCCGCTCTGGTACTCGTTGACCGACAGAACCGCTTTACGGAACACCTTGCCCATGGGGGAAGGTTAGACCGCGACACAGAACGCACCAAACCGTCTGTGACGCTGCTTGCGCTGCTTGCGAAAAAGTTACCTATTTATTCGTCCCGCAGATACTCCGGTTCCCCGTTCTCGAAAATCTCGGTGCGGATCCGGTCGACCGTGCTTTGGCGGACCCGCCTTCGCCCGCCTGGAAGTCGGCAATACGCCAGCCGCCCCGTATCGGCCCACTGTGCTACCGCGCTCCGCGTCACTCCGAGTTGCGTTCCTGCTTCGCTGAAAGTGAGCAGTGCATCCTCCGAGTGCGTCTTGAGCGCTCGAATCTTGCGTTCCTTGTCGGTCATTTTGTGCCGTGCCTCCCTTGGATGATGCCTCCCCATTGCTGGGCTTGAAGCTCCTTTGAAACGTAAACCGCATACGATGTGCCGTCGATCTGGTCGGATACCTCGTCTGGTCGCCCCTGCCATGCCGTGTGCTCAATGAGGTAATCTCTCACCCACTTTTCGCCGGTCGCCGGTATCCGGACCAAGCCGTCCTCAACGCGCGAGATTGCCCCCGCTGCGACCGCTCGCTCAAGTTTTGCCCCTCGGTGGTTCTCTGCCATGCCGGGGATTTTGGGTCCGATGAGACGTGTTTTGCGTCCCTTGATTTCCTTGGCTGCGACAGGTCCGAAGTGAGCGTTCTCAATGTAGACGACCGGGACGTTCATCGACTGCAAATGATCGTTGAACCGGCTAATCATTTCCGGCCACTCGGCCTGGATTCGGCAAGTCGATCGCAGGAACATCATGTGGGCGGGGCGGAAGTAGTCCCACACCTGGACTACCGACCAGGACGGCTCCTTGCCCCTATCCTGCTCTGCTCGTTCCCTCGAGGTTCCCGCAGTGTCGATCACCGCGAACCGTCGCATCCGACCTGGATCGATCTCGAGCACGTCTCCATGGTGCATCGCCTGGATTTTGCCATCGGGCAGGACGTTGTACGTCAAGAACCAATCGCGATCGTAGATCCCAGCCGCTTGGTAAAGCCAGTTCCCACCGAGCAGCGCTTCCCGCTCCACTCGAGGGAGCGCCGCTAGTCGATCCGCGTAATCGGGATCCTTCGCCAAGAGTGCCGGATTGTCTTGGAGGGTGGCTGGGACGAAGGTGAACGATAGCGGCTTGGAGCCGCGTCCCAACAGTTCCTCTCGCGTATCCGCCCACAGTAGCGAGTCGTCAGCCGCCCGGCAGAAGTACCGCATCACACCGGAGCGCTCCGGGATTGCCGTGCCCAATACGGGATCGATCCACCATTCCAAGAGGCTTGCTACCCACGTTCCCGGTTCCGGGTTGCATGTGGCGCGGATGTAGGGATCAATGGTACCCATGGACCTAGCTCGCGAGACCAGATACCAGAACTGCCCGCTCGAGAAATGCGTCAGTTCGTCCCATCCGATGAACGCGATCTCAGTACCCTGCCATTGCAGCTTGTCTTGTTCGTGTTCCATGTGGCTGAAAATGATGCGGGCTCCACTCGGAAACTTGCAATCCATCGAGGCGCTGCGCATCCGACCGCCGAATAGCGGGTACAGTTCGCAGGCTTTGTCCCACAACCCCTGCGCTGCGGTGATCTGCTTGTACGTCTTGCGAAATATAACGGGAGCCCAGTGCGGATCGTCTATACCTCGGAGAGCATCGAGCAAAAGCGCGTAGGTCTTCCCGCCACCAGCCGCACCGCCATAGATTGCGATGTCCGCGCTGGTCCGCAGTATCTGGTCTTGCGGGCCGGGTTGAGGTCCAATTTCGATCGATGTTGCGTCCGCTATCATATGCAAGTGGTGGTATTGTTGATCGGCTGCGAGAAGTCGAGGATGCCAGTAGCAATGATCCAGTGCGCTTCGGGCGAAGTGTCGCAGCGTTTGATGTCAAAATAGAAACGTCCAGACGCTAAAGCCGATAGCGATCGGGCGTTCATGGTCAATTTCACTTGGCGGATCGGGTTCCCACCAGCACTCACACCTACGAGCGCCGCATCGCCCGCAACAAAACTGCCGCCCGTTGGGATCCGGAGTCCGAACGAGGAATCGACCTGGATAGCGATCGTGTTCTGCGCACCTGTGACGGTCGGCTTCGCCGTAAACACCAAGCGCCCAGTCGCGTTCTTGGCGTTGGCGTTGATGGTGAAAACAATTTCATTGTCAACTTTTAGATACTGCGAAAACGCTCCAATATACATCGGCCCAAGCGATTCCCGCTCAGAGACCGTGACGAGCGGTGTTGCTACGCCTGCGCTCCCGCTAACGGAACTCGACAGAGCAAATCGCCCGAGTATGTTGGACAGGATTGAGGCGGAAACCGAATCCGAAAGCGCAGTGAGCGTGTCTCGCGTGTATCGCGAATGCTCGACGGGAATAACCTGGATATTGGCCGTGGTGGACTCCGGGAAAAAGTCCACAGTAGCCCCGTTGTTTTCCGTCTGCTGTACGTCGAAGAGGTAGTACCCATCCTCTAGTTCGACTGGGTTTGTGTCGTTCAGCGCGGTTCGTGCGCCGTTGTCTAAAGAGAAACGACACGTAATGTTCGCCGCATCGCCCAGTTGTGGCTGCGAGGTGTTGCGGTTGAAGGCGAATACCTTCACGTTTGCGTTTGTGTTTCGGTACATCAATCCACTCCTGTCATCATGGCATAGAACAATTGGCTATTTCGCGGTGGCGGCACAGAGGCGCTCGTAGAGACGACTACCGGCCCTAAAGTCTTCGCGACGGACCCAACCTTGCCCGGTGCTACTACTGCACTTGATGCGATCGCTATCGACGCAAGGGTGCGAGTGAGGGAGGCCGATGGACCGTTAGCAACTACTGCTGTCGAGCCGACAGTATCGGATCCCAGGGTTCGCAATAGAACTCCTCTAGGGTCCGTCGTCACAATTGCCGACGCGGATCCAGTGGTGGCTTCCAGTGTCTTTGCGAGAGTTGCCGTGCTTGCGCCGAAAACGCTTGCAGTCGACGCCGCAGACAGTCCATCCAGAGCGATTGCGAGCCCGGAGGATGCACCGTACTGACCGCTGGAGATTCCTGTAGCTGCCTCGAGCATCGCGTTCGTCGCAGCCGTCGTGCCATCGGCCCGCGTAGCACCTGCGGACAGGCCGCAGGATTCCAGCGTTTTTTGAAGAATCGCGCCTGCGACAACTCCTTGCGAGGTTGCTTGCGCTGCCCCAAGATTGACTGCTAGAGTAGCCGTAACTCCTGGGATCGCTACAAGTGGTACGCGGTTACGCAGTGGCATTGCTAATCCCCCAGCAACGGGGGGCGATTTCGGAACGGATGTGCGCCCCCCAGTGCATTAGGAAACCCGTTCGACCATGCCATGATCGCCTCGGCTAGCATGGTTTCACTGGCAGACAGTTCACGGGTGAAAAAAGCGACCTCAAAGTAGTCGCAGTTGCCGAGAAAGGATACTGTGACATCTTCGCTGGAGTAGCTGCTGGAAATTGTTTGACTGCTATTGGCAATCCGAAACGTCGCGGGGTTGTCGCCATCCGCGCGAATTGATGCGACATACGGACGATTGTTGTCAATACTTACGGATTGCGTTACCCCTCCATAACTGCCGATTGCCTGCGGCGTGGTGCTGTAGCCAACTCGCACGAATTCGTTTTGCCCAGAGCTAATATCTTCGACGCGCGCTGCTGGGCCTTGGTTGGCGGCAGACCACCACAGAACGATTAGAGAGCACGGGCCTGCCTGCGGGATAGTCGATGTTCCAAGACTCGTACTGGATGCCGTATTGGATCGAATTGCATTCTGACCGGCAGTCGTTACTAGAGCGGGGCTGTTTCCCGGGGAAGGCGACGTGAACTTGTATGGTGCGCCCGTTTCGATCGATGAGATTTTTCCGGATCCATCGGTACGAACCACTCCCGGTCGAGCGTGCGCCCAGGCGGCTGGCCTCAATCGCAACATCGGCATTACTCGTTGTTGCAGATTAGCATCGGAGTTCACATCGCCGGATCGCATTACGTTACATCCTCATTAAATGGACGAACGTACATTTCGTTCCCGCTAGCAGCAAAAGCAACGCCTGAATTATTGACCACGGAAAACCGAAGCGAGAATGGGTAAAGCCGAACCAGGGGGATGATAACCACCTTGGCAGACGCCCCACTATTCAGCGTCACTGGGTACAAATCTCCTGCGGCCCTATCAGCGGTGTCTGTGCCATCATTCATCGTTACTCGGAGCGAGATCGTTCCAGCGGTCGATGGAGTGATCGAACCAAGCTTGATAGCCACCGCTCCGTATAGATCGCGTTGTGTTGAATTGTCGTAAGTGACAACCGATGACTCACCAGTATTTGCTAGGGAGTTGAGTGTTGTTCCGGCAAAGTTGGAGCTTCTTGTTCCTGGCGTGGCCCATTTTGCGACAGCCATGATCCATCCTCATTCTTAAATTGGTGGCAGATACAAGATTCGTGACATTGATTTCGGTGGCAAGCGCAATACTCGTCGCAAGGATTGCATTCACAAGGCGGCTTGCATCGTTTGCAGCATGGCGCGGAATCGCAGCCGAGTATCGCGAGCAGGCATAAAAGACCCGCCCATTTTGCGATTTTCATCAATTGTCCTCCTTCGATCGCGTCCGCCCGTTGTCAGGCAGTCGCAGAATTACCGTTCTAGGACTCGATAGCGACTCGCTTTCGATCTGGATCTCCTTGCCCCACCCTCTCGCCTTACCCTTGCGCTCGAGGAACCACATAGTTACCTTTAGGTTTCCCGAGGCGATCGCCGCTAGAATGTTTTTCTCCGCTTGGTCGATCGACAGGTGCAGCGCCTCATCGAACGCCTCTTGCAGCCATGCGTGCGCTTTCCGGTGCTTCGTGACGTGTTGTCGCGAGACACCAAGCCGCGCCGCGATCGCGTTTACAACACCAGCGCTCTCGGCCACCGCCGCAAGCCATTGCTCCCGTGATATTTTCTTGGGTTTTGCCACCTTACACCTCAATTGCGGATTCATCGCCGATGCGGATCTCATAATTTAGAGCGCTGGCAGAAATCAGCCGGTAGTCACGTTTTGAAACGTACAGCAACGGAAACCGAACCGGGGGAAGGAAATACTGCAGCGAAAACGGTCCAACAGCATCGAGAGCGGAAGTGCCGTTGATGGCGATCGCGTACAGGACTGCCCCTTCAAGGGATCTTGCCACAGTGGCCACTGGCTGCGATTGCACGCTCGCCGTAGCAATCACGGCAGTATCCGACAAAGCCCTTGATACGCTTCCAACCATGCCAGCAGTCACGGTTGCTGTCGACGAGGAGACCGCAGGCGACAACACCGACAAAACCGCACCTTGTGGCGGATTCGCGACAGCCGCACCGCTGGTCACTGTGACTGCCCCCAGGGTTGCGACGGTTGTGGCTGTTGGGCCATCCTGGGTAATTGCAGAGCTAGCGACAGTGGCCGCGTTAAGCGTGGTTGTGACGGTTGCCGCTGGTCCGTTGGCGATCAATACCGCGCTCGTCGCGGTCGCCTCGCCTAGCGTGAGGGTAACAGTGCCGGTAAAGCCCGACGACACGGTTGCCAATCCGCTGGCAGTGACCGCATTTAGCGTGTTTACCACCGTCCCCGTTGGCGGCGAGGTCAGGGATCCGCTTGCAGAGACGGTAGCTTCACCAAGTGTTGCGCTGAGAGTTGCGGTTGGGCCGTTGGCGATCGTCGCGTTGCTGCTCAGCGATGCAGCGCCGAGAGTGCTGATTACTGTGCCAGTGGCACCGCTCCCTGTGCTTGCCGTGCTACTTACTGTCGCAGTGCCAAGGGTGCTCCCGAGCGTTGCTTGGGGGCTATCGACTCTGCTTGCCGTGCTGACGACCGAGCAAGCCCCCAAGACAGCCGCTACGCTCGCTGCCGATCCAGCGGGTGCAGATTGTTGACTGAGAAGGGTTAAAAGCATGTCTCACCTAGAGCGTGTTGATCTGCCCCAGCGTCGACTCCGTTTCCGCAATCTCCGAATCAAGTTCCGAGACTCGCATCAAATCGCCGATTGTCACTGCGTGCGCTCTCGCTTGCGACAACGTCACCAGCCGATTTTGTAGCAGCAATTTAATTGCATTAAGCGTCACGATTGCACCTCAGATTAACGGAATCAGTTCTTGACAAATTGTGGAAGCCATCGCTTGCAACAGCACGCAATCGTACTTGTCCGTTCCGTCGATCACGGCATACGCTGCCATGCGCGCCCCCAACGCGGCAGTACCAGCCTGAATGAAATCGGTCGAAACAGTTGGTGAGAGAACGCGATTAGCCGCGTCAAATCTAAACATCATGGAAAGCGTCGACGCGGTGTATAGGTTGAGGTAGGTATAGCGCCCACCGTTCGCGAAGGGGCTAGGAGTGCCAGTCGTACCAGTAGTGAAACTTAATCCTACTGGGGATCCATCGTAAGTTATCGCACCAGTCCAAGTGCCTGTGATCGATCCGGCGATGTCCAGCACATCGAGCGTACCTGTCGCCCCACCTCGAAAAAAATAATTGAACGAATGCCGCACCACACGCCCCGCGTCCACAGTAATCCCCCAACACGGAGCCCAGAGACATCCCGCACCGTTTGCTGCCGGAGCCGCACCAAAATAGGTAGTGCTCCATGCGTCTGCCGCGATACTGTTCGTTCCGTTGTTGATCGTCGCGTCCGTGTAGTTGTAGGTGTAGGTGGTTGTGTTCGCCGTGGTTCGGAGAATAACGACGTTTGGTTGCTCAATTAAGAATCTTGCTGAGGAACTCGGCTGCGTAGTCCAGGCTGATCCGAGCGTGTAAACGGCGCTCGGTCCTGCGGTGTGTGATGCGATGATTCGCCGCTGGCCGACCGAGCCAGGAGTCGTCGGATCTGCGACGATCCTGATCTGGAAATTGCGGTACTCGTTTATGGCGACGATGGCATCACCAAGCGTTGCCTGACCAGTAATGGTCGACGCACCGCTAGCCGTAGCCAACAGCGCGTTGAGACCCGTGTCGTAGAGCGTTGCGCCCTTTATCATTCCCTCTCCAGGAGCGTTTGCTGCGGGAACGTGCAGTTCGTCGAGGACGATCGCCGCAGAATCGGTCGATAGCGTTGCGGGCAAGTTAGCGATCGCGCGGTTGGCGAACGTATTGCTCGCGACTTCGAACGAACGAAACGCACCGGCTGCGAGGGTGCCTGATCCGAGCATGAACAGACGCCCGCTGAGCAGTTCGTAGCGTGCTCCAGTCGCGGGCGTGAAACTGAACGCGGCATCAACCCAAATCTGTGGCGTTGTGCTTGCTGTGTTCGCAACAATCCATCGTTCCTCGGTTTTTCCTGCCACCGTATCAATCAAGCGAATCCGGAACCCAAACTGCCCCGATCCGCCGCGATTCGCGAGCATGTTTGCACCAACCGCCGTCGGAAGCGCTGTCGACAGAGTAAAGCTCGTAGTCGTCGCCCCGGCTGCGATCGTACCGACCGCGCTGAAACTTGGCGCGAACCAGGATGTTGCTCCAGCGCCATACGTTCCCGCAGTGAGCGGAGTCGCGCTCACTCGCTGCCACGCTTTGCTGATGATATTGAAGCGATCCAGCGCGCTGTTGCCTGACAATTGATAGACGAACGGATTTCGCGTGTTGTCGTTGCGCAGATCACAGGCGAACCCTTGCGCGGTGGCGGAAGCGACAGGCGCAGGCGTAACCTGGGCCCAAAGTTGTCGGTCTACGACTTGCTTGAATACGTTTGGCATGATGTTTCCTAAGTGATGAGCGCCCGGTGGCAAATGCGCCACGCCTCAAGGTTGGTCGCGTTGATGAGCATCGAGCCGTTACGCCCATCGATGTTAGTTACCCCAGTAACGGTGGTAATCGTTCCCGCAGTAATGTTGGAAACGGTGGTAATTGTTCCCGCAGAAATGCTGGACACTGTCACGGTCCCGGACTCAATCACGGCAGTGCTTCGTTGCCTACCGAGCGATCGGTCATATCCAACCGGGCTTGTCAGGATTTGCAGAATTCTCTGATTGACGCTTCCAGGGCTACCAACTTCCTGAATCGGTAACGGGTTTTGCTCGCTAATGTCCGACATCAGCTTCGCGTCATCTGCGCCTACGAACGTCGCTAAGCCGACGATCTGCGAGTGCATGAGTTCGCCTGAGTACGTGACTTCTCGCGAAGCGATTTTTCTGCCCGAACCCTCTGTGTAGCCTGTACCGTCTGGCATTTTTTAGGCATTCCCGTCCGAAAAAGTAAACGTCGATACGGTAAAGCTCTGCCCAGCCGTAACCGACGCATTGGGGGAAATTTCCATGTCTCCACCACCGCCGGTCGAAGAACACGTACCTTGTATATGCGTTGTTGCTCCGGCCTTCACGCGAAAATGGCCTGCCGTGCCAGTCGCGTCGGCGGACAAATCTTGCCAAGTGCCGCTGATTGCCTTGCTGCCGGAAGCCGCCGCAGCCATCCAATCGGATGGGAGCGTAAGCGTTGCGACCACAGTGCCGGTGTCCGCTGCGGCGCAGTTGGCCGGAGGCGTGCCGGTGCGGATCTCGAGCGTTGGGGCTGTCCCGATGGTTGTCTCGACTTGGTCAAGCCGAGCGTTGCGCACGGTAGTTGAAAACTGAATAGCCATTGAAAAACTCCTATCTGGTTACTTCACGGGAAAGAATCAGCACACCTTCTTGGATTCGATCGACTGTTCCGTCTGGCTTCGTCCATTCGATGTCGTACACATATTTCGACTCCGGGTCAGACTCGGACTCCCCAGCAAGCATTGCGGACGAAATTGCACGCGGCAACAAATACGTCACTGTGTTTCCTGCAATGTCAAAGCTGAACGTCGCCGCAAGGGTCGTCGCTTGCTTGGATTTGCGGATATGACCTTGAAACGCAGAGCCTGCCAGCGCGACGGTAGACCCGTTTGCATCTTTGATCTGAAACGAGGCGGACCAGTCCGAACCCTGTTTGACGTAGATCGTTTGTCTGCCTGCTTTGGTTCCGAGGGTCACGGCACTTCCTCACGCTTCGACATCGTGTCGATGTCTTTGCGTATCCCTTTAAGCTGCTCGCTGATCGTGTCCATCGATTTTGCGGTTAGCTCGAGGGATTCGGTAGTTGCCTTCATGAATATGCCGATACTGTTGAGGTGCGCAATAAACGCATCTTTTAGCGGCGTAATCGCATTTACTGCGAGCCAACCCGCAGTGCGCCATATGGCGATTCCTCCTGCGATCACGATTACAACTGCCAGTCCGTTATTGGCGACCCATTGCGCGATTTCAGTCATTTGCCGCCTGCGATTCGGTACGTGTCGAGGTTAAGTTTGCCAGCCACCCTCATCCACTTTTCGCCGTCCCAAACGTCCCAGTAAGGCGCTGGCTGCGATGTCATCGACGTTTCGCGCCGAACCACCCATCCTGCTTTTCGCCATGCCTCAGAGTCGTCGCGCCACCATTTCTCGCATGGTTCGCAGCCTTGGATCGAATACAAAACCACTGTCGGCTTCATGGCGACTTTCGCAGCCCCACTCCGCTCTTGCTGTTGCGCTCGAAACACCTCGAGTTGCTCGATGCGACTCTCAAAACCGAACCACCTTTTTTCGCCATCCGCAAATCGATCGATCCATCGATCCACCTTCTCGAGCCGATCCTGGACAGCGCGGTAAACACGGTAGCCCTGATACGCACACCAGCACCCGCCGATCACAGCGAACAGCAGCGTCACCGTTTGAATCGCCTGGAGCAGCCGAGTCATGCGCTGGGCTCCGCGATGGGAGGATTGACCCCTTGAGGATCATCAGTCGTCGATCGTATGAGGTAGAAGGCATGGTGTCTCGACGGGCTGCGGAAGTGCCGCGACCATGAAAGCCACCCTCGCCCCTCATGTCCGTATCTCATACCCCAAGAATTGAACATCCAAAATTCAAACTCTTTCCCGGTCCATCGGATGTCATCGACGCCTACCGCGTGATTTCCCGGCCCATCGGTCGGGTACACGCTTCCATCGGCCTCCAGCACCATGAATGCGTTGGTAACATGAACAGCAACCACGCCTACGAATCCCGCACAGAGACCGGCCTCCAATTCGTCCGAGGTGTCGACTCGATAGCACTCGATTGCCCTGAACCTCGGCATTGCTTGTCTCGCTTCTTCGGAGATGCGACCCCATAGGTATTCCTGATGCGGCACCATGGATTCGGGTGGCACACCGCGTTCGGTGATCGCCTTCATTCCATCGTCGAGCATTGAGCCAGCATCCCGCCCGCCGTTTATTTGTGCGTACAGTCCTTCGCCGCTCAAAGGGATGTGCCGCATCCCTCGCTTCACCCGAGCCCGCTCGAGTGCCTTCGCTCCCGCGTAACCGTTGCAGGATCCCCTTCCGCCTTGGCTCTTGATGAAAATTGAGTTGGGGAACCAGAGCGTTGCGCCCATCCGCTTCGGATCATTCAAGAGATCCAGCTTTTGCTCCCGCGTGAACATTGGCTGCGAGTCTGCGTATGCCGGGAATGTTTCCGGCCTGCGCTCCGGCACAAGGCACCCTAACGGGAACAGATTTCCTTCGATTTCGATATATGGAAGTTCGCTCACAGCCGCACCTCCCGCTTCACGATCTCATCGATCCCAGCGACCGTTCCCGGCAAGCTCGTCGCCTCGAGCACTTTTCCGTCCGGTGCCAAGATCAACAGTGCAGGCAATCCCTCGCGCATTGCAGCCGCCGCGTAGCTTTTGGCGTCGGGCGAATCGACATCGTAGAACCGCCACTGGACGCCTCGCTTCTCGAGATCGCGCCAGTATGCCCCGTCCGCCATCACCCGCGCCACCGCTGGATTTCTCTCGCTCGTCTCCTCAACGACGATGACCCAAGCGCCATCAACCGGCGTTGTATTGAAAGGGTCGACCGATGGGGACAATCGGTCGACCCAAGGAGCGATCAGCAGCAAGAACCCACCCCCTGCCAAGCAGAGAGCGGGCCAAAGGGATCGCCCCGGTTTCATTTCGCGTCACGCTGCGCAAAAATTGCAGCAACCACCGCCGCAATTGCGTCCTGCCCTGCTTTGTTGTTCGTCGCCTCGAAGTAGGACATCAGCGCATCAGCGTTCTGGAGCGGCTCTGCGCGACTTGGTGATGGTTCAGGCAGGGACATCGAGGATATATATTTCGCCAGATCGAAACTCTCGGCATCGACAGCCTTGAGTATTTGCTTGGCTGGCTTGGAAAACCAAGTCATCGCTGCCCACACAGCGCCCACAAGGAACACGAATCCGCCCACTATCGAGGTGATCGCTGCGATCATCAGTCATCCTCCTCGGGGTGATCTAGGGGGTGCGTCTGCGCCTTCCCGAACTCAAAATCGAAGTTCTCCGGAAAAACCGGATCCTTGATGGCCGACGGCTGATTGGTGCTTGAAGCCATCCAGATCTGAAACAGTATCAAACACAGTTTGACGACCAGAGCGATCTGCCAAGAGTTCAAACCGCGCAGTCGATCATCACTGCGCACGAAGTGCTCGAAGCGATCCGGCGAACCGCAGGCATTTTCAAACGCCTTACAGGCGACAGCCCAAACGGTTTCTCGATCCAACAAAGCAGCCATGGCTGGTCCCCGAAAGTTTCCGCCGCGCGCGAGTCACCCTTGAACGCACGGTGGGATCCTACCAGAGGAAACCGGCTACTCTGCGTCTTCTATGCCTTCCTGATCGCCAATGATCGCCAATGAGCGCCACCATCGATGGACTTGCTCAGAAGTCCAGTACCAGCGATTGTTGGGATTCTTGATTCGGGGATTCGGCAACAATCCTCGCCGCTTCCATCGTCGCATGGTCACGTAGCTGACACCAACTGCGACCGCGAATTGTTTTAGGTCAAGTAATCTTGGCTTCATGCTTTTTTCTCTCCAGGTCGCAGGCAAGGCAACTCCTAGTCCGCAGTTTCGCTCCGCAGCCCGAGCATCGCTTTGCGTTCGTGTTTTCGCGAAGAATTTGACGCTCCACGCGAGCCACCTCTAACTTCCACCTCCACTTCCAATACCCTTTGCCGTTTGCGGTCCAGGCTGGCGCGTTAGCTCTTGCAGCCCACCACGAATCGAACATCGACAACAGTCCCTTGTCGCGACCGCTAACGCCTCCGTACCGCATCGCAAATTCGATTCGCTCTCTTGTCTCTGCGTCGATTCCATCCATCGATGATCCCTCAAAACACTTCCCGATTCCAACGCCCCCCCCAACTCAGCATAATCTCGCCGGACATTATCCCCACCTCAGCCGAGTTATTGGCGACATTCTCCCCGGCTCAGCCGAGGTTTCCCCGGTTTTCTCCCCGGCTGAGCCAGGGAGAATCTATTGTTCGTTTACTTCACCAGTTTGTGTGGCAAGTTCCTTGCCCATATCAAATCCGCTTTTGGCGGGTCGTTCGCCTCGACTGGCACCGGCTTGTTATCTTCCCTCCACGCCCACGGAACCGCATCCACATTGACGGGTGGAGAAACTGGCAGGTACGCCCACCATTTCGCATTGTTTCGCGCCAATGCCTCCTTCGTCCTCTTCCATTGCTCTTCATCCGTAACCGATCCTGGAACCTCTCCTTCCGGTCTTCGCAAATCCAACACGTTGACGTATCCGTGCCTGTCTGCAATGAGAACCAGATACCCGTACACCGGACCCAACTCTGAAGCATCCGTCCACGTCAAATGTGTGACCCACCTGGAAGCGTCTTGCGAGCACTCCTTTCCGCATGGCATACGTCCCTCATGTAAACGAACAACGGATTGCACCGAAGCCTCATTCGTCTCGCTCATTCTCGTTTACCTCTTTCTTATTCGGCTCGGTGAATCCGAGCGTTCGTCTTGTAAAATTGCCGTCTCTCCGGCTGTCACGCACACCCTAGTCGGGCCGACGCCGCTAGTACGTTTCGCTCGTTCTTCTATCCTCGAACAGGACGCCAGTACGTTAATCGCTTCGTCAAGCGACCCTCTGACGACGGGCATCAATTTTTCAGATGCCAATGGTTCTGGCAGGATTCGAACCTGCTTCTTGCACACCGTTCTGACCACCAGCGACGTACTGAAACGACTTACGCTGACGGTAGGTAGCATCTTCGTTTGTCAGCGTTTCCCACACGCCGCAGAACCCTGACGAACAATCGGATGAACCCAAGTGCTCGTTAGTGTCTTCTGTCATTGTTAATCTCCTCCTCGCACTGGGTTATCCTGTGCGTTAGGTGGACGAAAACACTGACCGCATGACACCAGCGAGATCGCCGATGATTCTCCGTTGTTGATCCGGTATCGCCGCCATGCCATTCAATCTCGTCAGCTCCTCGATCACTCCGTCCATTCGCTGTTGCAATCCTTCGAGCTTCACCAGTCGCCCGTTGGGGTTATCTGGTTTCGGAATCACTCGCGGCCAATCGCCCGCTATTCCAGTCGCCATTGCTCGTTCTTCCGTAACGTAGAAATCTGCCATAATTCACCACCTAACAAAAAAATGCACCGGAGTTGCCGTCCGGCTGTTTCCTCAACGATACTCACACGCGGCAACCGTGTGATTACAAGCGTTATCGGGACTTTTTCCGTTCGTCCATTTGCCAGCAGACGCAACCAAAATCGGCAGTTGTTCGCATGGACTTCTTTCCAGAGAAATCTACCTTGCGCACCTTGTTGTCACGCAAGCCTGTATGCCACACGCAGACCGCTCTCCCGTCTATAGTGCCAAGCACATCTGTCCACCAATGGCATGTGTCACACTGGTGGACAACAAACGATGTCGCGATCGCCATCAATAGCTTTTTATCCTCGTCCATGTTTGCTCCTATGAAACTCAACCGTGGATCATCGTCAACGGTTTAGGTGGTGGCGTCGGAGATGCCAGCTTCTTGATCGCGTCGTACTCCTCGCCATGAAGTTCGCAGGCTTTGCGCATTGCACCTTCCAGGTACGCAATCGGTTTCTTCGCCGTGCCGTTCCTAATCGCATCGCAAGAATCAGCCACTACTTCGCGACAATCGAGCACAGTAGCCACGAAACACGCCCTCCACACTACATCGCGGTTTTCAGGCGGTCTCGGCAATTTCGCGAAGCGATTCGCTTCGACTCTTACCCGCTCGAGAAAATCCTCATCAACTACCACCCCCCACTTCTCCAACCACTCAGCTTGGCTTGGCTTGGTTTGGTTAGGTTGGATGTGGTTAGATGTGGTTAGATGTGGATAGACTTGGATAGGTAAGGATAGACTTGGTAAGATCTGCGCGCGCGAAGACTCCCTCATAGCCCCCCCCATAGGCCCGGGCTCAGGGTGGGTCTTAGAGGGGGTCTTAGGTGGGGTCTCAGGCTCAACAGTCGAAACAGTCGAAACGTCCAAGCGCCTCCCGAAGAACCCCCCCAATCGGTTAATGTTGGCCTTGAGGTAGTTCGGGCAATGGTCGGCCCAATCATGAACGACCAGACGGCACTCGTCGTCTTCATCGAGCCACCGACATTCAACGAGGGCTGCGACCAGATCGTCCGCGTCCCCGTCCCAATCCACCATGACCGCGATGTCTTCGTTACAGAAGCGACCTATGTCGCCCCGAGGGCAATTCTTCGCCACACCCGCCCAGAGCATTTCAAGCAGTCCGACAACGCCTCGGTTCGACTCCTTGAGCCGTCGCACCAATCGCTTGAACTTCAACAGATCCATCGTGCCAACTTTCATGTTGTGCCTCCTCCAAAGAACCGGCCCTGCCCTAACTAGACTTCGACCGGCTGCGGAGCGTCGAGAAGTGACAAATCGGCTTCTGACACCGTCACCTTCTGTCCAAGTACTGCGCGATCGTAGTACAACACTGCGTGAATTGGCCCGAGCGAACTTTCGATGGCTCCTACTTCGCTATGAATCAAGTCGATCACCTTTCGGGTTCCGGGGAACACTTCGCACAGCCTGCGCAATTCATCAATCGTTGTGGCCTTGTAAAATCGAGCCTCCACTTTGACGCGCTCAGCGATCTCTTCAGGCAGAGCCTCAACCGCATCCGCCAAAGTCCGCAACGCCACTACCAATTCTTCGCGTTTCATCTTTTTTTATCCCCTTACATTGTTGGTTGTTCGAAAATGCCCCGCTTCCCACGGGGCCGGGAGTTGTCGTTGTGGTGTCTATACTCCTAATGTGCCACCATGCTCGTAAACGGTCGCGCTGTGCCCACTGACGGAACACAGTCGCGATCCAACAGCCCGGATCAGACCGAGCTTTTCCAGTTCCTTAGCTCGCTTCCGAATCGAATCGTGCAGCGTGATATTTCCGTTGGCGATCTGTGATGCTGCCTCGCGCGCCGTGGCCAATCCACCACACCGCGTCAAACCCTCAAGAAACTGTGATCTGCGAATCGCAACCGAAACTCTCGTCTCGATCGCCGCTTCCTTGGAAGTCTCGGGATCCGAAGCCCTAGCACGTTTAGCCCATTCAAACAGATCGCCAGTGCTCATTCCTGGTCCTCAGCTTGCGGCTCGGCTTCCACTAAATCTTCCGCCTCGGAGACCACCGGGGCCGGAGTAATCACGCCGATCCTCTGCTTCAGCGATTCTGTACGCGACGATGGAGCAGGCACCGCATCCACCGTCAACGTCGTCTCTACCGCGATCATGCGCTCGTACTCGTCAACCTCCATGATGCCCGCAAAGCCGAACGCATAGCGGATGCACTGGATCGCGGCCTTGTGGCGTAGCATCCTGGCAGGCCACTGACGCCACACGTCGGTATTCCGCTTGCACTCAGCAAGGTACTCCGTCACCTTGCTTGCGTGCCTGCGATCCTTGCGGTAGATCACCGCTGTTACCGCGATCAACGTCCCGGCGTCAAAGTGGTCCTCGAACTCCATGCCGTCCATCATCGGATGGGAGTTCGCCAAGTTAAGCCAGCCGTCCACGCTAACTATGGGTTGGATCCCGCCACCCTTGGTCGGGAAAGCGTAGATCTCCTTCGTCAATGGGTTCAGGTTGTACTCCTTAGCCACAAGCATAAACGCCGCTAGTTGCTCCCGAGTGCATTCCTTGGGGACCACCGTCGCCCGGATCGTCGCCTCGAACGCCTCTGGCTCCATGCCGTACTGGTGAGCCAAATCCCTCAGAACGCTTTTGCGTTCGGTGCTCTTAGCAATTCCGACTTCTTCAACTGCACTCATTTCTTCACCTTCGCCTTCGCAATTCGCAGGACTCGGTAACTGGACGGCTCCACCGTGTAGCCCTTCCGATGCTGTTCGAGGTACGACACCTTGGTGCCATCGGCGAACATGCCAACCTCGGCATCACCGAGAGCCAACAGAAGTTGCTTGTCGCATTCCTCCTGACGCTCCTTGATGTCTTTAGCTTCGGCTGCGAGGTTTTCCTTCGACGCCAGCAAAAACCTCAGGTCGTCGCCAAGACCGACGACCTTCTCGGGCACACGCCGGAACCGCTTCACGATGTCCAGACTAGCCTTCTCCCGTGACGGTTCTTCGCCATGGACAATATGGCGATCCCACCATTCCAAAAGCGTGTCGGCTAGCGTCTCGCACAGATCGTCATGGCGTGGGATCTCGTAGCGGACGATGCCGCGACCACCAAGCAGAGCGTAAAGAAACGCCATATCGGCACCCGTGCAGAGCAGTTGCGTATGCACTTGGCAAAGATAGTGCTCGGGGATCTGGTCCGTTCCCGCGTCACCCCAGTAAGGTGCCAGCGGTCCCGTCATTCCCGCCGTCTTGATTTCGACGGGATTCCCATCCTCAGTCAACGCATCGAGCGTTGCCACGACCGGATTCCCACCGAGATACGGCACTCGCACATTGCGGGCGAGCGATCCCAACTCCGCTTCCGCGTAATCGATCACTGCCCGTTCGAGGTACTGACCAATCTTGGTCGCCTGATTCCCCTTCCAGGGTTCGACGAGTCCCCGCTTGTCGGCCCACACATCCCATGGGGAACGCCATGGATCGACACCGAGGATCCCAGCCACGTCCGAGGCTCCAATCCCCTTGCGACGTTCATCCAACGCTTCGTCCGAAAGTCCGATAGATGCGACACTCATGCCACACCTCGCTTTCCGGCCTCGTACTGAGCCAGATCGCAGGACGGCACATAGACGCCATCCTTTGCCCGAGCAAACATCAACACCTCGGCGTAGTCCGCCATGAACTTGGCGTCTACTTCGCACATGGTGCGATCCATGCGCATCACGCGGACCTTTCGAGGCGATGCGTCACGATCGACTGCATCGGCTCTCAAGATCACTTGACCCGGCGCGGTAATACCGATCCGAGCCTTGTCCCTGCGAGTATCCAACAGCGTGATTTCCACACTGTCTCCTACGCGCACACTCTCCCCGCGCTTGCGAGTAAGTACAAGCATTTCATTGCTCCTGGTTAAAGCCACCACCTATGGCTCATCGAGGGAGCATCCCTCAAGAAGCCTTTGTCGTTTCCGTCATCGTTACTCGCCTGCTACAGCTTGCAACGACGCGTTTAATATTACCTATATCGGAACAATACGCAAGACCGCTACAAAGATTTTTTTCCTGATCTTGGCCGTCCTGTTTTTCCTGTTGGGGAATTTTTTAGAACTTCGAGTTGATTTGCTGGGATAACCCACGCTCGCTGCCCTATTTTTTCGCCTGCGATTGCGTTCTCTCGAAGCAATCGACGCACGTAGCTGACCGTGCAACCGGCTAATTCAGCGGCTTGGGCGACCGTGTAGTATTTTTTTCCTAGCATTTGCAACATGCCTCTACTATAGTTGACCTATAAAGGTAATTCAATCTCCAAAAAAGAAACGCGACCGGGTAGCAGATGACGCGACAAAGGAAGCGCCAAGCCGATCACGTTTCTTAGCGGAGAGGACAGGATTCGAACCTGCGGTAAGGAGTTAACCCTACGCCGAATTAGCAATCCGGTGCTTTTTT
>JBKCNS010000015.1:0-34700 GCA_046297095.1 Kapaibacterium sp. (SeqCode) | reverse complement strand
CGTACTACCGAAGTGAAAGAAGACTTTGCCTCGGATATATCGCTGACAGTTTCCAACGATGGCAATGCGCTGACCGTGAGCGGTATTGATGGTCCCTTTACTGCGCGCTTCTACAGCTATGAAGGTAAGGTAGTAAAGACCATCGATGCTGTTTCACGATCCGCCATACAAGTGAATGACTTACCAACCGGTGTGTACTATTTACAGATACGTATGGATACCGGTAACGTGGTGTATAAGAAGTATGTGCAAATGTGAACCAGCAGGATTCGGCATCCTATGGTTTTTCGTGTCGATCACGATACTCTGCTTTGTTAGTTTATCTTTGCTCATTCGGTATTTGCGATCATAGATGTGTTTCACCAACTTAAGGTGTGGAATGAACTATAATCTTCATACTCTTTGGTATCGCTTGCTTCTCGGTGTCATTGTGGTGCACATCGGATACAGTGAATGTGGTGCGCAAGGCTTAAAGCCTAAACAGGCATATGCCACGACTATCAAACAGATACACAGCGGACATAGTCTTACCGACCCATTGTTCTATCCCCATTGGCCCGGACAGTACGTCAACCTTATGGGTATGGTCAACGGAATCAGTCCCGGACAACTGGTTAACAACACCATAGGAAAAAGTACCACACCCGGTTCCTCTATAAAAGCTCGATGGCAAACACCGCCCGGATTCGGTGCTCCCGATGCTCGTCACGGGATTAGTAATTGGGAACTGTTATGTATTACCGAACGTGTTCCACTGTACTACGATGGAGGAAGTTCTCAAGATTGGTACCGTCAAGCGCTTATAGAACAGCGAGAGGTTTTTTCGCAGTTTGTTAACAACGCATGGTCAAATGGAAACGGCGGAAAGGGCACGCCAACGTTGCTATGGACCACCTGGGTTCAGTTAGATTCATCCAACCCCTCCGCGTTTCGTGCCATGCTTGATATTCAGGGAACGGAGTGGGAAACAATGCAAGATTATGCCAATCAAAGATTGCCCCAGGCTGCCACGCCCGTGTACCTTATTCCGGGTCATAAAATGATGGCTCGATTGTATGATGATATCAAGTTCGGAGTTGTGCCGGGTATCTCAAACATCAAACAATTCTTTAGCGATAACATCCACACCAACGAGTTAGGTGCCTACGCGATTAGCATGATACACTATGCGTGTATCTATAATAAATCTCCTGAAGGTTTGCCGGTGGACTTACTACCCAATGCTGCTTCAAGTACTCTAAAACCCTCCGCGGCTTTAGCGAAGTATGTACAGAAAATGGTGTGGGAAGTAGTTACTTCCTATGCGCGCACCGGTATATCAGCCACGACGGACATTGGTCACTTGGAAAGGTCCAAGAACAACCCCTTGGTATATCCTAATCCGGCAACTGATTGGGTGTCCATCCGAGATGAACATCTGCCTGTTGATGCTACTGTTAACGTTTACTCCATACTGGGCGAAGTCATCTACAGCGGAACTTCTCGTCGTATATCGCTCATCGGAGTGCCTCCGGGAGTTTACAACATACAGATCGGTACATGCAGAGAATCCTTTGTTGTAGACCGCCCTTGATAGGAAAAAGCAAACTGTGAGCTTGCTGTTGTATTCCTGACAGCATGTACTCGCGATACTCGCGAGGTTCCATTTTGCATTTCTCCTCATGCATCTCCGTTGGTTTCTTCAATATTTACTGCTGTCGCAGCATTGATGCAGCTGAATGACCTTTCGCGCTTTGTGCAGCCGTTTACCCTTAGCACCACCATTCCTGCGGGAATCTATCGGGAATCTATCGGGAATCTATCATGTGCAGAGAAAAACTTCTTCTCAAGTATTATACACGAAATTCGTCCGAGCATACGTTGTTGTACCAAGTGCCTAAACACTCCTCGTATCCATGAACATACACTATAGTAGAGACAAGCGCCCATCCGTAGAACAAATCATTGAGCTCTACGACGATTCCGGTTTGCCGCGGCCCACACAGGACAAAGAGCGTATCCGCACCATGTATGAAAACTCTAATCTGATTGTGACAGCATGGGATGATGAACTGTTGGTTGGTGTGGCGCGCTCTTTAACCGATTGGGCATGGGCTTGTTACTTATCGGATTTGGCCGTTCGCGACAGCTACAAAAAGGAAGGCATCGGGCGGCGCTTAATCTCCTTGACTAAAGAAACTGTTGGGGGGCAATCAATGCTCCTTCTGTTATCCGTCCCTTCGGCAATGGACTATTACCCCAAAGTTGGCTTCGAGAAGCAGAACAGCAGTTTCATTATGAGACGTGATCCCTGGTAAGTACGAGAAGTATCACAGCGCACTTCGTGTAACTCAACAACTCCCATGCAAAGACGTCACTTCCTTCAGTTGCTACCGCTAGCGTACTCTTCGATGAATACTATGAATATCGGTGGACTATCCACGATGACGGAAGCCTTTGCACCCTCGCAGCAAATGCCCGCTTTGTTCCTGGGACATGGAAGTCCGATGAACGCTATAGAAGAAAACGAGTTTGTGCGCGGCTTCCGGAACATTGCTGCAAGCATTACAAAGCCCAATGCTATTCTTTGCATCTCCGCACATTGGGAAACACGCGGTACCTTCGTGACCGCGATGGAACATCCGCAAACCATTCATGATTTCGGCGGCTTCCCGGAACAGTTGTATCAAGTGCAATATCCCGCTCCCGGCAATCCCGCGCTGGCGCAACAGACCAAAGAGCTGGTTCACTCTACCACGGTGGAGCCGGATTATAAATGGGGACTCGACCACGGAGCGTGGAGCGTTATCAAACACCTTTATCCTGCTGCCGATGTTCCTGTTATTCAAATGAGTTTAGACCGGCGCATGTCCGCCGAGCAGCACTACAACCTAGCCCGCGAGCTACGTTCGCTGCGCACCAAAGGAGTGCTCATTATCGGCAGTGGCAACATGGTGCACAACCTAGGCAGAGTGGCCTGGGAGAAACTCAACCAGCCGGAATATGGCTACGACTGGGCTCTGGAGGCGCGAGCAAAAATGATACAGTGTATTCTTGATGGTAATCACAACGACTTAATCAACTATCACTCCCAAGGCAAAGCCTTCGACCTTGCCATTCCTACCCCTGAACATTACTTTCCTCTTCTGTACACGCTAGCCCTGCAAGACCGCAATGAACATCTCTCGCTCTTCAACGACAAAGCCATCGGCGGCTCCCTTACTATGACGTCGGTGAAGATTGGGTAGGGGGTGGTGACGGCTGAATCAACTATGATGTATAACGTGTTCCCATATTGGGAACATGTTTATATTCGTCTCACCAAATATCATATAGCTACCAGAGAGAGGATGCACGTCCATGAACTTCAGCATCATCAAAAACGAGCGTCAATACAAGGCCGCTTTGAAGCGCTTGGAACAGATATTCGATGCGAAAAAGAACACCAAAGCAGGGGATGAGCTCGAGCTATTAACATTGCTCATTGAAAAGTACGAGAGCGAAACACTCTCTATTGAATTTCCCGATCCCATTGATGCCATCATGTTTCGCATGGAACAGCTGGGCATGAAGCAAAAGGATCTGGCCGAGGCACTGGGGCATAAAAGTCGTGTGAGCGAGATTCTCAATCGCAAACGCAAGCTTAGCATTGATATGATTCGCAAGCTTCATAAAGCACTTGGTATCCCAACTGATGTGCTTATTCAGGAGTACTAGTGTCCCTGCAACTACAAGCTAATTACCTGCTTCAACCTGCTGCCACCTGCCCGTAAAGAACGCCTATCCCTCCAAAACCGCATCCCACTCAGCGGCTGTACGCCACATCTGCTCTTGCTTTTCGGCAGGCATGCGGTCCAGAGTTTTCAGTAACATTCCAAGGCGTGGATTCGTTCCAAAGAAGTTGCGCTGCTTGTGCATGAAGCGCCAAAAAAGGGCATCCCAAATCTTCTCCCAATGTCCGTCGGCTTTATAATCGGACATCTTCAGCACATAATTACTTCCGCTGATATAGGGCTTGGTGCACATCATACCGCCGTCGGCAAACTGGCTCATGCCGTACACGTTTGGCACCATCACCCAATCGTAGGCATCGATATACATTTCCATAAACCATCTGTACACAGCGTCGGGGTGAAACTCACACAGCAGCATGAAGTTCCCGAGAATCATCAGGCGTTCTATGTGATGATTGTATCCTGTTTGTAGGAGCTTTTTGATGGTGTGATCTATAGGCGCTATACCTGTAGTTCCGGTATAAAACGATGATGGTATATCGCGCGTGAAGCTCCAATAGTTGCGTGTGCGCTGTGCGCTGCCATACTGCTCATAGAACAAGCGAATAAACTCACGCCATCCCAGTATCTGCCGCACAAACCCTTCAAGCGAAGCCAAGGGCGTAGCGTGTCGCTCGGCATGCGAAAGTGCCGTGTTCACCACATAGTCGGGCGTGAGCAATCCCACATTGAGCATGGGTGTCAGCACGGAGTGATTCAACCAATGGTGGTTGCTCACAATAGCGTCTTCATAAGGACCAAACTCGGCAAAGCGTTGACGAAGAAAATCGTCCAACCACCGCTCAGCATCACTGTGAGTTAGGGGATACATGCTCTCCGGATGTACCTCGCCGGGATTATACGCAAAATTCCTCAACGTGTATTGCACAGCTTCAATGCTGTACTCATGTGCCTGCGGAAACTGAACACGCGGCGGGATCATTCCTTTGGGATAGCGCTTTCTATTCTCGGTGTCGTACGTCCAGCTGCCACCCACGGGCTTGCCATTTTCTATAAGAATTTTTCTCTGCTTGCGCTGCGCTACATACCAATCGGTTTGCACTATACTGCCATCGGCACGCACCGGCAGGGGAGTTGACGATGCATTGAGAAACAAGGGCGAGGGAAGAAAATGCACCGGTACTGAAGCAGTGCCAAGGCGCTTGCTAAGCCAGTCGTCGCAGGGATCGTAGCAGCGAAGCTCCGTGATGCCGTGCTGCTTTGCTTCCTGCACAAACACCCGGATATCCGAAAGCTCGGATGTACTCTCTATATACTCCACGTCTATACCATGATCGCGCAGATAGCGCTCGTAATAGCGCATGGACCCGCGATGAAACGCCAGCTTCTGTCTGTGGAAGGCGTACTGCTTGAAGAATAGATGCTCCTCGATGATGCACACCTTGCTAACGCCTTGCAGGGGCGAGAGGTCTTTGAATACTTGATGAGGAAACACAAGGAAGATGGTCACAGGCGTAGAGGTCTGTTGTAGATACTACATACACAGCGTGCGATGAATAATCGCTCCAAGTCCGCTGCATGCTTAGCACAAGATTAGTCAAGTTCAGCTAAAGACGCATGAACACATGCATGGCTACACACGCATGGGAACGCGAAGTATTGAACCACAGCGCGTGGTATTTTGTAGAGAGACATTCCAAACACAACGAGCAGAACACAACGAGCAAAACACACCGAGCAGAAGTATGAGTATACTGCACATGAAGATCACCAAGATCGCCGCTCTCTACAAATCTGTAACCGTTGTTCTTACGGCAGGGCTGGTGTGTACTCTCGCCACTATCGCGCAGCCAACACCGATCCCCGAGCCAATGCCCCAAACAACTCAAGGCAGCATTGTTCGCATTGCACACTTTGCCTCGAAGTACGTTGCACCGCGCACTATAGACATATGGCTGCCCGAGGGGTATTCTTCCAAGCAACGCTACGATGTGCTTTATATGCACGACGGCCAGATGCTCTATGATGCTGCCACTACGTGGAATAAACAAGCGTGGAATATTGACGACACCGCATCGGCGTTGATACAGCGCGGGGAGTGCCGGCCTTTTATCATAATTGGCATTTGGAACGGTGGCCGCTCCAGGCATGCAGAATATTTTCCGCAAAAACCTTTTGCCATGTTAACACGCGCCGGGCAAGACACACTGCGAGCGCAGCTGCGAGACGCAGGCCGAAGCGAGAGCGTCTTTGAACCTGCAAGTGATGCGTATCTGCGTTGTATAGTAGAAGAAATCAAACCGTATGTAGACTCGAGTTTCTCCGTGAACACCGATCGCGAGCATACCTTTATTGCAGGAAGCAGTATGGGTGGTTTGATATCGCTCTATGCTCTATGTGAATATCCGGATGTGTTTGGCGGCGCAGCGTGCATCTCCACACATTGGATAGGGAGTTTTAGCGCCGGGAATAATCCGGTGCCGGAAGTACTGCTCGCCTACATGAAAAATTACCTGCCCATAGCCGGTACCCATCGTGTGTATTTCGACTGTGGCGATCAAACGCTCGACGCGCTCTATCCGCAGTTCCAGCGCAAGGCAGATGTAATGATGGCAGAGCGGGGTTATACTTCTTCCTCCTGGATAACGAAGTACTATCCGGGCGCGGATCACACAGAGGCTTCGTGGAGTAAACGCCTTGCCGCACCGCTGCGCTTCTTGCTGGGGCGCTAGGGTGAAGAATAACCGGAAGGATAGCCGAAAGTATAGTCTACGTATATTTCGATAAACACTGCGTTGTGTCACAACAAGAGTTTACCACTATGACTACTACAACTGATAGTGTAGATAGCAACAAAACCACACAAAGGAATTACAGCATAGTGGAAGGCGCACTTTTGGGTGCTACTATGTTCGTGAACATGAGCGTGATTATTCCCTTCATAGATACCAATCAGATTTCTGTTGGTAAACTTATGATAGGTCTGCCGGTCTGGATAATAGGCGGTTTCGTATTTGCGAAGCTTACGCGTTTGCTTGAACCTTCTGCCAACTACTCTGCACCGCAGCGGTCCAATCGATTCTCGCGAATCAAAGCTTTTTGTTTGCAGAGCATTTCTGTGGGTGCCGCGATGTATGTGCTTAGTTGTGTAGTGTTTCCATTCCTTTGGACGGGCCAATTTTCCTACGAGAAAATGTCGATAGGAATACCTGCGTGGATAGTAGGCGGCGCAATGAATGGCCTGCTTCAAATCTACCTTCGTGACGCCCTGTATTCGAGATTTGTGAAGGGAAACACACCGGATGCTTCTACAGCACGTTGAGTGCATTGCCCCGCTCCCATAGTTTGTTGAAAAATTCACTTGCTCTTTTTGTCGTGTCCGTGCTATGTTAGGGGCGTTCGGGAACAAGACATTCGGATACGAGACTCATGCGGGCATCGGGGATTTGCATTAGGGATTTGCATTAGGGATTTGCATCAGGAACCTTCACAAAGTCGTATTGAGAGGTTTGAGCAAGATGCTTCAAAGAGAAACTTCAGACACTTCACGCAATACGTTCACACAATAAGATTTTCAGGTCATCGTCCACCATCAAGTACGAAACACCGCGTACACTCACCACTTAGATAAGCACAGAACTATAGGTTCTGCAAACGATACAGCACGGAGCGCAAAGTTGCGCCTTTAGGAACGACAGGACACAGGGGATAGGATTCACCAAGCAGTTGAATCGAACAAGAATAGTCCGTCATAGTTTTTTGTAGTAAAACCATCGGTTGATGTACAACGCGAAGCTCAGTCGCTTAGTGCGCGTGGTCTTCTGTGCATATGGCTGTGCTCAACGCCGCGGTCACTGCGGGGGCCGTATTTGCGCGGCTTTGGAGCAATTATAGCATTGATCGTACACCGCGGCACACAATCGCACAAGAGATTCAAACCTTCAGCAAGCAAGCAACCAGGAAAACAGTTATGTGGAGACCAGAGACCACAGAAAAAACGGGGCGCAACCGAAAAGCCTTACGAGTAGGACCTAACTAACTGTATCGGTATGGAACATCTTACAATTGCGAACGATAATTACGTAGCATTTACGTTTTTTATCGGCACTATGGCCATGATGGCTTCCTCCGTTTTCTTCTTTCTGGAGCTTAACAACACGCACCGGAATTGGAGAACCTCAGTCCTGGTATCAGGATTGATCACGTTTATCGCTGCTGTGCACTACTACTACATGCGCGGCTACAATCTGGAGACGGGGCAGTCTCCCACATTCTTCCGGTATGTGGACTGGATGCTCACCGTTCCGCTTATGTGTGTGGAGTTCTACCTTATCACCAAAAAAGCCGGTGCGCAAATCGGCTTGATGTGGCGCTTGATAGCGTTGTCTGTGGTGATGCTTGTAACCGGTTACTTCGGCGAAACCGTAGATCGCAACAACAGCGTGCTATGGGGTGTAGTTTCCGGAGCAGCATATTTCTACATCGTGTACATGGTGTGGTTCGGTGAAGTTGCTAACCTGTCTAAAGCTGCCGGCGAACATGTTGCAAAAGCAACACGTGTGCTTGCGTGGTTTGTGTTGGTTGGCTGGGCTATTTATCCTTTGGGATACATTCTTGGTACACCGGGCGGATTGTTCGGTATGCAGATGGTTGCCGATCCGGCAGCAGCTACCCACGCAATGGATATTGTGTACAACATTGGTGATGCTGTAAACAAGATTGGTTTCGGTCTGGTGATTTACGGACTCTCGCGCAACGCAGAGTAGGTATCCCTGTTGATACTCTAGTAAAACGCAAATGACAAGCGGGAGGAGCACACAGCTCCTTCCGCTTTTTTTTATGGTCCATTGCTCAAAGCAGGTAGGAACGTAGCCCAGGCAATCTACATACACACGCATCTCTGTATTTTACCGGACGACGCGCGTGGATGAACGCAGAGCCCGGGTCAATGTGTGTTTGCTACTATTATCATACCGAAGATCATAAGCGAATAACTACTGATACCGGACTGCCGCGCTTGAATACTATATCTGAAGTACAAACACCAATCACCTACTTCTTACACTATGCACTGGCTCACACTAGCGATAGCAATCATCGCCGAGGTTGTTGGCACCTCCGCACTACGCGCCTCGGAGGGCTTTACCAAAGTGGTTCCCTCCATTCTTGTTGTGGCAGGATACTCCGTTGCGTTTTACTTTCTCTCGCTCACGCTGAAGAACATTCCCGTAGGTATAGCGTACGCAATATGGTCGGGCGTAGGAACGGTGCTTATTACTATCGTGGGTGTAGTGGTGTTCAACCAGCGGCTTGATGTGCCGGCAATTGTGGGCTTGAGTTTGATACTGATAGGAGTGCTGGTAATCAACCTTTTCTCCAAAAGTGTGGCGAACTAAGGAAGGTAAACCAAGCGGGGAAATTCTTGACTACAATATCATGCCATAATAATAGGTTGTTGTATGTTTCCCCAGTACAATTTTTAGTCTGAAAGGCATCGTGCACTACTCAATCATGTGTATTTTTCCTTTGTTGTTACGCAGCGGCACGAACACTACTACGCAGTATCTTAGTGACAACATCGCAACTTTGACTAATTCGTGGAGCCCAGACACCACAATAAAAAACGGGGCGCATCCGAAAAGCCACACGAGTAGGAATAACAAAGGGAATACCTATATGAAAAGAGCACTCACGTATGGCATGATCCTGGTGGCTTGTGCATCAGTGTTATCATCGTGCTACACAATGCGGTACAATGTTGGCGAGGGCGCCAAGTCCGGCCTGGAAGTCCAGGAGAAGAACCACTATCTGGTATATGGCTTGGCAGCTATCAAAACTTCCGATCCCACAAAAATGGCAGGTTCCGCGAAAGACTATACTGTAACAATCGAGCACACATTTGTAGATGGCTTGATAAATGCGTTGACATTCGGTGTTTACTCCCCGACAACGACGACGGTTACAAAGTAGTTTCTTTGTTGATGTTCACAACAGGGCTGACTGCCGTGGTCAGCCCTATTTTTTTCTATGAAAATCATTCTTCGCATTATCGGTGTGATTGTTGCTCTGGTGGGAGCCACGCAGAGCAGTTTATATGTACGTGATTACAACATAATCACATCCTACGGACAAGGATATGTTTGGGGATCGGTGATTCTGACGGTATTGGGGATAGTTATGATTGTTGTTTCTTTTCGTGTACGATCTCGTCGGTGAAATCCTAGCAAGCTGAAACCTTCCGCCTCATGGTTTTCTTAATCAAAGCTCTTGGTCATGGTCTTCACTTCCCTTCTTATCAACACTATCGTTGTCTTACACCTTGTCATCATCGTTCTTGTACTCTATGGTTGGATAGGTGTATGGACAGGCCGCTTCCTGCGCTTTCACCGCAAAGACACCTTCGTGTATGTGTTCTTCACCTGTGGTTTCGGTCAGGTAATTTCCGAAGCTATCACAGGCAGGTGCGTGTTAACAGACTTAGAGAAATCACTTCGCTACAACTTGGCACCGACCACAGCTTTCAACACCTCGTTTTTACAGCACTATTTTCCTTTCTTGCCCCAGCCCTTTATCGATGCCGTTGGCTTGATCACGCTTGCGTGCATGATTGTGGCTCTTGTACAGGTAGGTATTGCTGTGCGCCGATCACAACGCCCGGAGTGAGCGCAAGCAACGCGCGCAGTAACAAGCCACGCTCAACCAATAAACAAATACTGTTTCCACGGCTCGTCCACTTTACCCATGAAGTGAGAGAGGAACACGATGTGATTGGGCTTTCGCGGATAGCTGAGTAATCGAAGTCCGGCTTCCTCCGGTGTACGGCTGCCCTTGCGATTGTTGCAGGGTATACATGCCGCCACGAGGTTTTCCCACGCGTCGCCGCCGCCGCGCGATTTAGGAATAACGTGATCCAACGTTAACGGATGAGAGTGCGAGCCGCAGTACTGACAGCGAAAGCCGTCGCGCCGTAAGATATTTTTACGAGAAAGTTCCACACGCCGGTACGGCACGCATATGTACGACTGCAAGCGAATAACACTGGGATAGGGGAAGGCATTGCGAACACTTTTAAGAGCCGAACCTGCTCGATGCTCCACGAGCTCTGCTTTACTTAGATACATCAGCATGAAGGCCTTCTTCACACTGCACACAGAGATTGGTTCGTATCCTTGATTTAGCACAAGAACTTTTCCGCCAAGTACCGGGGATGTACTCGGTGCAGATATGGACACAACGCGTTGTCCGCTGCTGCCTGTTCCTGTTTTGCCGTAAACGCTGAAGGTAGTCTCCCGTGTAATGGTTGTTTGTCACAAGAGCTTTGATTCGAAATCGCAGACGAATGCTGTGACAAAATACGAGAAAACCTCTGCCATGCAAATGGGCTTTGGCGAATGTCAATAAATGTTGATGGTCGTCGATAAAACTCGAGGCGCGGTTAGCGCTCCGGTATCACGCCGGTGTTACCGCACGTACATGATTTTTGAGGAGCGAACCTCGCCGCTGCGATCACTGCGCACCAGGGACCAATACGATCCGTTAGCCACTTGCTCGCCGCTGTCGGTGGTGCCATCCCACACAATATCATACTCGCCCGCCTCGATGACGCTAGGGCGCAGCAGATGCCGTATCACGTTACCTTGCGCATCACAAATGCGAATCTCGGCCTCTTCCGTAGACTGCATTCGTAAGCGCACCGTAGTGATACGATCGGTAGGATTAGGAAACACCAGCTCGCTGGTGTAGTTGGCATTCCACAGCGTAGGCACAGATGTGGTAAGTGAGTCGTAGCAGTTACGCGCTCCGATGTAATACGTTGCCGACACGTCTTTGTTTTTGCGGGTTGTGGTTTCGTTAGCGGGAAGATACACGCGTACGTAATCCACGCGCGTACCATCCGGGCTTACCGTCACTCGCAAGTGACCGGAGTTCGGAAGCACCTGACCCTCAAAGTAACCATAGTCGTCCGCTTGAGAAGCATTGGTAAAGTTGGGCAAACTGGGTTGCGGAGTCTCCTGATAGATCAAACAATCTTTTTGCTGTTTGCAAAAGAAGTGATCGTGACCATGGAAGAAAATGGTGACGCGATTCTCTTTAAAGAGATCCTTGATGGGCTTATACCAGCCGGGTCTGTTTGCCGCAAAGCCGGGAGTGCCGTCGATGTTTCCGCCGCCCCATTCATACTTGTTAGCATACTCCACACCGCCGCGACCATTTGCATCCCCGCCGATCAGTTGATGAGCAAACACAAACTTGAACTTTGCATCGCTCTTCTCCAGCGTGGCGCGCAGCCAGTCGTATTGCACCTTACCTAGAGTCCATCGCCAACCGTTCAACGAGTCCGGCTTTCTGGGTGTGTACCAATAGGGATCCAGTACAATAAACAACGCCTCGCCCCAAGTCCAGGCATAATAGTTTCCTCTTTTTCCCACATACGGCACCATAGTTGTATCTCCGGTGTAGAAGTTGTTAGGAAAAGGGTTGAGCATGTACTTGTTACGATCCACCGCAGTGTAAATGGCAACGTTATTCGGGGTGTTGTTCAAGTTCCATCCGGCTTCGCCTTCGTGATTACCCAGAGATATCATAAGCGGCATGCTATGGCAAGCAACTTCATAGAACGAGCGCATCAAATGACAGCGCTTTGTGATCGTATCGTGCGTGATTTGCTTAGCCGCATTTTTCAACTTGTCGGACATGATGATATCTCCCAGATCAACCATGAAATCCGGCTGGTCCTCCAGTTGATTTTGCAGGCATCGTTTATACAGCGTGGTGTCGCTGTTTTCGTCCGCATGAGGATCCGCTTGCACGATAAAGCTGAATGTCTCGCCCTTAGGGCGTGCAGTGTGGAAGGTGTATTCAGGCCTAAGCACACTATCCTTAGAGCCCGGCACTCTATGCATCAGGCGGTAATAGTATTGCGTATTGGGCTGAAGCTTTGTTAGCACAATCTCTGTGGAGGAATCCGCGGGCGCGGGTTGCCATGCAGTCTGCTTTGTGTAATTGCCACGAGTTGTGCCATACACTACACAAGCCTCCGCCGGATCGTTAAATATCACGTGAACGGTAATCTCTTTATCACTTGGCCGCGCCAGCATTTCCGTATGCTGCATCTTCTGCGCCATCACCATGGTGGTGCATGCAAACAGAGCGACAGCCAAAACTCTAGTACGGGCGATACATTGCGCGAGCGTGGTTTTCATAGAGAACATGTGGTATTGAGAACTATATGCAAATAGCTTTTGAGAAATGACATCGTAGAGAACGATTATCGAATCACAGTGAAGGATGCTGTACGCGTGATGGCGCCGCTGGTGCAGGTCACGAAGTACACACCCTGTGCAAGTGTACCTGCATCAATGCGAGAGATGGTATTACTAGCTTCCATACTTCCGCTAAGCACACGCTCACCATTCATGGAATGAATTGCAATTGTTCTCTCATCCGAAGCCGCCGATTCGCTGATAACATTGATTGTGTTGCTGCTCGCGGCGTAATACGCGCTCAGTGCTTTTGCATTGCTCTCGTCTGCAACGCCGGTGGCTCGCGCTTGCACGGTGTAGGAATGCGCTACCTCGCGGTTCACGCGGGTGCCGCCCACGGTATCGGCAGGCAGGTAGGAACGAACATAATCCACCGTGACGCCTTCGGGTTTTACATCCACGCGTATATGACCGGTACCGTTCAGAGTGATTCCTTTGTAGGCATCGGCATTGGCCAGCACGCCAATCTCGTAGGTGGAATCCGAGGGCATAGGTACTTCCTGATACACTACGTTATCCAGCTCTTCTTTGGCAAACAAATGATCGTGGCCTTGGAAGAATACATTAACTCCATACTTCACCATCAGCTGATGAATAGGCAGTTCCCAGCCCGGACGCTTATCGGTGAATTGCCAGCGGCCGCCGTTGTCGTAGCCGCCCCATTCAAATCCCTTGGCCATATCAATTGCGCCCCGACCCTGGCCGCGAACATGATGGGCAAACACGAACTTGTACTTGGCGGTGCTCTTGGAAAGTGTCTCTCTGAACCATTGGTATTGCGCTTCACCCAGCGTCCAATCCCAGTTCTGTGGTTTCTCGTTGATATCGCAATGACGATACACATCCAATACCACAAATAGGGCGTCGCCCCACGTCCATGCGTAGTAGTTTTCCGGCAGATCAATGCCGAATGCTTCTTTAGCGGAATTACCACTGTAAAAGTTATCGGGTACGGGGTTAGGGTAATAATACTTGCGCCACAGAGTACCATACACGGCAATGTTGTCCGGTGGTGTTTGCTTCAAGTAATACCCCATTTCACCTTCGTGATTACCAAGACACACAAAGAAAGGCATGGAATGGCACACATCGCCTAAGTACTGACGATAGTCTTTGTGAAGCTCCTGCATATCAGCGCTGGTGGTAGTTGCCGGTGTGTGGTCGTCACCGAAAATGTCGCCAAGGGAAAGTAGAAAATCCGCGCTGTCTTTTGCCATGTTATCTAAGGTTACTTGATACATGCTGCGAATACCCTTTTTGTCGTACAGATGTTCGTCTGCCTCGATGAGGAATCGAAATGATGTGCCTTGCGCGCGCTGGGTTTGGAAACCGAACTCGTCCGTGGATGTAAACGCAGTTGTTCCCGCTTTGCGGTAGCGAATGCGGTAAAAGTAACGGGTGTCGGACTTGCAGTTTGCCATCACAACATTGTCGGGCACACCGGCCTTATGTGTGATCAGCGTTGTTGAATCTTTGTAGTTACCGCGCTTAGCACCGTAAACAACATAGCTTTCCATGGGAGTTTCAAACAAAACGCTTGCAGTTACTGATGTAGCAGTAGGCCTGGCAAGCATCACATTAGGCGCCTGCGCCCACAAAACGCCTGACGAGATAGACATCATAGCAACCATTGAAACAACCAGTATTGCCGCGACAATAGGCGATTTTGTAGAAAATCGAAGTTTTCCTGAGTTCATGTGGATGCGCAGTTCGGAGATGAAAAAAACAACATGGCTATGGTACGCGGCACGCGGCACTGCTCAGTGCCGAACCGTACAAGAACAGCACGTATGACCGCCCAAGCCGGGATTCGGTTTAAGCCACGCGCAACCAAGTACAACTCCATGAACGTAGGCTTCCAAAAGTGCCCGATATGACCTTCGTCATTGGCACTATGGCAATTGATGTTTAGAGTAATTATTAAGTAATATTTAATGCCACACGAAAACCCGAGAATATTCGTCAACTCCCATATATCCTTTGGTATAGTTCGTTCAATGGCCGTATTTTGAACTCAGGGTTTCACATTATTTAATATATATCATGTCACAACATTCCAATCGCGAGATGCAGTTGTTGCAACTCGTTCAACAGCGGGATACATTGACTGCACAGATTAACGCGCTACTGCAAGACATCGTAGCAGGCACATCTAGTGCACCCGCAGCACCTGCAACGGTAGCATCTGCTCCCGCGGTTAAAGCACCTGCAGGTAAAAAAGGTAAAAAGCGCGGTCGTCCTGTGGGCTGGAGAAAAGCTACAAGTAGCACAGCACCGGCACCGGCAAAAGCAGCACCCGCAACAAGCGCAGCGCCCAAGAAGCGCGGTCGTCCTATAGGCTGGAGAAAAGCTACAAGTAGCGCGGCACCGGCGCCGGCAAAAGCAGCACCCGCAGCAGGCGCAGCTCCTAAGAAGCGCGGCCGTCCCGTAGGCTGGAGAAAAGCAGCAGGCGGAGTAGTAGCAGCACCGGCTAAAAAGGCAGCACCCACAGCAGGCGCAGCGCCCAAGAAGCGCGGTCGTCCTGTAGGCTGGAGAAAAGCAGCAGGCGGAGTAGTTCCCGAATTGGCTGCAACAAAGAGCAAAGCAGGCGCAAAGAAGAAAGCGAAGTAAATCGCTAAAAGACTATTGAAGTACTACTGAATCAGTGGTACGGCAACATGGCAAACAGCCGAAGTGATGTTGGTATTAGGCTGTTCTTAAGCCGCAGAAGAATCGACAAAAGCTATTACTCACACCCGAGTGATAGCTTTTTTTTGTTAGTCAAGCAACGAGGGAGAGGGTAGAGGGATTTGAACGCGCACTTCCGTGCCTTCGTTTTCAGCTCCGGTGAAACTCAAGGTGCAGTTGTAGATATCACAAAGTTTCTGAACAATAGCCAGTCCCAAGCCATTACCTTGCTGCTCATAAATGCGGCGCTGGAACTGCGCGTATGCTTGAATGTTCTGCGCCTGTTCAGGAGTCATGCCGCGGCCGCGGTCGCGAACATCGATAATGTAGTGGGTGGGTGTGACGCGTGTCTTCACAATCACCGCCGAACCGGGTTCCGAATACTTGAACGCATTGTCTACCAACTCTTCGATAATCTTCTTCAGATACTCCTCGCTCATTGCCACGGCTGCTTCTGCCACCGACACATGCAAATCGCTCACTCTTCCCGCCAACGATGCTCTGTACGATGCCGTGCCGGAAATCAACGACTGCACCGATTCCGTAAAGCGCTGACGAACACGCTGCAACTCAGATGCATTTATTGCCACGATGCTCAGACCGGTGAACATGATGTAGTTCTCGAACAGCCTGTTTAAGCGGTGACCGGCGTTGTTGATATCCTTCAGCATTTCTGTAGCGTCGGCAAAATCAACTTCACCAAAATGATTGATCAGATAATGTGAGAATCCAAGAATAGTATTGATCGGAGTACGAATCTCGTGCGGAATAGACATCGCGATATTCGTTTTCAGATCCTCCATACTGTCCTGCAGCTTGCGCTGTGTTTCTACGAGCGCAATAGTCTTCGACGCAATCTGCTGGCGACGCATATCCTCCATCACGCGATGCGCTTCGGCGAACTCAGCATTCTCCAGGGTTTTGGCGAACATCTGAATGAAATACCCTATGCTGCGAATCAGAATATCGGTGAGTTCCTCCGGGCCGTACGCCGAGCGCAGTATCACCATTCCGGTTACACCGGCAGAGCCGATCATGGGCGCCAGATAAAAACAATCGCCGCTCTCCTCGCTGCGATACGGCCAAATGAAAAGCCCGCTCGAGAGCGCCTGCCCAACGATGTCGCTTTCTACAAAGCCATTGAAAATCTCCTGAATCCTATCCTGCTCGTGGCGCGGCATCGTGGCGCGATGCTCGAACTCGAAGGACTCGGTGTTCAGCTGAAAATAGGAGGCATACACGCAGCCCTGAACATGCAAACAGGTTTCAAGACCTGCAGAAATGATATTCGAGAGATGATTATTCCTGGCGCACGCATTGGTGAAGGCTTCTACTTGCGTAAAAAAACCGGAGAGGAATTGGTCGGTAAATTTTTCTGACGCGCCTTGTGCCATAAAATCATTTTACTGTGGTATATCTCGGATGCTTGTCCAATGCCTCTGTGCTACTTCTCCAACATCACTGCCACAGCTTGCTCGTAGTCGCGAACAATAGTTTCGCGCATGCTGGTGAATGTTTTGGCAGGAATTGCCAGGCCCGCCCACACATCAAAATTCGGACGCGGCACCACGCGGTCGCCGCCGTTGCCCAGCTCCAGCATTCGCGCAGCAATATCCGCCACGTGGGTGATCGCTACGTCTTGATTGTACTGACCGTGAATAGTTCCCTCTTCGTGATAGCGAATGGAATTACACAACGACTCGGGTAGTCTCCAGCGGCGCGCAAGAAGCTCGCCTACCTCTGTGTGATCCATGCCGAATTGCTTTTTCTCGGCATCGGCAATAAAACTGTTTTGCTCGTTCACATCCTTGAGAATAGCAGAGTATTCTTTGGGGAACGTTCGCATAAAAAACAGCTTACCGATATCGTGCAGCAAACCGTTTGTGTAGTGCGCTCCACCATTTCTATCGTTCGTAGCGTTGGCGATAATGCGAGCAATAACCCCTACGGCCAGCGAGTGCTTCCATAAATCCACAATACTGGATGTCATCGTTGATGTTTGACCGGAAAAGGTATTGACTACCGTAATGGCTGTAACAAGCTGCTTTACTTCGTTGAATCCAACGTGGAAAATTGCCTCACTGATCGAGTTCACTTTACCTTGGATTCTATACAACGATGAGTTTACCGTCTTCAGTAGCTTAAGAGCGCAAGCAGGATCTGTAGCCACCATATCGGCCAACTGATGCACAGTGGTACGAGGATTCGCCATCAATTCCAGAAGGCTGGTGTAGATGGTGGGAAGAGTCGGGAAATCCTCAACTTCCGCAAGAATTGATGTGATAGTTACAGACAATGTAAACGGACTATTTGATAAACAACATGGGATCCGCAACCGTTACTTGCCAAGTTCATCCGGCGAGTGGCTTCGGTGAACGCATCAGAAAAGCTATATGCGGAGCAAATTAAAACTTTTCCCGCGGTTTATGAATTAGGAGAAACACAATCTCCTGCATGCTCTTCGCGAAAGGGCCTTCGATAACGCGTTTACGCCAAGATACCCGGCAGCTTCGCGGGACTCCCCGAAGGCCCCGCCATGCCGAGCGAAAAAAAAAGTCGCCCACCGGTGGATGTGCGACTCTTATCGTGTGGGAGCTGAGGGATTCGAACCCCCGACCCTCTGCTTGTAAGGCAGATGCTCTGAACCAGCTGAGCTAAGCTCCCGTCCTTCGTTCTGTTTGAAGAGTGGCAAAAATAGCGCCATTCTCTATTCCTACCAAATCTTCATCAAAACTGTTGATTTTTCGCCCGTTCATACATCAAAATGAGCGCTTTTACACTAGTACCCAAGCAACGCATCCTCTGCGCGCTGAACCGCTGTGTGGTCCATGCGCCCGCAGGCCGCGCTAAGCTGCTCACGAATCAGTTCAAGGCGCAGATTCCCTATACTGCCCTCGTGCGTGTGCGCCACGCCCTGCGTGCTTTCGAACTCTCCGCGCGCAATGCTTTCAGCCACCTCGCGGTACGCATCCCTAAAACTTTTGCCGCTGCGCACTTTGGCATGCACCGCATCCACGCTATGCAGTAGCGTGTAGCGCTCGTCCTGCAGAATGGTTGTGTTCACGCGTAGCAAGGGCAGCATCTCTGTGCACATGGCCAGCAAGGTATGCAGTTCATCAAAAGCCGGCATGATCATTTCCTTGAGTATCTGTACATCACGATGATATCCCGAGGGAAGATTGTTCGTTACTAAGGTAATGTCAATAGGTACCGCTTGCAGTTTGTTGCTCTTTGCGCGTATAAGTTCGAACACATCGGGATTGTTCTTGTGCGGCATCAAGCTGGAGCCCGTAGTGGCATCCGATGGCAACGACACAAAGCCAAAATTCTGCGAACTGTATAAGCACACATCATAGGCCATGCGGGATAGTGTTGCGGCGATGTTTGCTATAGCGCTCGCGCTCACGCGCTCGCTTTTGCCTCTGGTCATCTGAGCATACACCGAGCTCACATTCATGCTTGCAAAACCAAGCAGCTCGGTGGTACGAGCTCTGCGAATAGGGAAGGAACTTCCGTAGCCTGCCGCCGATCCAAGCGGATTCTTGTTCACCACATGATACGCCGCAGCCACGCTCTCAACATCGTCCGCAAGAGACTCTGAATAGGCACTAAACCACAACCCAAAGGACGACGGCATTGCAATCTGAAAGTGCGTGTAGCCAGGAAGCGGAACGTCCTTGTATTGTCCCGCCAGCGCGAGCAACGTCTCGGCCAGCTTGGACACCTCGCTGCAGACGCTATGCAACTCCGCGCGGAGGTACATCTTCATGTCCACCAGCACTTGGTCGTTGCGCGAGCGCGCCGTGTGCACTTTCTTACCCACGTCTCCGCAACGCTTGGTGAGTAACTCCTCCACATACGAGTGAACGTCTTCTGCTGTTTCGGCAATGCTAAAACTTCCGTTGCCGATCTCCGTTGCTATGGCACGAAGCTCGCGCACCAGTGCTTCGCTCTCGGAGCTTGTAACTAAGCCGCATTCACCGAGCATGATTGCATGCGCAATACTGCCGAGCACATCATACCGCGCCAGGCGTGCATCGAACTCTCTATCACGACCCACGGTAAACTGCTCCACGCTGGAACGCGTGCTTTGGCCTTTATCCCACAGCTTCATGAGGTACTCCCCGGTTGATGTTTGTGTACGTGCGGCATGGTATCGCTGAGTAACTGAATCATTGTGCGAATGCCATGCTCAATCTCCGAAATTTTGATGTACTCGTCGGCTGTGTGTGAGCGCTGCGACGAGCCCGGGCCGATCTTCACGCGCGGCATGCTGAGTAGTGATTGATCGGAAAGCGTTGGCGAACCATACAGCTCCATGCCCGCGCGCCGTGCGGCTTCCACCACAGGGTGCATCAAATCTATTGCCGACGGATGCAAGCGCTTCGACACCGATACTATCTCCGATTGCAAGTGCTGGGAGAGTATGTGCAGGATCTCGTCGTGCGTGTACACATCGGTAGATCGAATATCCACCGTGAATGTACACGTAGCAGGAACCACATTATGCTGCATGCCGGCGCTAATGATTGTCGTGGTCATCTTTACCGGTCCAAGCACCGCAGATTCCTTGCTGAAGCTATATCCATGTATCCACGCAATATCGCGCAGAGCTATATCGATAGCATTCACGCCTTCGTTCCGTGCCGCGTGGCCGGACCTGCCGTTGGCTTTGCATTGCACAACCATCAATCCTTTTTCGGCCACAGCCATGTGCATCTCGGTGGGCTCACCAATGCAGGCCAGGTCTATGTGCGGCAAGGCATCAAGAATACTTACGATACCACCGCTCCCGCTGATTTCTTCCTCTGCCGTTGCGGCATACACCACGTTACACTGCAAAGAGGCCTGCTCTGCAAAGTGCAGAAACACAGCCGCGTAGCTTACCAGCGGTCCACCCGCATCGTTGGAACCCAAACCATACAGCACATCGCCTTCCACTACCGGTGTAAAAGGATCGCGCTGCCAATCGGCATTTGGCTTTACGGTGTCGATATGCGAGTTCAACAAAATGGTTGGCTTTGCTTCGTCGAAATGCTCGGCTACGGCCCACACATTATTGCCCTGCCTGAACACACGCACGCCGTCGCGCTTTAGAAACTGCGCCATTATTTCGGCCGCCTTTGATTCGTCTTTGCTCAGCGAGGGTGTGGCTATAAGCCGCTGTAGCAGCTCCACCGATTCCTGTGTTCGTTGCGTCATGCTCTCTCCCCGATGATACACGTGCCGCCGCTAAAATCCTTATAGGAACAAATGCGCACGTCCAGGCCTTTGCAAGCCAGTGCCCGTGCGTTCTCCAGCTTGGCTATCATGCCACCGGCCGCTGCGCCCGATGCCAGAAACTCGTCCAGCTGAGCTACGGTCATGGATTCAATGACGCTATCCGACTGTTCTATGTTTCGCAGCACGCCGTTATGCCCAAAGCAGTATACTACTTCCACAATACAGTGCGGGCCACACTCCGTAGCAAGACTCTGCGCAACATGAGCGGCAATGGTATCTGCGTTTGTGTTCAGCAGCTGCCCGTTGCCATCGTGCGTGATGGGCGCGATCACGGGCAGGATACCCCGGCGCAGATGCTGCATGAGTATGTCGCCGCGCACATGCACAATGTCTCCCACAAAGCCGAAATCAATGGGCTCGGGGCTTCGTTTTTTCGATCGAATAATATCGTCATCACAACCACGCATTCCCACAGCGCGGCATCCCAGAGCTTGGAGCTCGGCCACGAAAGTGGTATTTACCAGACCTGCATATACCATGGTAACAATGCGAAGTGTAGGTTCGTCGGTGATGCGCCTACCGTTATGCATTTGCGGTGTGTAGCCCATCTGTTCGGAAAGCTCGGATGCCAACGACCCTCCGCCATGCACCACAATGCAGGGATGCGCATAGGCGGCTACCCCGCGCAGGGCTTCAGCTCTGGCCTGCGGGTTCTCCGCAATGGCTCCGCCAAACTTCAGCACTCCGATGCGGGTGAATTGTGTGGGTGGTATCATCGCCTGAATGTATTCGTGTGTTCGTTGCGCCGCCTGCCTGACCTGTTAGGCATTGCTCAGCAGCTGCTGCCACTCGCTGCGAGACTCCAGCATTATCTCCAGCACCGTTTGCATGGATGTTACTCTGTTCTTTGCCTGCGGCAAAATGATACTCGCGGGTGAATCAATAACGTCGTCGTGCACGATCATATTTCTGCGCACGGGCAAGCAGTGCATGAAGCGCGCATTGGCGGTCAACGACATTTTCTGCGGTGTGATTTGCCACGAGGTGTCTTTGCTAAGAATACTGCCGTACTGCTCGTAGCTCGACCAATTCTTCGCGTACACAAAATCCGCACCGGCCAGCGCTTCGTCCTGATTGTTCGTTACCACCGCTCCACGTGTGAACGACGGCTCCAGCTCATAACCTTCGGGATGAGCAATCACTACTTCGTACTCCATTGCCGTGGCCCACTCGGCAAAAGAGTTTGCCACTGCCTGGGGAAGCGCTTTGGGATGCGGCGCCCAAGTGAGTACCACTTTGGGTTTCTCGCGCTGTTTGAATTGCTCTATAGTGATCATATCCGCAAACGACTGCAGCGGATGCCTGGTGGCCGACTCCAAGCTTATCACGGGAACACCTGCATAGCGAATAAACTTCTCGAGCACATCTTCGTTGTAATCGGCATCACGGTCGGTGAGCGAGGCAAAAGAGCGAATGCCAAGGATGTCGCAGTACTGCGCCATCACACCGGCAGCCTCTTTGATGTGCTCGGTGGTGCCGCCGTCCATCACAACGCCGTCGCGCGTTTCCAAGGTCCAGCCATCGCTGCCAACATTCACAACAATTACATCCATTCCCAGATTATACGCCGCCTTCTGGGAACTCATGCGTGTGCGCAAGCTGGGGTTGAAGAACAACAACCCAAGCGTGGTGTGGCGACCCTTGCCAAACTCTGCCAGCGGCTCCTGTGCAACACGTAAGCCTCGTTCCACCAACGCCTGCGGATGGAGAATATCGTGCACCGACGTAAAGCGCTTCATGCAAACTCCCGAGGAATGAATGTGGAATTGACTGTGTGAGTGACTGTATGAATGACTCCGAGAAAGACTCTGCAAACCACTCTGCAAACTCTCGAACTCTTAGAATGCAATGCTCTTCAACTTCAAGCCGGTGGTCTCGTCCAGGCCGCACATCAGGTTCATGTTCTGCACTGCTTGTCCCGATGCACCCTTCAGCAAATTGTCTATCACCGACACCACCAACACTTTTCCTTTGTGCGTTGTTACCCACACGCACGCTTTATTCGTGTTCACCACTCTCTTCATGTCCGGAGACTCATCGCTTACCACCACAAAGGGGTGATCGTTGTAGTAGTGGTTGTACAGCTCATGAAGCTCGGCGGTGCTTGCCGTACACGATGTGTACATGCTTGCCAGAATACCGCGTGTAAAGTTACCGCGTTGCGGAATGAAGAGAATCTCTGCGTTCTGTGCGGGCTGCGTAGAAGATTGATCCTGCATCTGATCCTGCGGCTGCAGAGCGCGAAGTGTTTGCAGAATCTCCGGCACGTGCTGATGGGTAAATGGCTTGTACACTTGCGCGTTGCCTGTTCGCCATGAAAAATGCACCGTTGGTTCGGCCTTGCGTCCGGCTCCGGTGGAACCGGTGATAGCACTTACGTGTACATCATCGTGCAGATAGCCGGCATGGGCAAGAGGGAGCAAGCCAAGCTGAATAGCAGTGGCGAAGCAACCGGGGTTGGCTACATGGCGCGCTGCGCGAATGTGATTGCGAAACGCTTCGGGCAATCCATACACAAAGCTGTGCGACTCATTCTGCAAGCGAAACTCATTGCTAAGATCGATCACCTTGCAATTCAGCATCCACGGGTGTTGAGCCAGAAGTTTGGACGCCATGCCATGATCAACACACAAGAAGATTACATCGCACTCTTCTGTGGGCTGGGCCACACATACAAGAGATGTCTCGCCTTCCAGATCAGCGTGGATGCGGCTTAGCGGGACACCTGCCTGCGATGTGCTCATCACCCAAGCAATTTCGGCTTGGGGATGTTGCAGCAACAGGCGACACAACTCTCCGCCGGTAAATCCGGTAGCACCAACTATTCCTACGCGAATCATGAGCGATCTCCGTTCACGGCCTGATAGATCCGCGATTGATTAGACACTATGCGCGAGTAGCCACGCACATCATCACCGGTATACAAGGTGTTCATTTCGCCATACGAACCGAATTCACTGCGCATCATATCACTCGGCGAATCCACACCGCTCACAGAGAAACGATAGGGCGCACACTCCACATGAACAATGCCACTCACCGGCACTTGTGTGTCGGCAAAAAATGCTTCGATACTGCGCATGGCCGGCTCGGCAAATTGACCCTCGTGCAAGAGCTGACCGTACCACAGCGACATCTGATCTTTAAGGTTCAACTGCCAACGCGTTAGCGTATGCTTCTCCAGCGCGTGATGCGCCTTGATAATCATCAGCGGCGCTGCAGCTTCAAAAGCCACTCTGCCCTTGGTGCCGATAATAGTATCGCCCACATGAATATCTCTGCCAATGGCATACGCGCCCGCAATGCGAGCAAGCTCGCGAATAGCATCCACGGGATGATCGTACCGCGTGCCGTTCAATCCCACAAACTCGCCGCGCTCAAAGTGCAGATGCAATGTTTGCGGCTCTGTGTTTGTGCACTGTGAGGGGTAGGCTTCCGAAGGCAACGGCTGTGAGGAGCTCAAGGTTTCACGTCCGCCGATGGTTGTGCCCCATATACCTTGGTTGATGGAGTACTGAGCTTTAGTCCAGTCGCCCTCTACACCCTTGGACTTCAAATACGAAATCTCGTCTTCGCGAGAAAGCTTGTTATCGCGGATGGGTGTAAGAATCTCTGTGTCGGGCAGCGCAGTTCGGAATACCACATCAAAGCGCACTTGATCGTTGCCCGCGCCCGTGCTGCCATGCGCCACGTGCTGATAGCCGCCTTCGCTTGCAAGCCGCGCTATTGCTCGCGCCTGAAACACGCGCTCCGCACTTACGGACAGCGGATAGGTGTTGTTCTTGAGCACATTGCCAAACACCAGAAAGCGCAGGCACTCGGAGTACAGCGCTGATGTTTCGTCGATAGTGGTGTGCGATGAAGCCCCCAGCGCCAGTGCACGTTGCTCTATGTTTTGTAACTCTTCGTCGGTGAAGCCGCCTGTTTGCACAATAGCAGTGTGAACATCCAGGCCTAACTCGTGCCGAAGGTACACTACGCAATACGAGGTATCAAGGCCGCCGCTGAACGCCAGCAAAACTTTCTTCGTTGTGTCATTCATGGCTTCGCCTCCTGTGATGAGTCTGTCTGCGTCGATGATGCACGCGTGGCTACAGAATCCGGCATCACGATCTGCACATGGCTGGGCGGAGCCGAGCCGCCGCGCTGTTCTTCGGCAGGATCGAAGAGCATGCCGGTACACAAACACATGGTGCGGTTGGTGCGCTTAAGAATATCCACGTTGTTGCAGCCCTCGCATCCTTTCCAGAATGCGTCGTCGGTGGTGAGTTCGCTGAAGTGCGCAGGCCGGTAGCCAAGCTCGTTGTTGATCTTCAGCACGGCAGCACTGGTAGTGATACCGAACATCTTGGCATCGGGGTATTTCTCTCTGGACAAATTGAACGCAGCTTCCTTGATGCGCTTTGCCAGATGCATTTTTCTAAATTCCGGAGAGACGATCAATCCTGAGTTTGCAACATACTTGCGGTCTTCCCATGTTTCGATGTAGCAGAAACCCGCAAAGCGGCCATCGTTGGACAATGCAATCACTGCTTTGCCTTCGCGCATCTTGGCTCTGATGTACTCCGGGTCGCGCTTGGCAATACCGGTGCCTCTCTGGCGAGCAGATTCTTCGATGATACTACAAATAACTTCAGCGTAGGAGCAGTGGTCTTCCGTGGCGCGATGAATGATAAACTGTAGCGCCGGCGCAGGGTCAGGTTGGTCTGGTCTGTTCAATTCCGGGGATCAAAACGAAGTGAAGAGAAGCAAAAATTGAGGCGCGAATATACGGCTTCAATCAACCGCCTACCGATGTTCACGAAAAAATAACAAGCGTGTTACTGCATGTTCAAACCCACGTATCAACTACGTGAACGACGTACCACATTCCTTATCCCTCGAACCGTTTAAACGCGAGTACGGCATTGTGACCGCCGAAGCCGAAGGTATTGCTTAACACCACGTTGATGGGCTTCTCTACAGCAGCGTTGGCTGTAACATTTAACCGCGCATCTACGGTGTCGTCGCGCTCTTGAATGTTGATTGTGGGGGGCACAGTATTGTTCGTAAGAGCCAGAACCGAAGCCACTGCTTCGATGGCGCCGGCAGCCCCAAGCAAGTGGCCCGTCATGGATTTGGTACCGCTTACATGAAGAGTGTCCAAGCAGGAGCCGAACATGTGAACAATGGCTGCTGCTTCGGCGGGGTCGCCCACCGGAGTGGAGGTAGCATGCAGGTTGATATAATCCACATCCGACGGAGCAAGTTGCGCTTCGCGCAATGTTTCTTCTAGAGCAAGAATTACTCCCAGTCCCTCGGGATGACCTGCCGTGATATGATAGGCATCGCCGGTAGCGCCGCCGCCAACCATTTCTCCGTAGATCTTTGCACCACGATTCAGTGCGTGCTCAAGCTCTTCCAGCATCAATGCGCCCGCGCCTTCGCCAAGCACAAAGCCATCGCGGTTTTTGTCGAAGGGACGCGATGCCGTGGTGGGATCGTCGTTGCGCTCACTCAGAGCTTTCATCGCATTAAATCCACCAATTGCCGAATGCGTAACCACTGCTTCACTTCCGCCGCAAAGAATAGCATTTGCTTTGCCCAGGCGAATGTAATTGAAGGCATCCAGAATGCCGTGTGACGACGACGAGCATGCAGATACAGTACAGAAGTTAGGGCCGCGGAATCCATACCGAATGGAAATAAGACCTGCGCCCATATCGCTGATCATCTTGGGAATAAAAAAGGGGCTGTATCGCGGCGTGCCATCGCCACCCATAAAGTTCTTGATCTGCTCCTCGAGCGTGATGAGTCCGCCAATGCCCGACGACCAAATCACGCCGATGCGGTTTTTGTCTACCGTGTCCAGATTCATTCCTGTATCAGCCACGCACTCCTGCGCTGATGCCAAGGCGTACTGACAAAACAAATCCGTGCGGCCAATCTCCCGCCTGTCCATGAACTGCGTAGCGTCGAAACCTTTAACCTCGCAGGCAAAGCGGGTACGGAATTTCTCCGCATCAAAATGCGTGATGGGTGCGGCTCCGCTCACACCGGCTTTTAACCCTTGCCAATACTCGGATACGGTATTGCCGATGGGAGTGAGTGCACCTAGTCCTGTGATAACGACACGTTTCATGTTCAGCCTTTTTTTTGGGTGCAAAAATACTATGAATGAACCATTGGCGCCCACTCCGGTATTGTGCCCCGGCCGTGTTTCTCAAACGTGTTTCCATACCGTGTTTCTCAATCTTGCATCGCCGGGGCTGTGGCGGCACCGACTCGCGTATGTTTGTAGCAAAAGTGTACCAAACGTATTTACCTTCCGCATCACTAATGACTCGCATGAACCCCGGCCTCCACGGAACCTTTTTTGTGACTCTTGTTTGCTTACTGAGCATGGTAATACTGCCGCAGTATGCACATGCCTCATCTGCCTGCAGGGCGCTCCCAAGCTTGGCTGCGGACAGTATTGTGGATATAGGCGCGCTCCGAGTTGGCGATGACGCGGAGATTTCGCTTCGCGTTCGCAATGCGGGAGCGGCCACGATGCAGGTGGATTCCGTGGTGCTTGTTGATACCAGGTATTATCGAAGTTTGGTGTGTTCCACTGCCACGGCTCTGCCGGTGTCTGTGTCTCCGGCGGACTCCCTGGACATTCGGTGTGTACTGCGCGTACGGCATAATGTGCCGTTGTTTGCCGTAGCTCTGGTATACGCACACACAGATTGCTCTACCACCATTCTTCCGCAGTACTTGCAGGGTAGCGCCAGCGCTGCGGGAATAGGATACGGCTACACCGACGCACTAGAGGGCACGAAGCTATTCGATACTCTGCGCTCGCGAGTGATTAATCATACCTCGCTTGGCTACAAAGCGGGCCGCGAAGTAATGTTTGGCAAAGCAGACAACGTGAACGACTCCGTGGAGTGTATCTACACGGGCAAGAAGCTAAAAACCGCCGGCATCCCGCCCAATGGCGAATTCAACACCGAGCATTCGTGGCCACAGAGTTTAGGATCGTCGTCCGAGCCCAATAAGAGCGATATCTATCACCTGTATCCCACCAATCCCAATGCGAACAGCATGCGGGCGAATTATCCCTTTGGTGTCGTTGCCAAAGTGTGGAAAGACGCCACGGGCGGATCGCGACTGGGTTTCACGGCTAAAGGCGACACGGTGTTCGAGCCACGGGACGCTTCAAAGGGAAATATTGCCCGAGGAATATTTTACTATGTAGTTCGCTACGGAAACCTGTTCAACTATTACCAAACTCCGTACGCCATGGACACCGACTTGCGAGCGTGGAACGTGGCAGACCCTCCCGATGCCCAAGAGAAAAAACGCGGTGATACCATTGCCGCCTATCAAGGCAAGCGCAATCCCTTTATCGACGTACCGCAATTCGTGGAGCGCCTGGACTTCGTGCCGGTGCAACGTCGTTTAACTGCGCTTGTGCCTGCCGCACATCGAGTGTCCGATGCAGCAACCACGAGCGTGTTTATTGCCCATGCTATCAATCGAAGCTCGGAGGCTCGCCGCCTTACTCGCGTTGAGATTTCTCCCGAGGGCTTTATAGAGACCGAGATTGTGGATTCGTTGGTGCCGGCATTTGCAGCACGGCCACTGCGATTCACGCTGAAAGCTCGCACGCCAATGCCGACGCGTTTTGTTATCACCGCATGGCTGGGCGATTCCACTGCCGATACGTCTGTGGTTACGCTATGCGGCCCTATGCAAGCTAAAGAAAGCATGTTGCCCGCAACCCTAGCGCCGGTGCGGCCTCTGCCTGCAAGGGACGAGGCCGTAGTAGAGGTCTCTGCCACTGCAAGCCATGTGAACAGTGTGGAGTTGATCGATGCTCGTGGGATGAGAATTACCGAGCTCTGTGAACTCTGCGAATCCGGCGAACTCAATAGCGATGTGTTTACCACCGATCACGGCACCTTTGTACGTGTGCGCCGCGAAGTGCTTCAGGGTTCATTCGGTGTGGTGTTTGTGCGGGCCAATGTAGACGGCGTGCTTGTAACTCGCGCCGTAGTTTTTGAGTAATTAGCCGTTCACGCGCATGGGGTCTCCCATCTTGCCCATGCGATAGTCCATGTAGCAACGGCGAATTTGATCTTCGTTGTTCATCACAAAGGGACCATAGGCAAACACGGGTTCGTTGTGCGGCCTTCCGCCCAGCATGAGTATCTCTGCATTGTCTGCAGAGAACAGCTCCACCACATCGTCGCCACGCTCGAACAACGCTACTTGATTGGCCTGTACTACACGACGCCCTTCCGTTTCCACCGATCCGCGTATCACATACACGAAGGCATTGTGCGTGGGATCCACGGGTATTTCCAGACGGCAGCCCGGCTTCATGCGCACGTGGTAGTAGAACACCGGGAACAAGGTGTTCACCTTAGACTTCACGCCAAAAGCGTCGCCAAGAACCACGTTCGCCTCGTAGGTGTCGGTAGTGGCATGCCCCATGGAATCCGGATGAAAAAGCTCGGTAGTGGGATCCACAAACTTGTACTGCGCGGGCATATTGAGCCATATCTGAAAGCCGTGATAAATACCACCAGAGGCGCTCAACATTGAACCGGTTTCTTCCATGTGAATGGCACCGCGCCCGGAGGTGAACATCATGAAGTCGCCTTTGGAAATCTGGAAGTCGTAATTCAAGCTGTCGCGGTGATGCCCGCTTCCTTCCAGAAAGTACGTGGTTGGGATAATGCCGGCATGGGGGTGAGCATCAACACGCAACGGTTCTTCATGGGGATTGACGCGCACAGGACCGAACTCGTCGAAGAATACAAATGGGGAAACGTAATCGTTGTGATCGCCCGCAAAGGCGCGGAGCACGGGCAGAGTACCCACCATACTGCGATCGGCCTGCAGCACCCTGTACACCTTTCGTGCGTTTCGATGAGCACTCAAGCCGGCCTCTGCCTGCGCCAATTGTGGCAGTACTACATGAGCTCCGATAATAGCCGATCCCTTGACAAATTCTCTGCGTTCCATGTGCGTAGTAAAAGTTGGTGTGGAGTGTTGACTTCAATCTTTGATTGCATGCCTTGCTTTTGCGCAACATACCTTGCGGCGGCACGGCTTGCATACACGCGCTCAGGAAAAAAATATTTTCGCTGCGAACCGCATTCAGTCTCAATTCTCCCTCTTGCAATTATCACCCGCTCCCTATTTTAGCACCGGCTACTTTATGGGATTGCAGAACCGCTTCATGATCCCTTCATGACGCGGTTCTTCAGTGTAGCGGCCTGAGCAGCATCGGGTTCCCAATCCACCGCATCAGCATCGTTCAATATCAGGGGAGCAGTATGCTCTACTATCTCGCTTTGTGGCTTGAAAATAATTTTCAGCCGCCTGGAATGGGGGTGTTCCGTTATGTCACCTTACGTTCGGCTGCAGCCGCTATTACCGCTTTGTTGATCTCGTTTATTGTTGGGCCGTACATTATTCGTGTGCTGCGCCGCAAGCAAATGGGCGAGCAGGAAAAGCGCGAACTGGCAGGCGTGGGAAATCACAATCTTAAAGCCGGCACTCCCACAATGGGCGGTTTGATTGTGCTTACCGCTTTGCTGGTACCCACAATTCTCTGGGCCAACATGAGCAACGCTTATGTGTTGCTTATCGTGCTCGTAACGGCATGGATGGGCGCCGTGGGTTTCCTGGACGATTATCTGAAGGTTGTAAAGAAGTATCCTAAAGGTTTGATTGGCCGCTACAAGATTGTAGGCCAGGTGGCTATCGGATGTATACTGGGCTGTACGGTATATTTCTTTCCCGATGCATTCGGCGAAAGCATGAGCTCCTTGCGAACGCTTACCACCGTTCCCTTTGCCAAGCACATTAATGTGGACTGGGGAGTGCTCTACATTCCCGTGGTCATCTTTGTTCTCACTGCTACGTCCAATGCAGTGAACCTTACGGACGGACTGGATGGCTTGGCCATCGGTACCGTGGGTATTGCGGCACTGACCATTGCGTTGATCTCGTACTTCAGCGGCAACGCGGTGTTCGCCAATTACCTGAACATCATGCACCTGCGCGGTGCCGACGAACTCACCGTGTTCTGCGCAGCGCTGGTGGGAGCGGCCATGGGATTTCTATGGTTCAATTCCTTTCCCGCGCAAGTGTTTATGGGCGATACAGGCTCGTTGGCACTTGGCGGCGCCATTGGCGGATTGTGCATTCTTATCAAAAAGGAATTCTTGCTGCCTATTGTTGGCGGAATTTTCTTTGCAGAAACACTTTCGGTGATCATTCAGGTGACGTTTTTCAAATACACGAAGAAGAAATACGGAGAGGGCAGACGCATTTTCAAGATCGCGCCGTTGCACCATCACTTCGAGAAAAGCGGCTGGCATGAATCAAAAATCGTGACGCGGTTTTATATCATTGGAATCATGTTGGCAATTGTTACCATGGCGACGTTCAAAGTGAGATAGCGTTGTTTGCAAATGGATGCACACACGTCATCGTTTCGCATGCTACGACAGCTGTATAAAAACAAAAACTCATGAGCAATCTTTCAACAAGCAATCTTTCAACAGCAAAGACTATCAGCAGCACAGCTCGTACTGCATACAGATCTGGAATGGTCAGTGCCGTGGTGCTCTGCGCGTTGGTACTGCTAGGTGCCGCGTGGTCGTCCTGCGCTGCCACCAAAGTTATTCCCCCCGATGCCTTTGTGGTAAGCGGGAAAATGAATCCGGTGAGCGGCTCGAAGGCACTTAAAACAGATGCGTGCTGGGTGATGGAAAGCGGTACCGACCTACGCACATTGAAGTATTATCAAATCATCGGTAGCGATGAACTGATGAATCAACTAAAGGAAGACGACATGCAGGCCACTATACGCGTGGTGCCCAAGCCGGGCGTAACTACCTCGTGTACCGTTGGCACTATTGTAGAGGTTATTGAGATAATCGAGGCCCGATCCATAAAGAATTAACGAAACAGATACAGAAACAGGTTTAGTGAACGCCCCGAAACGTCGATACTTTCGGGGCGTAGGCTACTCCGAAAACATTGGTCTAAGCACGCTTTGGCAAGCACATATGAGCACGCACGATACATGTTGCACCATGTTGCGTATTGAACAATAAGGAACGTGGTACATGCGTCGCTGCTAACGAAAGTCACCGCCCGCCGGGCTTCCTCAGTAAGGACGCAGGCGGCACAATCACCACGCAGGAACCGGATACACCGGTTTTTGCACTCAGAAAGGTACTATAACCATGGATAATTTTTCCAATCGCGTTCAGGACGTGATCCGTTTAAGCAGAGAAGAGGCGTTGCGCCTTGGGCACGATTACATCGGCACGGAACATTTGCTCCTGGGTATTATTCGCGAAGGCGAAGGCATTGCCGTGAAGATTCTCCGAAATCTGGATGTGGACCTCTTCAAGTTGAAGAAGTCCATCGAGGACACGGTACGCTCTTCCAGCGGTACCTTGACCATCGGCAACATTCCTCTAACAAAGCAGGCTGAGAAGGTGCTGAAGATCACCTACCTTGAAGCCAAGCTGTATAAATCCGACATCATCGGTACAGAGCACTTACTGCTCTCGCTGCTGCGCGACGAAGACAACATTGCCGCGCAGATACTTTCGCAATTCAACATCAGCTACGATAGCGTTCGTAAGGAGCTGGATAATATTATTACCGGCCGCCCCACGCAGCCTTCGCAGCGCGAGAAAGCGCAACCGCAATCCGGTGGCACCGGCCGTTCCAAGAAGGAAGGCGCCGAGCGCATGAAAACACCCGTGCTCGATAACTTCGGCAGAGACTTAACCAAACTCGCTGTGGAAGGAAAGCTCGATCCCGTGATCGGCCGCGAAAAAGAAATTGAACGCGTTGCACAAGTGTTGTCTCGCCGCAAGAAGAACAATCCCGTGCTCATCGGCGAACCCGGTGTGGGTAAAACAGCGGTTGTGGAAGGACTGGCTCTGCGCATCATCGAGAAGAAGGTGTCGCGCGTGCTGTTCGACAAGCGCATCGTCACGCTGGACCTGGCAGCGCTTGTGGCCGGCACAAAGTATCGCGGTCAGTTTGAAGAGCGCATGAAAGCCGTGATGAACGAGCTGGAGAAAGCAAAAGATGTGATACTCTTCATCGACGAGATTCACACTATCGTGGGTGCAGGCGGAGCTTCCGGTTCGCTGGATGCATCGAACATGTTCAAGCCGGCGTTGTCTCGCGGAGATATTCAATGTATCGGTGCTACCACACTCGATGAGTATCGCCAGTATATCGAGAAAGATGGCGCGCTGGACAGACGCTTCCAGAAAATCATGGTGGAGCCGCCCAGCGTTGACGAAGCAATGCAGATACTGCGCAACATCAAGGAGCGCTACGAGGAGCATCACAACGTGCGCTACACCGACGAAGCTATTGTACAATGTGTGAAGCTTGCCGACCGCTACATCACCGATCGTTTCCTTCCGGACAAAGCAATCGATGTTCTGGACGAAGCAGGTGCACGCGTTCACTTATCCAATATCAGCGTGCCTAAAGAGGTGCTGGAGTTGGAGGCAAAGATCGAAGATGTTCGTGGCCAAAAAAATAATGTGGTCAAGACGCAGAACTTCGAGGAAGCCGCTCGCTTGCGAGACATGGAGAAGAAACTGCAGGCCGAGCTGGAGACAGCCAAGACTGATTGGGAAACAAAATCCGCGGAGATGGTGTTTACCGTAGACGAAGAAAATGTAGCCGACGTAGTGGCAAGCATGACCGGCATTCCGGTGAATCGCATTGCGGAGTCGGAGACAGCCAAGCTTCTGAAGATGGCCGATGAACTTAAAGGCGTGGTGGTAGGTCAGGACGAAGCGGTGGCACAACTTGCCAAGGCAATTCGCCGCTCGCGCGCCGGCCTCAAGGATCCCTCACGGCCCATCGGATCGTTCATGTTTCTTGGCCCCACCGGTGTGGGTAAAACAGAGCTTGTAAAAGCGCTGGCGCGATTCATGTTCAATAGCGAAGACGCACTCATTCGTGTAGACATGAGTGAGTACATGGAGAAGTTCAGTGTGTCGCGATTGGTGGGCGCACCTCCGGGCTATGTAGGATATGAAGAAGGCGGCCAGCTTACCGAAAAGGTTCGACGCAAGCCCTATAGCATTGTCTTGCTCGACGAAATCGAGAAAGCACATCCCGATGTGTTCAACATTCTGCTGCAGGTGTTCGACGACGGTATACTTACCGACGGTCTTGGTCGGCGCGTCGATTTCAAGAACTGTATTATCATCATGACATCCAATGTGGGTGTGCGTGATGTGAAAGCGGGAGGCCGCATTGGTTTCTCGTCGCACAACACAAGCGATGATAAATACGAAGCAATGAAGAGTACGGTAGAGGAGTCGCTGAAGCGTATGTTCAATCCCGAGTTCCTCAATCGTATCGACGACACCATCATCTTCCGCCATCTTTCCAAAGACGATATCTACAAGATCATCGATTTGCAGTTGGCGAAGCTGATCAAGCGCCTTGAGGCAAATGGCATTGTGATTGAACTCACAAAAACAGCCAAGGATTTTCTTGCCGAGAAAGGGTACGACGAGAAGTATGGTGCCCGTCCTCTGCGCCGCGCAATTCAGCGGTATGTGGAAGACGAACTTGCAGAAGAGATGCTTCGTGGTTCATTCAAGGAAGGCATGAAGATCAAAATCAAGTTTGATAAGAAGCTTGGCAAGCTTGTGTTTACCGAAGTGAAGCCCAAAGAAACAGAAGAACTCGCCGAGACGGATGAGTCTGCAAGCGAGTAACAGAGCGGGTTAAC